>NZ_DASUVO010000162.1:0-114352 GCF_036378875.1 Actinophytocola sp.
AACCCTGGCATGGATCACCAGACACCGCCGCTGCGTCCGCGACTACGAACGACTCCCACAACACCACGCCGCCATGGTCCGTTGGACCATGATCCGCATCACCAGCCGACGCCTCACCAAATAGGTTCAGGAACGGGCTCTAAGGCACGGCCATCAGCCATGGACTTATCCAGCGCTCGTCACGCCATTTCGACAAAAGGTTCCCACGACCACATCGACACCGACGTCGAGACGACCACACAGACCATCGGGCGTGGCGCCGGCCGACGCGTACCGGCGCCACGTCGACCCTCACCGAGCACCGGCGTCGGTGTGCTCCGCGAGCAGACCGCCGTAGAAACCACGCAGGTCGGCGACCAGCACGTCCGGCGCCTGGTGGGCCGCGTAGTGACCGCCGACGGCGTACTCGTGCCACGACACCACGTTCTTGTGGTCACGGTCGACGAACCGGCGAATGGACTTGAAGTCGCCGGCGAAGGAGGCGAGTCCTATCGGCACGGTGGTGGGCTCGGTCGGCGCGTCCGTGTGCGCGTTCTCGTAGTAGAACCGCGCCGATGACGCGGACGTGCGGGTGAACCAGTAGATCGCCATGTTGGTGAGCGCGAACTCGATGTCGACCGCGTCGCCGAAGAGCTGACCGTTCCACCCGATCAGCCCTACCGGCGAGTCGGCCAGCGCGTGCGCCAGTGTCTGCGGCTGCTGGCCCTGCAACTGGCCGAACGCACCCAGGTTCTCGTGGAACCACTGCAGGTGGGCCATGGCGGCGAGCTCGTCCTCCGTCATGCCCTCGAACTCGGCGGGATCACCGCTGGGAAAGGAGAAGATCTGTGTCACGTGCACCCCGACCACGTGCGACGAGTCCACCCGACCGACCTCGGGCGAGATCATCGAGCCACCGTCGTTGCCGACCGCACCGTAGCGGTCGTAGCCGAGGCGTCGCATGAGCTCGGCCCAGGCCCGTGCCACCCGTTGCGTCGTCCAGCCGCGCTCCTTGGTGGGGCCAGAGAACCCGAAGCCGGGTATCGACGGGATGACCAGGTGGAAGGCGAGTGCCGGGTCGAGGCCGTGAGCTCGCGGGTCGGTCAGTGGACCGATGACGTCGAGGTATTCGACCACGGATCCGGGCCACCCGTGCGTGAGGACGAGTGGGAAGGCGTTCGGCTCTGGCGACCTCACGTGGAGGAAGTGGATGTTCTGGCCGTCGATCTCGGTGGTGAACTGCGGGTAGGCGTTGAGCTTGGTCTCCCAGGCGCGCCAGTCGTAGGTGTGCTGCCAGTGCGTGGCGAGACGCCGCACGTAGTCGACCGTGACGCCGTAGTCCGCGCCGGCGTCCGGCAGTTCCTCGGTCCAGCGCGTCCTGGCGAGTCGGTCACGGAGGTCGTCAAGGTCGGCCTGCGGAACGTCGATTCGGAAGGGGCGGATGTCGGTGCTGTTCGTCATGAACACAACGTTAGGAGGCTATTAGGCAGAGTTCGTTCCTAATTGAATGCCAGACTGGTCGCCATGTTGGAAACGTCCGCGAGGCTGCTTCGCCTGCTGTCGCTGCTGCAGAGTCCCCGCGACTGGACCGGTGCCGAACTGGCGGAACGGCTCGAGGTGAGTCAACGAACCGTTCGTAACGATGTCGAGCGGCTTCGAAACCTCGGCTACCCGGTGCACGCGACGCGCGGTTCGGTCGGCGGATACCGGTTGGGTGCCGGTGCGGCACTGCCGCCGTTGCTGCTGGACGACGAGGAGGCGGTGGCGGTCGCGCTGAGCCTGCGTACCGCAACCGGTGGGGCCATCGAGGGCGTCGAGGAGACGTCGCTGCGGGCGCTGGCGAAGCTGGAGCAGGTGCTGCCGTCACGGCTGCGTAGGCGTGTGCACGCCCTGCAGAGCCAGACGGTGCCGGTGCCACGGTACGACCAGACGCCGACGGCGGCGCCGGAGGTGCTGTCCGCGCTGGCGCTGGCCTGCCGGGACCGTGAGACGTTGCGGTTCGACTACGAGACGCACGGTGGCGCGCCGTCTCGGCGGGTGGTCGAGCCGTACCGCCTGGCCAACTGGGGTCGGCGTTGGTACCTGGTCGCCTACGACCTCGAACGCGACGACTGGCGCACCTTCCGGGTGGACCGCGTGGGACCGCCACGGCAACCGACCGGGCCTCGGTTCACGCCGAGGGAGCTACCGGACGACGACCTGGCGTCGTACGTGGCGCGGCGGGTGTCGGCCGCGGCGTGGCGTTATCGCGCGCGCGTGACGGTCCGCGCCCCCGCCACGGCGGTCGCGAGCCGGATCAACCCGGCCGTGGGCGTGGTGACGGCTGTCGACGACGAGACATGCGTGCTGGAGACGGGCGCGGACACGATCGACTCCTTGGCCGTCCACCTCGGGCTACTGGGGTGCGACTTCGAGGTCACGGATCCACCGGAACTGGTGGTGCACCTGCGAGAGCTGGCCGGGCGCTACCAGCGCGCGACGGCTCGCGCTGACGGGAACTGACCAAGGCGGCAACGGCTCGCGTGGCCGGAACACCCGGAAGGGAGTGGGGACCGGCACCGGCGGCGTGGCCGCGGATCAGGAACAGCTCCTCCGGCGTGCCCCGGATCAGGAGCGGGGACCAGCACCGGCGGCGTGCCCCCGGATCAGGAGCGGACCAGGCGGGCGATGGCGTCGCTGGCCTCGCGGATCTTCTCGTCGGCGTCCTTGCCGCCGTCGGCGAGGGCCTGGGCCACGCAGTGCTTGAGGTGTTCGTCCATCAGGCCCAGCGATACCGCCTGTAACGCCTTCGTGGCGGCGGAGATCTGGGTCAGCACGTCGATGCAGTACTCGTCGTTCTCGACCATGCGCTGCAGGCCGCGGATCTGGCCCTCGATGCGACGTAGACGCTTGAGGTAGCCGTCCTTGTCACTGGTGTAACCCCGCATCGACGTGCCCTTTCGCTGGATCCCGCGTTCGACCTTCTAGCATACCCGATGGGGGTACCTGACGGCAGTTTCCTCTCCAGCGTACGGACAGGCACGTGGCGGCGGCACGCGTACCCCAGGGTCGTATCAGACGAACGACCCTGCCCGCTGCCGGGCCCGGCGGTTAGCGTGGCCGTGTGTTCACTACCCGGCCGGAACTCGCCGGCACCTTCGGCATGGTGGCCTCCACTCACTGGCTCGCGTCCTCGGCGGGCATGGCGATCCTGGAGCGAGGGGGCAACGCGTTCGACGCGGCAGCCGCGGCGGCATTCACGTTGCATGTCTGCGAGCCGCACATGAACGGGCCCGGCGGCGAGGTGCCGGTGATCTTCGTGGCCGCGAGCGACCCGACCCCGCAGGTCCTATGTGGACAGGGCGTCACGCCGGGTTTGGCTTCGCCAGCGCGGTTTCGGGAGCTTGGGCTCGATCTGGTGCCCGGTACCGGGCTGCTCGCGGCGACCGTGCCCGGCGCCGTGGGCGCGTGGCTGACGCTCGTCCGGGACCACGGCACGATGCGGCTGCGCGACATCCTCGACGTCGCCATCGGCTACGCGGAGCACGGGCATCCCGTCGCGTCCGGGGTGGTCGAGACCATTGCCGCGGTGGCGGACCTGTTCCGCACGTACTGGCCCAGCTCGGCCAAGCAGTGGTTGCCGACACCGACTGCCGGCAACCTCGTCCGCAACCCCGCGCTCGCCGCGACCTACCGCCGGCTCGTCGCGGAGGCCGAGGCCGCAGGCTCGGATCGGGAACGGCAGCTCGACGCGGCGCTGTGCGCCTGGTACGAGGGCTTCGTCGCGGAGGCCATCGACGGTTTCTGCCGCACGGCGGTCATGGACGACTCGGGCCGCGCCAACTCCGGTCTGCTCACGGGCGCCGACATGGCGGCGTGGCGACCCTCGTACGAGCCGACGGTGAGCCTCGACGTGTTCGGGTGGCAGGTGCACAAGGTCGGCTCGTGGAGTCAGGGGCCGGTCCTGCTGCAGCAACTCGCCATGCTGGAGGCCCTTGACGACATGCCGGAACCGGCCAGCGCGGCGCAGATCCACCGTGTGGTGGAGGTCGCGAAGCTGGCTTTCGCCGACCGGGACGCCAACTACGGCGACGGCGCCGACCTCACTCGGTTGCTCGATCCCAGCTATGCCGCCGAACGGGCCGGGCTGGTCGGGGCCGAAGCCGGACCCGCACTGCGACATGGGAGGGGCCGGCTTCCGACGTACGCGCTGGAAGGTGGGACCGCGCCGGTGGGGCTCGGCGTCGGCGAACCCACGCTCGGGGTGGGCACGCACCCCAGCGCGACGGAAACGGACGCGGAGCCGGTTGTCAGTCCGTGGGGCACAACTCGCGGCGATACCTGCCACATCGACGTCGCCGACCGGTGGGGGAACGTCGTTTCCGCCACGCCGTCGGGTGGGTGGCTGCAGAGTTCGCCCACTGTGGACTCACTGGGGTTCTGCCTCGGCACTCGCGCGCAGATGTGCTGGCTTCAGGACGGGCTGTCCGACACCCTGGCGCCCGGCCGGCGGCCGCGCGCCACGCTGTCGCCGTCCTTCGCTGTTCGGGACGGGGTTCAGCTCTCCTTCGGCACGCCAGGTGGGGATCAGCAGGACCAGTGGCAGCTCGTCTTCTTCCTCAACCACGCCGTGCACGGGATGAACCTCCAGGCCGCGATCGACTCCCCCACCTGGCACACCACCGCCCTTGTCTCCTCGTTCTACCCTCGGCAGACGGACACGCAGCTCGTCGTCGAGGCCAGGGTCGGGCACGCCGTCGAGGATCTCCGGAAACTGGGCCACGACGTGCAAGTGGCCGATCCCTGGTCGCTCGGACGGGTGTCGGCGGTCTCCCGGGACAGCGAGACCGGGCTGCTCCGGGCCGCTGCCAACGCCCGTGGGCAGCAGGGTTACGCCGTGGGTCGGTAGACGCCGTCCATTCGGCGGGGCACGCCCAGTGGGTTGCCGTCCCGGAGCTCTTCCGGCAGCAGCGCCTGCGGCATGTTCTGGTACACCACCGGGCGCAGGAACCGCCGCAGCGACGTCGTGCCCACCGACGTGTGGCCAGCTGAGGTCGTGGCCGGGTACGGGCCGCCGTGTTGCATCGCGTACGTCACCGACACCCCCGTTGGCCAGCCGTTCCACAGGACGCGGCCCACCCGGTCGCTGAGCAGGGCCACGAGCCGCTCCACCGTCCGGTCCGGCAGGGAGCCGTGTACCGATGCGGCCAGCTCACCCGTGAACGACCGCGCGCAGGCCACCAGCTCCGCCTCCGTCGAGTACCGCACCACCATGGACACCGGGCCGAAGCACTCCGTCCGCAGCTCGGCGCGGGACGCGAGGAAGTCCGCGGCGTCGCAGCCCAACAGGGTCGGTGCGACGCCGTCGCCCGCCACCAGTACGCGAACCGCGGGATGCTTCCGCAGCTCCCCCAAAGCGGCCGCGTAGCGGGCCTCGATGTCCGTGTTGAGCAGTGGTTCGGCCACGCGGCCCGCCAGGGCGGCCGCCACGAACGACTCGAACGTCTCCGCCTCGGCTTCCGGCACGAACACCAGGCCCGGTTTGGTGCAGAACTGGCCGCCGCCAAGGGTGAACGAGGCGACGTACCCCTCCGCGATCGCCTCCGACCGCTCGACCACCGCCGGCGCGGTCACGAACACCGGGTTGACGCTGCCCATCTCCGCGTAGAACGGGATGGGATCCGGGCGGGCGCACGCAAGGTCGAACAGCGCGCGGCCACCCGCCAGGGAACCGGTGAACGCGCCCGCCTTGATCCGGCTGTCGGTCACCAGCGCTCGGCCCTCCTCGATGCCGTGCACCAGGCCGAAAGCACCTCGCGGCACGCCGGTCGACGACAACGCGGACGACACCAGCGCGGCGACACGGTCGCTCAGCAGCGGATGCCCCGGGTTCGCCTTCACCACCACGGGGCAGCCCGCGGCGAGGGCGGCGGCCGTGTCACCGCCCGCCACGCTGAACGCGAACGGGAAGTTCGACGCCCCGAACACCGCGACCGGGCCGACCGGCACCATCATGCGGCGCAGGTCGGGGCGTCCGCCCGCAGGCCAGTACGTGTCGGGCGAGTCGATCACGACCTCCAGGTGCCCGCCCTCGACGATCGTCTCCGCCAGCAGGCGCAGCTGGAACGTCGTGCGTTCGAGCTCCGCGTGCAGTCTGGGCACCTTGGGCAGGTTGGTCTCCTGGTGCGCGAGCGGCACCAGCTCGCCGGCGGCCGCGTCCAGCGTGTCCGCGACCCGCCGCAGCGCCTCAGCACGCGTGACCGACGACAGCGCCGCGAGCGGCTCCCGCGCCTCGTCGGCCGCGGACAGCAGTTCCTCCAGCACGCTCACCACACCTCACCCAACAGTCGCAACCCGTCCACGATCCGGTCCAGCTCGATGGCGCCGTAGCCGATCACCAGTCCCGGCCGGCCGGCGCCGAACCCGTAGTACCCGGCCATGTCCTCGACGCGGACGCCCTCCGCCGCGGCTCTTCGGACCAGCGCGGGCACGTCGACGTCGCCGTGCGGCCAGCCCGCGAGGTGCAGGCCCGCCGTCGACGGCACGATCTCCAGACGATCCGCGAAGTCACGCCGCAGCAGCGTCTGTATCAGCGCGCGTCGGGCAGCGTACTCGCGGGCCACGCGGCGCACGTGGCGCACGAACAACCCGTCGGCCATGAACCCGGCCATGGCGCCCTGGGTCGTCACGTCCGTCTGCCGGTCCGAGAGGCGTTTCGCGGCGAGCAGGGCCGGCACCAGCGACGGTGGCGCGACCAGAAAACCCAGCCGCAGCATCGGCAGCATGGTCTTGGAGAACGAGCCGACGTAGAGCACCCGGTCGCCTCGGTCGAGGCTGTGGAGTGGCTCGAGTGGACGGTCGGCGAAGCGGAACTCGCTGTCGTAGTCGTCCTCGATCACCACCGCGTCCGCCCGGCGTGCCCACTCCAGCAACGCCGTGCGCCGCCGCAGGGACATGGGCGGGCCGAGCGGGAACTGGTGCGACGGCGTGGCGTACACGAGCCGCGTGCCCGCCGGGATCGCCGACACGTCAACGCCTTCCGCGTCGACCGGCACGCCGACCACGTGCGCGCCGAGCGAGGTGAACAGCTCACGCGCCGGCGGGTAGCCCGGCTCCTCGACGGCCACGCGCGTCCCTGGCTCGACGAGCACGCGCGCGACGAGGTCCAGCGCCTGCTGCGCCCCGCTCGTGACGAGCACCTGCGCCGACGGGACCCGCACGGAACGGGACAGCCCGATGTGCCGCGCGATCTCCTCCCGCAACGACGGGTGGCCGGCGGGATCGCCGTAGTCGGCCATGTCCAGGGGCAGGTGACGCAGCTGCCGTGCGACCTGCCGCCGCCACGCCTCGATCGGGAACCGGCGCGCGTCCGGCACGCCAACGCTGAAGTCGTACGCCGAGCGGGGACTCGACTCCGTCCTGGCCAGTTCCTGCCAGACCGCCCTGGGGCGCACAGCGCCGGCGCCCGCCGCTGGCGGGCTGACCGGCGCCGGCGGGGTCGCGCACACGAACGTGCCGGCGCCGACCCGGCCGACGAGGAAGCCCTCCGCGGTCAGCCGCTCGTAGGCCAGCGCCACGGTGTTGCGGGACACGGACAGCTGACGCGCCAACTCGCGGGTGGGTGGCAGCCGCTCGCCGGAGCGCAGGCGGCCGTCCAGCACCGCCTCGTGCAGCTGCCGATAGATCCGGGCGGACAGATCGCCGCGCCCGGCCAGGCTGACGTGGAACTCCACCCGAGCACCGTACATTGGCCCAGTCAGACTGGTCCACATTGGCTCTTCTGTGTAGCCAATGTGCGACTTAGGTTCACAATCATGAGGATCGTTCCGCCTGCGGGCCCGGCCCGTGCTCTCGCCGCGGCTCAGCTGACCGACTCCATCGGGCTCGGCGGCTACCTGGTCTGTTCCGCGCTGTACTTCACCCGGATCGTCGGGCTGTCGCCCACCCAGGTCGGCTTCGGGCTCACGGTCGGGTGGGCGGTCGCGTTCGTCGCCGCCGTGCCGCTCGGGCATCTCGCCGACCGCCGTGGCCCGCGCGGCGTCGCGATGCTGCTGGCACTCGTCACCGCGACCGCACTGGTGCAGTTCCTGTTCGTGCGGTCGTTCGTGCCGTTCGTGCTCGCCGCGTGCCTGTACTCGAGCGCGCTCTCGGGGTTGAACGCGGCCCGGCAGGCGCTGCTCGCCGGGCTGGTGTCGGCCGCGGACCGGACGAAGGTGCGCGCGGCTCTCGCGGCGGCGATCAACGGGGGTATCGCCGTGGGCGCCGGGCTCGGCGGGCTGGCGCTGCAGATCGACACCGAAGCCGCCTACCTGGCGGTGTTCGCGGTCGACGCGGCCAGCCTCGTCGTGTCCGCGCTGGTGCTGCTGCGGTTGCCCGTCGTGGCACCGACGACCGCCACGAACGGTGAGCCGAGGCTCGCTGTCCTACGGGACAAGCCCTACGCCCTCGTGTCGCTGCTGAACATGGTGCTACAGCTGCACATCCCGATGATCACGTTGGCAATTCCACTGTGGATAGTCGAGCGGACGAGCGCGCCCGGCTGGACGGTGTCCGCGCTGCTGGTGCTGAACACGGTGTCGGTCGTGCTGTGCCAGGTGTCGGTCGCGAGCCGGGTGACCGGGTTGGCCGGCGCGGTCAGGTTCATGCGGTACGCGGGCGTCACACTGCTCGGCGCCTGCGTGGTGTTCGCCACGTCCGGGTTCGCCGGGCCGTCCTGGCTCGCGGTGGCGGTCCTGCTTGTCGCCGCGGCACTGCAGGCCGGTGCGGAGATGATGCAGGCGAGCGGGGCGTGGGAGATCAGCTTCGGTCTCGCACCGGACGGCAGGCACGGCCAGTACCAGGGCTTCTTCGGTTCTGGCTTCACTGTCGCACGCATGCTCGGCCCGCTGTTGGTGACGACGCTGGTGTTGGGTTGGGGCACCGTCGGATGGCTGGTGCTCGGCGCGATGTTCCTGGCGGCCGGCATGGCCATGGGACCGGCGGTGCGCTGGGCGCAACAGCGGCGGCCATGGTCTGGTCCACAGTTGACACCCGTTACTGTGCGAAGGCATGGATACGGACGCTCGAGAACAGGCGGCACCAGAGCCGCGACCGGATGCGGAAGTCCTTGATGACACGGCGGAACGGATCGAGGTCGCGGCGGACCGGCCGCCTGCGACCGACAGATGGGTGTTCGGCGTCACCGCCGCGTTGGCCCTGATCTTCCTCGCCTGGGGCGTGTTCGGCACCGACTCCATGGTCTCCGTGGCGGACACCGTGCTGAACAAGGGCGTGATTCCTTACGGCGGTTGGGCTTTCGTGCTCGTGGCGACCGGCTTCGTCGTGTTCGCCGTCGGACTCGCGATCAGCCGCTACGGCCGCATCCCGCTCGGCGCCGACAAGGAACGGCCCGAGTTCCGCACGGTGTCGTGGGTCGCGATGATGTTCAGCGCCGGCATGGGTATCGGCCTGATGTTCTTCGGTGTCGCCGAACCGGTCACGCACCTGATGTCCCCGCCGCCGGGCACCGCGGCACCCGCGACGGACGAGGCCGTGCACACCGCGATGGCCACCACCCTGTTCCACTGGACCGTTCATCCGTGGGCGATCTACGCGGTGGTGGGCCTCGCGATCGCCTACAGCACGTTCCGCCGCGGCCGGACGCAGCTGTTCAGCTCGGTGTTCGCGCCGCTGCTCGGCAAGCGGCGCACCGAAGGCCCGCTGGGCAGGGCGATCGACATCATGGCGATCTTCGCGACGCTGTTCGGCTCGGCCGCCTCACTCGGGCTCGGCGCGTTGCAGGTCGGCGAGGGCATGGCATATGTGGGTTGGGTCGGCGAGGCCGGCACCATGCTGCTCGTCGCGATCATCGCGGTGCTGACGATCGCGTTCGTCGCCTCGGCCGTGTCGGGGGTGGCCAAGGGGATCCAGTGGTTGTCGAACATCAACATGGTGCTCGCGTTCGTGTTGGCGGCCTTCGTGTTCGTGGTCGGTCCGACCGTCCTGATCCTGAACCTGGTGCCGGGTGCGATCGGCGACTACGTCCGCGAGTTCGCGGAGATGTCCGGCCGCACCGGCGCGACCGGCGGCGAGGAGATGCGGACCTGGCTCGGCGGCTGGACGATCTTCTACTGGGCGTGGTGGATCTCGTGGACACCGTTCGTCGGCATGTTCGTCGCGCGGATCAGCCGCGGCCGGTCGATCCGGCAGTTCGTGGCGGGCGTGATCCTCGTACCGAGCGTCGTGAGCCTGGTCTGGTTCGCGATCTTCGGCGGCGCCGCGATCCAACAGCAGCGGGCGGCACTCGCCACGCAGGGCGTGACGACCGACGAGCTGGCGTCCGGGCGGATGGCCGACCTGTTCGACCCCGGGACGTGGATCTACAACTCCACCGCCACGTCACAGGCGATGACGTTCTCGTTCCTGAACCACCTGCCACTGTCCACTGTGGCCGCGGTACTCGTGATCATCCTGGTGTCGATCTTCTTCGTGTCCGGCGCGGACGCCGCGTCGGTCGTGATGGGCACCCTGTCGCAGGGCGGTTCCGTGCACCCGCGCAGCCCGGGGGTGATCTTCTGGGGTGTGCTGACGGGTGCGGTCGCCATCGTGATGCTGATCGCGGGCGGCGGGAGCACGGACGCGCTGTCCGGGCTGCAGAACCTGACGATCATCGTGGCGGCGCCGTTCGCGCTCGTGATGGTCGGGCTGTGCTGGTCCCTGTGGCGTGACCTACGCACGGATCCGTTGATAGTCAAGGAGAACGAAATGCTGACGGCGCTGCGGGAGACCGAGGCCCGCCACATCCGGCGCCTCGGCCGGTGATCCAAGCCGGGTGCGGTCCGTCAGGCCGCACCCGGCCAGGGCCGTGGTTCGCTGGCGAGCTCCGCTCAGCCGACGACGCGGCGGATGACCGTGATCGGGCCGATCTTGTCGATGTTGGAGATCTTCACGTTCTGACCGAAGCTCGGGGCGTGCACGGCGCGGTCGGCGTCGATCGCGATGGCCACGTGGTGGACCGGCTCGTAGTAGAAGATCAGGTCGCCGGCACGCACGTTCGGCCGGCTGACCCGTTTGCCGACGGTCGCCTGCTGCCGGGACACGCGGGGCAGGTTGACGCCCACCGTGCGGAACGCCGTCTGCATGAGGCCGGAGCAGTCGTAGGAGTTGGGGCCCACCGCCCCCCACAGGTACGGCTTGCCCAGCTGGGCCAACGCGAACTGCAGCACCTCACCCGCGTCGCCGCCCGGGATGACGACGTCGCCGCTGTCGTAGTCCTCGATGCCGGCCAGCAGCGACCGCTGCTCGGGGGTCAGGTTCTCCAGCGCCGCGCTGACCTCGGCGATCTGGGCGTTGAGCGTGGCCTGGCGCTGCTGCACCTCGGTCGCGCCTGCCGACACCTTCGCCTCGAGGTCCTGGGCCTGTTTCTCGGCGGCGACCGCCTCGGCCTCGGCGTCCTCGGCGGCCGCCAGCGCGGTGTCACCCTGACGCGGCCCGCCGGTGAGGTGCTCGGCGAGGCTCGCCGCCTTCAGCTTGCCGAGCAGGTCGTCCGGGCTGTTGCTGCTGGCCAGTGCGGACAGGGCGTCGAGGTCGCCTCGTGTGGACAGCGCGTCGGCCACCTGGTCGAGGTCCTGCGCGTCGTCGGCGTGGTCGCGGAGCTTGTCGGCGTTGGCCTTGGCCTCGTCCGCCGCCTTGGTCGCGGCGGCCGACGCCTGCTGGTGAGTGGCCAGCTGCTCCTGGACGACCAGCAACTCCTCGTTGACGAGCTCGGCCTCGGCGCTCAGGTCGTAGTAGTACGCGAGCAACCCGGCCACGGTCGTCGGCTGTGCCGAGGCCGGCGCGACCAGCAAGGTCGCGGTCAGCAGGACCGCGCCGCCGATCCCGGCCAACGAAGCGGGCAGTGCACGCACCCCAGAGCTCCCCTCTCCTCCACCACCGTCGAGCCCATTGTTCAACAAAGATCACCACTCATGGTGGATTACTCGCGAACCGGGCACCAACGTCTGCACGGTAGGGCAGCGGGCATAACGCGACCGTTAGGGTGACTGGCGTGAGCAACCTCGCGGCCGTTTCCGATCTGCACGTCTCCTACCGGGAGAACCGCGAGATCGTCGAGGCGATTCGTCCCGACGACCCGGCCGACTGGCTCCTCGTGGCCGGTGACGTGGGAGAACGCGTCGCCGACATCGAGTGGTGCCTTTCGGTGCTGCGTGAGCGGTTCGCGACGGTCGTGTGGGTGCCGGGCAACCACGAGCTGTGGACCGTCAACGACGACCCGGTCCAGCTGCGGGGCGTCGAACGGTACGACGCGCTGGTGGAGATGTGCCGGCGGCTCGGTGTGGTCACCCCGGAGGACCCGTATCCGACCTGGGACGGACCCGGCGGACCGGCCACCGTGGTGCCGCTGTTCCTGGGCTACGACTACACCTGGCGGCCGGACGGCTGCGCCACCAAGGAGGAGGCACTCGCCTACGCCAACGGCACGGGCGTCGTGTGCACCGACGAGTTCATGCTGCACCCGGACCCCTACCCCAGCCGTGACGACTGGTGCCGCGCCCGCGTCACCGAGACCGAACGGCGGCTCAAGGAGGAGTGCGACCCTGACGTGCCGCTGGTGTTCGTCAACCACTATCCGCTGGTCCGCGAGCCGACGCGGATCCTGCGCTACCCGGAGTTCGCCCAGTGGTGCGGCACCGACCTGACCGCCGACTGGCACACCACGTTCAACACGGCCGCGATGGTGTACGGCCACCTGCACATCCCGAGGAGCACGGTGTACGACGGCGTGCCGTTCGAGGAGGTCTCACTGGGCTACCCGCGTGAGTGGCGGCCAAGGGCGAACCCACCACGGCTGCCGCGGCGCATCCTGCCCGCCTGATTCCACCTCAACCGTTTCGAGCTGGCATACGTGATCTAGGCAGTGAGCAGAACAAGAAGGCGCCCTCGGATCTGGGCGCTGGCGGCCGGGCTCGTCCTGGGTGCCGGCGCCGCCTTCGCCCACGTCATCACCGGCGGAACGGTGGCGTGGTCCGATCAGGCCGCCCAACCGGTCCGCCAGGAAGTGCCCACGGGGACCGAGGCCGCCCCGACGACGACCACCACGCCTCCTCCCCCGCCGCCGAGCCCCGTCCTGCCGTTCAACGCCAAGCTGACCTCGCAGGACATCCCGGTGCCTGGCGGCGGCGTGCGCAGCGGCGCCTGCAGCGGTGCGCTGATCGCCCCCGAGTGGATCGTCACGGCCGGGCACTGCTTCCGGAACATCAACGACGTCCGGATCGGCGGGACGCCGCCGTACACGATGGTCGTGACCATCGGCAAGCTCAAGGACAGCGACCCCGGTGGTTACACGGCACAGGTCGTCGACGTCCGGCAGTCGCCCGTCAACGACCTGGCGGTCGCGCGGCTGAACATCGCCATCACCGACATCGTCCCGTTGACCGTGTCCGCGACCCAGCCCGCGGTCGGCGAGCAACTCCAGTTCGCCGGTTGGGGCTCGCTCTCGGCGACCGTGCTGGGCCCGTCCGACCACCTCAAGCGCGGACAGTTCACCGTCTCGCGCATCCGGCAGTACGCACTCGAAGCGCAGTCGGACCTGCCACGCACCGTGGAGAACGGCCCGTGCCCGCAGGACTCGGGCGGCCCGTTCTTCGTCAGCGACGACGAACGCACCGGCACGCTGGTGGCCATCGTGAACACCGGCCCGCCGTGCCCCCAGCCCGGCGCGGAGATCATCGCGCGGGTCGACGTCGTGGCCCAGTGGATCCACGAGCAGACGGGGAACACCTCGCGTAGTTGACCTTGCCCTTCGGGGAAGGCCCAGCATGCCTCGGCATGTGGCTCCCTCCCGCTGGTCCGCTGCGGCGGCTCGCGTTCCTCGTCGCGGTGGACTCGGTGGGCACCGGGCTGTTCCTCACGGTCTCGGCGCTGTTCCTCACCCGGGTGGCCGGGCTTTCGGTGCCGCGGATGGCACTCGGCCTCTCGGTCGCCGGATTCGTCGCGCTGGTGGCCGCGATCCCGCTCGGGGTGTGCGGGGAGCGGGTCGGCGTCCGTCGCCTGTGGATGGGCCTGCTCGGGGTGCTGGTGATCGCGTTCGCCGTGTACCCGTTCGTCCGGTCCTTCCCGGTCCTGCTCGCGGTCATGATCGTCGTGGCGGTGGCCGAGGTCGGGGTCTCCGCAGCGCGGAGCGCCTATGTCGCGCACGTCGCCGGCCCTGACCTGCGGGTACGGGTCAGAGCGTTCAACCAGGCCGTCACCAGCGCGGGGTTCGTGGTGGGCGCCGCGGGTGCCGCCATGGTGCTGCGGTTCGACGAACCGGCCGGGTACGTGGCCCTGCTCCTCGTCAACTCCGCGTCCTTCGTGGTGGGCCTGCTCGTGCTGGCGACCATGCCGGAGGCCGCACCGGCCCGTCGCGGCCCGACGGTCGTGCTCACCGACCGCCGCTACCTCGCGGTCTGCGTGCTCAACGGGCTGCTGATGACCTACATAGCGCTGCTGACCGTGGCGCTGCCGCTGTGGATCGTGCACCGCACCGCCGCGCCCGCCTGGACCATCGGCGCGCTCGTTGCGTTCAACACCGTCCTCGTGGTGCTCTGCCAGGTTCGCGCCAGCCGCGGTTCGGAGACCGTGCCCGGCGCCGCCGCCGCGATCCGCCGGTCAGGCTGGCTGTTGCTGGTGGCCTGTGTGGTGTTCGCCGTCAGCGGGCACGTCCTCGCGCTGATTGCCGGTGTCGCCGTGCTGACCGTCGCCGAACTCCTCCACTCCGCCGGCTCGTGGGGGTTGTCGTTCGGGCTGGCGCCGGAGGCGCGACAGGGCCAGTACCTGGGCGCGTTCACCATGGGCACCCGGATCTACGACACCGTCGGCCCGGGGCTCGTCACGGCCATGACGCTCGGTGCAGGCCCGCCCGGGTGGGTGGCGCTGGGCGTGCTGTACCTGGTCCTCGCGCTGTCGCTGTCGTGGGCCGGCAGTCGCCCGTAGGTTCATGCCCCGATCACGGCGGTACGGCTACCCTGGCGGCGTGTGGCACCGATCCTGCACTCGTTCCTTCGTCGGTTCGTGTGTCGTGATCGTGGCGCTGTTGGGCGGGTGCACGGCGGAGCCCGCCGGCACGCCGACCAGCGCGACCACCACCAGCAGCGCACCACCTGCCGAGCGGGTGTACGTGTCGCTGGGCGATTCCTACGCGACCGGCTACCGCCCGGCGGACGCCGGCGCGGCCGCCGGGGCCACGCGGGACGGCTTCGCCTCACTCGTCGCCGAGCGGTCGGACCTGCGGCTGATCAATGTGGCGTGCAGCGGGGCAACGTCCGAGTCGTTGCGTGACGAGCCGGGTTGTGCGCCCTTCAACCGCGCCATCGACGCACCGGACCCGGCCGGCCGCACCCAGATCGACGCGGCGGTGGAGGCACTGCGTGCGCACGCGGGCGACGTGGGTCTGGTGACGGTGGTGATCGGCGGCAACGACCTGACGCCGTGCGCACGGGCCTCGACGGTGTCGGCGGCGGCGTCATGCGCGTCCCGAGCCGTGACCGAAGTCCGGACCAACCTTGCCGCGATCCTGCCAGCACTACGCGAAGCCGCCGGCGACGCCCCGATCGTGGGCCTGACCTACCCGGACGTGTTCCTGGGCGCGTGGGTGTCGCCGGACTTCCCGGACGGACAGAACCTCGCGCGCCTGTCCGTGCCGCTGTTCCGCGACTTCTTCAACACCGCCCTGGAAGCGGAGTACGAGAAGATCGGCGCGACGTTCGTCGACATCACCGACACGACCGGCGGCTACGAACCGCTGACGGAGCTCACCCAGGACCCCACGTACGGCCCGATCCCCGCGCCCGTGGCCAAGGTGTGCGAGCTGACCTACTTCTGCGAGCAGACCGACGTGCACCCCACCCCCGCCGGCCACCAGGCGATCGCCTCCGCCGTCCTCACCGCCACGAACCGCTGATCCAGGAAACACAGTTGTCCGGCGCGCGGCGGGCCCCGAGAATCCTCGCGTGAGCTGGGTAGCCAACGTCATGCTTTCCGTGAGCCCTTCGGACAACGGCACTGCTGCCGACTTCAGCGAGTGGCTGCGAACGGAGGCCCCGCGACGACACCACGGTCAGGGTTGCGGATTCCTTGTCTCTACCACCCAGCAGCCAACGCACTGGGGCGGCTGGAAATCGCCCGAGTGCGACGTCTGGGCGGGGGCGCTCAACCACGCCGACCTCAACGCGGTTCTCGATCACGTTCGAGCGCTGAGCTGGCAAGCGCCCAACGAGGTCCAACTGTTCATCATGGACCAGGAGGAGGTCTTCTTCCGGCTGTTGATGTTCCGGGATGGCGAGCTCAGGCAGTACGCACCCACCAGCCCCACCGAGGACGACGAGGATTTCTTCCCGCCGGAGCCATGAAAACCGGGCGCACCCGCTTCGCGGTATGCCGCGCGAAGCGGGTGGCACCGTTCATTCCGTCCTGATTGCCTTCAGTACTTCGGTTCTCGCGGCTCGGCGGGCTGGCCACAGTGCGGACAGGACGCCCACCGCGAGCATTCCGGCCAGCGCGGTCGCCGTCACCTCGAGTGGGAATCCGATGTCCAGCAGCGGGTTGCCCAGCATCGTGTGTTGCATGACCGCGCCGAACAGGATGCCAACGGTGATGCCCAGGACGCCGCCGTAGGCGCAGATCACGATGCTCTCCACCCGTACCGTGCGGCGGACGAGCGCGCGGGACGCGCCGATCGCCCTGAGGACACCGATCTCTCGGGTGCGTTCGGTCACCGACAGCGCCAGGGTGTTGATCACCCCGAAGATCGCGATCACGATGGCGGCGCCGAACATCGCGTACATGATCCGCAGGATCAGTTGGAACGCCTCGACTTCCTCGGCGATGACCGCTTCCCGTTCGCTCACCAGGACATCGGGGCGGGACGCGAACGTCGAGTGCAGCGCTTTCCTGACGGCGGCAGGGTTCTGTCCGGTCGCGTACACGGACGTCACGTTGGTTCGGAACCACTCCGGCGAGCGGGCGACGTCCACGTAGATCAGCGGTTGACCCTCCACTGTGTCCAGTAGGCCCACGATTCGTTGCCGCACAACGGGAGTGTCCGGGAACTCCAGGCCGATCTCGTCGCCGAGGCCGACGCCCATCATGGCGGCCTGGTTCGTGTCGACCACGACGCCTCGGCGGAGGTCGTCGCTGCCTTCCACGATCTTCGGGGTCAGTACCGTCCGGAAGCCGGTCGGTTCGGTCGCCGAGATCGACGACGCGGTGGTGGAACCGTTGTGGGAGACGGTGATCAGCGTGTACCGGTCGGCTGCCACGCCCGTCACGCCCTGGGTGGCGCGCACCCGGTCCAGCACGTCCGTTGCCAGCGGGTCCGTTCCGGAGGCCGACCGCAGGATCGTGGCCGTCGACGGGACCATGTCACGTACGGCCCCGCCCATGGTCGACACCATCGTCTCGCCCAGCGTCGCGAACGCGCACACCAGCGCCATGCCCACCAGCAGCGCCGACGACGTCGCCGCCGTTCGGCGTGGGTCCCGCACGGCGTTGCGGGTGGCCAGGCGCGTGACCGGGCCACCTCGGCGGCTCAGCAACCGGCCGACCGGATGCAGGACCGCGTGCGCGAACACCGGCGCCAGCAGCAGCACACCCAGCCAGCCGGCGACCGCCGCGCCGAGACAGACGACTCGTTCCGTCGTGCTCAGGTTCGGACCGGCAACGAGCACAACGGTCAGCACACCCCCGGCCAGCAGCAGCCCGCCTGCCGTCGTGCGCACGATGGTGGTGCGGCGTGGGGGTGTGACGTCCGCGCGCAACGCCGCGACCGGTGGTACCGCCGCGGCTCGACGGGCCGAGCCGTACGCGGCGACGGCGGTGACGCCGATGCCGACCGCGTAGCCGATCACCACCGCGAGCGGGGACACCGCGACGGTCACGGTCTCGATGCCCGGGGTGAACGCCCACATGCCGAGTGCCCCGAACCCGATGCCCAGTGCCACCCCAAGAGTGCCGCCCACGACGCCGAGCGCACCGGCCTCCAGCAGCACCGCGCGTCGGACCTGCCGCCTGGTCGCACCGACGGCACGAAGGAGCGCGAACTGCCTGACCCGCTGGGTGACGAGCATGGTGAACGTGTTGGCGATGACGAACATGCCGACCAGCAAGGCGACCGCGGCGAACGCCAGCAGCGACTCGCGGGTCGACTGGGCGGTGTCGGTGGCCTCGTCGCGGGCTTCGGCGGCGAGAGCCGCGCCCGTGCGTACCTCCAGACCGGCCATCGCGGCACGGACCGTGGCCACGTCGACCGTGCCGGTCAGCTCAATACGGTCGAACTCGGCGCCGGGCATTCCGTTCGCCGTGGTCGGGTCGAACGCCACCGAGGGCGCCGACTCCACACCCAGCGTCCGGTAGTCGAAGAGTCCGGTGACGCGGACCCGTGCTTCCCCGCCGTCGGCGAGGATGACGCGGGCCTGTGCACCTTCGCGCAGGTCGGCGGCGGTGGCGGCGTCGTGGGACAGCGCGATCTCGCCGGGGCCGGTGGGGGCTCGGCCTGCGGTGAGCACGAACCGGTCCGTGCCGTCCCAGCCCGTGCCCGCCCGGTCGGGAGAGCCGTGGATGATCTTGGCGTCGGCGCCCACCAGCGCCGCTCGGGCGACGAGCACGCCGGTCGCCCGTGTCACGCCGGGCAGCTCGGCCAGGCGGGCCAGTTCGTCGTCGCCCAGGACGGTCCCGCGGTCCTGGCCACGCACCACGACGTCCACATCGGACCGGGTGTCCCCGGCCGAAACGGACGCGACGGTCGAGTCCGACAGGACCCACGTGGCCACCACGAACGCCACCCCGAGCATGATCGCGACCAGCGTCATCGCGATCCGGCCCGGGTGCGCGCGCAGGTCACGCAGCATCGCCTTCAGCATCAGACCGTCACCCGCTCGAGGTTCTTCATGCGGTCGAGCACGCGGTCCGCGGTCGGTGCGGCCAGCTCGTCCACCAGCCGGCCGTCGGCCAGGAACAGCACCCGGTCGGCGTAGGCGGCGGCCGCCGGTTCGTGGGTGACCATCACGACGGTCTGCCCCAGGTCGTCGACGCTGCGCCGCAGGAGGCCCAGGAGGTCGGCGGACGCGGTGGAGTCGAGCGCGCCGGTCGGTTCGTCGGCGAACACCACGTCCGGCCCGGTGATCAGCGCGCGGGCGCAGGCCACCCGTTGCTGCTGGCCGCCGGAGAGCTGGCTGGGCCGGTGGTGGAGTCGGTCGGCGAGGCCGACCGCGTCCATGATCGTCGCCGCCAGCTCTGGGTCCGGTCGCCGGCCGGCCAGGTCGAGCGGCAACGTGATGTTCTCCCACGCCGTCAGCGTGGGCAGCAGGTTGAAGGCCTGGAACACGAACCCGACGCGGTCCCGGCGCAGCGCGGTGAGCTGGTTGTCCCCCAGGCCGGTCAACACGGCGTCGCCGAGGAACACGGTACCGCTGGTGGGCTCGTCGAGGCCGGCGACGCAGTGCATGAGCGTCGACTTGCCGGAGCCCGACGGGCCCATGATCGCGGTGAACCGTCCGGTGTGGAACTCGACGTCGACGTGGTCGAGCGCGACGACCCGGGAGTCCCCCGCGCCGTAGATCTTGGTGAGTGCCTTCGCACCCGCGGCTGCTTTCGTCTTCACGGGGAGAACAGTCGCGGATGGCGACCGGTGCACACATCGGACGACGGTCCGGTCTTTCCCGTCCCACCGCGGGCTGTCGAGGCCAAACCGGGTCCACCCGTGGTGGGACGCAGAGACCATGCCGTGCCGGCTAACGTCGGGGCGTGTTCCGGACGCCCTTTCTCGTCGCCCTCGACATCGCCGCGGCAGTGATAATGCTCGGCATCGTGGGCTACGCGGCCGTCGACGCCGAGCTTCCCAGCGGGCTCGGTGGTGCCGAACCGCTGTGGGTGTCGGTGGTGGCCACCACGTTCATCGCCGCCCCGATCGCGGTGCGGCGGTTGGTGCCGCTGCCCGCGCTGGCGGTCAGCATGGCCGCGATGGTCGTGGCCATCCTGTCCGGGGTGATCCCGCTGGTGGGGACGGGTGCGCCGGTCAGCGCCGTCGCGGTCGTGATGTACACGGTCGCGAGCCAGACGCCGAGGCGGCGATCGGTGCTCGCGCTCGCCGTGTGTGCCGTCGCCAGCGCGGCGATGACACTGGGCGACCGTGTGGTGAACGGAGTCAGCGAGCCGTGGGAGGACAGCATCTTCGGCATCGCGTTCGCATTTCTCCTGCTCTTCACGTCATGGACGCTCGGGTTCGCGGCGCGTCAGCGGCGGCGGCACGAGGAGGAGTCGGCGACGCGGCGGGCGGAACAGGCGGTCGCCGAGGAACGCCTGCGGATCGCGCGGGAGCTGCACGACATCGTGGCGCACAGCATGAGCGTGATCGCGGTGAAGGCGGGCATCGGCAACCACGTCGCCGAACAGCGGCCCGCCGAGGCACGGGAGGCGCTTCGGGTGATCGAGGCGACGAGCCGCGGCTCGCTGATCGAGATGCGGCACCTTCTGGGCGTCCTGCGGTCCGAAGTAGACGATGCGGAACGTGCGCCCGCGCCCCGCGCGGCGGAGATTCCCGTGCTGGTCGAGCGGGCGCGGTCGGCCGGGGTGACCGTGTCGCTGTCGCTGGCTGACACGAGCGGGTTGTCGGAGGGCACGGCATTGTCGGTGTACCGGATCGTGCAGGAGGCGTTGACCAACGTCGTGCGGCACGCGGCGCCGACCCGGTGCGCGGTGACGGTCGCGGTGAGCGAGGACGAGGTGCGGGTGGACGTGACCAACGAGGGACCCAGGGTGCTCCCCGGCTCCGGCGGGCACGGGTTGATCGGGATGCGGGAGCGGGTTGCCATGTACGGCGGGACGTTCACGGCGGGACCGCGCGAGGAAGGGGGCTGGCACGTGTCCGCGGTGCTGCCGCTGTGATCAGGGTGCTGGTGGCGGACGACCAGGCGCTGGTACGGGGAAGCTTCCGAGTGCTGGTGGAGACCGCGCCGGGCCTCACCGCCGTCGGCGAGGCGGCGAACGGCGCGGAGGCGGTCGAGTTGGCCGGGCGGGAACGGCCCGACGTGGTGCTGATGGACATCCGGATGCCGAAGGTCGACGGCATCGAGGCGACCCGGCGGATCTGCGGCGACCCGGCGACGGCCGGGGTGCGCGTGCTGATCCTGACCACGTTCGACCTCGACGAGTACGTGTACGCGGCTCTGCGCGCCGGCGCCAGCGGGTTCCTGTTGAAGGACACCCCGCCCGCGGACCTGCTGTCCGCGATCGAGGTCGTCGCCGCGGGCGAGGCGCTGCTGGCGCCGACCGTGACACGCAGGCTGATCGCGGAGTTCGCGAGCCGCCCCGATCCCCGGCAACCGGTGCCCCTCGACGGGATCACCGACCGGGAGCGGGAGGTGCTGCTGCTGATCGCCCGGGGCCGGTCCAACACGGAGATCGCGGAGCGGTTGCACCTCGGCATGGCGACGGTGAAGACCCACATCGGCCGGTTGCTCAGCAAACTGGCGGCACGGGACCGGGCCCAGCTGGTGATCGCCGCGTACGAGTCAGGCCTCGTCCGCCCGATGTGAAACATCGGATCTCTCTTGACAGACGCAAAAGGTCTAGTCCATTTTTAGGGTGCTGGTTCACGAACTTTCTCACGCAGCCAACGGAGGCGGCGATGAAACGTCAAACCAGGATCACCGTTTTGCTCGCCGGGCTGACCGCGGCCGGCGTACTGACCGCGCCACCCGGCGGTGCCGCTCCGGCGGCGTTACCCGCCGGGGTGATCTTCCAGGACACGGGCACCGTCCAGGGCTGGAGCAACTACCCGCAGAAGCCGCAGAAGCAGGGCGTGCTGCGTAACGTCAGCAGCCCGGCGTACAAGGGCGGCAACGCGATCGAGGCGCGGCAGACCTACGTCGAACAGACCGGCGGCTACCACTCGGAGACCATCCAGGAGCGTGCGCAACTGGTCGGGCAGGACCGCTACTACGGGCAGGCCATCTACCTGCCGGCGAACTGGCAGTGGCACAACGAGAACGTCACGTTCCAGCAGTGGTCGCCTGAGGACCCGGAGGGTCCGTGGGAGCTGATGTTCGTGCAGAACGACGAGATCCGGTTCGGCGGCTCCGGCGGGCTCAGCGGTGTCGTCGGCAAGATCACCAGCCTGCGTGGCACGTGGATCCGGATCGTGACCCGGATCAAGTTCGGCGGCGGCACCTCGGGGGCGTTCGAGGTCTGGTTGAACGGCACCAAGAGAGTCAGCCTGACCAACCGGGCGGTACTGCCCCACGACGGCTCGTCGGTCCGCTGGTCGTCCGGGATCTACTGCACCGGCTGGCGCAACGACGCACCGCTGGGCCCGTGGACGCTCTCGATCTACCACGACCAGGCCCGCATCGCCACCACGTACCAGCTGGCCGAACCGGCGAACTGGTGAAGCCGATGCGGAGGAGAACTTTCCTGGCGGGGACCGCCACGGTGGCCGTGAGCACAGCGGTGAGCTCGCCGGTCGCGTGGGCGGCCGGCGGTTCGGGTGGCGGCGTGCACGAACGGGTCGTGCGGGACGCGCGCATGGAGTGGCGGCGCCTGCCGGACGGTTGGCAGAGCGCGCCGTTCCTGGGCAACGGCCGGCTCGCGGCGCATGTGTACGGGGGCGCGAACGGCAATGAGCTGACGTTCATGCTCAACCACTCCGTGGTGCAGGACCAGCGCGAGTACTGGGAGGCCGCGATCGGGTTGTCCCGGCTGCCGATCGGCTACCTGACGCTGGCGTTCGCCGGCACCATCACCGGGGTCGACTGGACGCTGGACCCGTGGGACGCCGAGCTGTCCGGAACCGTGACCACCACGCTGGGCAGCGCGGAGTTCTCCGCCGTGGTGCTGAACGACCGCGACGTGCTCCTGGTCTCGCTCACCGGCACCGACAGTCCCGAATGGACATTCAACCCGTTGCGTTCGGCGACGACGCGGACGATCCGCGTGCCGCCTGACTACGTGGCCAACCCGGACCCGACGCTGGGCACCGCCGAGGAGGTGCGGTACGCGGAGCAGCCGTTGCTGGCCGGTGGCGGATACACGACGGCATGGGGTGAGAAGCGGGTCGGGACCCGCCGCCTGCTGGCAACGCACATCGCCTACCGTTTCCCCGGCGCCGCGCCGACGGCGGAGGCGATCGCCGCCGTCGGCGACGCCCTGTCCGCGAACCCGGACCGGCTGGTGAGCCGGCACCGGAGCTGGTGGCACCGCTTCTACCCGCGCAGCTTCGTGTCCATTCCGGACAAGTACGTCCAGCGCTTCTACTGGCTCCAGCTCTACAAACTGGCCTCGGCGACCCGCGCCGACGCCCCGGTGGTGACCGTCTGGGGACCGTGGTTCCCGGAGAAGGGCAACAACTGGACCGCGGTGTGGTGGAACACCAACGTGCAGACCTCCTACCTGCTGGCGAACGGCAGCAACCACGCCGAACTGGACGCGGTGACGACCACGTTCCGCCGCTACGAGCACAACCTGCCGCTGTCGGTGCCGGAGGCCTACCGCGACGGCGAGACCTACGCGCTGGGCCATCCCAGCGACGGCACGCTACGGCCGGGCGGCACACGCACGGTCGGTGTGCCGGGCTCGGACCACATCACCGACCAGAACGGCAACCTCATCTGGGGTCTGCACAACGCCTGGCTGTCCTATCGGCACAGCATGGACAAGCGTGCGCTGCGACACGTGATCTACCCGATCCTCGGCAAGGCACTGAACTTCTACTCGCACTTCCTCACCGAGGGCGCCGACGGCCACCTGCACCTCCCGACCACACGGTCACCCGAGTACGCCAACGCCTCGGACGCCACGTACGACCTGTCGCTGATCCGCTGGGCCTGCCGCACTCTCGTCGACACCGTGGGACAGCTGCACATCAGCGACCCGAGACTCCCCCGCTGGCAGGAGATCCTCACCCGGTTGACGCCCTACCACGAGGATCGGACTGCCGGGGTCATGATCGGCGACGGCGTCCCGCTCGCCGAGTCGCACCGGCACTACTCGCACCTGCTGTGGCTGTACCCGTTGCGGGAGAAGGTGTGGGACAACCCGGGCGACCGCGACATCATGCGCCGCACGTTCGACCACTGGACGAGCAGGCAGGACCGCTGGCACGGCTACAGCTACGCCGCGGCCTCCTCGATGTGCTCGGTCATGAGCGATCCCGAGCCGGCACTGGACTTCCTGCGGTTCTTCCTCGACCGCAACATCGTCGACGGCACGCAGCTCACGCCGAACACGATGTACCGCGAGGGCAGCAACTTCGCCGTCGAGAGCCCGCTGGCGGCCGCCCAGTCCGTCCTGGACATGCTGGTGCAGAGCCACGGCGGCGTGGTGAAGGTCTTCCCCTCGGTGTCGGAACGGTGGCCGGACGCGTCGTTCGCCGGTCTGCGCACCGAAGGCGCCTTCCTGGTCGACGCCTCTCGAAACGCAGGCCGAACCGAATGGGTACGGGTGCGCAGCGAGGCCGGCGAGCGGCTGACACTGCGGCACGGCATCAACGGCGCCATCGACGTGCGCGATGACCGTGGCCGTGCCGTTCCGTGGCGGCCGGTGGGGACCGGGACGATCGCGCTTCGCCTGCGGAAGGGGGCGAGCGCGGTCATCAGACCGCGAGGCAGCCGACCGAACCTGACGCCGCGGGACGTGGCCCCGACTGGTTCGGCACCCGTGTGGGGTCTACCCGACCCTCTCGGATGAGGCCGGACTACTCCACGGTCACGCTCTTGGCCAGGTTGCGTGGTTTGTCGATGTCTCGGCCGAGTTTGCGCGCCATGTGGTAGGCGAACAGCTGCAACGGGATGGTGAGCAGGATCGGGTCGAGTGCGGCACCGACCGACGGCACGGTGATGACGGCGTCGGCGAGCTCGATCGGCACGTCGGCGTTCGTCACCGCGATCACGGGGCCACCGCGGGCCTTGATCTGTTCGATCGTGCTGAGGTTCTTCGCGACCAGCTCGTCGTCCGGCACCAGGACGACGCTGGGCATGGACTTGTCGATCAGCGCGAGCGGGCCGTGCTTGAGCTCGGAGGCCTGGTACGCCTCCGCGTGCACGTACGAGATCTCCTTGAGTTTCTGCGCGCCTTCTCGCGCGACGGGCCACGCCCGCACCCGGCCGATGAAGAACATGTGTTCCGCGTCGGCGAAGCGCTCGGCGACCGCCGCGACCTCGTCCCGCCTGTCGATGATCTCGGCGATGCGCTCGGGAAGCGCCTGCAGGCCGGCGACGGTTCGCCTGCCGTGCGCCGCGGAAAGGTCGCGGACCCGACCGAGCAGCAGGCCGAGCAACGCGAAGGACACCGCCATGTTCGTGAACGCCTTCGTCGACGCCACCGAGATCTCGGGTCCCGCGTGCAGGAAGACACCGCTGCCGCACTCCCTCGCGATCGCGCTCCCGACCACGTTGACGGCACCGACCACGCGCCCGCCCTTGCGGCGCAGCTCCTGCACCGGCGCCAGGGTGTCGAAGGTCTCGCCCGACTGGCTGACGGCTACGTACAGGCAGTCCGGATCGACCACCGGGTTGCGGTAGCTGAACTCCGCGGCCGGTTCGGCGTCGGCGGGCACCCGCGCGAGCTCTTCGACGACCGCCGCGCCCAGCTGCCCGGCATAGTAGGCCGACCCGCAGCCAAGGAACTTCACCCGCCGGATTCCCCGCAGCTCCCAGGGATTCAGGCCGAGCCCGTCGAGCCGCGCTGTGCCCAGCTTCGCGTCGAGCCGTCCACGGAGGACCCGGACGACGGCCTCCGGCTGCTCGGCCATCTCCTTGTCCATGTAGTCGGCGAACCCGCCCAGCTCGTAGTCGTCGACGCCCAGGTCCACAGTGGTGGGTGCGCGGTGCGTGGTGCGGGCGTCGATCGTGCTGGTGTGGAACTCACCCGCCCGCACGGTGGCGAGCTCGCCGTCCTCGAGGTAGACGACCTGGCGGGTGTGCCGGACCAGTGCCGAGACGTCGGAGGCGACGAACATCTCGCCTGCGCCGATCCCGAGCACGATGGGGCTGCCGTTGCGGGCCGCGACCAGCTCGTCCGGCCGGGTGGCGTCCAGCACCACGAGCCCGTACGTCCCCTCGACCAGTCGCAGCGCGGCACGCACCGCGTCCTCGAGGCGGCCTCCCTGTTCGCTCGCCTCGGCGACCAGGTGGGCGAACACCTCCGAGTCGGTGTCGGACGCCAACTCGACGCCGCGGTCGGCGAGCTGCGTGCGCAGTGCCTCCGCGTTCTCGATGATTCCATTGTGGACCACGGCGAACCGGCCGCTCGAGTCGAAATGCGGGTGCGCGTTCGCCTCGGTCGCCGGGCCGTGCGTCGCCCAGCGGGTGTGTGCGATCCCGAGATGCGCGCCGGCGAGGTCGGTCACCATGTTCCGCAGCTGCCACACGCGAACGGCCGCCTTCACCGACAGCAGTTCGTCATCTCGCAGCACCGCGACACCCGCTGAGTCGTAGCCCCGGTACTCCAACCGCAGGAGCCCCTCGACCAGCACCGACACGGCGTCCCGGTTGCCGACATAACCCACGATGCCACACATAGGCGCGGCCTCCTCCCTGTCATATCCAGGAAATACCCCTCGCTCCACATTGTCCTCGTGCGACTGACGGAGACTGTTCTCATACATGTGTACGAGGCCGCCAATTGTTTGTCCCAAAGGGGTAACAGCATTCCCGGGCAGGCCGACGTGCTGGGCAAACTCACCTCTCGACAGAGCGGTCGCACGGCGACGGTTTGTCCCATCTCGCAAAGTTGAGGATGTCGGAGAAAACTATGAATTCAAGGTCTCGGAGAAAGAGACGTCCCGCGGCCCTCGCACTGGTCGCCGCGCTGACCGCGGGCATGACGTTCGTGGGAGCGCCATCCGCCATGGCGGCGACCGGTGACGAGGTGGCACTGCGCCAGCTGATCATCGCCAACGACCAGTACGACCTCGGACTGTCCACCTGGAAGGCTGTGCTTGACCGGATCGGCAGCCCCTACGACGTGGTGTATGGCGACAGCCAGACGCTGGACGCGGGCATGCTGGTTCGCCCCGACGGCGTGGGCAAGTACAACGCTGTGCTGCTCACCAACAACAGCCTGCTGCACCAGGACAGCACCGGCGCGTTCGTGAGCCACTTCGACGCGACCGAGTGGACCACGCTGTGGAACTACGAGCGCACGTACCGTGTTCGGCAGGTCTCGCTGTACACGGCGTTCGGAACGTCGCCGGAGGACTACTGCCTGCGCGCGGGCACCGAGGGCGGCATCGGCGCGACGCCCGAGTTCGCGACGCTCACCACGGCCGGTGCCACGGTGTTCCCCAGGCTCAAGGCCAGCGTCAGGATCCCCATCTCCGAGTCCTATGTGTACCGTTCGGTGATCGCGGCCGGCTGCAACGCCCAGCCGTTCCTGAGGATCGGCACCGACGTGGTCGGTGTGCTCAGCCCGACGACGGACGGCAGGGAGCGCGCCGCGCTGACGTTCACGTCCAACCAGTACCTGCCACAGACCGACCTGCTCGGCTACGGGCTGGTGAACTGGGCGACCAGAGGCATCTTCGTCGGTGAGCAGCGGCACTGGCTCAACGTCGATGTGGACGACTGGTTCAACACGAGCGACCACCTGCAGCTGGACGGCACCATCGACCAGGACCCGGGCTTCTCGCTGACCGGCCCCGAGGTGCAGGGGATCTACCAGCAGCAGACGGCGTTGCGCACCAAGTACCCGCTGGCCGGCGACTTCACGCTCAACCTGGCCTACAACGCCGGTGACGCCGACCTGAACGCGCCGTCGCAGTGCAGCTCGACGAACACGCCAGACCCGTTCACGAGCTACACCCGATGCCTGTCCAACAGGTTCCGGTGGATCAACCACACGCTGACCCACCCGAAGATGAACTTCACGACCTACGACCAGAGCCGTACCGAGATCCAGCGCAACCTCACCCTCGGCCGGCGGATCGGCCTGACCGTGCCGACCCAGGTCCTGAAGACGGGCGAGTACTCGGGCCTCGGGGTGTACAACCCGGACCCGAACGCACTGGACACCGACCCGCCGACCGACTTCGGGCTCGCGGCGTCGAACCGGGAGATGTTGCGGGCGGCCAGCGACGTCGGCGTGAAGTACCTGCACGGCAACATGTCCTTCGCCAGCCACCGGCCGAGCTGCGCCAACTGCGGCATCTACCACCCGCTGCAGCCGAACCTGCTGATCGTGCCGGACTGGCCGACGAACATCGCCTACCACACGACGAATCCCGATGAGGAGACCTACTTCTTCAACAGCTTCTTCGGGCCGGGCGGCAGGTTCGCGTTCTTCGACCATGCCCTGACCTACGCGGAGGTCATCGACTGGGAGTCCACAATGGCCCTGCAGCACGTGATGTCGGGCTCGGTGTACTCGCACACACTGCACATCAGCAACGTGCACGTGTACGCGCCGGGCAAGACTCTCACGTTCGACTGGCTGAACGCGATCATGGCCAAGTACACGGCGTACTTCAAGGTGCCGGTCCGCAACCCTGACTGGCTCACGCTGGCCAAGTACGCGGCGGACCGCAACGCGCACTTCGCGGCGATCGGCAACGGCCGGGACGCGGTCTGGAACCGGGTCACCAACACCGTCACGTACACCCCGGCCGGCTCTGGCGCGCTGTTCATGACCGGCGTCACGACGCTGTTGGGCGGCGTCCAGACGGACAGGTACGGCACGGAGAACATCTCGCGCGTGTCCCTGACCGCGGGACTGCCCGTCCTGGTCAGGGCCACTCCGAGGGCCTGACAGCCGGCCCTGGGGTCGGCGGCAGCCCGCCGGCGACCCCAGGGCTCCCAACAAAGAACGGATGGAATCCAAGCGCTCATGAGGTTGCGTACCGTGCTCAGCAAGTCGCCGGGCCCCCTGCTGGTCGCCACCGCCGCCGGGCTCGCCGTCGTCACCGTCCTCGCCCCTCGGTCGGGCGGCGAGCTCGACGTGACGGCGAGCCGGGTGACACCGCCGGCACCACGGATCGAGTTCGTGCCCGTGCGCCGGGCCGAGGAGCTCGATGTCCCTTCGGTGAAGGGCGACAAGGTGTCACTGCGGCAACTCGTGATCGCGACCGGCCCGGACGACGTCGAACTCCCCGTCTGGGAGGCGGTTCTCGACCGGATCGGGACACCCTACGACGTCCTGCTCGCCGGCACCGAACCGCTCGACGAGAGCAGGCTCGTGCGGGACGACATCGGCCGGTACAACGGCATCCTGCTCACCAGCGGCGCTCTGCTGAAGAAGACCGACGACGGAAGCTACGTCAGCGCACTCGCGCCAGGCGAATGGGCTGCACTGCACGGCTACGAACGTACTTTCGACGTCCGGCAGGTGGCGCTCAACACCGCACCCGGCTCGCCGGGCGAGGACTACTGCCTACGCGCGAAAACCGAGGGCGCGGTCGGTGACTCTCCCGTGCACGCCGACCTGACCGGCACGGGTGCGCGGCTCTTCGACTATCTGCGCCCCGGTGCGCGGCTTCCCCTCTCACGCACATACGTCTACCGGACCACGCTGGCGCCGGACTGCGACGCCGAGCCACTCCTCACCGTCGACGGGGACGTCGTCGGGGTGCTCAGCCGCGCTCCGGACGGCCGGGAACGGGCCGCGCTCACCTTCGTGCTCGGCGCCAACCTACCGCCGGTCGACCTCGTCGCCTACGGCCTGCTGCGCTGGGTCACGAAAGGCGTCTTCGCCGGCGAACAACGCCACTGGCTCAATGTCGACGTCGATGACTGGTTCGCCGCGACGGAACGCCTACGCGCGAACGGAAAGACCGACGTGTTCCGGCTGAGTGGGCCGGAGGTCGCCGAGATCGTCCAGCAGCAACGGGATCTGGAGATCCGGTATCCACTCGCGACCGGGTTCACGCTCCAGCTGGCCTACAACGGGAGCGGGCTCAACCCGAACGCCCCCGCCCAGTGCGACATCAAGGACACCCCGGACCCACTCACGAGCTACTCGCGTTGCCTGGTCGACGAGTTCCGCTGGATCAACCACACCCTGAGCCATCCCGAGATGACCACGACGTCCTATGCGCGCAGCCACGCCGAGATCGACGACAACCTCGACGCGGCGGCGTCGATCGGGCTGCCCGTACCCGTCGCCGTGCTGAAGACACCCGAGTACTCGGGTCTGGGCGTGTACCGGCCCGACCCGCGCAGCGAGTCGGTGACGGACTTCGGACTCGCGGCGTCGAACGGGGCGATGCTACGGGCCGCGAGCGATCTCGGCGTCCGCTACGTGCACGGCAACATGTCGTTCACGGGCCACCGCCCGACGAACTTCAACTGCGGCGTCCACCACCCGCTGCGACCGGACATTCTCGTCGTGCCGGACTGGCCGACCAACATCGCCTACGAGGCCACCACGCCCGACGAGCAGGTCACGCTCTACAACGGACTCTACGGCGTGCACGGCTCCGAACAGTCCCGGCTCGGCCGTGACCTGACGTACGAGGAGATCGTCGACGCGGAGGCCGACCTCGCGTTAGGGCACCTGATGTCCGGCTCGGCGTACACGCACACCCTGCACCAGGGAAACCTGCACGTGTACGCGCCCGGCAGGAGCCTCACTTTCGACTGGCTGGACGCGCTCCTCGCCAAGTACAGCGCCTACTACCAGGTCCCGTTGCGCAACCCGGACTGGCTGACGCTCGCCACGTACGTGGACGACCGCACGTCGCACTTCGCCGGGCTCGCCGCGAGCGACGATCCGGTGTGGAACCGCAGGACCGGCTCGATCACGTACACGCCGGCGACGGCCGGTTCGCTGTTCGTCACCGGCCTCGAGACGAGACCCGCGACGGAGGCGGACCAGAAAGGACCCGACCAGGCCGAGAGCTACGGCAACGACACCGTGGCACGGCTCGGCCTCACGGCGAACGACACCGTCACCCTGACAGCGAGGCCCCGGACATGAACAACCCCGTGCCGTTCCGTCTTGACATGCCGCCGGCTGTCACGCCGGCTTCGCCTGGCCTGGTGCCCTCGACGAGACGGCGACCGCGGATCGCACTCGTCGCCGAAGGCACCTACCCGTTCTACACCGGCGGTGTCAGCCTGTGGTGCCACCAGCTGATCAGCGGCATGCCCGACCACCGGTTCACCTTCGTGTCGCTCTGTGAGGACGGCACCGAACGCAGCACCTGGGACACGCCGGACAACCTCACGGACCTGGTCCGGATCCCGCTGTGGGGCAAACCCCCGCGAGGTCGCAGGACGCGTGGCCCCGTGCCGTCGTTCGCCGCGGTACATGACGCGTTCCTGCGGGCACTGCTACGCCCACAGGAATGCCAGGTGGGCCTGTCGGCGGCGGCGACCGATGAGTTCCTGTCCACCATGCGAGAGCTGTTCACGTTCGCGCAGCGGGCCGACCTCGGCGCGGCGCTCGTCGCCAACGACTCGATCGAACGAATGCTGCTCGCGTGGCGAGCGGCCGATGTGGACGGCCACCACGGTCGGCTGACACTGCGCGACGCGGTCGTCGCCGCGGACCAGATCGAGCACCTGCTTCGCCCGCTGTCCCACCCGCCCGTCCGAGCCGACGTCTGCCACCTCGCGATGAGCGGAGTCAGCGCACTCGTCGGCATGGCGGCGAAGTGGGCCAACGGCACCCCGCTGGTGATGTCCGAACACGGCGTCTACCTGCGTGAGCGGTACCTCAGCCTCGCCACCGAGAAACTGTCGCACCCGGTCAAGATGCTGCTGGTCCGCTTCCACCGGGCACTGACCAGTGCCGCGTACCGGATGGTCGACGTGCTCGCACCACACTCCAGCTACAACCGCCGCTGGCAGCTCTACAACGGCGCGGACCCGGCGCGGATGCGGACGATGTACAACGGCATCAACCCGGACGACTTCCCCGCTGCCGCGACAGAGCCGGCGGACCCGACGATCGTGTTCGTCGGGCGGGTCGACCCGCTGAAAGACCTGCACACACTCATCCGAGCCTTCGAGATCGTCCACCGGGAACTGCCCGGTGCCCGGCTGAGAATGTTCGGCCCGGTGCCGGAGGCCAACAAGGAGTACTACGCGAGTTGCGTACGCCTCATCGCAGAACTCGGGCTCACCGGCGTCGCGGTGTTCGAGGGCCGCGTCCCGCGGCAGGTCGACGCCTACGGCGCTGGCCACCTGGTCGTGCTGACCAGCGTCTCGGAGGGTTTTCCCTACACGGTCGTTGAGTCGATGTCGACGGGAAGGCCGCAGGTCTGCACCAACGTGGGCGGGGTGTCCGAAGCGGTCGGCGACGCGGGTTTCGTGGTGCCACCGAGAGATCACGCCGCTGTCGCCGCGGCATGTCTGAAGTTGCTCCCCGATGACGAGCTACGGCGACGACTCGGCGCCATCGCGCGCCGACGCGTGCTGGACATGTTCACGCTCGACCAGTGGACCGACGCCTACCGGGACATCTACGGCGACCTCGGGGAGGTGGCCGGATGAACCGGGACGACCCGGTCGCGGACCTGATCCCCGCGTTGGCGCCGCTGGTTCCCGCGGCCGTCGACGAACTGCACATCGCGGCCGTGCTCGAAAGCCGTGGGGTGACCGACGCGATGGCACGGGAGACCTACGGCTACCCCGACGTGTTCGCGTTGGCCAAAAGCGTCTCCCCCCGGCTCGCCTTCGCGGCGGCAGCCCTGGACCGGCCGGAGCGCAAGGCGCCCGGCGCGCTGCGCACCCTCGCCCACGGCCCGCTCTACGCCCTGCCATGCGCCGTTTACCCCGCCGTGTTCGTCACGCTCGGCGCGCCGGCGATGCTCCGCGGTCTCGTGCTCGCCACCGCGGTGGGCTGGGTCGCGGGCATGGGCATGAGCGTCGCCGCGTTCCAGCTACTGGGCCAGGGCAGGCACCGGCAGGCTGGACGGGTACTGCGGCTGCTCGGCTCCGCCGCCCTCCTGGCAGGGCTTGGGGCCGCGTGGCTGCTCGCCGCCGTCGGCCCAGGCGGACCGGAGATGGTCGCGTTCGTTGTGGCGCAGCTGGGTTTTCAGCTCGGCGCCGCGGTGCTGGTCTTCCACGGCAAGGAGTTGCGCCTGGTCGCGCTGATGCTGCCCGCGTGCGTTGCCGGCGTGGTCTACTACGCCGCCGGGCTTCCCGCCGAGCTCTCGCGGCCCACCCTGCTGGTGGGCGCGGCGTCCAGCGTGCTGGTGATGGCCGTCGCCGGGTACGCGACGGTCGTGAGATCCGCCAAGCCGGATCCGCCCCGGCCCGCGCCGCTGCCCCGGACCTTGCTCGCCACGCTGCCCAGCGTGGGATATGCCGCGATCTCGGCGGGTTTTCTGCTGTACACGGACGCCAGGTACCTGACGGCGCCGTTCGACGTGTCGATCGGGGTGGCGCCGCTCGTGCTCGGCATGGGGGTGCTGGAATGGCGTTCGCACCGGTTCGCCGAACGCGCGGACGCGCTCATGCACACCGCGGGCTCGCCGGCGGCGTTCCGGCGCGACGTCTGGCGCGTGGTGCTCGGTGAGCTCGGGCTCTGCATGCTCGTGCTCGTCGGCCTCGGTACGGCCCTGCTGCTCGTGCTCGCCGAGTTCGGCTCGCTGAGTTTCGAGGGCGCGTTGCTGATCGACGCGCACCTGGTGCTTGGCGGCGCCTACTTCATCGGCTTCCTGCTCGCCAACCACCAGCGGTTCCGGCCGCTACTGGTCGTCACGGCGGCCGTCCTGGCTGTGTACGTCCCGCTGACGATTCTCGTCGCCCCCCGCCTGGCGCCCTACGGGGAGATTCCGATCTTCCTGGGCAGCGCCACCTTGTTGCTGCTCCTACTACTCACCGCCCTGAGAAGGGGCATCGGGGACGTCCACCGGTACCGGTGACCGAAGAAAGCGATGGAGGAAAACCCATGCACGTGGCGATTCTCGCGGGAGGCCGCGGCGTCAGACTCAGGCCGTACACCACGGCCCTACCGAAACCACTGGTGCCGATCGGCGAGGAGTACTGCATCCTCGACATCATCCTGCGGCAGCTGAAGATGCACGGCTTCACCAGGGTCACGCTCGCGATCGGTCACCTCGGCACGCTCATTCGCGCGTTCGTCGGCGACGGGTCACGGTGGGGTCTGGAGGTCGACTACGCCGAAGAGGACAAGCCGCTGTCCACGATCGGCCCGCTGCTCAACTTCCTCGACCGGCTGCCGGAGCACTTCCTGGTGATGAACGGCGACGTGCTCACCAACCTCGACTACGCCGCGCTGCTGTGTTCGCACCAGCGTTCCCTGGCGCCGTTGACGGTCGCGACCTACCAGCGGAAGGTGAAGATCGACTTCGGCACGCTGGAGACGGTCGAGGGCCACATCGTGAAGTTCCGCGAGAAGCCGACGTTGTCCTACGGCGTGAGCATGGGCGTCTACGCGATGTCGCGCAACGTTCTGGCGCGCTACCCGAAGAACGTGCCGTTCGGCTTCGACGACCTCGTGCTCGACCTGCTGGACCGGGACGAGCAACCCCACGCCTACGACTTCAACGGGTACTGGTTGGACATCGGCCGACCCGACGACTACGACGAGGCCAACCGAGCGTTCGAGGAGCTCCGGCCGATCCTCCTGCCGCACGTGCGGCCGGTCGCCGATGTCGAGGTCGCATCGTGACCGCGGCGCGTGTGCTGCTGTTCGGTGCCTCTGGTTTCGTGGGTCATCAGGTGGCCGAGGTCCTGGCCCGGGATCCACGCGTCGGCGTGCTCACCCGGGCGGGCCGCGGCGAGGTCCGCGACGGCTGGGTGCGCCACGACCTCGTCGCCGCCGGCCCAGGGGAACTGGGCTGGCTGCTGCGGCACGTCCGACCCGACGTTGTGATCAACTGCACGGGGAAGCTCGCCGGGACCACCACCGAACTGGTCGAGGCGAACGTGCGGGTCACCGCTCGCCTGCTGGACGCGGTGCAGAGCGAGGCCCCGGCCGCGCGGCTGGTCGTGCTCGGCTCGGCAGGCGAGTACGGCACGGTGCCGCACGGACAGCCGGTGGCCGAGGACGACCCGCAGCAGCCGGTCGCCGACTACGGGGTGACCAAGCTCGCGAGCACACAGCTCGTCCGGGCCGCCGCGGCGGCCGAACGCGTGGATGCCGTGGCGCTGCGGGTGTTCAACCCGATCGGGCCCGGTCTGCCCGTCGAGAACCTGCTCGGCAGGGCGGCGGAACGCATGCGTGCGGCGATCGCGCGCGACGAGGACGCCATCCGTCTCGGTCCGCTCGGGGCGTACCGGGACTTCGTCGACGTCCGCGACGTCGCCACGGCGATCACCGCGGCGGCACTGGCCGGGCAGGTGAAGGAGCCGGTGCTCAACGTGGGCAGCGGGGTGGCCGTCAAAGCGCGTGACGTCGTCGGGATGCTCGCCGAGGAGGCGGGGTTCACCGGCCGTGTGCTCGAAGCCGCGCCCGCTCCCGCACGGTCCAGCGCGGTCGACTGGATCGCGGCGGACGTGAGCCGGATCCAACGCACCCTGGGCTGGGCCCCGACCCTGGACCTGCGGGAGTCGGTGCGCGCGAGCTGGGCGGCCTGATGCCGGGCCGCCGGGTGATCGCCGTCGCGTGCGCGGCGGTGTTGCTGGCGGCATGCGTTCCCGACACGAGTACAGGAAAGTCCATGAGAAACGTGGTGTACCAGTTGCAGAACTACGCCGACGGCCGGCTCGACGAGATGGCCCGAGGGGATTTCCAGATCGCGGTCATCGACCTGGCGCGCGACGCGGGCAGCTCGTATTTCACGGCCGAGGAGATCGGCCGGCTGAAGGCGTCGGGAAAGAAGGTGCTCGCGTACTTCGAGATCGGCTCCATCGAGGACTTCCGGCCCGATTTCGCTGCGTTCCGCGGCCGCGCGCCGGATCTGCTGCTCAACGAGTGGCCGGACTGGCCGGGCGAGTACTTCGCCAGGTACTGGGAGCCGCGGTGGTGGGACGAGGTGGTGCGACCCAGGGTCGACCGCGCGCTCGCCGCCGGGTTCGACGGCGTGTACCTGGACACGCCGCTGGCGTACGAGGAGATCGACCTGCGGCTCGTGCCCGGACAGACGCGGGAGACCCTCGGCGCCAGGATGGTCGACCTCATCGTGCGGATCAGCCGGTACGCCAAGGAGAACAACCCCGACTTCTGGGTCTTCCCGCAGAACTCGCCGGAACTGCGCCGGTATCCGGGATACGTCGACGCCATCGACGGGATCGGCATGGAGGAGCTGTTCTTCCTCGCCACCGACGAGCCCTGCGTCGAGGACTACTGCGTGGAGAACCTGGCGAACACCAGGGCACTGCGCAGGGCCGGGAAGATCGTGATCGCCATCGACTACGCCACCAGGCCGGAGAACATCGCGCTGGCCTGTCGCCGTTACCGCGAAGAACAGTTTTTCGGATATGTGACCGTACGCGCCCTGGACACCGTCGTCCCACCGTGTGGGTAATAGGAAAGAGAAAGAGATTACGTTGGAATCACCGGAAATGAACAGAGTCGCCATCATCGGAATGGGCTATGTCGGCCTCACCCTGGCCGCCGCGATGGCGCGCAAGGGATACGAGGTGCACGGCGTGGACACTCAGCCCGCCGTGCTGGAGTCGCTCGCCCGAGGCAAGCCGCACATCTTCGAGCCCGGTGTGGCCGAGGTGTTCGCCGAGCACATCGGCAAGAACATCTTCATCGCGCCGGAACTCCCGGCCGGCGGGGTGGACGCCGCGATCATCTCCGTGTCCACGCCGGTCGACGAGGCCACGCACGAGCCGTACCTGGCCAACCTGGCCGCCGCCGCGGAACACGTCGCGCAGCGCTGTGCCCCGGACACACTCGTCGTGGTCCGCAGCACCGTGCCGGTCGGCACGAGCCGCGAGGTGGTGCTTCCGCCGCTGGTCAGGGCGTGGGGATCGGCACGTCTGGTGATGGCGCCCGAGCGGACCATCCAGGGCAACGCGCTCCGTGAGCTCGTCGAACTGCCGCAGGTCGTCGGCGGTCTCGACGCCGAGAGCCTGAAGCTGGGCCTTCGGCTGTTCGACCGGCTGTCCAGACAGCTGGTCCCGGTGTCCACTTTGGAGACCGCCGAGCTGGTGAAGCTCACCAACAACTGCCACACCGACGTGATCTACTCGTTCGGCAACGAGATCGCCATGCTCACCGAACGTCTCGGGCTCGACCCGCTCGAGGTGATCAGAGCGACCAACCTCGACTACCCGAGGCCGGACATCGCCAGACCCGGCTACGTGGGCGGGGGCTGCCTGTCGAAGGACCCGTACATCATGCTGTCGGGCGCCGGGCGCAGCGGGCACGTGCCGCGACTCATCGGCGCGGCCAGGACTCTCAACGAGGAACTGCCGGTGCACGTCGCGCACCGCGTCGTCGAGCTGATGCGTGAGCACGGCGGCTCGACGCTGACCGTCCTCGGCTGGGCGTACAAGGGCTCGCCACCGACCGACGACATGCGTGGCACACCGATCGCCACGATGATGCCGGTGTTCCAGGCCGCCGGCATCCGGGTGCTCGGGCACGACCCGCTCGTCCGCGACGACGTGATCCGCTCCTACGGCGGCGAGCCGATCGAGCTGGCGGCGGCCTTCCGCGACACGGACGCCGTGCTGGTGATCACCGACCATCCCGAGTACCGCGGGCTCGACCTCGCGACGGCGCTGGCGGGCTCGCGCGTGCGGCTCGTGTACGACTCCTGGCGGATCCTCTGCGCCGCGGAGATCACCGCGAGGGGCGTGCGGTACGCCGGCCTCGGTTTCGAGCCGGAGGTGTCGGCATGAGAACTCTCGTCCTGGGCGGCGCCGGTTTCATCGGCCTGCATCTGACCCGCAGGCTCCTCGCCGAGGGGCACGCCGTGACCATCGCCGACGACTTCTCCCGAGGCCGTCAGGACCCCGAACTGGCGGCACTGGGAGTGCCGGTGGTGCACACGGACCTCACCGACCCCACGTCGTACGACACGCTGCCGCACGGCTGGGACCACGTGTACATGCTGGCCGCCGTCGTCGGCGTGCGTAACGTCGAGTCGGACCCCGCGCGGGTCATCCGTACCAACACACTGGCGTTGCTGCACCTGCTGGACTGGCTGCGGCCGGGCGAGCGGCTGTTCTTCGCGTCCACCAGCGAGGCGTACGCGGGCGGGGTCAGCGCGGGAATCGTGCCGGTGCCGACCCCGGAGACCGTGCCGTTGATGATCGAGGACATCGCGGCCCCTCGGTTCGCCTACGGCGTCAGCAAGATGCTCGGCGAGGCCGCGGTCGTGCACACGGCGCGGGCGAAGAAGATCCCGTTCGTCGTCGGCCGCTTCCACAACGTGTACGGCCCCCGGATGGGCGCCGACCACGTGATCCCGGAGCTGTCGCTGCGGGCGATGCGCCGGGAGGATCCGTTCCTGCTGTACGGGGCGGACCAGTCACGTGCGTTCTGCCACGTCGACGACGCCGTCGAGGCGATGGTCAGGCTCATGGCCGCCGACGCCGCCACCGGCCGGATCGTCCACATCGGAAACGACACGGAGGAGGCGAACATCGGCGATCTCGCGAAGCTGGTGTTGCGCGTGGCCGGGTACGACCCGACGGTGGAGTCCGTGCCCGCGCCGCCGGGCTCGGTCGCCCGGCGCTGCCCCGACCTCACGACCCTTCGGCAGCTGACCGGCTTCGAACCGGTCGTGTCACTCGAAGAGGGTGCCCGTCACACGTTCGAGTGGTACCGCCAGAACTGGAAGTGATCAACTCCCCAGGAAATAAGCCAAATGTGCTAACGATCGCGTTCGTCCGGCCGTCTGTGTGGTCACAGCGGTGGATGAGGTGGGTCGAGGCGAGCCCGGACGGGTCCGCCTCGACCATCACCGCGGACGAAGGGGATCCGATGATGCGACCTGTACCCGAGCGCCGGAACACTCCCGGTCGGCGAAGCGGCGACCACGCGGCGTCGTCGTTGCAGGGCGTCCTGCACGACGTCGGCCACGGGATAACGATCATCGGTTATGTCATTCACTCCCTGCTCGACGAGGACGCGCTTCCCTGCTCGGCACGGGAGAACCTCGAACTGCTCAGCCGGGAGACCGGGCGGTTGTCGGACGTGATCGGCCACGCCACGATGCGGCACGGGCGGGCCGAGCTGGTGCGGCTTCAGCCGCTGCTCACCCAGCTCGTCTCGCTCCTGTCCGTCCTCGGCGGGCCGCGGATCTCGCTGCGTGCCGCCGATGCCGAACTGCACGTCGAGAGCATGATCCTCTGGCGCATCCTCGCGAACCTCGTCGGGAACGCGATCGACGCCGCCTGGCCGGCCGGCCACGTCGAGATCGCCGTCTACGGCGAGCGACCGCTGGTGATCGAGATCCGCGACGACGGAACCGGCTTCGCGGCCGCGTCCGAACCGGTGGCGACGCTCGGCCTCCGTACCGTGGCCGAGCTCGCGAAGGCCTGTGCCGCCGAGATCGAGATTCGACCGCGCGAACCGGTCGGCACGCGGGCACGGGTGATCTTCCGGACCGGCGGCCGGTTGCTCACCCCAGCCTCCGACATCGTCGCGAACATGGAGAACACGGCATGACACTCCCTGTGTCGGCCTCGCGGCTCGCAACCGCACCTCAGGGGAACGTGACGCAAAGCCAGCCACAAGTACGTGACCAAACAGCACCATCCGTCCCCCAACGCGACCAACACATCGAATTCCGGGGAGGCGGAACAGCGTGATAACCGTTGTTCTCGGCGATGATCATGTTGTCTTCCTCGAAACGCTCGGCCCGCTCCTCGAACGGCGCGGGATCCGGGTCGTGGGCACGGGACAGACGCTGCCGGAGGTCGTCGAGGCGGTCCGCCAGCACGCGCCGGACGTGTGCCTGCTCGACCGGCATTTCGGCGCCACCGTGGGAAAGAACGGCGTGACCGAGGTCGTCGCGGCGCACAGACACACGAAGGTCATCGTGCTCACGGCGGACACGACCAGCAGTTCCGTCCTGGAGGCCCTGCGGTCCGGCGCCGTCGGCTACGTGCACAAGACCCGAGGGCTGGACCACGTGACGAGAGCGGTCGAGCGGGCGATGGCCGGTGAGGTCCTGATCGACGTGCCGTGGCAGTGGCGGGAGCGGCAGCCCTCCGACGACGCGGCCGAGATGCGCCGGCTCGCCAGCCACCTCACGGGCCGGGAGCGACAGTGCCTGAGCATGCTCGCGGAGGGGCTCAGCACGGCGGAGATGACCGAACGCCTCGGCGTGTCGACGACGACCGTCCGGACACACGTCCACGCGCTGCTCACCAAGCTCGGCGTGCACTCCCGCCTGGAAGCGGCGTCCTGCGCGGTCCGGTACGGCCTGGTCGACACCCCGCCCGCCGGCGCGCCTAGACCGGACGCCTGAGCACCCGGTACACGACCGGCCCCGCGAGCAACACCGTGCACAGCAACAGGATCCCGGTCTCCGTCCACTGGAACCGCCAGTACCGGTCCGCCGGCTGGTAGTAGTAGACGCTGCGGTAGCCGGCGTCCTCCACGCAGCCCAGGTAGGTGAGCCGGGAAGCGTCCAGACACACCGGCGGGGTGTCGACCTCCTCGCCGGACGGGGCGAGCCACGTCGCCGCGGTGCCGAGGGTGCCCGCTGCCGGATAGTCGTCCAGGCTTCGCAACGGCTCCGCGAAGTTGCCCCGCGACTGGACCATCGCGAACAGCATGACCAGGAACACCACGATCGTCAGTGCGAGGGCCGGGAGCAGCCGCCGCAGCAACCCGCCCGCGGCGGACCCGAGCAGGAACGCGAACAGCCACCACGCACCGGCCACGACCCCGCTGCCACCGAACAACGCCGTGTCTCCGAACCGATCGGCGTCGTGCGCCGTCACCCACGTGCTGACCATCAACCCCAGTGCCAGCCCGGCCACCGTCACGACGAGGCTGAGCCCGCCCAGCTTCGACAGCAGCCAGCGCTGCCGTGTCACGGACTGCGTCCACGCGAGACGGTGTGTGCCGCGTTCCAGCTCCCTCGCCAGCAGCGGCGCGCCCCAGAAGATCCCGATCAGCAGCGGTGCGATCGGCAGCCAGCCGAGGACCACCGCCGCGTCCTGCCCAGCGACGAGCAGGTACACCTCCAGCAACAACAACAGCCCCACCGTGGCCAGCACCTGCGCCCGGTGCTGTCGCCACATCACCCACACCATGTCAATCCCCTTCCAGAAATCATGAACGGCGCCACGCCACGGCGCCCAGTGCCAGAGCCGCTACGAGCAGCGCCCCGGCCTCGGTCAGTTGGAACCGCCAGTAGCGGTCCGCCGGGTGGTACTCCGCGAACCACCGGTATCCCTTGTCCCGCATGCACGCCAGGTAGTCCGATGTGGACGCGCAGGACCACGTCTCCGCGTTGCTCAACGGGACTCCGCCCCGGTCCAGCCAGCCGGTCGCCGCCATCAGCGCGCCGCCCGGCAGCCGGTCCTCGACACCGGACCGGGTGTTGATCAGCAACGGCTCGCCCCGGTCGGCGGGGGCCGTCTCCTCCACGTGCACCGGTGTCGCGTAGTGCAGCCGCGCGTCCGTGTTGAACACTCCGATGTAGACGGCGAAGAACACCCCGAGCGTCACCGCCATCGCGGTCAGCAGCTTGCGGAACACGGCACCCGCCGCGACCCCCACCGCGAACGCGAACAGCCACCACGCCGCCGGCACGATCCCCGTCGACACGAACAGTTCCTGGTTCGCGAGGCGCCCGGCGGACCGGGTCGGGGCGAACTCGCCCGCCCACGCGTAGATGGCGAACCCGAAGACAAGACCGGCGGCGGTCACGGCCGCCCCGAGCCCCGCCAGCTTGACCCCCAGCCAAGCCTGCCTGGGCACCGACTGCGTCCATGCCAGCAGGTGCGTGCCGCGCTCGTATTCCCGCGCGAGCAGCGGCGTCCCCCAGAACAGCCCGATCAGCGCCGGTAGCGCCGCCGAGAAGAGCAGGAACCGGCCCACCTGGCCGAACTGGCTGTCGAGCAGGTTCCTGCGTCGCACACTGTCCGGTTCGGACGGTGCCACCAGCGTGCCCGTGCGGGACGCGTGGACGAACAGCAGCACGCCGACCACGACCACGAACGCCGCCGCGACCAGCAGCTGCACCCGGTGCTGCCGCCAGGTCAGCCACACCATGGCGTCACGCTCCCGCCAGCACGGGTCCCGACAGTGCCGCCGCGTCCGGGCGGCGCAGGTACGCGAGGACCAGCTCCTCGAGGTTCACGCCCCGGCTCGTCCAGCGGGGGTCGAGCGTCGGCGAGCCGGCACGCACGACCATCGTGGCCTGCCGACCGGTCCGCGAGTCGTCCACTACGGACAGTCGAGCAGCCACGCCGTCGGCCAGCTCCGCCGGTCCGGTCAGCAGGCGGTGCGCGACGAGGAGGTCCTCGATGGCCCCGGACACCTGGACCCGGCCCTGGTTGAGCACGACCAGCCAGTCGCACGTGTCCTCCAGGTCGGACACCACGTGCGAGGACAGCACGACGGTCATCCCGCTCTCGGCGACCGCGGCCATCAGCCCACGCATGACCTCGTGCCGGGCCAGCGGGTCCAGGTTCGCGAGCGGCTCGTCGAGCACGAGCAGCTCCGGCCGCTTGGCGAGTGCCACGGTCAGCGCGACCTGTGCCTGCTGGCCGCCGGACATCCTGCCGACCTTGCGGTCCAGCGGGATCCCCAGCTCGGCGAGGCGCCGGGTGGCCAGCTCGTCGTCCCACCGGGTGTTCATGTGCGCGCCGAAGCGCAGCATGTCCGCCACGGAGAACCCCTCGTACAGCGGCTTGTCCTGCGCCAGGAACGCGACGCGCGACATCGTCTCCCTGGTGCCGGCCGGCTTGCCGAGAACCGTAACGTTCCCCTCGTCCGGCGACAGCAGGCCGACGATCATGTGCAGCAACGTCGTCTTGCCCGCCCCGTTGGGACCGACCAGCGCCACCACGCGGCCGGCCGGCACCGACACCGAACATTCCTTGAGTGCCCAGTTGCGCCGGTACCGCTTACCAAGTCCAGTAGTAGCCAAGACGTTCATGCTGTCCCGCCTCCCCGAAATTCAATGTGTTGGTTGCGTTGCCCGACAGCTGGTTCTGTTTGGTCACGTACTTGTGGCTGGCTTGCGTCACGTTCCCCTGAGGTGCGGTTGCGAAGCACTCGGCCAGAGTTGATCTCGAGGTTGACCGCAGGGGGTGTCATGCCGTGTCTTCTCCTACCCGAAACGAGTCGAGCACCACCGAGGCGACCAGCGCCTCGACGTCCTCCGCGTCCAGTCCCGCCGTGCGGGCGTCCCGAACCCAGGCGGCGAGCGCCGTTCGCAACCGTGCGTGTTCGGCCACCGACGCGCCGCCGAGCGTTCGCTCGACGAACGTGCCGAGCCCAGGCCGCCCCGTGACGAGGCCCTCGCGTTCCAGTTCGCGGTAGGCCTTCAGCACGGTGTTCGGGTTGATCGCCAACTTGTCCACCACCTCCTTCGCGGTCGGCAGCCGGTCACCCGGTCTGAGCACGCCCAGGCGCAACGCGTGTTTCACCTGGTGGACGAGCTGCAGATAGGTGGCGACGCCGGAGCCGCGATCGAGTCGAAAGTCGATCACGCGCAACACCCTTTCACTAATGAAGTAGTGAAAGGGTGGAGGTAGACGGAACCGTTGTCAAGTCCGGCGGCTCTTTGAAGGAAAGGCGCTAGTCAGCAACGGGTCCGCGACTACGCTGGCGATCACGTCGGGGGACGATGCAAGGTTCGAGTGTCGACGAATTCGGGGGACGGCCTCATGAGTGCTCCCACCGCTCCACCGCCGGTACGGCCGGCGCCGGTCCCGGAACGGCGTGGCCGGGTCGCGGAGCTGCGAGAGCTGTCCAGGACCACACCTGGCGTGCTGATCAAGTTCACCGCGGCACTCGTCGTGGCGAGCGTGCTGGTCGGCGTGTTCACCGCGATCAGCGTGCAGAGCCGCGCGCAGGCGCTCGACAACCTCGCGACCCGCAGCGGTCCGCTGTCGGTCGCCGCACAGGACCTGTACCGGTCGCTCTCGGACGCCGACGCGACCTCGAACAGCGCGTTCCTGTCCGGCGGTCTGGAGCCGGCGGCCGTGCGTACCCGGTACGAGACCGACCTCGCGCAGGCCGAGGACGCCCTCGCCATCGCCGTGGCCGCGCGTGACCCGGCGGACCTCGCCGACCCGGACAGCCCGCTCTCGATCCTGTCCAGCCAGCTCACGGTCTACGCCGGGCTGGTGGAGACCGCGCGTGCCTACAACCGCCAGGGCCTGCCGGTCGGCGCCGCCTACCAGCGTGAGGCCTCGACCCTGATGCGGGAGAAGCTGCTGCCGGCCGCGGAACGGTTGTACGACAACGAAACGGCCGCGCTCGCCGAAGACCAGGACCGGGCGGCCTTCCAACCGGTCATCGAGGTCATGCTCGGGTTGGCGCTGCTCGTCCTGCTCTTCTACGCCCAGCGGTTCGTGCGTCGCCGCACACAGCGGCGGCTCAACGTCGGGCTGGTCGTGGCCACCGGCGCCACGCTGGTGTCGCTGCTGTGGGTGCTGATCGCCACGATCGGCGTGCTCGGCCGCGTCGAAACGAGCCGCGACGAGGGCTCGGAACTGACGAACGCGCTGGTGGACGCGCGAGTCGACGGGCTGGCCGCGCGCCGGGCCGAGACACTCACGCTCGTCGCCCGAGGCAGCGGCGCCGCGTTCGAGGAGGCCTACGGGAAGGCGCGGGCCGCACTCGCGGGTCAGCTGGTCGAGGCACAGAGCCTCTCCGCCGAGAGCAACTCCGACGTGTGGGGGGAGCTGAGAGCGGCGATCATCGACGAGAGCGCGTGGCAGCAGGTGCACACTCAGGTACGCCAGGCGGACGACGGCGGTGACTACACGGCGGCCGTGCAACTCGCGAACAGTGCCGCGGCCGAACAGTTCGACAACGTCGACCGCTCGCTGCGGGACGCCATCGCGAACACCACCGCCATCTTCGAGCGGGAGGTGTCCTCGGCCAGCAGCGCGTTGACCGGCACGGTCGTCGGCGTGATCCTGCTGGCGCTGGTGACGGCGGCCGGCGCGGTCATCGGGATCTGGCAGCGGCTCAAGGAGTACCGATGAAGAAGATCGCACTGGTGCTCGTCCTGGTGCTGGCGGCCGCGGGGTGCACGTCGACCGCCGCACCGGTCGTCCGCCAGACCGCGGCGGTCGACCAGCCCATGCCGGAGGGCGCCAAGGAGGTCCGGGCCCTGGACCCGCCCTCCGTGGACACCAGCTGCGGTAATCCGAGGGCGAGCTTCCGGCCGAACGGGCCGCTGCCCGCCCCCGACGCCTTGTCGGCCTTCCCGACAGTGGCCGCGATCCGCGACCACGGCAAGTTGGTCGTCGGCGTCGACCAGAACACCTACCGGTTCGGCTACCGCAACCCGGAGACCGGCGAGATCGAGGGGTTCGCGCTCGACGTGGCGAAAGAGATCGCGAAGGCCATCTTCGGCCGTGCCGACGCGGACGTGCTCCAGCTTCGGGTGCTCACGTCCAAGCAGCGTGAGGACGCGCTCAAGGCCGGCGATGTCGACCTCGTCGTGCACACCATGACCACCAACTGCGAGCGGTGGGGGTGGACCGACTTCTCGGCGGTGTACTACGAGGCCACGCAGAAGGTGTTGGTGAAGGACAACTTCGACTATCAGGGCGAGCAGTCACTCGCCGGCAAGAAGGTGTGCGCCACCGAGAAGTCCACGTCGCTCGCGCGGATCGTCAACCTCGACGTCGATCCCAAACCCGTCGGCATGCAGGTGGCCGGTTGGACCGACTGCCTGGTGATGCTGCAACAGAACCAGGTCGACGCGGTGTCCACGGACGACACCATCCTCGCCGGCCTCGCCGACCAGGACCCGTTCACCAAGGTGGTCAACGGCGTGGACGCCCCCGAGCCGTACGCCATCGCGGTGCCCAAGAAGCGCGACGACCTCGTGCGGTTCGTGAACGCGGTGCTCGAGAAGATCAAGACCGACGGCACGTGGCTGCGCATCTACGACACGTGGATGAAGCCCCTGCTCGGTCCCGTGGGCGCGCCGCCCGTCGCCGAGTACCGGGACTGAGCGCCCATGGAAGGTGTCGTGCTGAGCAGGGAGGAAATCGACCGTGCGCTGGCGCGGGTCGAGGGTGACAGCGAGCGGATCGCCGAGTCGCTGGTGGCGATGGACGGCCACCCAGGGCACCGGCTGCTGCGGGACACGGCCCTCACCGGGCTGACCGAGCGGCGGTGGGCCGAGGCGAGCGTCGCGATGGCGACGCTGTGGGAGCAGTACGCGACCTACCGCGACCTGGTCGCCCGTGCGCGGGAGGTCCGGGCGCGGCGGTCGAAGCCGGGTGACGAGGAGATCGAGGAGCTGACCCACATCCTCCACGGCCCGGTCGTGGAGCTGGACTCGGAGGCCGTGCCGATCGAGCGGCGCGGGCTGACCGGCCCGGCACAGGTCACCGAGCGCATCACGATGGCCGAGCTGCTGGCCCGCATGAAGCAGTCGTTCGACGCGGTGACCGCGGTGCTGGCGACCGCCGAGTCGGCGTGGTCGACCGCCATCAGCCGGCTCGAGCCACTCGACCGCCGCATGCACGCGGTGTCGGTGCTTGCGGAGTCGGTCGGTGAGGGCGACTTCACCAGCCTGCGCCGCGACCTGGAGCGCGCGCGGGAGCTGGCGCTCACGGACATGCTGACCGCGCACGCCACCGACGCGGTGGCGGAGATCGAGCGCCGGGCGGCCGAGTTGGAGACCCGGCTGCGGGAGCTGGCCAGGATCCGCGAGGAGTTCGCCGGCCGGCTGGCGGCGCTGGAGTCGGTGCTGTCCGATGTGGAGGCGGCCGAGGCGACGGCACGGCAGACGTACGCGGCCATGACGGAGAAGATCGCGGCACCGGGCCTGCCCGCGCCGACCGACCGGGGCTCTGCGGCACTACGAGGCCGGCTCCAGCGTTTGACCGCACGAAGGGACACCGCGGGCTGGGCCGCGTTGTCGAAAGAGACCGACGAGGTGGAGCGGATCGCGATCAGCACCATGGAGGCGGCGCGGACGTCGCTGCGAGCCATCACCGGGTTACTGGACCGCCGGGCGGAGCTGCGTGGCCGGCTGGAGGCCTACCAGGTGAAGGCGGCACGGCTGGGGCACGCGGAGGACACCGAGCTGTCCCGGCTGCACGACGAGGCGCACCGGCTCCTGTTCACCGCGCCGTGCGACCTGGCGGCGGCGACCCGCGCGCTGAACCGCTACCGGCAGGCCATCCAGGACCGGACGCAGCCCCGCGAGGAGGGATCGGAATGACGAAGTGCCCTCGACCCGGCTGCGGCGGCGCCCTCGACGAGGACGGATTCTGCGACAGCTGCGGGCTCGCGGCGCCCGTTGGCGTGGCGGCGACCGCCAGCGCGTCCTCGTCGGCAGCCGCGTCGGCGACCAGCTCGACCGGCGGTGGTCACGCGCACGCCACCGCGACGGCCGCGCGGCAGGAGGCCCCGCCCGCTCCCCCGACCCCGGCCTCTCTCGAGGGCGTCCCGTGCCCCCGCACCGGCTGCGGTGGGGCGCTCGACGAGGACGGCTTCTGCGACACCTGCGGCCTCGAAGCGCCTCCTGGCACCAAACCCGCGACGCCAGCACCCGAACCGGCCACGTTCGGCCCGACCGGCGGCGCGACGCACAGCGACCCGGTCAGCACACGCACCGGCAGCGCGCGCACCGGCTCCGTCGCCACCGGGTGGACCGCGTCCACCGGGGCGGTCACCACCGGTTCGCGTCGTGGTTCGACGCGGTCGTCGAGTCGTGGGCTGCTGGGCGCCGGGCTGGTCGAGGTGCCGCGTGTCCCCTACCGCGACCCGAAGTCCGCCGTCCTCACCGACCCCAAGGTGCCGGAGGAGAAGCGGTTCTGCAGCAACTGCGGCGCCAAGGTGGGCCGCGGCCGCGACGGGCAGCCCGGCCGCACCGAGGGTTTCTGCACGTCCTGCCGGCACCGCTTCTCGTTCTCCCCGAAGCTCTCCCCCGGCGAGGTGCTGCACGACCAGTACGAGGTCCTCGGCTGTCTCGCCCACGGCGGGCTCGGCTGGATCTACCTCGCGCTCGACCGGGCCGTCGCGGACCGGTGGGTCGTGCTCAAGGGCCTCCTCGACACCGGGGACGCGGACGCGATGGCGGCGGCGGTCGCGGAGCGGCGCTTCCTCGCCGAGGTCGAGCACCCCAACATCGTCAAGATCCACAACTTCGTGCAGCACCCCGACCGGGACACCGGCACGATGACCGGCTACATCGTGATGGAGTACGTCGGCGGTCAGTCCATCAAAGAGATGCTCAAGCAGATCCGGTCGACCGAGGGCGCGCAGGCGTGCCTTCCTGTCGACCGCGCCATCGCCTACGCGCTGGAGATGCTGCCGCCCATCGGCTACCTGCACTCGCTCAACCTGCTGTTCTGCGACTTCAAGCCGGACAACGTGATCCAGACCGAGGAGCTGCTCAAGCTGATCGACCTCGGCGCGGTGCGGCACATGGACGACGAGGACAGCGCCGTCTACGGCACCATCGGCTACCAGGCGCCGGAGATCGCGACCGCCGGGCCGTCGGTCGCCTCGGACCTGTACACGGTGGGCCGCACGCTCGCCGTGATGACGTTCCCGTTCGACTTCCAGCGCACCCACGTCGACCGCCTGCCGAACCAGGCCGAGGAGCCGCTGCTCGGCGAGCACGACTCGTTCTACCGGTTCCTGCTCCGCGCGACCGCGAGCGAGCCGGCGGCCCGCTTCGTCTCCGCCGAGGAGATGAAGGACCAGCTGACCGGCGTGCTGCGGGAGGTGCTGGCGGCCGGGGACGGCGCTCCTCGGCAGGGCCCGTCCGCGGAGTTCACTCCGGAGCGGCGCTCGTTCGGCATCGACGTTCACGCGGGCCCCAGCCTGCCGGCGCTCGTGCACACGCTGCCGCTGCCCAGGGTGGACGGCAACGACCCGGCCGCGGCGTTCCTCGCCACGGTCACGTCGACCGACCCGGCGGCGCTGGTCGACGAGCTCCGCATGGCGCCCCAGGCCACCGTCGAGGTGCGGCTGCGGATCGCCCGCGCCCACCTGGAGGCGGGCGACACGGCCACCGCCCGCGCCCGGCTCGACGAACTGGCCAGGGGTGCGCTCGACCTGGAGCGGTTGTGGCTCATCGACTGGTACCGGGGCATGGTCTCGCTGGCGGCCGGGGACGCGGCGACGGCGAGCCAGCTCTTCGACCGCGTCTACTCCGCCGTGCCGGGCGAGGCGGCACCCAAGCTCGCGCTCGCCGTGTGCGCCGAGGCGATCGAGGACTGGGCGACCGCCGACCGCTTCTACCGCGTGGTGTGGCGGACCGACCGCACCTACGTCAGCGCGGCGTTCGGCCTCGCGCGGGCGCTGCTCGCGCGGGGCAACCGGTTGGAGGCCTTCGACGTCCTGTGTTCCGTGCCGGAGACGTCAAACCATCACACCGCGGCCCGGCTCGCCGCCGCGGCCGTGCGGGTGCGGGACGTGTCGGCGACGGACCTCACCGAGGCGGACCTCGTGGCCGCCGGTGAGCTGCTCGCGGATCTCGAACTGGACGCCGAACGGCGCGCACGTGCCTCGGAAAGCCTTTTCTCGGCGGCACTGCACTGGCTGCCCCAGAACAGGAACGGCACGGGGTCTGTGCTTGGCTGCCCGTTGACGGAGATCGACCTGCGGACCGCGCTGGAGAGCTGCTACCGCACGCTCGCGCGGCACGCGGACAGCACGAGGGAACGCATCGCATTGGTGGACAGCGCCAACCAGATCCGACCGAGGACGTGGGTGTGACCGTAACGAACTGCCCTGGCTGTGACGCGCCGGTTGGACCGGAGGACCGGTTCTGCGAGGGATGCGGGCAAAGCCTGCTCGTGCGCAGAACCCCGGTGGGCGGCCCGGTGTCGAAGCAGGCCGACGGCACGTGCGCCGGCTGCGGTGGCGACCATGTTGGTGCGGACGGGTTCTGCGAGGACTGCGGGCTGGCGCAGCCGAGCGGGCGGGACCGGATGGAGTGCGATCTCGATCTGGTCGTCGGCATCAGCGACAAGGGCAAGCGGCGCGCCCGCAACGAGGACTCCATGGCGTACGGCACCGTGCGTGGTGGGGACGCGCCACCGACCGTCGTCGCCGTGGTGTGTGACGGCGTGGCGACGTCCGACCGCGCCGACAACGCCTCGCAGCGAGCCGTGGACGAGGCGACGACCGTGCTGCTGGACGCCGTGCTGGAGAACGGTGATCCGGAGGCGGCGACGAAGGAGGCGGTGGCACGGGCGATCGAGGTGGTGTCCGGGCTCGCCGACCCGTCGGTGCCCGGCACGGCGCCGTCCTGCACGTTCGTGTCGGCGGTCGTCACCCCCACCGCCGTCACGGTCGGGTCGGTCGGGGACAGCCGCGTGTACTGGCTCGCCGGGCCGGGTTCGGACGCCATGCCTTCCCGCCTGCTGACCAGGGACGACACGGTGGCCGCCGAGCTGATCGCCGAGGGTGTGAGCGAGGAGCAGGCCAACTCGGTGTACCAGGCGCACGCGCTGTCGAAGTGGATCGGCGCGGACGCGGGCCCCATCGAGCCGAGGGTGGTCACCGTGGAGCCGGGCGGGCCGGGGCACGTGCTGCTGTGCAGTGACGGGCTGTGGAACTACGTGCCGCAGGCGCGGTCGCTGACCGAGCTGATGCCGGCCGAGGGTGGCATGACCGCCGCGGCCGACCTGACCGCGCTCGCGCTGAAGCTGGGTGGCCACGACAACATCACGACGGTGCTCGTGCCGTTCCCGCCGACCGAAGGAGAAGGGTCGTGAGACACCCTCTGTCAACCTCAAGGTCATATCAGGCCGAGTGCTTCGCAGCCGCACCTCAGGGGAACGTGACGCAGGCCAGCCACAAGTACATGACCAAACAGGACCCTCCGTCCGCCAACGCGACCAACACATTGAATTCCGGGGAGGCGGACCAGTCATGAGCACGGAGTTCTCGGTCGAGGTCTACCAGAACGAGTACCTGGCGGCGGGCGCCACCGAGGTCAACGCGATCGTGACGGTCACCGCGTCGGGCGCGCCGACCGGTCCGGCGCAGCCATCGGGCAGCGCCGCCGAGGTGATCATCGTCGACTGCTCCGGCTCGATGCACGTGCCCCGTTCCAAGCTGTCGTCGGCGAAGCAGGCGACCGCGGCGGCCATCGACACGCTGCGCGACGGCGTGGAGTTCGCGGTCGTGGCCGGCACGGACGAGGCCCGGCTCGTCTACCCGTACCAGCAGGGCATGTCGGTCGCGTCGCCACAGACGCGGGCCGAGGCCAAGGACGCGGTCAAGAAGCTCGCCGCGAACGGCGGCACCGCGATCGGGAAGTGGCTGACGCTCGCCGACTCGCTGTTCTCCACGTCCTCGGCGTCGATGCGCCACGCGATCCTGCTGACCGACGGCCAGAACATGCACGAGACGCCCCGCCAGCTGGCCCGCACGCTGGACGAGGTCGCGGGGAAGTTCGTGTGTGACTGCCGAGGAGTCGGCACCGACTGGGAGGTCAAGGAGCTGCGGACCATCGCCGAGCGGTTGCTCGGCACGGTCGACATCGTGGCGCAGCCCGAGGACCTGGAGGCGGACTTCCGCGCCATGGCGGCGTCGGCCATGAACAAGGCGGTCGCGGACGTGGCGCTGCGGCTGTGGACGCCGATGGGCGCCACGGTGAAGTTCGTGAAGCAGGTGGAGCCGACGCTGGTGGACGTGACGGCGCGACGCACGGAGGTGCCGCCCCGCAGCGGCGACTACCCGACCGGCTCGTGGGGTTCGGAGACGCGGGACTACCACGTGTGCGTGCAGGTGCCGTCCGCGGCGACGGGCGAGAAGATGCTGGCGGGCCGGGTGAGCCTCGTCGCGGGTGACGAGGTGCTCGGCCAGGGCAAGATCCTCGCCGTGTGGACCGAGGACACCGCCCTGTCGACCAGGATCAACCGGGAGGTCGCGCACTACACCGGGCAGGCGGAGCTGGCGTCGGCGATCCAGGAGGGCCTGGAGGCACGCAAGGCCGGTGACGTCGAGACGGCGACCGCGAAGCTGGGCCGCGCCGTGCAGCTCGCCACCGAGACCGGGCACACCGACACCGCGAAGCTGCTTTCGAAGGTGGTCGACGTGGAGGACGCGCGAACCGGCACGGTGCGGCTGAAGCGCAAGGTCGAGACGGTCGACGAGATGACGCTCGACACCCGGTCGTCGAAGACGATGCGGGTGCGTAAGAAGCAGCCGACGGAAAGCTGAGGCGCGCGATGGCGACCTGCCCGCAGGGCCACACCTCCTCGGACGAGGAGTTCTGCGACGTCTGCGGCCGGGAGATCGGCGGCGCACCCGTGTTGGTCGCCGACGCTCCCCCGGTCGCCGAGCCCGCGCTGCCCGCGGCCGGTGAGACATGCCAGGCGTGTGGCGCGGCGCTGGCCGGCCGGTTCTGCGAGGAGTGCGGCCACGACTCGCTGGCCGCACCGCCCGTGGTCGCCCAGCCTGCCCAGCCGGTGGTGCCGGACGTGCCTCCGGTGCCCGCCGACCGCCTGCCGGAGGCCGCGACGTGGACGGCCACGGTGACCGCGGACCGCGCCTACTTCGACTCGGTGATGGCCGTGGACGGCCCGGACGCGGCCGGCATCAACTTCCCGCCGTACTGCCCGGACCGCCATTTTCCCTTGGCGGGCAAGGAGATCAGCATCGGCCGGCAGAGCCGCAGCCGCGGTATCCACCCGGACATCGACCTGATCGGCCCGCCGGAGGACCCGGGAGTGTCGCACCTGCACGCGTTGCTGCTCGCGCAGGAAGACGGCTCGTGGTCCATTGTGGACCTCGACTCGGCGAACGGCACCGCGGTGAACGAGGAACCAAAGCCGTTACGCCCCAACGTGCCCCGCGCACTCGCGAACGGCGACCGGATCTACATCGGCGCGTGGACCAGGATAACGCTGCGCCGTTCCTGAACGTTCAGCAACAGACGGTCATCTCCGGTTGTCCCCATTCGGACGCAGATCACCGCCGTCGGCCGCGGTTATGCTCCGGCCCATGTCTGGACACCGCGGTCTAAGGCTCCTGTTTCCCTTGCTGCTCATAGCGTCCCTGGCGCTGGCGGCGCCCTCCGCGAGCGCTCATCCGCGCTGGGTGGCGTCGTGGGCGGCGAGTCCCGTGGCGGGCAGCGTGATCCCGTGGTCGGACTGCCCCGCCGGAACGGGGCTCGGGAACCAGACGGTCCGCAACGTGGTGTTCGCGAGCGTCGGCGGCTCCCAGGTTCGGGTCCGGCTGTCGAACGCGTTCGGCACCACGCCGCTGCGGGTCGGGCACGCGTCGGTGGCGGTCCAGGCCGCCAACGCGGACGCGGTGCCGGGCACGGTGCGGGAGCTGACGTTCCACGGCCGGCGCGCGGTCACGGTGCCGCCGGGACGTGAACTGTTCAGCGACCCGGTCCGGTTGCGGGTGGCCGCGCTGTCCACGCTGCTGGTGAGCGCTTACGCACCAGGCCCGACGGGCCCACTGACGAACCACCCGTTCACCGCGCAGGGCAACTTCCTGGCGACGGGCGACCGCGTGCTCGCGGGTGGCACGGACTACGGCAACACGCCGTGCTGGATGGTGGCGGGCGGCGTGGACGTCATCCCGACGCGGCCGATCATCGGCTCCGTGGTGGCACTGGGCGACTCGATCACCGACACCTCGGCGACGACCGGCAACGCCAACCACCGCTGGCCGGACTTCCTGGCCCGCCGCCTGAACGCGGTGCGGGGCCCGACCCTGTCGGTGGTCAACGCCGGTCTGGGCGGCAACCGGGTACTGGCGGCGCGCGAGGAGGCGTTCTGGGGCGTGCCGGCACTGGAACGGCTGGAACGGGACGTGTTCGCCCAGACAGGCGTGCGCACGGTGATCCTCATGGAGGGCGTCAACGACATCGGCTTCGACGCGACCGCCGAGGACCTGATCGCGGGCCTGCGCGAGATCGCCGACCGCACACACGCCGCGGGCCTACGCGTCATCGGCGGCACGATCACCCCGTTCGGCGGGTCGTTCATCGAGACCGACCAGCGAACGCAGACGTGGTTGACCGTCAACGACTGGATCCGCGACAGCGGCACCTTCGACGCGGTGGTCGACTTCGCCGCGGCGACCGCCGCCCCAGACGACCCGACAGCCCTGAACCCGACCTACGACAGCGGCGACCACCTACACCCGAACGACGCCGGCACGGAGGCGATGGCCGCCGCCATCGACCTGTCCCTGCTGCTGCCCGCACACTGCCGCTGCCTGGCAGGCTGAGTCGGGACCGGTCCCGCGTGGCCGGACCTAACGTCGGGCCATGAACAGCAAACCCGCGACTCTCATCACCTCGGTCGTCCTGATCTTCATACAGGCGGCGCTCAACGCCATGGTCGGGCTCTTCAGCATCGTGGACATCACGGAGCGGATGGACCACAACCAGACCGTGACGACCGACATGTACGTGTTCGCCTACGGTTCGCTGGCGGGAGGCGTGCTCCTCGCGGTCAGCGGTGTGCTGCTGTTGCGCGGCGTCGCCACGATGCGGATCGTGGTCACCGTGCTGGAAGGACTCGTCATCATCGGCGGGTTCATGAGCCTGATCGCGGGCGTGCCCACGGCGGTAATCGGCATCGGCATCGCGGTGACCATCCTGGTGCTGCTGTTCGGCAAACGGTCCAGCGAGTGGTTCGCGTCAAGACGCGACGCCCGCTCCATGATCTGATGCACGCATGCCACTCGACGCTCACGTACGACGGTGTCAGCGACCTCGCTTCCCCGACCGGCCATCCACCGACCTGGTGGACCCGCTTCTTCGACTACCTGTGATCAGCTCACACGACCGGGCCGGCCGTCCGACACGGCGTTGACGAAACGCAGCCACGGAGCCGAGGGCACGGTCAGGATCGGGCCGGTGGCGTTCTTGGAATCCCGGACCGCGGCACGCCCCTCGGCGAGCGCCACCTCAACGCAGTCGGTCTGAGGCCCTTCGCTGAAACTGCTCTTCCGCCACGCCACCTCAACGCAGTCCGTCCCAGCTCCTTCGCTAAAACTGCTCTTCCTCCAACTCGTAGATGCCCGCATCGCGCCTGGTGCTCCTTCGGTCGAGAGCGTCAGCCAGTTCGGCTATGAACGCCCTCGATTTTGCCTCATCCAGCGCCACAGATGCGATGGTGCGGAGAAGCCTTCGGTAGTCCCCGACAAACTCCGCATCGTCAATGAAGACCCCGTTCCAGGCGGCAGAGAAGTAGACCAGCGGGCTGTGGTCTCGGTACTCGAACACCCGAAAAGAGCTCCCGAATATTCCTCGTGCCCCCGCAAAGGCAGGAAGCACGCGAACGCTCACATGCGGAAGGCCGGCCAGTAGGAGCACCTTGAGCAGCTGTTCATGCATGATTGCCTTGCCACCGACCTGCAGGCGAAGAGCCTGTTCATGCACGAGGAAGGTGAATCGCCCCGCCCCGGGGCGATGGAGTATCTGCTGCCGCTCCTCTCGCAGGCCAACGGCCGCATCGATGTCCTCCTGCGGAAGACCTGGGCTCTGTTCGATCAGCAGCCGCGCATACCTGCTCGTCTGCAGCAAGCCGGGAACGACATTGGGTTCGTAGCTGACCGATCGATCAGCGGTGGCCTCGTGGTAGATCAGTGAGCTGAGGGTGTCCTCCAGCCATTCGCCGTGAGGGCTGAGCCAGTAGCCCAGTTTGCGTTCGGCGTCTCGGCAGAGGTCCAGTATGTCCTTGGCCTCGTGTACGAAGACCTTGCAGGCGGCCAGGTAGTGGATGGCGTCCACGACGCTGATCTCCGACTGGCCCATCTCCACACGCGACACCTTGCTGCGGTGCCAGCCGGTGACCCGGCAGATGTCGTCCCCGGCGAGGCCGGCCGCCTCGCGGCGCTTCCTCAGTTCGGCGCCCAGTTCTCGATAGCACGCGCTCGCGTTGCTCCGTCCCATGTCGAGCAACGCTACGGCCGGCACACGGGAAATCCTTGTGCCACACGCGCAACACCACCCCAACGGGGCCGTGTGCCGGCCTGGCGAACTACCCTACCGTCACATTTCCGCCGCTTTGACGAACACAGGACACCTGGCGGCTCGCGGTCACCGCGGCGCCGGACAGGCACTGGCCCAGCACACCGTAACCGTTGGCGTTGGGGTGCCAGGATTCCTGGCACGTCTGGAAGTACGTGACGCAGGTGTTGGCGATTCGCTGGATGTCCAGCTTGTCGTAGCCGGACAGGCTCGTCACAAAGGTCCCGCTCGGGCCGTCCATCAGGCGGATCGGTGTGGCCAGTGCGTTTCCTGGGCTGCCGTCGTTCTCGCACAGCCGGGCGCCGTTGAACGCGGACTGCACGTTCAGGTACACCAGGTCATCCGAGGGGAACTCGGAGGAGAGCGTCGCGTGTGCCGAGCTGACGATCGAGCCGAGTGCCTGCGAGAACAGGTGACCTGCCGCGAGGCTCGCGCGGTGTGCTGGGCAACCGGCCGCGTACCGTTCGGCGCCAAGGGCACGGAACTTGTCGCGGTTGTCGGCCCGGCCGTCCTCTTCGTGGTAGCGCTGGGCGAAGTCGGTCGGCAGCGGGTTGGTGTAGTCCTGGAACACGACACGGTGCTGGCCGTCGGCGTCGACCTGGTCCAGTGTGGTCAGCAGGGCGCGCAGTGCGTCGGTGGTCTCCGCCGTCGCCGCGGCCAGTTCGGCGTCGGTCGCCAGGTCGGAGATGTTGCACGGCTCCTGCGGCACGTCACCGCCGAGGTAGGCCCAGAACTCCCACCAACCGGTCCACGCGTCGGCGATGAAACGGTTGGCGCACACCGAGGCCGCGTCCCCGAAGGTGAACGAGCTGTTGTTCGAGCCGAGTCCGACCAGTACCAGGTCGATGTCGTGTGTGGTCGCCACCGCTCGGAGTTGGTCCAACTGCGACGCGACGGTTCGGCCCTTGGCACGGCCGGACGACGCGTTCAGGACGTCGAACGGCTGACCGCCCGAGCAGGCCAGGTTGAACCGGTCCTGGATGCCCGGCAGCGTCGCCCGGAACACCGACGCGTTCGGGGACCTGTGGCAGAAGTAGGCATTGGTGTTCGCCGCCGACCAACCCGGAAAGCCTTGCGCCGCCCCGTTCACGTCGGTCACGGCGGAATAGTCCCCGCCGCCTTCGCCGGAGATGAAACTGTCTCCGAGCGCGACGGCGGCGGTGGGTAGGACAGCGGGTTGAGCAATTGCGGGTGCACCGGCAAACGCAACGGCGACCGCGACAACAGACGAGGCGGCGGCCGCCGCGAGGTAACGCAGGGACATCACAGGCCCTCCCGACCGGGCATAAATGTGAAATTGTTTCAGCAGTGATTCTGGTCGCCCCCGGCGAGAAGAGTCAAGATCGCCGCACGGTGAAGGTTGCGGTGCGAGCATCGTTTTTGCATTAGCGCACCCGTTCGACCACGGGAAGTAGTTTGCGCCGACCATCCGGGCGGAAATGCCAACCCATGGGGTGACAACCCGTGACAACTTATGCGCGGTCAGTGCACGGTATACCTCATGTCAGTTGACAACCTCAGACACCGATTACTCGTCCAGTGCCCGCCGGAACGAGCGGACACCGTCGCGCCCATCACCAACCGGTACCACTCCGGCCTCGTGCTGACCGGTCCCAAGCCCAGCACGACCGTCCGCCACCTACAACGGCTCCACTACCCCGGGCCGATCCTGTGCGACGCAGCCCGCTACACGGGCCGGCACAGCGTCCCGGCCAGCGTCGGCCTCACCGCCGCCTGGATCGCCGAACAGCACGACCTCGGCCTCGTCGCGCTGACCGACTCCGGCTACCTCGCCGCAGGCGACTGGATGGGCCTGGACCGGCTTCTCACCGACGCGTCGAACCACCCGCCGCCCCTGCTCGTCACCCTCCCGCTGGCCGCCGGCTGGTTCATCGAACGCCCGCGTCTCAACCAGCTGATCACCACGCTCAACGAGGCTGGGCTGCCCGTCGCGGTCGTTCCCGGCTCGTGCGGCGGCCAGCCCGTCACCAGCGGGCTCGTCCGGCTCCTCACGGCGACCGTGCCGGTCGTGGTGCTGCGGGCCGACGTCGGCGCCCTCGGCGCGGTCTGCAACGGCGCACACGCCGGCGCGCTCGGCATCACCTCCGGGCTGTTCGTCCCGGCGCTGCTCGGTCACCACCGCTCGGCCGTGCTCGCCCGCATCGTGGCGCGGACGCCCGGCCTCGCCGGGTTATGGCCGTGTGACTGCCCGGAGTGCGCGGGCACCGTGCCGACGCACCTGTCGGCCGGGGGCATCTACCGGCACTCGCTGCACACGCAACTCGCGCTCGGTGACCGGCTGCGACACGATCCAGCGACCTGGCGGGAGCAGTGCGGGCGCGCGCTCGGCGTGCACCGTGCCGTCGGGGAGGTCATGCCGAACTGGCCGCCGCCGACCGCGCTGCGGTCCTGGCACGACCTGGAGCCGCCAGCGATCCCGAGGCAGACCTCCGGCGAGCACGCCCGTCGACTCCCGTAGCGACAGGACGTGGGACCATCGATCCCATCATGACTCTCACCGACGTGCTGCCCGCTGAACAGGATCCGGACGCCCTCTTCGACGCCTTCTCCACGTGGGCGGAGAACGAGGGTCTGTCGCTGTACCCGGCGCAGCAGGAGGCGATGATCGAGATCGTCTCCGGGGCGAACGTCATCCTGTCCACGCCGACCGGCTCCGGCAAGAGCATGGTGGCCACGGGCGCGCACTTCACGGCCATGGCCGCCGGGCAGCGGAGTTTCTACACCGCGCCCATCAAGGCGCTCGTGTCGGAGAAGTTCTTCGCGCTGTGCGACACCTTCGGCGCGGAGAACGTCGGCATGATCACGGGTGACTCGAGCGTCAACGCGGCGGCGCCGATCATCTGCTGCACCGCCGAGATCCTGGCCAACATCGCGTTGCGCGAGGGCTCGGCGGCCGACGTCGGCACGGTGATCATGGACGAGTTCCACTTCTACGCCGAGCCTGACCGCGGGTGGGCGTGGCAGGTGCCGCTGCTGGAGTTGGAGAAGGCGCAGTTCCTGCTGATGTCCGCGACGCTCGGGGACGTCACGCGCTTCCAGGAGGACCTCACCCGCCGCACCGGCCGCCCGACGGCAGTCGTCACGTCGGCGGAACGGCCGGTGCCGCTGTTCTACTCGTTCCGGATGACCCCGCTCCACGAGACGATCGAGGAGCTGCTCAGCACCAGCCAGGCGCCGATCTACGTCGTCCACTTCACGCAGGCGGCGGCGCTGGAGCGGGCGCAGAACCTGATGAGCATCAACGTCTGCTCCCGCGAGGAGAAGGACCGGATCGCGAAGCTCATCGGCAACTTCCGGTTCACGGCGGGCTTCGGCAAGACGCTGTCCCGGCTCGTGCGCCACGGGATCGGGGTGCACCACGCCGGCATGCTGCCGAAGTACCGCCGGCTGGTCGAACGGCTCGCGCAGGCCGGGCTCATGAAGATCGTGTGCGGCACCGACACGCTGGGGGTCGGCATCAACGTGCCGATCCGCACGGTCGTGTTCACCGCGCTGTCCAAGTACGACGGTCAGAAGGTCCGGCTGCTCAAGGCACGCGAGTTCCACCAGATCGCCGGGCGGGCCGGACGGGCCGGCTACGACACGGTCGGCAACGTCGTCGTGCAGGCGCCCGAGCACGTGATCGAGAACGAGAAGGCCCTGGCCAAGGCCGGCGACGACCCGAAGAAGCGCCGCAAGGTGGTGAAGAAGCGACCGCCGGAGGGTTCGATCGGGTGGGGCGAGCCGACGTTCCAGCGGCTCATCGAGGCCGAGCCTGAGGCGCTGACGTCGAGCTTCGTGGTCACGCACTCGTTGCTGCTCAACGTGATCGGCCGCCCAGGCGACGCGTTCACGGCCATGCGCAAGCTGCTGGAGGACAACCACGAGGACCGGCCGGCGCAGCGGCGGCACATCCGCCGCGCCATCGCCATCTACCGGGCGCTGCTCGCCGCCGGCGTGGTCGAGCGACTGTCCGAACCGGACGAACAGGGCCGCGAGATCCGGCTCACCGTGGACCTGCAGCTGGACTTCGCGCTGAACCAGCCACTGTCGCCGCTCGCGCTCGCGACCATCGAGCTGCTGGACAAGGAGTCGCCGTCCTACCCGCTCGACGTCCTGTCGGTCATCGAGGCGACGTTGGAGAACCCGAGGCAGATCCTGTCCGCGCAGGAGCACAAGGCGCGCGGCGAGGCCGTGCAGGCCATGAAGGCCGACGGCGTGGAGTACGAGGAGCGGATGACGCTGCTCGAGAACGTCACCTACCCGAAGCCTCTCGAGGAGCTGCTGCACGGGGCGTACGAGACCTACCGGCGCGGGCACCCGTGGGTGGCGGACTACCACCTGTCGCCGAAGTCGGTGGCGCGTGACATGTTCGAGCGCTCGATGACGTTCACCGAGTACGTGAGCTTCTACCAGCTGGCGCGCAGCGAGGGCATGGTGCTGCGCTACCTGGCCGACGCGTACAAGGCGCTGCGGCAGACCGTGCCGGACGAGGCGAAGACCGAGGAGCTGACCGACCTCACCGAGTGGCTCGGCGAGCTGGTCCGCCAGGTCGACTCCAGCCTGCTGGACGAGTGGGAGAAGCTGACCAACCCGACCGACGAGGTGGTGTCGGCGGACGCCGACGAGCGGGCCCCGGCCGTGACGCGGAACGTGCGAGCCTTCCGGGTGCTGGTGCGCAACGCGTTGTTCCACCGGGTGCAACTCGCCGCCGCCCGGCGGTTCCACGAGCTGGGCGAGCTCGACGGCGAGTCCGGTTGGGACGCCGACGCGTGGGCGGACGCGCTGGAGCCGTACTTCGCCGAACACGACGAGATCCGCACCGGCCCGGACGCCAGGGGCCCCAGGTTCCTGATCCTCACCGAACACGAGGATCGTTGGGAGGCAAGGCAGATCTTCGACGACCCGGCCGGCGACGGCGACTGGGGCTTCACCGCGGAGATCGACCTGGCCGGATCGGACGAGATCGGCGCGGCGGCGGTCCGGGTGATCAACGCAGGCCAGCTGTAGCGGGTGGTACGGGGATGCCGCGCCGAAACTGGCCGGGGGCAATGCCGTACGTGCGTTTGAAGGCGTTCGCGAAGGCGTACTCGGAGGTGCCGCCCACCCGCCTCTCGGTTCACGCCGATGCTGTTCGTGGAACCAGCCACGCAGGAGATAGAGCAGCAGTGTGTCGAGCAGGGCGGGCACGATCGTGTCCACGCCGATCAGGCTCGCATCATCGGCGACGAGATCGGCCGCCCGGTGCACTGGGTGGAGACGTCACCCGAGAACGCACACCAGCGGATGCTCGCCATGGGCTGGCCACAGGAGACCGCGGACGGTGTTCTCGCCGCCCAGGCCGCGATGATGACGAAACCCGCACCACCGACGTCAACGGTGCACGACGTCACCGGGATCGCGGCACGCGCGTTCCGCCAATGGGTAGCCGACCACGCGGACAAGTTCCGGCGACAACCACGATGACGAGCGTCGCGGTGAGGCCGCCGAGCAACAGCACGGTCGACGGGGAGGTCCGGTCCACCACGACGCCGCCGGCGAGCGCGCCGAGCCCGATCGTGGCCTGGAACGACGCGGTGAACAGGACCGAGGCAGCCTCCGGAGTGCGTGGTAAGGCCTTGACGAACCACGTCTGTGAGCAGACGGGCACGGCCCCGTAGGCGAGACCCCACACCACGAGGAGCGCTGCGGCCCCCACCAGCGAGGTGCCGCTCAGTGGGAGCAGCAGCGTGGCGCCCGCCAGCAGAGCCGCGCTCGTGCCGAAGGCCGCACGTGGATACCGCGCGACAGCGGTCCCGGCGAGGAAGTTGCCGGCGACGCCGGCCGTGCCATAGACGAGGAGCAGGACCGTGATGTTCCCCGAGGACAGGCGCGGCACCTGCTCCAGAAAAGGAGTCACGTAGGTGTACGTGCCGAAGTGCGCCAACACGATCAGAAAAGTCAGCAGCAATGCGATACGCGTCCGACCGAGCGCGGCCCGGAGGACGCCGAGGTCGGTCACCTGAACCGGGGGCAGCGGCGGCACCACGACGGTGAGAGCCACCAGCACGAGCCCGGAAAGGACCGCCAGGACGACGAAAGCCGTGCGCCAGCCGGCGACGTCACCGATGAACGTGCCGGCGGGCACGCCGAGGACCGAGCCGAGCGGGACGGCGGAGAAGATCACCGCGGTGGCCCGCGGCACCGAACCGGGAGGGACGAGCCGTTCGGCGAGACCGGCGGCGACGGACCAGAACCCGCCGATGGTGATTCCCACGAGTACTCGCGACAGCAACACGGTCCAGTAGCCCAGCGCGGCGGCCGCGGCGAAGTTCGCGAGTGTCAGCAACAACATCAGCGCACGCAGGAGCTGCCTGCGGTCCACCCGAGCGGTCGCGACCGTGACCACCGGCGCGGCGACGGCGGCCAGGAAGCCCGGCATGGTCATCATCAGCCCCGCGGTTCCGTCCGAGACGGCGAAGCTGTCGCCGATCGAGGTGAGCAGCCCGATGGGAAGGATTTCGGCTGTCACGATGGAGAAGATGCCCATGGTGACCGACAGAACAGCTGGTGACATGTGCTCCAGTTCAGCAATCGGTGAGCCGGAAAGCTGGCGTGTTCCGGACGAGCCCGTGCGCGGTCCACAATGGTCGGTGGCCGTAGGCTGTGCCGGTGACATCCGAAGACACGCCGCGGTTGCAGGGGATCTCGGGCATCGTGCTGGTCGGCCGATTCCTCAGTGAGCTGGCCATGTTGGCCGGTCTGGCCGTGGCCGGCTATCGGCTCGGTGACGGCGTGGTGTTCAGCATCGTCGACGCGGTACTGCTACCGGTGGTCGCGGCGGCTCTGTGGGGTCTGTTCCTCGCGCCAAGGGCGGGACGGCGGCTGCCGGAGCCGACCCGGTTCGTGACGGAGTTCGTCCTGTTCGGGGCGACCGGGCTGGTGCTGGCGCTGTCGGGGTTGGTGGTCGCGGGCGTCGTGGTCGGGGTCGCCGGGATCGGCTTTGCCGTCCTGACCCGCGTCTTCGCCAAGGACGGCTGACCTCAACCCTGGTCGACCAGGCACACCAGGCGGTGGCCGAACAGCATGGCGAAGTGCGCCTGCCTGGTGATGATGTCGAGGATGACCTGGGCGGCCGGCGGTTCGCGGCGTGCGAACGCGTCGTAGGCGGTGAACACCAGGACGGTGCCGGTCGCCTCGGCGGAGGCGCCGTACTGGTACATCGCGACGTCGCGGAGGCAGTCGTTGAAGGCGTCGAGGTTGCGGCCGTAGTAGTCCGGGAAGTCCAGCGCCTCCGCGATGTCGCGGTGGAAGTCGGCCTGGCTCGCCCACGCACCCGCGTCGAAGCGGTGGACGAGGTAGCCGAGACGGGCCAGCGACGTGACATCCTCGTGCAGGCGGTCGCGGTCCCGGTAGTGGAGCACCGGACCGTTCTTGATCAGATGAAAGTCCGGTTCGAGCTCCGCGTCGGGATCGAAAGGCGCCACGCGAGGAGCCTACTTATCCCAGGAGTTCGCGCACCTGCTCGTCCGGCACCTGCGTGAAGTCCTCGTACCACTGGCCGACCGCGGAGAAGTGCCGGGGCGTGGCGGGGCAGACGACCTCGTCGGCGAGTGGGGCGAGCGCACGCAGGGAGTCGGGTGGCGCCACCGGCACGGCGAGCACGACGCGCGCGGCACCGAAGTGACGCAGGATCCGCAGCGCGGCGATGACGGTGGCGCCGGTGGCGATCCCGTCATCGACGAGGATGACGGTCCGGCCGGCCAGGTCCGGGCGGGGGCCGGGGCGCAGGACACAGGCGCGCCGCACGATCTCCGCGCGTTCGCGGGCCACCTGTTCGGCGAGGTCGTCCCAGGTGAGCCCCAGCTCGCGCAGGACGGCGTCGTTCCGGACGGTCACTCCGTCCTCCCCGACGGCGCCGACGGCCAGCTCGCGGCGGTTCGGCGCCCCGATCTTGCGGACGAGCACCACGTCCAGGTCGGCGTCCAGCGCGGCGGCGACCTCGGCGGCCACCGGCACGCCCCCACGAGGCAACCCGACGACGACCGGCTTGGCTTCGCGCAGGTGAGTGAGGCGCGTGGCCAGCACCCGACCCGCGTGAGCACGGTCTCGGAAGCGCATGGCATCACCTCCAGCCCTTCAGTGTTCACCGCGCGGCACGGTGATAGTATCGAACATGTGATCGATACCTGCCAACATGAGGAATGCGCCGAGGTGAGCCCGCCTGTGCACGACCACGTCGTGAGCCCACCGCCGGACGGAAGGGAGGCCAACCTGAGCCCGTGCGACCGACAACTTCATGCCCGACGAGCCAAGGAACACGCCTGATGGGGTTACGGCTTGCGTGCCTCGATCAGGAAGCGGGAACTGTGCGCGACGAACGGCCCCTCGCGGGTGATCTTCTCGTGTAGTTCATGGAGCTTGGGGCGGTGTTGCGCCACCGTGAACCCGGGCATCATCCAGATCACCTTGCGCAGGAAGTAGACGACGGCGCCGATGTCGAAGAACTCGATGCGTAGCCGGGCGGTGCGCAGGTCGACGACCTCGAGTCCGGCGGCCTCGGCCATGGCGCGGGCCTGCTCGGGGTCCCGCCCGTCCCGCCCCAGCGGCCCGCGGAAGAACTCGACGAGCTCGAACACGCTGGCGGGCCCGATCTCCTGGGACAGGTAGGTGCCGCCGGACGCCAGCACGCGGGCGATCTCCGGCCAGGGGGCACGCACCGGATGGCGGCTGACCACGAGGTCGAACGCGTTGTCCTGGAACGGAAACGGCGGCTCGCCACGGTCAGCGACCACGGTCACCCCGTGCGGGCCGAGGTTTCGCCGGGCCCGTGCGATATTGGGCGGCCAGGACTCCGTGGCCACGGTCAGCGGCGCGAGCCGGGGAACGCCGGCCAGCACCTCGCCTCCGCCGGTCTGGAGGTCGAGCGCGACCGACGCGCGCGCCATCCGCTCCCCCATGAGGCGCTGGTACCCCCAGGGCGGACGCTCCTCCGTGGCACGCCCCTCGAGCCAGGAGAAGTCCCACCCGTCGACGGACACCGCGTCGGCCTCGGCCACCAGCTCGTCGAACGACATGCCTCGACCATGGCACGGGACGGCGTCCGGCTCACCCGATTTCGCGCAACCACGTGTCGACGAGGAAGGACTCGATCGAGTCGCGCCGGCCCCCGCCGAGTGCACGTACCTCGTCCCGGGTGAACCAACGGGCCTCGATGAGCTCGTCGCGGTCCACGGTCACGTCCACGGTCTCCGCCACGGCACGAAAGCCGACCATGAGCCCGGACGGGAAGGGCCACGCCTGCGACGCCTGGTAGCTGACCTCACGCACCCGTACGCCGGCCTCCTCGTACAGCTCGCGGTGCACGGCGTCCTCGAGGCTCTCGCCGATCTCGAGGAACCCGGCGAGCGTCGCGTAGGCGCCTTCCGCGGCGCCCCGGTGCCGTGCGAGCAGGCAGCGCTGCCGGTCCGGGGCCTCCACGAGCATGATCACGGCCGGCTCGATGCGCGGGAAGTGCAGCTTGTCGCAGCCACGGCAGCGGCGGACGTGCCCGGCCTGCTCGGCGTCGGCGCGGCCGCCGCACGCCCCGCAGAACCGCTGGTTGCGGCTCCAGTGGAGCATGCCGCGGGCGTAGGCGAGGGTGGCCGCCTCCTGCGGGTCGAGCCCCGGGAAGAGCGCTCGGATGTCGACGACGGCGTCCGCATGGGCCTCCCGGAGCGCGGCGGTCTCGTCCAGCTCGGAGAGGTCGGCGGCGAACACGGCGATGCCGTCCGCGCCGAGAAAGACCGTCTCCCGCTCGGTCCCGGCCAGGTCGACCGGGTGCCCGCCGGCGACGAGGCACCGGTCCCGCCAGAACGCGAGGACCCGCCCCTCGGACTGGGCGCCGGCGAGCCAGGACTCGTCGGTGCGCCGGGCACGGTCCAGGGTCAGCCCGTTGTAGGGCAAAGTGACGTTCGTCGGCACACGTGCCACCCTAGGACTCATGGCGAACGACGACGCGAGCCGTGCGGTGGCACACGGCGACGCCCCGGCGGCGACGCAGACACGCACGTTGGTGGCGGTGTTCGCCTCGCCCGTGGCGGACCTGCTGCTGCGCTACGGCCAAGACCTCGGCTTCCGGCCGGTCCTGATCGAACCGGAGCGCGGCCGGGTCTCCCGCGACCAGACCATCGCCGCTGAGGTGCTCACTCACTTCCCCGGGCTCGGCGCGGACGCGGACGTCGTGGTGACCGACCACCACCGCGCGGAGATGGGTCCGCTGCTGGCGGAGGCGTTGAGGCTCCCGGTGCGCTGGATCGGCATCATGGGCAATCCGCGCCATCCCGGTCCCCACGTGGCCGCGCTGAAGGACCTGGGTGTCTCCGACAGCGAGATCGCCCGCGTCCACCGGCCCATCGGCCTGAACATCGGCTCCCGGACTCCGGCCGAGATCGCGATCGCCACCCTGGCCGGCCTCATCGCCGACCGCAACGGCAAGCCGGGCGGCTTCGACTTCTGAGACCGTGGCTTTGACAGTGCCACGACCGGGTGCTAACAAATATGGGAGCGCTCCCAGACTCCGCGACGACGCGAAGGCGAGACGATGTGGCGCATCCTGCTGTTCGTCGTGGTGGCGTTGGCGACCACCGGCTGCGGTGGTGACACTCCGCCCATCGCGCCCCACGGGCATCAGCAGGCCCCGTCCGACGACCCGATGTTGGCGCCCGCCGGCGACACCGGCACCCCGGCGCTGAGCCAACCCGTCGCGACGATGGACGACCTGGCCTCGTGGGTGGGTAGCGTGACCGGCGAGTGCGCTGACGTCACGGCGGCGAGCGAGGACGAGTTGGCCGACTACCTCGGACCGGCCCGGATGAGCTGGTACGGGCCGTTCGTCGCGGAGTGGGCGACGTGCGGCATCGAACCGTACGACAAGCTGGGGCTGGTGCTGTTCGAGCCGGGACAACAGCGCGCGCTGCAGGAGTTCTGGCTGCGCGGCCTCGAGTCGGGCGAGATCGCCGACAACCCGGACTGGGCGTTCGGCAACGGCTTCGCGGTCACCGCGGGCCCGCTGGGCACCGAACGCCTCGGCCTGCACTACCTGTGGTGCGAGCCGGTCGAAGGAACGGACACGCACACGATCCCCGCGGACGTCGAGGGCTGCGTGTACGCGAAGTGAGGGACCGCGGCCACCTCGCGAGTAATTCTCAGGATGGTTGCCCGGTCTCCACGCGCGAGGTAGCTTACTAAGCGCTTGCTTAGCTCGTCGACCGAAGGAGAATCCGTGGCCCCGTCCCGTGTCGCGATCGTCACCGGAGCTGCTCGTGGCATTGGCGCCGCCGTCGCCAAGCGTCTTGCCCAGGACGGCTTCGCCGTCGGGGTCGTCGACCTCGTCGAGGACAACTGCAAGGACACCGTCGCCGCCATCCAGGCCGCGGGCGGCACGGCTCTGGCGGTCGGCGCTGACGTGTCGAACGCGGAGCAGGTGGCGGCCGGCGTCAGCCGGGTCGCCGAGGAGCTCGGCGCGCCGACCGTGCTGGTCAACAACGCCGGCGTCCTTCGTGACAACCTGCTGTTCAAGATGTCCGAGGACGACTGGGACACGGTGCTGAACGTCCACCTGCGGGGCGCGTTCCTGATGAGCCGCGAGGTGCAGAAGCACCAGACGGAGCAGAAGTGGGGCCGCATCGTCAACCTGTCCAGCACCTCCGCGCTCGGCAACCGGGGCCAGGCCAACTACTCCGCGGCCAAGGCCGGCATGCAGGGCTTCACCAAGACGCTCGCCATCGAGCTCGGCAAGTTCGGCGTCACCGCCAACGCCATCGCGCCGGGGTTCATCGAGACCGACATGACCGCGGCGACCGCGGCCCGTGTCGGGATGGACTTCGAACGGTTCAAGGAGGGCGCGGCCGCCGCGATCCCCGTGCGGCGCGTCGGCCAGCCGGAGGACATCGCCGCGTGCGTGTCGTACCTCGTCAGCGACGAGGCCGGGTTCGTGTCCGGCCAGGTGATCTACGTGGCCGGCGGGCCACAGGACTGAGGCACACGATGCGCATCTTCGCCTCCCTCGACGAGTTCGCCGCCGCCAAGGGTGAGCACCTCGGCCACGGCGACTGGCACACGGTCACCCAGGAGCAGGTCGACCAGTTCGCCGACGCGACGGGCGACCACCAGTGGATCCATGTGGACGCGGAGAAGGCCGCGCAGGGCCCGTTCGGGACGACCATCGCCCACGGCTACCTCACGCTGTCGCTGATCCCGTTCCTGGGCAAGGAGATCTTCCGCGTCGACGGCCTGTCGATGGGCATCAACTACGGGCTCGGCAAGGTCCGCTTCCCGTCGGTGGTCCCGGTCGGCGCCCGCATCCGCGCCGGCGCGGAACTCGTCGACCTCACCGACCGGCCGCAGGGCACACAGGCCACCCTGCGGTGGACGATCGAGGTCGAAGGCAACGATAAGCCGGCCTGTGTCGCCGAGACGATCGTGGTGTACGTGCCGTGAACGACAAAGAGTTGCGGGAGCTGACCCGCGAGTTCCTCAGCAACAACGACCACCAGACCATGGACAAGGTGGACTTCCTGCGTGCCCGGTTCGACGCCGGTCTCGCGTGGGTCCACTTCCCCACCGGGCTCGGCGGCCTGGATCTCCCGCGCGCCATGCAGTCCGTTGTGGACGAGGAGTTGGCCGGCACGCCGGACAACGAGCCGCGCCGCATCGGCATCGGGCTCGGCATGGCCGCACCGACGATCCTCACTTTCGGCACGGAGGAGCAGAAGCAGCGCTACCTGCGTCCACTGTGGATCGGCGAGGAGGTGTGGTGCCAGCTGTTCTCCGAGCCGGGCGCCGGTTCGGACCTCGCCGCGGTCGGCACCCGGGCGGTGAAGGACGGGGACGACTGGCTGGTCACGGGCCAGAAGGTCTGGACGTCCAGCGCGCACAACGCCCGCTTCGCCATCCTGTTGGCCCGCACCGACCCGGACCTGCCGAAGCACGCCGGGTTGTCGTACTTCATCCTCGACATGACCGACCCCGGCGTGGAAGTCCGGCCGCTGCGACAGATCACCGGCGAGGCGGAGTTCAACGAGGTCTTCATGACCGACGCGCGGGTGCCGGACGCGAACCGGCTCGGCGCGGTCGGTGAGGGGTGGAAGGTCGCGCAGACCACGCTGATGAACGAGCGGGTCGCCATCGGCAGCCGTCCCACGCCGGGTGGCAGCATGGCCGACGTGGTCGCGCAGACGTGGCGCGACAACCCCGACAAGCACACACCCGAACTGCACGACCGGCTGCTGGACCTGTGGACGCGGTCGGAGGCGCTGCGGTTGGCGGGTGCCCGGCTGCGTCAGCAGCTCGCCGCCGGCGCCCCCGGCCCAGAGGGCTCGGCGATGAAGCTCGCGTTCGCCCAGCTCGCACAGCAGGTGTCAGGGCTCGAGGTCGAACTGCTCGGCGAGGACGGCCTGCGGTACGACGACTGGACGTTGCGCCGGCCGGAGAAAGTGGACTTCGTCGGCCGCGGCGCCGGCTACCGCTACCTGCGTGCGAAGGGCAACTCGATCGAGGGCGGCACGTCCGAGGTGCTGCGCAACATCATCGCCGAACGCGTGCTCGGTCTGCCGGCGGAACCCAGGACGGACACCAAGGTCGCGTGGAAGGACCTGCCACGATGAACCTGCTGTACACCGACGTCGAGACCGATCTCCGGGCCAGCGTCAGGGATCTGCTCACCGACCGCGCCCAACCGGCCGCGGTGCTGGCGCGCTGCGAGACTGACCAGCCGTACGACCTCGACCTGTGGCGTGAGCTGGTGGGTCTGGGCGCCACCTCACTGCACGTGCCGGAGGAGTTGGGCGGACAGGGCGCGTCGGTCCGCGAAACCGCGGTGGTCATGGAGGAACTGGGCCGGTTCGTCGCACCGGTGCCGTTCCTCGGCAGCGCGGTCCTCGCCACCACGGCGTTGCTGGGCTGCAAGCCGTCGAACGAGGTGCGCGAGCTGCTTGGCGCGATCGGTGACGGCTCGACGATCGCCACGCTCGCGCTGTCACTGGCCACCGCACCGGGTTCGACCACTCCGGACACCATCCGGTCCGGCAGCGGGCTGTCCGGCCGGATCCGTTCCGTCGCCGACGCGCGGGTCGCGGACGTACTGGTCGTGCCCGCGCAGGGCCAGGACGGGCTGGAGCTGCACGCCGTTCCCGTCGCACAGCAGGGAGTCACGGTCACGCCGGCGACCTCGCTCGACCTGACCCGCCCGATCGCGGACGTCACCCTCGACGGCGCGACCAGCACACCGCTGGCCGGCCCGGAGTCCGCCGAGTCCGCAGTAGACAGTGCACTGTGGACCGGCGCGGGACTGCTGGCCTCGGAGCAGCTGGGCATCGCGGAGTGGTGCCTCGACACGACGGTCGCGTACCTGAAGGATCGCAACCAGTTCGGCCGCCCGGTCGGCTCGTTCCAGGCGTTGAAGCACCGGCTGGCCGACGTGTGGCAGGACCTCGTGCTGGCCCGCGCGGTGGCGAGGAACGCCGCGGACGACCCCGGTCAGCTGGCCGCGAGCATGGCGAAGTCGCTGTGCTCGACGGTGGCGGTGCACGCCGCGGAGGAGTGCGTGCAGCTGCACGGCGGCATCGGCATGACGTGGGAGCACCCGGCGCACCTGTACCTCAAGCGCGCCAAGGCCGACTCGATCGCGCTCGGCACGGCGGGCCGGCACCGCCAACTGCTCGCGCCGCACGCGAACATCACCGCGTGACCGAGCCGCCCGAGGATCTGTGGCCGGACGTGCGGCCGGACACCGCACGCCGGCTGATGGCGGCCGCCGTCGAACTGTTCGCCACGCGTGGCTACCACGCCACGACGACCCGCGACATCGCGACGGCGGCCGGCATGTCCCCTGCCGCCCTGTACGTCCACTTCCCGGCGAAGTCGGCCGTGCTGTTCGCGATCAGCCGCCACGGCCACGAACGAACCCTCAAGCTGGTCCAAACCACCGTGGCGAAACACCCCGACCCGGTCGACGCCATGCGCACACTGGTGGAACAGTTCGTGGCCTGGCACGCGAAACGACACGTGATCGCCAGGGTCGTCCAGCACGAGCTGACCGCCCTGGCCCCGGAGGACTTCGAAGTGGTCCGGGAACTACGCCGCACCACCGAGAACCTGGTCCGCGACCTGATCACCCACGGCGTCGAGGCCGGCGTGTTCACGGTCCCGGACGTCCGGACCGCGGCCCGCGCCGTGCTGTCACTGGGCATCGACGTCGCCCGCTGGTACTCCCCCACCAGCAGACCAGCACCCGAGGTACTGGGCAAACAGTACGCGGAACTGGTGCTGAGCATGCTCGGCTACACGAGCTGAACCGTCACGCCCTCTGCCTCGAACGCGGCCACCAGCTCCGGGGATGCGTCGATGTCCGTGATCAGCGTGTCGATGGCCGATGTCGGGCAGATGCGGGCGAAGGCGTGGCGGCCGAGCTTGGTGCTGTCGGCCACCACGACCACGCGGCGGGCGTGTTCGGTCATCAGGCGGTTGATGCTGGCCTCGCCCTCGTGGTGGGCGTACGCCCCGCGCACGGGGTCGACGGCGTCCACACCGAGGAACACGACGTCCATCGTGATCTCGTCGAGGACTCGGGTCGCCAGGGGGCCGCTCAGCTCGAACGAGGCCGGCCGGGCCACGCCGCCCGTCACGACGATCTTCACCTGTGGACGGACGGCCAGCTCGCCTGCGATGTTGAGTGCGTTGGTCACCACGGTCACGCCGGGCTCGTCCGTGCCGTTCAGTTCCGGGCGCAGCGCGAGGGCTCGTGCGACCTCGGTTGTCGTGGTGCCGCCGTTCAGGCCGACGACGTTTCCCCGTGCCACCAGTGCGGCGGCGGCGCGGCCGATCCGTTCCTTCTCCGAGGTGTGGCGGCCGGTCTTGTAGCGCAGTGGCAGGTCGTAGGCCACGTTGTTGACCACCGCGCCGCCGCGGGTCCTGGTCAGCAGTTGCTGCTCGGCGAGGTGGTCGAGGTCGCGGCGGATGGTGGCGGCGGACACGTCCAGCTCCTCGGCGAGGTCGTCCACGTCGACCCTGCCGCGCTGCCCGAGCAGGTCCAGCAGGGTGCTCAGCCGCTCATATCGATCCACGCGGTGCAATGTAAACCGGTGGCCGGGAGGAGCTCCCGGCCACCGGTACCGCTTACGACGGCAGCGTGTCGGTCCACTCGGTGGTGATCTCGGCGCTGCCGGTCTCGTCGACCGAGTAGATCGCGCCCTCCGGGGTGACGAACCTCGACGCCCCGGTCACCTGGCCGGTCGCCGTGTCGACGACGAACCGCTGGCCGCCCGGCAGCAGCAGGCCCTGCCCGCCCGGCACCTCACCCAGGCTCTGGACATCCGGGAACGTGGCGATCGCGCGGAAGGCCGCGGCCCGGACCTCCGGCGGCGCCGGCAGCGTGGACACCAGCATGAACAGCGAGTCGAACTGGGCCTCCGCCAGAAGCTCCGGGGTGTCCCGCAGCGGTCCCGCGCTCGACCTGCCGTCGCCGTTCCGGATGGCCTCGATGATCCAGGTCTTCAGGGCCTCCGGCTCGGTGGGCAGGGCCCGCAGCTGCTCGAGCGTCAGGCCAGCGCCGTACATGTCGAACGGGTACTGCCTCGGCTCCCCGATCCCCGGCATGGCCTTGCCGTCGGTCTTCAGACCACCGAACCACGTCCGGCCGTCCCGCCCGGTCCAGTAGTCCCACGTGTCCGCCGGGTCCACCGGACCGTCGGCGCGCACGATAGTCACCTTGACGTGCCAGTACTCGCCGGAGCCCTCGGGGGCCTTCGCGGCCGCGGTGGCCGCCGCGAGGAGGACCTGCTGGGCGGTGACCGTCTTCGTCGGCGCGGCGTTGTCGGCACTCACCGTCGGGTTGTCGGTGCCGGCGGGCTGGCCGCCGGGCAGGACCGCGATCGCCACGGCGGCAGCGGCGGCCGTGACCGTGATGCCGGTGCCCACGGCCAGCCACCGGGTGTGCCGCCGGGGGCCCGGTCCGCCGTTGATCCGGTTCTGGAGCCGGTGACGGCTGTGGTCGATCACGTCCTGGCACGGGTCGGGCTCGGCGAGTGCCGCGTGCAGTGACTGCAGGTCATTCATCGGGTGTCTCCTGAGAAAGGACAAGGTTGAGCTTCTTGCGGGCACGGGTGAGCCGGGAGCCGACCGTGCCGGGGGAGATGCCGAGCGCTTCGGCCACTTCGTCGTAGGCGAGCTGGCCGAGCGCCACGAGCAGGAGCACGTCCCGCTCCCCTTTGGACAACCGGGACAGCGCCGGCGCGAGCCGTGGGAGCAGCCGCTTGGCGGCCACGGACGCGACCACCCTGCTCTCGTGCCCCTCGACGGCCGAGGTCACCTCGAGACGCGCCAGCGCGCGGTAGTGGCGGGCCTCTTTGCGGCGGTGCCGGGCCACCAGGTTCGTGGCGATGCCGAACAGCCAGACCCGCAGGTCACCGCGCCCGGGGTCGAACGAGCCCCGGCGGTCGAACGCGACGAGAAAGGTCTCCGCGGCGACGTCCTCGGCGGTCTGCGTGCCCAACCGGCTCGCCACGTAGCCGTAGATGGTCGCGAAGTAGCGGTCGTGCACCTCGGTGAACAGCTGCGGGTCCCGTGTGAGCCGGGCGGCCAGGTCGGCGTCTGACACCTGCGTTCCCGTCATATGTGTCCCTCGGTCATGTGGGTCCCTTCCAGTCGGCGGTCAGCTTTCACCACTACTTCGCCGTTCGCCGTTTCTTCTTCCCACGGGGTGATCCGTACGCTGGCGGGGTGCGCCGAACCACCCCCGCTCCCCTGCCGCAACGCCACGGCCTCGACCCGGCGCGCCTGCGGCTGCCGGAGGACGGCACGTGGCCGACGGTGCGGGCCTACCTGGGCGCGCGGCTGCCGAAGGTGGCTCCGGAGCGGATCGACGCGATGCTGGCCGAGGAACGTTTCGTCGCACTGGACGGTCCGGTGACGGCGACCACGAGGTACACGCCCGGCACCTTCGTGTGGTTCCACCGGGACCTGCCCGACGAGGTGCCGGTGCCGTTCACGATCGACGTCGTGCACCGTGACGACGACATCGTGGTCGCCGACAAGCCGCACTTCCTGTCGACCATCCCGCGCGGGCGGCACGTCGTGGAGACGGCGCTGGTGCGGCTGCGGCGGCAGTTGGGGCTGCCGGCACTCGCGCCGGCCCACCGCCTCGACCGGCCGACCGCTGGGCTCGTGCTGTTCGTCGTGCGCCGGGAGCTGCGCGGGAAGTACCAGACGCTGTTCCGGGACCGGCGCGTGCACAAGGAGTACGAGGCGGTCGCCCCGCACCGGCCGGACCTGGCTCTGCCTACGGTGGTGCGGAGCCGGATCGTGAAGGAGCGCGGCGTGCTCGCCGCGCAGGAGGTGCCGGGCGAGCCGAACGCGGAGACCCGTGTCGAGCTCCTCGAACAGCGTGACGGGCTGGGCAGATACCGCCTCCTGCCGGCGACCGGCCGCACCCACCAGCTGCGGCTGCACATGTGCGGGCTCGGCGTCCCGATCCTGGGTGACACGTTCTACCCGACCGTGCTGGACCACCCGCTCGACGACTTCACCCGGCCACTGCAGCTGCTCGCGCAGGTGCTCGAGTTCGACGACCCGGTGTCCGGCGAACCACGCCGGTTCGAAAGCCGTCGGCGTCTGCTGGCGTGGCACTCTCCCGCCGAATGGTGACAGGTACGGTGATGCGACCCCACTACCTGCGAAGGCGGTGACATGGACCGGCTCGTCGCGGCCATCGACGTCGGCGGTACGTCGATCAAGTCGGCTCTCGTGGCCGAGGATCTGAGCGTGGTGCACACGCTCAGGACCCCAACCCGGCGGGTCGACGGCTCCGTGGACGTCGCCCAGATCGTCGAGTTGATCGAGGAGCTGCGGGCCAAGGCCGGTGACGCGGTCGTGGTCGGCGCCGGGGTCGCCGCGCCGGGGATCATCGACGAGCGCCTCGGGCTCGCCCGGGTGGGCGTCAACCTCGGGTGGCGGGACCTGCCGCTGCGGCAGCTGGTCGCCGACGCCGCGGGCATCCCGGTCGCGCTCGGGCACGACGTGCGCACCGGTGGGCTCGCCGAGTTCACCGTCGGTGCGGCGACCGGCGTGCGAAACGCGATGTTCATGCCGATCGGCACCGGGATCGCCGCGGCCGTGCTCGTCGACGGGCACCGGCTCGACGCCGACGGGTACGCCGGTGAGATCGGGCACATCGTGGTCGACCCGGACGGCGCGGTCTGCGGCTGCGGGATCCGCGGGTGCCTGGAGACCGTCGCGTCCGCCGCGTTCATCGCACGCAACTACGCCGAGCGCAGCGGCAAACCCGTGACCAGGGCGGCCGACGTCGCCGCCGCGGTCGACGCCGGCGACCCGGACGCGCTCGCGGTCTGGGAACGCGCGGTCGAGGGGCTGGCGACCGCGCTGACCACGGCGATCACGTTGCTGGCACCGGAGGTGGTGGCGATCGGCGGCGGGCTGTCGGAGTCGGGTGACACGCTGCTGGTGCCGCTGCGCCGGTCGCTCGAGGGGCGCACCACGTTCCAGCGCGTGCCGACCCTCGTGCGGGCGGCGCTCGGCGACAACGCCGGCTGCATCGGCGCCGGGATCCTGGCGTGGCAGGCGGCGGCGTGATTCTGACCGTCACACTCAAGACCGCGTTCGACGGTCGCGCGGTGGGCAGGGGCATCGACGTGGCCAGGGCGCTGCACGCGCTCGGGCACGAGACCATGGTCACCGGGCTCGTCGACGCGGAAAACGGTCCGGCGATCCGCGCGGACGTGCTGGCCGCTGGGCTGCGGGAGTCGCTGTTCGACCTGGCGGGCGATCGGGTCACGATCTCGGACTGGGCCGACTTCATGGGCGGCTTCTACGCGCTCGCGGCACGAGCGTCGGTCGTGGTGCTCTCCGGCGACCTGCCGGACGGCCTGCCCGCCGACGCCTACGCCCAGCTGACCCGCACGACCTCAACGCCGGTCGTCCTGGACACGTCCGGCGCCGACGCCGCCCATGTCGCCGCGATGGTCGTGGAGGAGCAGAATGCTCACGCCGACCGCTGACATCGTCGACGCCGCCAAGGCATCCGGGCGCGGGGTGGGCGCGTTCAACGTGATCCAGGTCGAGCACGCGGAGGCCATCGTCGCGGGCGCGGAGAAGGCCGGCGCGCCGGTGGTGCTGCAGATCAGCGAGAACGCCGTGCGGTATCACGGGTCGCTGGAACCGTTGGCGCGCGCCACGTTGGCGATCGCGGCGGCCTCGTCGGCGCGGGTCGCCGTGCATTTGGACCACGCCACGGACGTCGCGCTGGTCCGGCAGGCGGTGGAGCTCGGGTTCGGCTCGGTGATGTACGACGCGTCCACGATGTCCTATGTGGACAACGTGGCGGCGACCGCGGACGTGGTGCGGCACTGCCACTCCCGCGGCGTGTACGTGGAGGCGGAACTCGGCGAGGTCGGCGGCAAGGACGGCGTGCACGCGCCCGGCGTCCGCACGGACCCGGCCGAGGCCGCCGAGTACGTCGCGGCGGTCGGGGTCGACGCGCTGGCCGTGGCAGTCGGCACCTCGCACGCGATGCTGACGCGGGACGCGACCGTCGACTTCGGACTGATCGAGCGGCTGGCGACGGCTGTCCCGGTGCCGCTGGTGTTGCACGGGTCCTCAGGGGTGCCGGACGACGACCTGCGGCGCGCGGTGGTGGCCGGGATGACGAAGGTGAACATCGCGACGCAGCTGAACAAGACGTTCACGGCCGCGGTCCGCGCGGTTCTCGACGCGGACCCGTCCGTCGTGGACACCCGCAAGTACGTCGGCGCCGGCCGGGACGCGGTGGCGGCGGAGGTGGCCAGGCTCCTCGCGGTTCTGGGCGCTTGACATTGAATATGCCCATCGGGCTATATTGCCACTATGGCATCCATGTTCGAGGTGCTGGCCGAACCACGCCGCCGGGAGATCCTCGATCTCCTGCGTGACGGTGAGCGTCTGGTCGGTGACCTGGTGGAACAGTTGGCACTGGCACAGCCGACCGTCTCCAAGCACCTGAAGGTGCTGCGGAGCGCGGGACTCGTGACGGTCCGGCAGGACGCGCAGCGGCGCTGGTACCGCGTGCGCCCGGACCCGCTCACGGAGATCGACGAGTGGCTGGCGCCCTACCGTCGCATGTGGACGAACAGCCTGGATGCCCTGGAACGCCACCTGGAGACGATGGACGATGACTGAAGCGACTCTGAGCTACGTCAACGGGGAACCGACACTGCGGTTCGAGCGCCGGCTGCGGCACGCGCCGGCGAAGGTGTGGCGCGCGGTCACCGATCCGGCGGAGATGAGGCACTGGTTCCCCGCCGAGGTCGAGGCCGAGCTGCGGCCGGGCGCCCCGATGCGGTTCACCTTCCCGGACGAGGCCCCGGTGGACAGCGTGTGGGAAGGCGAGGTGCTGGAGGTCGACGAACCGAAGGTGTTCATGTTCCGCTGGGCCTCCGACGTCCTGCGCATCGAGCTGATCCCGGACGGCGAGGGCTGCCGGCTGGTGTTCACGCAGACCATCGGCGGCGGCCGGATCGGCTTTCTCGGCGCGGGCCGCACGGCCGCCGGCTGGGACGCGTGCCTCGACCAACTCGTCGCGCAGCTCGACGGAACCCCGGCGCCGGAAAGCGCCGACTGGCTCACCCCGATGGCGCACTACGTCGAGAAGTTCGACCTGGGCAAGGGCACGGTGACGCCGACCGACTCCGGCTGGCGACTCCACTTCGCCCGGGATCTCGTGTGGAAACCGCCGACGGACACGTGGCGGGCGCTGACGGAGGGGCAGGACGTCGGCACCGAGCCCCCGCTCCGGGCGACGAACGGCAACGTGCCGGCCGGCCGGGTGGTGGCCGTGGAACCGCCACGCGTGCTGGAGTACGAGTGGCTGCACGACGGCGAGCCGGCGGGCACGGTCCGCTGGGAGTTCCACTCGGACCCCGCGCTGGGTGAGCGGGTAGAACTGACCCAGACCGTGCCGGCACACCTGGCGGGTCTGCGGCCGCTGGCGCTGGCGTCCTGGCACCTGCACCTGGAGCTGTTCTTCACCGCGATCATGGGCGAGGACCCGGGTGCGTGGTCGCCGGCACGCGTGGCCGAGCTGACCAAGCGCTACACGTGAGTGACGGCCTGCCGCCACAACGTGATGCCCTCGTCGATCTGGTCGGCATTCACCACCAGCGGCGGGATCATCCGGACCACGTTGCCCGCGGCACCGCAGGTCAGCAGTAGCAGACCTGCCGCGGCGGCCGCCTGCTGGACCCGGGCCGCGGCGGCGGGATCCGGCTCGCCGTCGCGGTCGACGAACTCGTTGCCCAGCATGAGGCCGAGACCACGCACGTCGCCGATGGCCGGCGCGTCGGCCGCCACCTTCGCGAGGCCCTCCCGCAGCCGAGCGCCCTGGGTGGCGGCGTTCTCCACCAGACCCTCGTCCCGCACGACGTCCAGCGTGGCGAGCGCCGCCGCGCACGCGACCGCGTTGCCGCCGTACGTGCCGCCCTGCGAGCCGGGCCATGCCTTGGCCATCAACGCTTTCGGCGCCGCGATGGCCGACAGCGGGAACCCACTCGCGAGGCCCTTGGCGGTGATCAGCACGTCCGGCCGCACGCCGAAGTGGTCATGGCCCCAGAAGCGGCCGGTGCGCCCGAAGCCGGTCTGCACCTCGTCGATCACCAACAGGATCCCGTGGCGGTCGGCACGTTCCCGAAGGCCACGCAGGAACTTTTCGGTCGCGGGCACGTACCCACCCTCACCGAGCACGGGCTCGACGAAGAACGCCGCCGTCTCCGCCGGGGCGCTCATCGTCTGCAGGGTGTAGTCCAGCTCGCGCAACGCGAAGCGCGTCGCCTCCTCCTCGGACCAGCCGTACCGGTAGGCGGTCGGGAACGGCGAGACCACCACCCCACCCATCAGCGGCGCGAACCCGGCCCGGAACTTGGTCCCGGACGTGGTCATCGACGCGGCGCCGATCGTGCGACCGTGGAACGAGCCGTGGAACACGACGACGTTCGCCCGGCCGGTCGCGTGCCGGGACAGCCGCAGCGCCGCCTCGACCGATTCGCTGCCAGAGTTCATGAAGAACAGCGAGTCCAGCCCGGGTGGGAGCACCTCACCGAGCCGTTCGGCCAGTGTCAGCAGTGGCCGGTGCCGCACGGTCGTGTACTGGCCGTGGATCAGCTTCCCGGCCTGCTCACGCACGGCCTCGACCACCCTCGGGTGACAGTGCCCGGTGCTGGTCACCCCGATGCCGGCCGTGAAGTCCAGGTACCGGCGCCCGTCCTCGCCGTAGAGGTACACACCCTCACCACGCTCCGCGAGAACCGGCGTCGCTTGCTTCAGGACCGGGGACAACTCAGCCATCGAACACCCTCCCTGTCGATTGTCGACAATCCTACGGTCTGAGTGCACGTTGATCCAGTGCCCAGAAATACGTACGGTCGACCGTATAGTCAATATCGAACTATACGGTCGACCGTACGTTTAGCGATAGCGCGGTTCAGTGGCCGCGCGCGATCCATTCCTCCAGGTGTGGGGCCTCCGCGCCGATCGACGTGTCGTCGCCGTGGCCGGTGTGGACCACGGTTTCCGGCGGCAGGGTCAGGAGACGGTCGCGGATCGAGTCGACGATCGTCGGGAAGTCCGAATAGGACCGACCGGTCGCGCCGGGGCCGCCCTGGAAGAGCGTGTCGCCGGTGAAGAGCACGCCGAGGTCGGGCACGTGGAAACACACCGCGCCCGGCGCGTGGCCCGGCGTGTGGATCACAAGTACCTCGGTTCCGGCGACGTGCAGAACGTCCCCGTCGGTGAGGGTGTCGGTCGGCCGGGCCTCGTCGTGGGCGAGTCGCCATAGCACGTCGTCGGCCGGATGCAGGAGCACGGGGGCGCCCACCAGTTCGGACAGTGCGGGTGCGGCGTTCACGTGGTCGTTGTGCGCGTGAGTGCACGCGATGGCCAGGACTTCGCGCCCTCCCACGGCTTCGGCGATCGCGTTCGCGTCGTGCGCGGCGTCGATCACCAGCACCTGCTCGTCGTCACCGAGCAGCCACACGTTGTTGTCGACCTCCCAGCTGCCGCCGTCGAGGTTGAACGTCCCCTTGGTGACGACCTTCTCGACCCGCATCAGAAGACCACCACGGACCGCAGCACGTCTCCGTGGTGCATCTTGGTGAACGCCTCCTCGACCTGGTCGAGCGCGATCGTCTCGGTCACGAACGCGTCCAGGTCGAGCCGGCCCTGCCGGTAGAGGTCGACGAGGTACGGGAAGTCCCGGGACGGCAGGCAGTCGCCGTACCAGCTGGACTTCAGCGAGCCGCCGCGCGAGAAGAAGTCGATCATCGGCATCTCGATCTTCATGTCCTGGGTCGGCACGCCCACCAGCACCACGGTGCCGGCCAGGTCGCGGGCGTAGAACGCCTGCCGCCACGTCTCGGGCCGGCCGACGGCCTCGATCACGACGTCCGCGCCGAACCCGTCGGTCAGCTCACGCACGGCCTCGACCACGTCGCCCTGACCGGCGTTGATCGTGTGGGTCGCGCCGAAACCCTTGGCCCAGTCGAGCTTCCGGTCGTCCAGGTCGATCGCGATGATCTTCGTGGCACCGGCGAGCCGGGCACCCGCGACGGCCGCGCTACCGACGCCACCGCAGCCGATCACCGCGACGCTGTCGCCGCGCGTGACGCCGCCGGTGTTGATGGACGCGCCGATGCCGGCCATGATCCCGCAGCCGAGCAGGCCGACGGCGGCCGGCGACGCCTCCGGATCGACCTTTGTGCACTGTCCGCTGTGGACCAACGTCTTCTCGACGAACGCACCGATGCCGAGCGCCGGCGATAGCGGCGTGCCGTCGGTGAGTGTCATGGGCTGGGCGGCGTTGTGGGTGGCGAAGCAGTACCAGGGCCGGCCACGCAGGCACGCGCGGCACGTGCCGCAGACGGCCCGCCAGTTGAGGATCACGAAGTCGCCGGGCGCCACGTTGGTCACACCGTCACCGACCTGCTCGACGACTCCCGCCGCCTCGTGGCCGAGCAGGAACGGGAACTCGTCGTTGATCCCGCCCTCGCGGTAGTGCAGGTCGGTGTGACAGACACCGCACGCGTGGACCCGGACCACGGCCTCACCGGGCCCGGGATCCGGCACGACGATCGTCTCGACCTCGACCGGAGCGCCCTTCTCCCGCGCGATGACGCCCCGTACCTCCTGAGCCATGTGCTCGTCCTTCCATGCGCCGTTGCTGATACGTACTTCTACCAGCTTTTCTCGCGGACCGAAGTTGTCCGCGAGGGCTGTGAGGCTGTGCTCATGACCACCTTGCACAGCTACCTCAGCTATGTTGACGCGCCGGCCGCGCTGACCTGGCTGGAAAACGCGTTCGGCTTCCAGACCACGATGCGCTGGGACGACGAGAACGGCACCGTCGCCCACGCCGAACTACGCCTCGGCGACGCGTCGATCCTCGTGTTCAGCGACGACGGCCAACACTACGACCACGCGCGACCGAAGTCGAACGACGCGGTCGGGCACGGCACCTATCTGGCGTTGGCGGACGACGCGACCGTGGACGCGGTGTGGGAGCGCGCGCTGGCCGCGGGCGCGGTGCCGGTGTGGAAGCCGGAGAGCACCGAGTGGGGCAACTACCGCTGCCGGGTACGCGACCTCGAGGGCTACGAGTGGTCGTTCGGGACCCACAAGCCGGGCGAACCGAACGGCGAGTGGTGAGGCTCTAGCATCCGGCCATGAGCATCGCGCTGTGGCCTGTGTTCGCCGACGATCACGAGCACGGTCTGGTCGACGAGGGCGTCGTACTCCTGGACGCCGCCGACGAGCTGGACGAGATCGCCGCGGCCGCGGGCCGCACACCGCTGACGGGTTTCGACGCCTACTCCGCCGTGCCGGACGAGGTGGTGGCCGAACGGGCACACGACGGGATGCCCGACCTGTCCGACTTTCCCGTCACGTGGCACGACCCGGCCGACGCGGTGGCCACACTCGACACCCTCATCGCCGCGGCGACGTCCGAGGAGCTTCGTGAGGCGTTGACGGCGTTCCGCACAGTTCTGTGGGAGGCCGCCGAACGCGGGACGCGGTTCCACCTCACGCTGGCCTGAGCCGATCCGGGGATGGCCTCCGGCCCCCGGTTTCCAGCCTAGCGACGGGGACTGACATTTTCGGCGACGCCGGACGTTCCCTGTGGATGACGCTGGGGCGATAGTGATTCGCTATCGCCCCAGGCGGGGCGCGATATTGGACGGCCGTACCCGGCTCATGCTGTCGTGCGCCCATGACAGAGATCAAACGGAGGGGATTTCTCGGGGCGGCCGCCGCGGTGGCCGGGGGCGTTTCCCTGGCGGGCAGCACCACTGCCACCGCGGCCGCCGCCGCTGCTGGGCTCACGCTGCGCTGGTGGGGCAACAACAGTTGGGAGATCCGGCTTCCCGGCGGCAAGACGGTCCTGATCGACCCGTGGCTGACCCGGTTCAAGACCGGCACGTACACACCGGAAGGTGCGAACCCGAGAACCCGCCTGGCGGTCGACACGACGCTCATCGACTCCTATGTGGACTCCGGGGAGCTGCGTGCCGACCACATCCTGGTGACCCACGGCCACTACGACCACCTCACGGACGTGCCGTACCTGGCGAAGAAGACCGGCGCGACAGTGCTCGGCACCGAGACACACCTCAACCTCATGGCCGCGCTCGGCGCGCCGAAGGGCCAACTCTCGCTCGCGACGGGCGGTGAGCAGCTGAACTTCGGCGACTACACCATCCGGGTCCTGCGTTCGCTGCACTCCGCGTCCGGCGAGCGCGCGACCGTCGCCTTCCCCGGCACCCGCCCGGGCTACGGCGCGGTACGCCTGCCGAAACCGACGACGATCCAGGACCTCGTCGAGGGCGGCACCCTCGCGTTCATGGTGAGTGGCGGCGGGACGAGCGTGCTCAACTTCGGCGGCTCGAACTACATCGAGTCCGAAGTGGCCGGTCTACGACCGGACGTCGTGCTGGTACCGGCCGGTGGCGGCAAGATCGTCGACTACGTGTCCCGGCTGCTGCGGGTCACCGGCCACCCCCGCTACGTCGTCCCGACCCACTGGGACGACTTCGACTACGCGCTCACCGAACCGGCCCGCGACTGGGGCGGCCTGGAACCGCTGCGTACCGCCGTGACCGCAGCGAGCCCGACGAGCACGTTCCGGGTCATCGACCACCTGGAGACGTTCACCCCGTAACACCCGCCGGCCGGCGCCGGGTTGTGCTCTACCTGGCGCCGACCGGAATTGTCGGTGCCCACTGGTAGCGTTGAAACCGGGGGACCCCCGGGTGCACCAATGGGACTTTCGTGCGGGGTCAGGCGTTCTGTGCGCCGTTCCAGATGTCCTGTGCCAGTGTGCCGTAGTAGCTCCCGGCGGCGGCCGCGCCGTAGCTGCCGAAGAACGTGCCCACCTGGTACGCCCATCCTGCCGACTGCCACTGCACGTTCCACGAGCCACCGCTCGCACCGCCGGACATGCCGTTGCAGTTGTTCATCAGCTGCTGTCCCTGCGGGCCCGCGTACGCCTGTCCCTCACACCGCAGGCGCTGGTCCGTCGCGGCCGGGATGCCCACGATGTAGGCGTACTGGTTGACCGCGAAGTTGAACCCGATCCCGTTGGTGCCGACGACATCGCCGACGCGCCTTCCGTTCTGCGTGTTCAGCACGATGAACGCGAGATCGTTGGTGATCCCGTCGCCGCCGGTCGCCCAGCCCGCGGACCGCCAGTTCCACCAGCCGTGTGGCGCGTTGCCGCCGTTGTAGCTCGGGGCGAAACGGAAGTTCGAACCGACGGTGCCGTTGAAGCCACAGTGCCGCGCGGTCGCGATCACCGACCTGTTGTTGCTCGCGACGACGGTCGCCGAGCAGATCCAGTCGCCGCCGTTCTGTGAGAACAGCAGGCGACCGGTCGTCTCGTACACGCCTCTGCTCTTACCCGGCGTGCCGGGCACCATCACCGCCGGGCCGTTCGGCGCGGGGACGGCCACTTGGGACACCGCGGGTGCGGGCGCCGGCTTGGCGTTCGCGATCCGTTCCGGTGTCCAGTAGGCGTCCAGCTGCGCGTCGGTCAGCTGGTTGACGGCGGCCGCGACGTCCGCGGTCGCCGGCGGTGCCAGGCCGAGCATGAACAGGGCTAGCAGGGGAAGGAGAAAACGCATGAGGCCCTCGACTCATTCGATTGGTCTATACCAAGCTCAGAGTAAGGGCCTCGTCACGCCACGTCTATCCGCTGACCAGCGGCAGCAGGTTGGGGCGCCACACGCCGTCGTGCTCGCGGGCCGTCGTGAGTCGCTCCGCCGGGACCTCGCCGTACGTCGTGGTGCGTTGCCGAGCCGGGCGTCCTGCCTTGGCGGCCAGCGCTTCCAGGCCGGCGATGGTCTTGTAGCTGCCGTTGTCGGAGCCGGCCATGCGGCTGATCGTCTCCTCCATCAGTGTGCCGCCGAGATCGTTGACCCCACCCCGAAGCACGTCCACCACGCCACTGTCGCCCAACTTCACCCACGATGTCTGGATGTTGTCGATCCGGCCGTGCAGCAACAACCTGGCGAGCGCGTGCACCGCGCGGTTCTCCAGGTGCGTCGGACCAGGGCGGGCGATGCCGGCCAGGTAGAGCGGGGCGTTGGTGTGGACGAACGGCAGTAGCACGAACTCGGTGAAACCACCGGTCCGCGCCTGGATGTCCCGGATCAGCTTGAGGTGCGCGACCCAGTGCGACGGGTTGTCCACATGCCCGTACATCATCGTCGACGTGGTCGGCAGGCCGACCTCATGTGCCGTGGTGACCACTTCGATCCACGCGGAGGTCGGCAGCTTTCCCTTCGTCAGCACCCATCGCACGTCGTCGTCGAGGATCTCCGCCGCGGTGCCGGGCAGTGAGTCCACACCCGCCTCCCGCGCAGCGGTCAGCCAGTCGCGAATGGACATGTTGGTGCGGGACGCGCCGTTGACGACCTCCATCGGCGAGAACGCGTGGACGTGCAGTCCGGGTGCGCGTTTCTTCACCTCGGCCGCGATGTCGAAGTACGCGGTGCCAGGCAGATCCGGGTGGATGCCGCCCTGCATGCACACCTCGGTCGCGCCGACCTGCCATGCCTGCTCCGCCCGCTGGCCCACCTGGTCCAGCGAGAGGGTGTAGGCGTCGCTGTCGGTGCGGCGCTGGGCGAACGCGCAGAACCGGCACCCGGTGTAGCAGACGTTCGTGAAGTTGATGTTCCGCGTGACCACATAGGTCACGTCGTCGCCGACCGTGTCCCGCCGCAGGTCGTCCGCCAGTGCCGCCAGTGCCTCGATTTCCTGGCCCGGCTCGGCGGACAACAGGGTCAGCGCGTCCTCGTCGGACAGTCCGGCCGGGTCGGCCTCGGCGTGCCGCAGCGCCGTCGCGAACTCGCCCCGTGCCCGTGAGCCGGGCATGACGGAGACGTTGGCACCGACCTTGCTGCGCAACTCCTCCCAGTCGCCGTACACCGAGTCGAAGTCGTCGCGGCGGTCGTCGGTGCGGCCCGCCGTGTCGATCGTGGTGTTCAGGTCGGTACGGCCGGACTCGACCAACGCGACCTCCGGCTCCTGCCACGGCAGGCCCACGATCGCCGCGTCCGGTGCGGCAAGGCCCGACTCGTCGGCGAGCGCGGCGATGTGCGGTGCGACCCTCGGGTCGATCCACGGTTCACCACGCGTGACGAACTCGGGGTAGATCGGCAGCCGCTCGGCCAGCTCGTACCCGGCGGCCCGCGTGTGCTTGGCCAGCTCGTCCAACCGCGGCCACGGACGCTCCGGGTTCACGTGGTCGATGGTCAGCGGCGACACCCCGCCCCAGTCGTCGATGCCCGCCCGCAGCAGCAGCTCGAACTCACCCGCGATCAGGTTCGGCGGCGCCTGGATCCGCATCTTCGGGCCGAGCACCAGCCGCGCCACCGACACCGTGGCGGCCAGCTCCGCCGCCTCGACGTCCGGCATCCCGCGCATCGCCGTGTCCGCCTTCGCGCGGAAGTTCTGCACGATCACTTCCTGGATCCCGCCGTACTGCCGGGCCACCTTCCGGATCTCGAACAGCGCGTCGACCCGCTCGGCCAGCGTCTCGCCGATCCCCAGCAGAATCCCCGTGGTGAACGGCACGTTCGACCGGCCGGCGTCCTCCAGCACCCGCAGCCGCACGGCCGGTTCCTTGTCCGGCGACCCGTAGTGCGGCCCACCCGGCTCGGACCACAGGCGGGTCGCGGTGGTCTCCAGCATCATGCCCATCGACGCCGACACCGGCTTGAGCCGCTGGAAGTCCTGCCAGGTCAGCACTCCGGGGTTCAGGTGCGGCAGCACACCGGTCTCTTCGAGGATCTTGATCGAGATCGCGCGGACGTAGGACAGGGTGTCCGGGTAGCCTGCCTCCTCCAACCACGTCCTGGCCGCCTCCCACCGGGCCTCCGGCTTGTCCCCCAGTGTGATCAACACCTCGCGGCAGCCCGCCGCCGCGCCCTTCCGCGCGATGTCGAGGACCTCGTCCTCGGACAGGTAGGCCGCCGGTAACCGGCCGGGCACGGTGGCGAACGTGCAGTAGTGACAGCGGTCGGCACACAGCCTGGTCAACGGCACGAACACGCTGCGCGAGTACGTGATCGTCCGGTCCCGGCCGACGGCCGCGAGGCCCTGGTCGCGAACCCGCGACGCGGCGTCGAAGAGCGCCTCGAGCTGCTCGCCCCTGGCGTGGAGCAGGGTCTCGGCCTCAGTGGCGTCGAGCGAGGCCCCGTCGCGCGCGCGCCGTAACGCACGCCTGATCGCCGACTCGCTGGGCACGAACCCACTGTTCACAAGATCCCCTTCCCAGGCGTCCAGCTTCAAGCTAGCCGCCACCCCTGACAGTCGCGCACGTGACGGTCATCCCAACCTCGCGAGGTTCCGGATCATTCCGACCGGTTCGGAGTTGAGGAGCACTCGCGTCCGGCCACAGTGGCAACGTTGGTAGATCACCCACCCCTCGCTCGTGACATGACTCGACGTCGTCTCCCACCTGTGTGTTTCGGCCATGCGCCCCAGTCTGCTGTAATGGTCCTGTGCATTTGAACCCTTACGGCGAGGATCCGGTCCGGTTGGCCGTCAACCTGGTCAACCATCCACCCAGGAACGCGGCCGACCTCGCCCGACGGTGCGAGTCGGCCGGCGTGGTCGCCGACGCGAAGCCGACCGCGGAGGACCTGCGGGAGGTCGAGCGGTACCTGGCGCTCTGGCTTGGTGTGGTCGACGCGGACTCGGCACAGGTGCGGGCGGAACGGCTCAACCGGTTGCTCTCCCAGTCGTCGGCGCACCCGCGGCTCACGAACCACGCCGGCGACGGCTGGCACATCCACTACCGCGATCCCGGACTGTCGCTCGCGGGCGCACTTCGTGCACTCATCAGCGTCGGCACCGCGCTCCACCTCAGTGGCCGGGGCATGACGCGGTTGCGCCGTTGCGCACTGGAGGAATGCCTCAGCCCGTTCGGCGACTTCAGCCGGGGCGGACGGCAACGGTACTGTTCACCGGCGTGCGCCAACCGCGACGCGGTTCGGCGCCATCGAGCGAAGAAGAGTGCGTGATATTTGGTCGTTCATTTGGACCGAGACGCCCACGGATTCACCCGTTGGGGTGAGAATCGGCAAATAACATTTGCCGGATCGGCGGCCACAAGCCCGCAAGCTGGGCTTTTTCCATGCCCGGGAGGTGCCGGCGCCGACTGACTAACTGGTCCGATCAATAGACTGTTCGGGTGCCAGTGCGGAAGTCGAAGACAGGACGAACCCAGCAGGAGCGCAGCGCCGCCATGCGTCGGCGGCTCCTCGACGCCACCGTCGACTGCCTTGTTCGCTACGGCTACGCGGGCACGACCACGACCAGGGTCACCGAGTTGGCCGGCGTGACCCGCGGCGCGCAGGTGCACCACTTCCCCACGAGAGCCGACCTGGTCGCCGCGGCCGTGCGCCACCTCGCCGAGAAGCGCGCCGAGCTGGCGTTCGAGAAGATCGACCAGGTCCGCCAGTCCCCCGACCCGCTCGACGCCGCGCTCGAGCTGCTGTGGGAGATCCACCAGGGCCCCGTCCACTACGCGACGATCGAGATGTGGGTGGCCGCCCGCACCGACCCCGAGCTACGCGAGCAGCTGACCAGGGTCGAGCCTGCGGCGCGCGCCTCGGTCATCGAGTTCGCGGAGGCCGCGTTCGGCGACTACGCGACGAATCCACGGTTCCGGCACATCATGTACACGACGATGGACGCGGTGCGCGGAATTCTCCTCATGGGACTGTCCGATGAGGACACGACCAATACGCACAAACGCTGGCGCCGAGCAAAGGCCGACTTGCGGGAACTGATAAACGCCGTCCTGCTGGCGCAATGAGGGGTTGGGCACTGAAACTCAGGCACGCATGAGCGGGGTGAGGTAGGCGCGGGCGAAGGTGCGCACCTCCTCGTCCGTGTCGAGCGGAATCGCGCTCTCCGGCAGGAGTGTGAACGAGATCGCGAGCCGGACGAACAGCTCCGCCACCCCCTCGGGAGTGCGCTCGCCCACGGTCGCCCCCCCTTGCCGCACAAGGAAATCGCGCGCCGCGGCCACGACAAGCGCGCCGTTGGTCGTCAGGTAGGGCAGCAGGGCTTCGGAGTCCGAGGCCAGCAGCCGGTTCAGCAGGCGGTCCGCGCGGGCGTAGCGCACGCCGACCACGAAACCCTCCACGAGCCGGTCCTCCATCGCGGTCACGCTCGCGACCGCGTCGGCGATGCTGCCGAAGAACCGCCGGCACTCCCGAACAAGCACCGCCTGGACGAGCGCGTCCTTGTCCTTGAACCGCCGGTACAGCGTCGCCCGTGAGACTCCCGCCCGGCGGGCAACGACGTCGACCGCGGTGCGCCGCAGTCCGTAGGCGAGGATCTCCTCGAACGCGGCATCCACAATGGAATCACCGACCGCGTCCGTGGTCGGCTCGGCGAGGACGAGATCGAGCAGCGACCTCATCCGAGCGGACCGACCCCAACGCGCCGATAGCCGGCACGAGCCCGCGCCGTGTAGCGCACGCGCGCCGGCAGCAACGGCCACGTACGCCGGATGACCTGGCGTATCCGCTGGTGACGGCGTTCGTCGGCGTCGGTCCAGCGCTCCCCGATCCGCTCCCGCACCACGGGCGGCAGCGTGCCGACCGAGTGCCACCACAGCGGCTTCGCGGACGGCTTGCGTGCCAGCCGGTACAGGAAGGTGGGCACGAGCGGGAACGACTCGGGCGGCTCCTTGGCGAACTCGACCAGCCGCCGGGCGGCGGGCGTGAGCTCCAGCCGCTCCCGGCACATCATGTCGAACCAGGCCTCGAAGCTCGGCCAGTCGGGCGGCATCACCCGCTCGCTCACCCCGTAGGCACGGTAGGCGGCGCAGCCCTCCTGGTAGAGCTGCTCCTTCTCGGCGGGCGTCATCGGGTGGTCGAACAGGTCGATCATCTGGAACAACGCGTCGAAGATCGTGGCGTGCGCCCAGAAGTAGGTCTCGGGATCCAGCGCGTGGTAGCGCCGGCCCTTGGTGTCCTCCCCCTTGATGTGGTTGTGGAAGTCGCGGATCTTCCGCGCCGTGACCGCCCCGTGCGGGTAGTCGAAGGTGACCCCCTGGATCTCCGGCACCGACCGCAGTACCCGCTCCCACGGCTCGTTGAAGAAGTCCGAGTGGAACTCGACCCCGGCCCCGAGCCCAGGATGCATGAGCTGAAGCAGCCCGGCCTTCACGAGCAGGAGATACCCCCGCACCTCCCCCGCGTACCGCCAGTGCAAGGTCCCAGGCCCGAGCGCCAACTCAGACCCCACCCGCAACTCGGTCATCCCCGGACCTCCACGAGCCGATGAGACACAACTGCCTCTTTGTATCACGCACCCATCGCCCACGCGTTCGCAAACGAAAACCCGCGAGTCGCGCGTTCAGCCACCCCGAGTTGCGTTTTCAGGTACACCGGGGCGGACACGAAAACGCAACTCGCAGGGACCAGAAGCGAGACTCGCGGGGGCCGAAAGCGCGACTCGCGCGGTTACTTGCTGTAGTCGTAGAAGCCGCGGTTGCTCTTCTTGCCCAGGAGGCCCGCGTCGACCATGCGCAGCAGCAGTGGCGGCGGGGAGTACAGGGGCTCCTTGAACTCCGCGTACATCGACTCCGCGATGGCCTTTGTCGTGTCCAGGCCGATCAGGTCGGTCAGGGCGAGCGGGCCCATGGGGTGGGCGCAGCCCTGGACCATGCCGGTGTCGATGTCCTCCGGCGAGGCGAAGCCCGACTCCAGCATGCGGATCGCGGACAGCAGGTACGGCACCAGCAGTGCGTTCACCACGAAGCCGGCGCGGTCCTGGGAGAGGATCACCTGCTTGCCCAGCTTGCCCATGGCGAACGCCTGGGCCCGCGCCTTCGTGTCCTCGCCGGTCAGCAGGGACGGGACCAGCTCCACCAGCTTCAGCACCGGCACCGGGTTGAAGAAGTGGATGCCGATCACCTGCTGGGGCCGTGACGTCGCCATGCCCAGCTTCATGATCGGGATGGACGACGTGTTCGACGCGAAGATCGCCGCCGGGTCGGTGACGACCTTGTCGAGCGACGCGAACACGTCGGTCTTGGCCTGCTCGTTCTCCGCGACGGCCTCGACCACCAACTGGCGGTCGGCGAAGTCGCCCATGTCAGGGCTGAAGCGGATCCGGTCGAACGCGGCGGCCCGGTCCTCGTCGGACAGCTTGCCGTTGCGGACGGCCCTGGCCAGGGACTTCTCGATCCGCTCGCGGCCAGCCTTCAGCGCGTCCTCGGACACCTCCGTGACCACGACGTCCAGCCCCGCCCGGGCGCACACCTCCGCGATGCCCGACCCCATGAGGCCGCACCCGACAACACCGACCCGCTCGATCCCGCTCAAGAAGCCCTCCACTAGACATTGCGCCGGTACTGGCCACCGACCTCGAAGAACGCGTCGGTCACCTGTCCCAGCGTGCACACCCTGGCCGCGGCCATCAACTCACCGAACACATTACGGTCCTCCGCCACGGCCGCCCGCAGTCGGCGCAGAGCCTCCTCGGCCTCGGTGGCGTGCGCCGCCTGGAACGCACGCGTCCGTTCGACCTGCGACCGCTTCTCCTCCTCGGTGGCGCGGGCCAGTTCGATGGTCGGCAGCTCCTCGGCGTTGTCTTTCGACGGCAGGAACGTGTTCACGCCGATCAGCGGCAGCGACCCGTCGTGCTTTCGCTGTTCGTAAAGCATCGACTCGTCCTGGATGCGGCCCCGCTGGTAGCCGGTCTCCATGGCGCCCAGCACGCCGCCGCGCTCGGACAGGCGGTCGAACTCGGTGAGCACGGCCTCCTCGACCAGGTCGGTCAGCTCGTCGATGATGAACGAGCCCTGCAGCGGGTTCTCGTTCTTCGACAGGCCCCACTCCTTGTTGATGATCAACTGGATGGCCATCGCGCGGCGCACGGAGCTTTCCGTCGGCGTGGTGATCGCCTCGTCGAAGGCGTTCGTGTGCAACGAGTTGCAGTTGTCGTACAGCGCGCACAGTGCTTGCAACGTGGTGCGGATGTCGTTGAAGTGCATCTCCTGCGCGTGCAACGACCGGCCGGAGGTCTGCACGTGGTACTTGAACTTCTGAGACCGTTCGTTCGCGCCGTACCGCTCCCGCATGGCCGTGGCCCAGATCCGCCGTGCGACGCGGCCGATCACGCTGTACTCGGCGTCCAAGCCGTTGGAGAAGAAGAACGACAGGTTCGGCGCGAAGTCGTCGATGTGCATGCCGCGCGCGAGGTAGGACTCGACGTAGGTGAACCCGTTGGCCAGCGTGAACGCCAGCTGGCTGATCGGGTTCGCGCCCGCCTCCGCGATGTGGTAGCCGGAGATCGACACCGAGTAGAAGTTGCGGACCTTGTTGGTGATGAACCATTCCTGGATGTCCGCCATCATCCGCAAGCTGAACTCGGTAGAAAAGATGCACGTGTTCTGGCCCTGGTCCTCCTTGAGGATGTCGGCCTGGACAGTGCCTCGGACGTTCGCGAGCGCCCACGCGGTCAGCTCCTCGCGCTCCTCGGCGCTGAGCTGGCGGCCGTGCTCGACGGCGGCCTTGGCGAACTTGTCGACGGTCTGGTCGATCGCGGTGTTCAGGAAGAACGCGAGGATGGTCGGCGCCGGGCCGTTGATCGTCATCGACACGGACGTGGTTGGCGCGGTCAGGTCGAACCCGTCGTAGAGCGCCTTCATGTCGTCCAACGTCGCGATCGAGACACCGGATGTGCCGATCTTGCCGTAGATGTCCGGCGGGGTGTCCGGGTCGTGCCCGTACAGCGTCACCGAGTCGAACGCCGTCGACAGCCGGGTCGCCGACGAGCCCTCGGACAGGTAGCGGAACCGGCGGTTCGTGCGGAACGCGTCGCCCTCGCCGGCGAACATGCGGGCCGGGTCCTCGCCCTCGCGTTTGAACGGGAAAACGCCTGCCGTGAACGGGAAGAAGCCCGGCAGGTTCTCCTTGCGCAGGAAGCGAAGCAACGAGCCGTCGTCGTCGAACCGGGGCAGCGCGACGCGCGGCAGGCGCGTGCCGGAGAGCGTCTCGCGCCACAGCTGCGTGTGCAGCTCCTTGTCGCGGACCTTCACGACGAGTTCCTCGCCGGTGTAGTCATCGGCGAGGTTCCGGTACCGCTCGAGGAGGTCGTCGGTGTCCCGCGCGACCCGCCGCTGCGCCTCGGCGACCAGCTTGTCGAGGTCGTCGTGTTCGCCGCCGGCCCTCTCCAGCGCGGACTTGGCGGTGGTGAGCGCGTTCCGCTCGCGAAGCGCGGCGACCTGGTCTTCCGTCTCTTTGTGATACTGACGGACGGTCTCCGCGATCTCGGCGAGGTAGCGCGCGCGCTGTGGCGGGACGACCGTCGCGGCGCGCGTGGACACCTGACCGTCGACCGGCGCGAGCACCTGCTCGCCGACCGCCAACCCGCGTTCGGCGAGCAGGTCGCGGAGGTGGTGGTACAGCGCGGTGACGCCGTCGTCGTTGAAGGTCGCGGCGCTCGTGCCGAAGACCGGCATCTCCTCCCAGGAGACACCGAACGCCTCGCGGTTGCGGACCATCTGCCGCGCGACGTCACGACGGGCGTCCTCCGCGCCGCGACGCTCGAACTTGTTGATCGCCACGACGTCCGCGAAGTCCAGCATGTCGATCTTCTCCAGCTGTGACGCGGCGCCGAACTCGGGCGTCATCACGTACAGGGAGGTGTCGACGAACGGCACGATCGCGGCGTCGCCCTGCCCGATGCCGGGGGTCTCGACGATCACGAGGTCGTTGCCGGCGGCCTTGCACGCGGCGATCACGTCGGTCAGACCGTCGGGCACCTCGGAGATCGCGCCGCGGGTGGCCATGGACCGGAAGTAGATCGGTTCGCCGTCGTCGCCGCCGATACCACCGAGGGAGTTCATGCGGATCCGGTCGCCGAGCAGCGCGCCGCCACCCCGCCTGCGCGTCGGGTCGATCGCGATGACGGCGATGCGCAGTTTGTCCTGCTGGTCGACGCGGAAGCGCCGGACGAGCTCGTCGGTGAGCGACGACTTGCCCGAGCCACCGGTGCCGGTGATACCGAGGACCGGCACGGCACGACGCGCGGCGGTGTCACGGACGGCGGTCAGGGTGTCGTCGTCGAGGCGGCCGGCCTCGATGGCGGTGATGGTGTGCGCGAGGACGTCGTGCCGGCCGCTGACCAGCGCCTCGACGGCTGGCACGGGACGGTCGGCGAGGTCGTGGTCGCAGGCCTCGACCATGGTGTTGATCATGCGCGCGAGGCCAAGCTGCTGGCCGTCCTCCGGCGAGAAGATCCGCTCGACGCCCCGTTCGTGGAGCAGGGCTATCTCGGCCGGGACGATGACGCCACCGCCGCCGCCGTAGACCTTGATGTGCTCGGCGCCGTGCTCGGCCAGGAGCTCCACCAGATAGGTGAAGTACTCGACGTGACCGCCCTGGTACGCACTGATGGCGACACCCTGGGCGTCCTCCTGGATCGCGGCGCGGACGACCTCGCGGACCGAGCGGTTGTGGCCGAGGTGGATGACCTCGACGCCCTGGGACTGCAGGATCCGGCGCATGATGTTGATCGCCGCGTCGTGTCCGTCGAACAGACTCGCCGCGGTGACGAACCGGACCGGGTGAACCGGCTGGTGCAACGGGGTCTTGTCGGCCATACAAATAGTTTGACGTCCTACTTTTGGTCGTGCAACCGATGTGGCGCGGATCTCGGACGATGTGCTATCCCTGCACCTGTGCCGGTACCCGATTGCGTACAACGCATGCTCGACGACGACCTGGCCTCCCGGTCGCTGGGCATGCGCCTGGTCGACGCCGGCCCCGGCCACGCGACGGTGCGCATGACGATCACGGACACCATGGTCAACGGGCACGCGATCGCGCACGGCGGCTACGTGTTCCTGCTGGCGGACACCGCCTTCGCGTGCGCGTGCAACAGCCACGGCCCGGTCACGGTCGCGGCGGGCGCCGACATCACGTTCGTCACCCCGGCCATGCTGGGCGACGAACTGGAAGCACGAGCCGCCGAACGAACCACATACGGCCGCAACGGCATCTACGACGTGACCGTCACCCGAGGCCCGGACACCATCGCCGAGTTCCGAGGCCGCAGCCGCACCCTCAAATAACCGGGATGTACACGAAAACGAAACTCGGGGGTGCCGAACGCGAGACTCGCGGGGGCCCAACGCGAGACTCGCGCGGTTACCTGAGGGTTAGGAACACCACGCCGCCGACGATCGGGCCCAGCAGTGCGCCGACCACGACCTGCGCGACGGTGTGCGCCGCCACCGTCACGCGCGCCCAGCACACCAGTGCCACGCCCGCGACGAGCACGAGGTACCACGGGCCGTACAGCAACACGATCGTCGCCGCCGCGCCGCTGGCGACCGTGGCGTGCACCGACACCTTCCACCAGCGGGTGATCACCAGGCACGCCACCACAATGGTGATCATCGACCAGGCGAGCGCGACCACGACCCGCGGCGCACCGCCGACGAGCATGATCACCAGCCCGACCAGTGCGGACCCGAGCGACAGCAGGAACGGCACGAACCGCCGTTCGCGCTCGGCGACCCAGTGCCCGCCCCAGCGCCCGCGGCGCGCGCCCCGGACCAGGATGACCATCGGGATGGCGCTGTAGAACACGGCGACGAGCAGACTCCACGCAAGTGTTGGCACCAGCGCGTATCCGGTGCCCTGCCACGCGACCGCGAGCACCAGGGCGACCACGATCACTATGGGCGACAACACTTCCGTCACCACGCGCGCGGCGCGGAGCGGCAGACTGGGTTCTGCGGTGACGTCCACCCGCACATGATCCCAGGAAAGGGGTTGCAGACAATGAAGGCTGGGGAGATCGCACCCGACTTCGAGCTACCGGACGAGACCGGCAAGGTCCGCGCGCTGCGGGACTTTCTGGAGACCGGCCCGGTGGTGCTGTTCTTCTACCCAGCCGCGATGACCAAGGGCTGCACGGCCGAGAGCTGCCATTTCCGTGATCTGGCCGCGGAGTTCTCGGCGGTGGGCGCGCACCGGATCGGCATCAGTCCCGACGCCGTCGACAAGCAGGCGGAGTTCAGCGACCTTCACGGGTTCGACTACCCGCTCCTGTCCGACGCCGACGGCGCGGTGGCAACACAGTTCGGGGTGCGGCGCAGCTTCGGACCACTGCTGACCCGGCGGCAGACATTCGTGATCGACACCGACCAGAAGGTCCTGGAGGTCATCAAGAGCGAGTTGCGGATGGCGGTGCACGCGGACCGGGCCCTGGCGGTGCTCCGGGCCCGCGTGCACCCCACCGACTAGTTGGTGATCACGTCCGGCGGGATCACGGTGTCATTGCGCAGCGCGTCGAACAACTGCCCGGACTTGGCCTCGTCCATCGTGTTGGCCCGTCCGTCGGTCACCGGCACCGTGGTCGTCACCGTGCTCCCGTCGGAAATACCGCTCATGGCGAACCCGAGGCTGGACAGGTGCCACAGGTGGTCGCTGTCGTCGACGGTCAGCGCGTCGGTCATCTCGCCGACCACCGGGAAGAGCGTGAACGGGTTCAGCAGAACACCGGCGCTCGCGATCTCGCCGGCGAGCGCGCCGATGAACTTGCGCTGGTTCACCACCCGGTCGAGGTCCGACCTCGGCGTCGACGCCGAGTAACGCATACGCACGAACGCGAGCGCCTGCACACCGTCGAGCGTCTGACGGCCGGCCGGGATGACCGCGCCGGTCTTGGTGTCCCGCATCTCCTCCGGGATGTCCATCTCGACGCCGCCGACCGCGTCCACGATGCCCGCGAAACCACCGAAGCTGATCTCCGCGTAGTGCTCGATCCGCAGTCCGGTGGCGCCCTCGACGGTCTTCACCAGTAGCGGCGCGCCGCCCAGCGAGAAGGCCGCGTTGATCTTGTTGACGCCGTTCCCGGGGACCTCCACATTCAGGTCACGCGGCAGCGACAGCAGCGTCGGCGGTGTGTCGTTGTCCGGGATGTGCGCCACCATGATCGTGTCGGTGCGCTTGCCGGCCGTGTCGCCGGTGGTGAGCTTGGCCTTCTCCTCGTCGGTCAGGCCCTCCCGGCTGTCCGAGCCGACGATCAGCCAGTTGGTGCCCGAGGCCTCCGCGGGCCTGCCGGGGTAGTCCTCGATCGCGGCCACCCGGTTCAGCGAGAAGTCCATCCACACCAGGCTGCCGGTGATCAGCAGGAGCAGCACCAGGAACCCGATCAGGATCCGGCGCCCCCAACGCGGGCGGCGACGCGGCCGGCGCGGCGGTGGGTAGCCCCCCTCACCGGCTGGTGACCGCCGGTAGTCGTCCGGCGGGCCCTGGCGACGCGGCGGCGCGCCGTAGTCACGTGGTGCCTCGTCCTGCTGGGGCAGGGGCAGCATGCTGGTCCGGTGGTAGGCCGGCTTGCGGCTCTGGCCGGGACGGCCATAGCCGGGCTCGGGGCCGTACCCGGGGCCCTGCCCCGGACCAGATGGACGGCCCTGCCCCGAACGGGGCCGTCGCGGTGGCTGCTGATAACTCATCTCCCCACCCTTCGGTTTCCAGGAAAGACGTGGGGACCCTCGCGCAGGTTGCGAAACACGGTGCACACCGTACGAGATGGTGACTAAACCGGCACACGGAGTCCGGCCGGGGCCGGTTCCGCGAGCGCGTCGGCGATGTCGCGGTCGAGCCCGGTCACGCCGAGCACACCGAGGGTGAACCGCCTGACCAGGCGTGTCCACTCGGGATAGCGCAGGAGCAGGGCGTGTGCCTCGCGGCGGACGTCGAAGCGCGCCACGGTGGCGGTGACCTCCTTGGCCCGCTGGGCATAGCTGTAGGACAGCGCGGGATCGGTGGTGCGGTCGCGGTCGCCGTGTGCAATGAGGACAGTGCGGCCGGCGAGCTGAGCGACGGGCTCTCCCTCGGGCGTCCACGGCGCGAGCGCGCACACGCCGACGACGGCCGGGTCGTCGGCGACCCGCAGCCCGACGCGGCCACCCATCGAGTGGCCGACGAGCGCGACCGGCACACCCGGATACGCGCGCCGGATCGCCTCGAGGGCGCGACGGGCGTCGGCCACCGGGTGGCGGTCGGGTTCGTTCCAGCCACGGTAGGTGTTGCACAGTTGCCACACGGACACGCCGGGCGTTCGGCTCAACGCACGGGCGAACGGGATCATCCGCAGGTACGCGGGATACCAGCGGGTGGCTCGCACCGTGCTCACCTCCTCACCGCCGTGCAGCACGAGCGCCACGGCACGCACGCCGCTGGTCGCCCCGGTCGTGTGCAGCTTCACGCGTTGCTCCTGTCCACGTACGCCTCGATTCCGTCGAGGACCCGGTCGAGCCCGAACTCGAACTCGTCCTCCCAGCTGAGCTCGTCGTCGCGCCACACCGTCGCGAGCGCGGGAAACGCGTCGAGGTGTGGTTCGAGCAGCGGGGCGAACTCACGCCAGAACTGCCCGTCGGACATCCCGGAGCGCTGCTCGGCGCGCACGGTCTCGGCGAGCTGGCGTGCCCGGCCCTGCACGTAGCTGGTGACGAGGCCGACGACCGCCATCCGCTGCCCGTTGGTCAGGCCGGTGCCGGACAGGATCCGCAGCAGGGCGTCGATCGCCGCGGTCTGGTTCGGGCCCATCAGGCCGCGGGACAGCGACGCCTCCAGCAGCCACGGGTGCCGGCGGTAGCCGGCGAGGCTCTGCCGGGCGAAGGTGGCGAGGCTCGCACGCCACCCCGCCGGGTCGGTCCTCGGCGGGCCGCCCTCGCCGAGGACCGTGTCGAGCATCAGCTCGTACAGCTCGGTCTTGCCGGGCAGGTACCGGTACAGCGACATGGTGCCGACGCCGAGCTCGTCGGCGACGCGGCGCATGGACAGCGCGTCGAGACCGTCCGCGTCGGCGATCCGGACGGCGGCGGTCACGATCTCCTCGACCGTCATGCCTGGTTTTCGGCCCCGCGTCGGCGCCGGCTTGGTTCCCCAGAGCAGGGCCATGGTGTCGGCCATGGCCACGGCCTGGCCACCAAAGCTCACGGAGCGGTCGTCCTCGGAGGTCATCACAGCTGTTCCGCCTCCCCCGGAATTCAAGGTGTTGGTCGCGTTGGGGAAGGGAAGGTTCTGTTTGGTCACGTACTTGTGGCTGGCTTGCGTCACGTTCCCCTGAGGTGCGGTCGCGAAGCGCTCGGCCCGAACTGACCTCGCGGTTGACACAAAGGGTGGCATCGAGGTCGATCCTACGGTGGTAACCTTTATGCGTACAGTGTACCCATTTTGGGGGTGTTGTCATGAAGGTGTTGGTGACCGGCGCGACCGGTCATATCGGGCGGCACGTTGTCGCGCAGCTCGTCGAGGCGGGCCACGAGGTGCGTGCGGTGACCCGCCGCACGGACGCGGTCTTCCCGCCGGGAGTCGAGGTCGTGCGGGGTGATCTGCTGAAACCGGACTCGATTCCGTTCGACGGCGTGTCGCGGATGTACCTGTTCCCGGAGCCGAGGACCGCGGTCGACGTCGTGACGCGGGCCCGTGAGGCGGGCGTCACGCGGATCGTGACGCTCTCGTCGGGCGCGGTGACGGGTGGTTTCGACACGGACTTCCAGCTGCCGGTGGAGCAGGCGGTCGAGGCGTCCGGGTGTGAGTGGACACACGTCCGCCCCGGCGACTTCGCGTCGAACACGCTGCGGTTGTGGGGGCCGATGATCCGCACGTCACGGGTGGTGCGGTACGCCCAGCCGGAGGCGCCGAGCCTGGCGATCCACGACGGCGACGTCGCGGCCGTCGCTGTGGCGGCCCTGCTCGCCGACGGGCATGCCGGCCGCTGGTACGACCTGACGGGCCCGGAGCTGTTGACCCGGCGGGATCAGGTGGCGGCGATCGGCGCGGCACTCGGCGAGGAGGTGCGGTTCGAAGAGGTCAGCGCGGCGGAGGCGAGGGAGATCCTGCGCGCGCAGGGCGGTTGGGGCGCGGAGAACGCGGACTTCCTGCTGGGGTTCGAGGAGTACTCGGCGGGTGGTACGTCGATGGAGGACGTGGACTGGTCGGAGATGTTGGTGCCCCTGCCGACGGTGGCGGAGGTCCTCGGCCGGCCGGCGCGGACCTTCGCACAGTGGGCCGGCGACAACGTTGAGGCGTTCCGCTAACGCGGGAGGTCCTCCGGCCGGTCCACGTCGGCGCCGCTCGCCACGTCCTCGCACGACACGGCGTCGACGTGGTGCTGGGCGAGGTAGGGGCGCGCACCCTCGTCGCCGGTCGCCAGCTCCGCCACCGCCTGCCAGCGCTCCCGGCCGATCAGCACCGGGTGCCCCGGTGCGCCGTCGTAGGTGGCACGAGCGAGCGCGGCCGGCGACGCCAGTGCCACGAACCGGCGGACGACCGCCGCCGTCACACCCGGGGTGTCCACCGGCAACACGATGACGGCGGTGGCGGCAGTGGTGGACAACGCGGCGAGCCCCACCCGCAACGAGGAACCCATGCCGGTGGCCCAGTCCGGGTTGTCCACAAGAGACGATCCACTGAGGACGGCGGTGGTGCGCACGTCGTCGGCGAGCGCACCGAGGACCACCACGACCGGCACGCAGCCACCGTCATGCAACGCGTCCGCGGCGTGCTCGACCAGCAGCCGGCCCCGGTGACGGACGAGCGCCTTCGGCATCCCGTACCGCCGTCCGGCACCCGCCGCCAGCAGCAACCCCGCAACCGTCACACCGGAAGCCTAGTGCTTCGACCGACCATGTCCGCCGGCTCGCTGAGACGCCGGTAGGCCGCCCGCCGCGAAAGACGCTTTCACCACACTGGCACTGGGAAAGGCGCGCTGGGCACGCCCAACCCAGATCCACCGATGATCATGCTGCCCGCGCGCGGTTCTGCGGACCGGCGGGCCAAGCCCGCTTCGCGGGCGGTTTCCGCACGATGAAGGACGCCCAGTGCTGCGAACGGCCTCCCACCGGCGATGTCCCGAACGCGTCTTTCGGGACCCAGCGGATGCGCGCTGGGCGCGCAGCGCCCGACCCCCGCGAAGTGTCTGACCAGGCCCACAACTCTCTCGCAAGGTTCGACATTCCGACAAGATCATCGATGTACCCAGGCCCAACGCTACGAACGCGCCGTTCACCACGCCGGGAGGGTGGTGAACGCGCCTTTCACAGCGCGCGCGGCGAGGGCCTGGCGAACCTTCGCGTTTCCAGCACCGGCGGCGGTGGAGCGGGTCGGGTTGGCCTGCGGGGGCGGCGGGACGTCCGGCCAGGTCAGGCCGCTGCCGGCTGGTTGGCGAACTGTGTGCGGTACAGGTCCGCGTAGCGGCCGCCCGCTGACAGCAGGGTGTCGTGGTCGCCGCGTTCAACGATTCGGCCCGCCTCCACCACGAGGATCTGGTTCGCCGCGCGGATGGTCGACAGGCGGTGTGCGATGACGATCGCCGTGCGGCCCGTCAGCGCGTCCGCGAGTGCCTCCTGCACGGCCACCTCCGACTCGGAGTCCAGGTGTGCGGTCGCCTCGTCGAGGATCACCACCCGGGGTTGGGCCAGCAGCAGTCGAGCGATGGTCAGCCGTTGCCGTTCCCCGCCCGACAGACGGTAACCGCGCTCCCCCACCACGGTGTCCAAACCGTCCGGCAGCGCATTGACCAGATCCGCCAGCCGCGCGCGGGTCACCGCCTCCCACAGTTCGTCCTCGGTCGCGGTCGGCCTGGGGTACAACAGGTTCGCGCGGATCGTGTCGTGGAAAAGGTGGCCGTCCTGGGTCACCACGCCCACAGTTTCCCGCAGCGAGTCGAAGGACAGGTCCCTGACGTCCACATCGGACAGTCGAACCTCACCACTGTCCACATCGTACAAGCGGGGTAACAGGGACGCGATCGTCGACTTGCCCGCACCGGACGAGCCGACCAGCGCGACCATCTCCCCCGGCTCGGCGCGGAAGCTCACCCCGTGCAGCACCTCCTCGCCGCCGCGCTTGTCGAGGACCGCCACCTCCTCCAGCGAGGCCAGCGACACCTGGTCCGGCGCCGGGTAGGCGAAGCGCACGTCGTCGAACTCGACCGACACGCCACCCTCGGGCACCGCACGCGGGGACGGCTTCTCCTTGATCATCGGGGGCAGGTCCAGCACCTCGAAGACCCGCTCGAACGACACCAGCGCGGTCATCACGTCCACCCGCACGTTCGCGAGCGCGGTCAGCGGCGTGTACAGCCTGGTCAGCAGCAACGCCAGCGCCACCACCGTGCCCGGCGCCAGCGCGCCCGTGATCGCCAGGTACCCGCCGAGCCCGTACACCAGCGACAGCGCCAGCGCCGACACGAGCGTCAGGCTCGTCATGAACCACCGCGTGAGCATGGCCGACTTCACGCCGATGTCCCGCACGCGCGCCGCCCGGCTGGAGAACTCCTCCAGCTCCGCTGGCGGATGCCCGAACAGCTTCACGAGCGTCGCGCCCGGCGCCGAGAACCGCTCGGTCATCTGGGTGGTCATCGACGCGGAGAGGCCAGCCGCCTCGCGCTGCAGGTCGGCCATCTTCCGGCCCATCCGGCGCGCCGGCAGCACGAAGATCGGTAACAGCACGAGCGCCAGCGCGGTCACCTGCCACGACAGCGTCATCATCACGGCGACCGACAGGACCAGCTGGATCACGTTCGTCACCAGGCCGGCGAGCGTCGAGGTGAACGCACGCTGCGCCCCGATCACGTCGTTGTTGAGCCGCGACACCAGCGCGCCGGTGCGGGTCCGCGTGAAGAACGCGACCGGCATCCGCTGCACGTGGCCGAACACCGCACGCCGCAGGTCGTAGATCAGCCCCTCACCGATACGCGCCGACTGCCACCGCTCCACCAGCCCCAGGCCCGCGTCCACGATCGCCACCCCGGCGATCGCCACGGCCAGCAGCACCACCGTCGACACCGCGCCGCCGCCGACGATCGCGTCCACGACCCGGCCGGCCAGCAGCGGCGTCGACACGGCCAGTACCGCCGACACCATCGTCAGTGCCAGGAACACCGCGAGCTTGCCCCGGTGCGGCCCGGCGAACGAGTACACCCGCCGGATCGTGCCCTTCCGCAGGCCCTTCGGCGTGTCCTGCGCACTCATCGCGCCACGCATCAACATCCAGGCGTTGTCCACATCCACCCCTCCATCTACCTGACCAGGAACAACGCGCACGCCCCGCCCGGCCTTCCCGGTTAACCGGAGAGCGAACAGCGTCGAACTGGTCGCTCCACTCTTCCTCCGCTCAAGCCGCCGTCTTCCCTCCTGCGCGCGGAGACCCCGGGCTCGTTCCTCGCAGGGGCCTCCGTGCTCGTCAGTCCAGACGGCGGCCGCTCCGCCGCTCCGCTCCTAGGCCAGATAGCCTGCCGACGTGGAGCCGACCCCACGCCGAGCCTGGCGCCTTGACCTGCTCTTCTACGGCGTCAGCCTCGTCTTCGCCGCAGGGAACGCGATCTTCTCCGAGTTCTACGGCTACCGCGTGTGGGGCAACTTCGCCACGGCCGGCTACCTGGTCGCGCTCGTGCTCACGGTGCTGCAGGCAGTGTCCACCACACGACCGACAATTTCGCGATGGTTGCCGGTCGGGGTCGCCGGGCTGCTCGCCGGTGTCGTGCCGCTGCTGGTCCTGGTGTTCGTGCGTGACCCACGCTTCGTGTGGGGCAACTGGCCGTGGTCGTTCCCGTCCCAGCCCGAGGTCTGGGTGGTCGAACGGTCGGCGCGGCTACTGCTCGAAAATGGCACGCCGTACCCGGACCTCGGTCTGCTCGGCCGGCCGCCGCACCCGGACGACTACACGCCGTACGGCCCGTCGATGACCGTGTTCGGCCTGCCCCGCGCTCTGTTCGGCGACGGGCCGTTCACCGACGCGCGGATCGCGTTCGCGGTCGCCACCGTGCTGATCATCGCGCTGGCGCTGAAGGTCGCGGGCTGGCCGAAGGTGCCCGTGCTCGCCGCGCAGCTCGCCGCGGTCAGCCCGCTCACGCTGCTCACGATCGTGGTGGCCGGCGACGACATCCCGGTGATCGCGCTCACAATGCTCGCCGCCGCACTGGCTTTTCGGGTGGGTCCGGCAACCTCGGGGGTGGCTGTCGGCGTAGTGATAACCATGAAGCTCACCGCGCTGCCGGCACTCGCCGTGGTCGCGGTCGCACTGATCGCCACGCGGGGGTGGCGGGCGTTGTTGATCTTCTTTGGTACAGTGATCATCACGAGCGCGTTGTTGGTGCTACCGGTGCTGCTGGTGGATCCCCCGGCGTTCGTCGAGCACGTGATCCTGTATCCGGCCGGGCTCGGCGAAGCCGGCTCCCCGGCGGCGAGTCCGCTGCCGGGGCACCTCATCGCGCAACTAGGTCCGGTCGGGCACGCGGCGTCGCTCGCACTGCTCGCGGCGGCCGCCTGCGCGATCATCGCCTGGTTGGTGGTCCGCCCCCCTCGCGACCCCGCGGACGTCATGCTGCGCCTCGCGACCGGGTTGGGGGCGGCCATCATCCTCGCGCCGGCCACCCGCTGGGGTTACCTCGTGTACCCACTGGCGATGACCGGCGCCATGCTTGTTTTCTCCGCGACTCCACCAAAGGCGGAGCGGAAGGAGGGGACCAGGACAGCCGCGGGTCCGACCGACGGTGATCACGACGTCACCCACGACGACGTCAACCGTCCGATCGCGAGCCCCGACACCCGCGGCATCCAAGCATGAACCCGGTTACTTCTTCTTCGTTCGCGTTGCGCCACCTCGACCGCGCAACGTCACCCCGGATTCCGACAGCACGCGGTGCACGAAACCGTACGACCGCCCTGTCGACTCGGCCAGGGCTCGAATGCTGGCGCCCTTCTCGTACTTCTTCTTCAGATCAGCCGCCAGCTTGTCGCGGGTACTGCCGGTGATCCGCGCGCCCTTCTTCAAATCAGCCACGTCGTCCGCCTTCCGTAGCGTGTCACGGAGGTTTATCTAGAACACCTGCCGTTGGCAATGATCGAACACGATCGCACGGAATGCCAGGCGAGATCGAAAATACCTATGAAATCGCCCACGCCTCACCGGGACGGAGGAACGATGAGGCCGGGCCCTAGCAGGCTCAGGCCAGCTGGACAAGTTCCAGATAGTCCGCTGACCAGTGATCTTCGGTACCGTCTGGCAGGAGGATCACCCGCTCGGGCTCCAACGCCTCCACGGCACCGGGATCGTGCGTCACGAGCACCACAGCCCCCGTATATCCCCGCAACGCGTCGAGAACCCGTTCGCGGGACGCCGGATCGAGGTTGTTGGTCGGCTCGTCGAGCAGGAGCACGTTGGCCGCGCTGGACACCAGCCCGGCCAGCGCGAGCCTCGTCTTCTCGCCACCGGACAGCGTGCCTGCCGGCTGCTCGAGCTGTTCGCCCGTGAAGAGGAACGTGCCGAGGAGCGACCGAAGTTGCTGCTCCGGTGTGTCCGGAGCGGCGTGGCGGACGTTGTCCCACACCGACGCCTGATGGTCGAGCGTCTCGTGTTCCTGGGCGTAGTAACCGATCCGGAGGCCGTGACCAGGCACGACCTCGCCCGCGTCGCCTTCCTCACGGCCGCCGAGCAACCGCAGCAAAGTGGTCTTACCTGCGCCGTTCAGGCCGAGGACGACCACCCGTGAGCCGCGGTCGATCGCCAGGTCGACGCCGCTGAACACCTCCAGCGAACCGTACGACTTGGACAGTCCTTCCGCGGTGAGCGGCGTCTTGCCACACGGTGCCGGGTCGGGGAAGCGGATCCGCGCGACCTTGTCGGCCTGACGGACCTCCTCCAGTCCGGACATCAGCTTCTCGGCGCGCCGTGCCATGTTCTGTGCGGCAACGGCCTTCGTTGCCTTCGCCCGCATCTTGTCGGCCTGCGCCTGCAACGCGGAGGCCTTCTTCTCGGCGTTGGCGCGCTCGCGGCGGCGGCGCTTCTCGTCGGCGGCACGCGCGTCGAGATAGCGCTGCCAGGTCATGTTGTAGACGTCGACCACACCGCGGGTGGCATCGAGGAACCACACCTTGTTGACCACGTCGGCGAGCAGCTCGACGTCGTGGCTGATCACGACGAGCCCGCCGTTGTGCCCCTTGAGGAAGCCACGCAGCCAGGTGATCGAGTCGGCGTCGAGGTGGTTGGTCGGCTCGTCGAGCAACAACGTGGTGCCCGAACCGCCACCCACGCCGGCCTCGGACGCGGCGAACAGGATGCGGGCCAGCTCGACACGGCGGCGCTGGCCGCCGGAGAGAGTGCCGACCTGCTGGGCGAGGACACGGTCGGGCAGGCCGAGGTTCGCGCAGATCCGCGCGGCCTCGCTCTCCGCCGCGTACCCGCCGAGCGCGGCGAACCGCTCCTCGAGCCGGCCGTAGCGGCGGACCTCCCGGTCGCGCTGGCTGTCGTCGACGAGTTCGGACATGGCCGACTGCGCCTTCTCCATCTCGCGCAGCAGCTCGTCGAGGCCGCGGGCGGACAGGACGCGGTCCTTGGCGGTGACGGACAGGTTGCCCTCGCGGGGGTCCTGCGGCAGGTAGCCGACGTCACCCTTGCGCAGCAGGTGACCCGCGTAGGGCTCGCCCTCGCCGGCCAGGACGCGAAGGGACGTGGTCTTGCCGGCGCCGTTGCGTCCGACGAGCCCGATGCGGTCACCGGGCTGGACACGCAGCGTCGCGTCAGAGAGCAGGATTCGGGTACCGGCACGCAGTTCGAGGTCGGTGGCGGTGATCATTGAGAAAGACTCCGGATTACTGGTCGTGGGCAGGACTCATCCGCCCGCCGGTCGTGACCGGTGGGCTCGCCTGGCTCCTAGGCCGTACGGATCACCACGTGTCCGACTATACGTTGCCCTGGCAACAGGATTTAGAGTCAGGTCCCATGACACCGGACTTCAAGGGCAGGACCGCGCTGGTCACGGGGGCAAGCCGAGGCATCGGGCACGCCATCGCCGCCGAGCTCGCCAGGGGCGGCGCCGCCGTCACCATCTCCTCGCGCAAGGCCGACCAGATCGAGGCCGCGGCCGACGAGCTGCGCGCGCTCGTGCCGGGCGCCAGGGTGCTGGCCGTGCCGGCGAACACCGGCAGCGACGACGACCGCGCCGAGGTGGTGCGCCGCACGGTCGAGGAGTTCGGTTCGCTGGACGTGCTGATCAACAACACGGGCATCAACCCGACGTTCGGTTCGCTCGTGGACGCCGACCTCGGCGCGGTGCGCAAGCTGTTCGACGTGAACGTGGTTGGCGCGCTCGGCTACGTGCAGCTCGTGGTGAAGGCGTGGATGGCCGAGCACGGCGGCTCGATCGTGAACATCGCGTCGGTGGCTGGCATCCGGTCGTCCGGGGTGATCTCCGCGTACGGCGCGAGCAAGGCGGCGCTGATCCGGCTCACCGAGGAGCTCGCGTGGCAGCTCGGCCCGGGCATCCGGGTCAACGCGGTCGCCCCGGCGGTCGTCAAGACGAAGTTCGCCGAGGCCCTGTACACGGCGGACGAGGAGGCGGCCGCGGCCCGCTACCCGATGAAGCGGCTCGGCGAGCCGGAGGACGTGGCCCAGCTGGTCGCGTTCCTTGCCTCGGACCAGGCGTCGTGGATCACCGGCGAGACCGTGCGTGTCGACGGCGGGATGCTCGCGACCGGCTCACTGTAGGGCGCTCAGGACGTTGTTCACCTGGTGCCGGTAGATGATCGAGGTGCGGAAGCCCACGATCTCGCGGCGGCTGGTGAACCGGTCGATCAGGAACGCGTGCAGGTGGTCGATGTCCTGGGCGGCCACGTGCACGATGAAGTCGTCGCTGCCGGCCAGGGTGAAGACCGCGACCACCTCCGGCAGCGCGGCGACCGAGTTCTGGAACGCCTCGATGACGGGGCGGGACAGCGGGCGGATCTGCGCGGCCACCAGGGCCTGGACGCCGCGGTTGAGAGCCGTGGGGTCGATGTCCGCGTGGTAGCCGCGGATCACGCCCCGCTGGCGCAGCAGGCGGATGCGTTCCAGGCAGGTGGACGGCGCGATGCCGACCTTGCGGGCGATGTCCTGGTTGGGTTGGCGGGCGTCCAGCTGCAGTTCACGGATGATCGCCGAATCAACTTCGTCCATGGCGTCATTGTGCCGCTCGCCGCCGAATGATATTCGGCGAACCCATCGCTACCTCGCCTATCTGCCTAACGTTCTCGGTGTCGGTTGCTGGATCGTTCGGCGGGAGGTCCTGATGGTCGAATCATGGGAGCACGAGGAAGTCGTCACGCGGTTGGGGCGCCGGTCCGGCGTGCCGATCACGGTGGCGGTGCACTCGCGGCGGCTCGGCCCGGCGGCGGGTGGGGTCCGGCTTCGCCACTACCCGACGTGGCAGGACGGGTTGACCGACGCGCTGCTGCTGTCGAAGGGGATGACCTACAAGAACGCGGTGGCGGGGCTGCCGTTCGGCGGCGGCAAGACGGTGATCGCGGCGCCGTCGACACTGACGCCGGCCCAGCGGACCGACGCGCTGGCGGACGCGGGTGAGCTGATCGCGTCGTTCGAGGGCTCGTACCTGTGCGGTCCGGACATCGGCACGACCTCCGACGACATGGTGTACCTGCGCTCGTTCACGCCGCACGCGTTCTGCCTGCCCGAGTCCCACGGCGGGACGGGGTCGTCGAGCGGCCCGACGGCCCGTGGCGTGCTGGCGGCGCTGCGGGCCGGGCTGTCGACGGTGTTCGGCTCGTCGTCGGTCGCCGGACGGCGGGTGGTCGTGGTCGGCATGGGCTCGGTGGGGTCGCTGTTGGCCAGGTCCTTGTCGGCGCAGGGTGCGTCGGTGGCGGTCGCGGACGTGGACCCGTCGCGGTGCGCGGGTTACGAGCAGGTGCCCGTGTCGTACGCGGTGGAGGCGGACGTGCTCGTGCCAGCCGCGGTCGGCGGGGTGATCGGGCCGGACGTGCGTGCGCCGCTGGTGGTGGGGCCGGCGAACAACCAGTTGGTGTCCGACGACGTAGCCGAGACCCTGTCCGCGGCCGGGGTGACGTGGATTCCGGACTTCGTCGCGAGCGGCGGCGGCGTGATCTACACGCTGTGCCGCGAGACGTCGGGCCTGGACCACGATGCCGCGCTGGCACGAGTCGCGGCCATCGAGGAGACCGTCCATTCAGTACTGAACGCCGCGGCCGCGAACGGCACGACGCCGTTGGCGGAAGCCATGACGCTGGCCGAGGACCGGCTGGCAGCACTCGCGCTCACGTGAGCGGATAAAAATGTACGGTCGTCCGTATAGTTACAAACAAACTATACGGACGACCGTACTTTTGGCGCACACAGTCGATCCGCCGCAGGGGCCGCCGGTGTGGACCACGGTCTACGGCGGCGTCAGGAGGCGGCGCTTTCGGGCGGCTCGCTGTCAGCGGTGCCAGTCACCGCGGTCGCCGCCACGAAAGTCGCCACGAAAGTCGCGGGGGAAGTCGTTGCCGGGGCCGCGCTGGTCCTGCCACGCGGGCCCGAAGCGGTGCCGGTCGTTGGCGGCGCCGATGGCGTAGCCGGCCACGCCGCCCCCGACGAGGAGCACGGCGGCCACGACGGCGGCGATCCAGGTCTTGGTCATGTGCGGCGGGCGCTTCGGCGCGGGGGCCGCTGGTGGGGTGGGCGGTGGCGGCGGTGGTGCCTCCGCGCCTGACTGTGCTTGCTCGTCGCCGGTTGCGGCGCCTTCCGGCGTGCCGGGCTGCCCGCCCTGCGGCGGGGCGTTCTCGGGGAGTTCGGCCGTCGGCTGTGGTCGGGGCAGCTCATCCGTCGGCTGGGCCGGCGGTGGCCCCGCTGCCGGCGGTTGGTCGCTTGCGTCTGGTTTGTCTGCCATGGCGTCAGCATGCGCCGGCATGCTGAGCGAGAGCTGTGAATCTGCTGACGAGATCCGCCGAAATCGCTGTCGATCCACGGCACGGCCGCCCGTCCGGTACGTACCCGGACGGGCGGCCGCCACTGGACCTACGGGGTGACGAACCCGTTGAACTTCAACGAGACGGCCCGGATGGACCCGACGTCCGCCCCCGCCGTGTCACGCACGAAGAACGTCCACGTGCCGTCGACCGGCGCGCCACGCAGCGCGTCGAGCGGGCTGACCGGCTTCCACGTGCCCGTGAAGGGGGCGTCCGCGGACGTCACCGTGGCGAACGAGGCCGCCGCTGTGTCGTCGAACACCACCTGGCACAGGTTGTTGCCGCCGCCGCCGTTGTTGCTGAACACGTTCGCCCGTACGCCGGACGGCGAGACCAACTGCCCGACCAGGTCACCGACGAAGGTGTGGTCGAGACCCACGGTCGTCGCGCCCGTCGCCGTGGTGCACGTGGCACCGTCGACCGAGAACCCGATCTTCGACGCCCGGCCGAAGCCGGACACCGGGATCTGCACGCTCGCACCGACCGCGCTGTTGTCCGGCACCGCGACCGGCGCACCCGCGTAGGCGAACGCGACGGTCTCGTCCGACGGACGGCCGACGTCGATCGAGAACGACGACGTCTTCGGCGAGAACGTGCCCGCGAAGGTCACGCGGGTCGCGAACTGGATCGGCACGCCGACCTCGTGGGTCGTCGGCACCCTCACCTTGTACTCCCGCACCACGGTCTCCCCACGCGGGATCGCACCGTAGAGCTGGGCACGCGGCGTCACCGTGACGCCCGGCGAGGACGTGGTGACCACGACGCTCGTGGACACCGCGGTCGCGTCGCCCACGTTGGTCACCGGCAGCGACACCGTCACCGTGTCACCCGGGTCGATGAACGCGCCGCCGTCGTCCACGGTCACCTTCGGGGCTTCCGAGACCGCGAGCGGCTGCGGGCTCGCACCCGTGTAGCCGAGCACCCGGTCAGCCAGGACCACGCCGTGGCCGCTGCGGCTGTCGACACCAGGGGCGCCGATGTCGATCGCCGTGCTCACCAGCGCCTCCCGCACCTCAGCCGGGGCGATGCCGGGGTTGCCGGACAGCACGAGACCCGCGATGGCCGCCGCGTGTGGTGCCGCCGCCGAGGTGCCGTAGAAGGTCTCGAAACCCTCCACGCTGGTCGAGACGCCGTCCGCGGCCGTGATGTCCGGCTTCTGCCGCACCTCGCCACCGGTGGAGCTGAAGTTGCCAGGCGTGATCGGTGTGCCGTCGGCCTGGAAGAACACGCGCCGCGGGCCGTCGGAGGTGAACCGCTCGAGCTTCGACGTCGAGTCGAACGCGTTCGGGAACGGACCGGCCGGGTTCGCCGGGTCGCCCGTCTCCAGGTCGAACGGCAGCGCGTCCTTGGCCGGCGCGGCGGCCGTCGAGAACGCGCCACGCGCGGCCGAGTGACCCCACGTGACACCCGGGGTGGTGAACGCCTTCAGCGTCGCCTGGTCCTCGAACCGGCCACGCAGCGCGGTCAGCGAGAAGTACCGGTCGGCGCCGGAGAACTTCACGACCGCGATCCGCAGACCGGTGGTACTTCCAGTCGGCAGGTCGAACCGCTCGAACGCGTCCTGGGTGCCGTTCTGGATGTTCTGGGCCTGTCCGATGACGTTGCCCGCCGAGTTGAGCAGGTACATGTCGTAGTCGTTGCTCGACCGGCCGATCGGGTCGGCCCAGTTCAGCAGGACCGGCGCGCCAGCCGACTCGTTCGAGATCGGCTGGAAGATCTGCGTGCCGGGGCCGGGGTCGAAGTCGTGGGCGTAACCCGCGAACTTGCCGACGATCTGGCCGGAGTTGACGTAGTCGCCCTCCCAGTGGCCGGCGGTGCCGTCCACGGTGTTGCCCTCGTTGCCGGCCGAGGAGAAGTACAGGGCGCCGTCGGCGATCACGTCGTTCACGGCCTGGGCGATGATCCAGTCCTGGAACACCGCCTCACGGAAGTAGATGATGTCGTCCACGATGATGTCGCAGCCGAGGTCGAAGCGGAGCGCGCGGATGTTGTCCGCGAAGCTCGCGTCACCGTTGAACGCCGTGGCGAAGCCGAGTTCGGCACTCGGCGCCACGTCGTGGATGATCTCCAACATCGCGGTGCCCTCGTCGCCGAGGCCGCCCTCACCCGGGAGGACGTCCACCGCGGGCAGCTCGCCTGCCGCCTGTGAGGTGCCGAGCGAGTCGATGCCGTCGGACAGCGCGCAGATCTTGACGCCGACACCGGTGACGCCGATGCCGTCACGTGCGGTGTCCGCGTTGTGCGCCCGGTCGCCCTCGCTGTTCGTCGGGCCGGCGCGGTCGGCGAGCGCCTCGCGCGTGTTCTGCGCGATCCGCTTCTCCTTCTGCTCCTTGGTCTCCTGGTCGGCTTTCTGGTTCGGGTTGAGCTCGCGGGCGGTCATGGCACCGTCCGCTTCCTCGACCCTGGCCACGTCGCCACGTGCGGCGATCGCGTTGACGGCCGAGAGCGGCACCTCGGCACGCACGGTGCCGTAGCGCGTGGAGACCGACCGGACGCTGGCGTTCTTCGCCGTCAGGTCCTTGAGCAGGGCGTCGCTGACCGTCCCCCGGATGTCCACGAGCACCTTGCCGCTCGCGGTCTTCTCGATCCCGTTGTCCAGCAACGGGACCGCGGTCCTCGCCCGCTTGTTCGCCGAAAGGCGCTGCTGCACGACGAGTTGACTGTCCACTTTGGCTTCCGCCGCGGACAGGTTCGTCTTGATGTCCTGGAGCGCGGCGATCTCCTTCGCCGCGGTTTCCTGTGCGGAGCTGGTCTGGTCCTCCGGTGGCGGCGCGGCGACCGCTGGGCTCGCGAGGCCCACGACCGCAATCAAACAGGCCGCTCCCGTCATCAGTACGCGTGATCTTCGTGTTGCGTGTGCAGGTAAACGCACGGATGCCCTCCGCGTGGTGCTCTGGCCGTGCCCCGACTCACGACCCCCAGTGCCGGGTGCCCCCCGGCCAGGCTCAACGTATGGTCGAAACCAATCGATCGCAGCGGCCATTCGGCCCAAACACACACAGTGTGTGTTAACAGTTGCCGTAGGTGAACGATCTACAGGACGAAGGCGTCGGACCAGGGCTGCGAGCTGCGCCCGGTAAGGGCGTCGAGGAGTGCCGCCGCCTGGCTGTCCGTTAGGGACGCGACGAAGTCGATCACGGCTCGTCCCCTTGCCATTTCCCGGATTCCGACGTCGCCATCGGGTGGTTCACCGACCGCACCGATCAAAGTGGACATATCGGTCGCGGCGAGCGCGCGGTACTCGGTCTCCGCCAGCTCGACGAGGTCGGTCAGCCTGCGCGGCAGGCGGTTGGCCTCATAACGATCGGTGAGCCACTGCACGAGTGCCTCCACCAGGGAGGTGATAAGCCGGGCCTGGCCGCGCTGGTGTAACGCCAGGTCCGGCCGGAGTAACACGAACCGGCGGTGCACGAACTTGAGCACCTGCACCTCGTGCCACTGGGCGGGGGCGAGCAAGACGTGCCCCGAACGGGTCGGCGGATCCAACACGACGGTCATGCCGTCGACGAGCCGGACGGTCCACCCCGACGAGAACCGGGCAACGGCCTGCTCGGCCTCGACGGAGCCGTCGAACGGCGTGCCGAGCAGTCCGTCGACCAGCTCGGCACGCACCCGGGCGACCGCGGCGACGAACGCGTCGTCGTCCACCATCCACGCGTCCCGGCGGTGCATGCGGCGGCGCAGCTGTTCGAGCGAGTGCCCCGGCCGCCTCGCGTGCGCGGCGAGCCGCTCGTCGTCGAGCGCGGCCAGCTCGAGCGCGTTGTTCAGCCAGTACTCGAGCTCGGCCGAGACCGGCGCGTGCTGAAGCACCCCGATCCGGTGGAAGTCCTCCAGATCGTGGATGGCGTAGGCGATGTCGTCGGCGGTGTCCATCACCGACGCCTCGACTGTCTGCTGCCAGCTGGCGAGCCGCCCGGCGAACGCGGCACGGGCCTGTGCCATGTCGTCGAGCTCGGTGACGTAGACGGAGAACTTGCTGGACCCGGTGCCCGGCTCGCCCGGCGGCTCGGAGGCGCCGCGCGGTGGCGAGGACATGTGCCGCGGGTGCGGGTCGGGATGGGTCATGCGGGTCCACGGGTACTTGAGCACGGCCGCGCGCACGGCGGCGGTGAGATCGAGCCCGACCGCGCTCGGCCCGCCGGTGTCGGTGGTGGTGACGATCCGCAGGCTCTGCGCGTTGCCCTCGAACCCGTCGGGCAAGCCGAGGCGGTAACGCGCGAGCCGGTCGAGCACCTGCTCACCGAGATGTCCGAACGGCGGATGCCCGAGATCGTGCACCAGCCCGGCGGCCTCCACGACGTCCGGATCGCACCCGCCGAGCTTGTCCAGCAGCGGCACGAACGCGGGCTCGGCACGAAGCCGCTCGGCGATGGCCCGCGCGACCTGGGCAACCTTGAGACTGTGGGTAAGCCGGTTGTGCAGCAGGCCGGAGCCACTCGCACTGACGACCTGGGTAACCCCACCAAGCCGCGCGAAGAAAGGCGACGCGACCACCCGATCCCGGTCCACCCGGAACGGACTGGCCGCGAGGTCACCGGACCCGGGCCCGGCCACCCTCTCCGAACGACGCGCCTCCCTGAGGTCGACCCGATCAGACATGGGGATGACCATAGCCGGGAGTAGTCCACAGGGCCCGCCACGAACACCCGTGACTGTCGGTGTCCCCCGGTAGGCTGGATACCGGGGGCCGGAGGCCGACCGGGTCCGGCCCCAACCAGAAGCCGACCCGGGGTCCGGCCCCAACCAGAAGCCGACCCGGGGTCCGGCCCCAACCAGAAGCCGACCGGGAGTCCGATGCCACCCGGAGGCCGCCCGGCGCGATCCCAGCCGGTCAGGTGGTAGTCGATCGGGTGAAGTCCGTGGGTGGTGGAATCCTGCGGTGGACGTTGTGGTCGTGGGTGGTGGGCCGGCCGGGTGGGCGCTCGCGTCGGCCTGTGTGCGGGTCGGGTTGCGGGTGACGCTGGTGGCTCCCACCAACCGGTGGCCGGCCACCTATGGCATGTGGCTCGACGAGACGGCGCTGCTGCCGGCCGGGTCGCGCTGGGTCGTGGCCCGGGCCACGGGTGGCGGGCGGGTGCTGCCGCGCGAGTACGTGGTGCTCGACAACGACAGTGTGT
>NZ_DASUVO010000163.1:0-29858 GCF_036378875.1 Actinophytocola sp.
TAGCCCATCGCGGTCACGATGGTGACCTCCGAGGCGAGGATGGCCTGGAAGTCGATGGGCACCGGCTTCTTGTGCACGGCCACGATCCCGAGCGTGGCGTGCTGTTTAGCGGCCGCCAGCGCGGTGTCGATCACAGCGGGCACGCCCGCGGCGTCGAGGTAGATGTCGGTGCCCGCACGGGGCGCGCCCCTCGCCGTCCGCCCCACGCCGTGCAGTTCGGTGAGCCGCGCGGCGACGTCCTCCTCGGCGGAGTTGATCACGGCGTCCGCGCCGACGGCGAGGGCCTTCTCCAGCCGGGACGGGATGACGTCGGCCACGACGACGCTCGCCGCGCCGCTCAACCTGTACCCGATCGTGGCACCCAGCCCGATCGGGCCGGCGCCGAAGATCACGACGTTGGCTCCCTGCTTGGGGTTGGTGCGGTTGACGGCGTGCCGCGCGACGGCCATCGGCTCGTTGAGCGCGGCGACGTGGAACGGGACCTCGTCCGGCATGATCGCGAGACCGCGCCCGACGACGGCGTTCTTGACGAGGAGGAACTCCGACAACGCGCCCTGCGGGCCGCCGCTGCCGATCATCTCCGCGTCCGGCGCGATCGGGTTGACGACCACGTGATCACCCGGCTTCACGCCGATGACCTCGCGGCCGACCTCGACGACCTCGCCGGCCGGCTCGTGCCCCAGCGGTGTGGCGCCCTGCCTCGGCGGTATCCCACCGATGGCGACGTAGAACCCGTCCGAGCCGCAGATCCCGCAGGCCCGCATCCGGACCAGCACGTCCCTCGGCCCGGTCGACGGCGTGGGCACGTCCACGACCTCGGTGCTGCCCTGGCCACTCACGATGACCGACTTCATCTGTCCGCTCCTCACTGTTCGGTGGTCGACATCGACGATCGCGTCCCCGGCTCGCCGGTGCGAGGGAGCAGACACCCGACTTCGTGGTGTAGCCCGCTACACCACGAAGATCGACTATGGTCGAGGTGGACGAACCGGCCACGCCTGGAGACGACCCCATGACACGGATCGAGGAACACCCGGTGCCCGGCGGCGGGCCCTACGCCGTCACCGCCGGCCCGGACGGCGCGCTCTGGTACACGTTAGTCCACAGTGGACATATTGGTCGGCTCGTGCCCGGCGGGAAACCGGAGAACCACCGGCTCGACCCGGATTCCGGGCCGACGATCATCACATCAGGGCCGGACGGCGCGCTGTGGTTCACCGAGTACCGGGCACACCGGATCGGCCGCATCACGACCGACGGCCACGTGACGGAGTTTCCGCTGTCCGAGTGCGGGCCGTTCGGCATCGCCGTGGGAGCGGACGGTGCGCTGTGGTTCACCGGGACCACGACCGACCGCGTCGGCCGGATCACCACCGACGGCGAGGTCACGGAGTTCCCGCTGCCGGTCGCCGGCGCGTTCCCGTCCGCGATCACCGCGGGCCCGGACGGCGGGATGTGGTTCACCATGAACCAGGCCAACGCGATCGGCCGCGTCGGCACGGACGGCGAGGTCCGCGTCCACCCGCTGCCCACGCCGGCCGCCGCCCCGGTCGGGATCACCGCGGGAGAAGACGACGCGCTGTGGTTCGTGGCGATCGCCGCCGGCCTCGTCGGCCGGATCACCACGGACGGCACCGTCACGGAGTTCCCGCTCCCGGACCGCGCCGGGAGGCCACACGCCATCACCCCCGGCGACGACGGCACCCTGTGGTTCACCGAGTGGGGCGGCAACCGGGTCGGCTCGATCACGGCGGACGGTGTCATCGAGACACACGACCTACCCACCCCCGGCGCCGAGCCACACGGCATCACCCTCGGCCCCGACGGCGCGCTGTGGACGGCACTGGAGATCGGCGCACTCGCCCGCATCGCCCCGAAACACTGAGTCCAACCAGCCCGGATCCACTGCCGGTGTCATGAAAGACGCGATGGGGACGTTCAACCTCGATCCCACCGATGATCGTGTCGGGTGTCGCACCTTGCGAGAGGCGTGGGCCTGGTCGGGCCCGCTTCGCGGGCGCGCCGGGCGCGCACCCGCAGGGTGCCGCGTCGCGAAGGACGCGTTGGGGACATGGCCGGTGCCCTGAAAGACGCGATGGGGACGTTCAACGACATGAGCGCGTCTTTCGAGACATCGCCCGTGGCATGAACACGCTGTTCGCCCGCGACTTGAGCAGTGTGGTGAAGGACGCAGTCCTCACGCTGGCGGTGATCAAGGACGCAGTGCAGCCGCCCCGGTGGCGCCGGTTTGTCACTTCCGTTCCACCGTGGGGATGGTGGGCGTCATGCCGGAGGCGCCCAGTGTGCGGTCGTAGATCTGTTGCCATGTGCCGTCGGCCAACGCTTCGGTCAGGATGGCGTTGACCCTGTCGCGCAGTGGTTTCTCGTCGGGTCCCAGTGCGATGCCGTACGCGATGCTGGTGGCCGTCGAGAACGGGTGCACGCCGTACAGGTCCGGTCGTGCCGCCGCGTAGCCAGTGAGGGCGATGTCGTTGGAGAAGACCGCGTCGACGCGTCGTTCGGACAGCGCGTCGAGACAGTTGGGCAGGCTGTTCTCCGCCACGATGTCGGCCTTGTCGAAGTCGATCGCTTCGAGGTAGGCCGGGGCGAACGAGCCCAACGTGCACACCTTGTGCCCGCCCAGCGCGTTCGGGTCCAGCGGGTCGCTCGCGCGCACCAACAGGTTCAACGCGTTGACCAGGTACGGACCCGCGAAGCTCACGCGCTTCATGTTCTCGGTGTTCATCGGATAGGCCGCGACGACCATGTCCACGGCGCCGGTCACGATGGCGTGCTCACGCTCGCCGAGGTCGAGCGGGGTGAAGGTGATCTTGTCGGCGGCGAAGCCGAGCTTGTTCGCGACCAACTCGGCGATCTGGATGTCGAAGCCGTCGAACGAGTCGGCCGCGCTGTCGAAGAAGCCGATGCCCGGCTGGTCGTCGAGGACGCCGACGACGACCGAGCCGCGGTCGGCCATGCGTGCGATCGCGGAACCCGCGGTCTTGGCGGTGTCGGTATTGCTGGGCTTACTGGGGTTCTCGGCGTCGTCGGCGTTCGAGGCGACCCAGGCGAACACCGCGACGACGAGTATGACCACCGCGGCCAGTGCGACGAGCCCTCGGCGCTGGCTACCCGGCGTGTCCGGCGGCGTCACCAGTCGGGTCGGGGCCTCTCCCGTGATCGGCCGCGTCCTGTCCGTGTCCTGGAGCAACGCGATGGCGTCCGCGGCGGTGAGCCGGGCCGCGGGGTCCTTGCGCAGCAGGCCGGCGATGAGCGGCCCGAGCGCCCCGGACACGGGCGGCGGCTCCTGGGTGAGCACGGCCGCGAGCACTGCCTGGGTGTCCTCGCGCTGGAACGGGGAGTCGCCGGTGACCAGAAAGTAGAGGGTGACGCCGAGCGCCCACAGATCGCTGGCCTGGCTGGCGCCGTTGCCGTTGATGCGCTCCGGCGCCAGGTACTGCGGCGAACCGATCAGCTGGTTGGTCGCGGTGAGCGCGGTGGCGCCCTCGACCGCGGCGATGCCGAAGTCGGTGAGCACCACCCGGTCCTCGGCGAGCAGGACGTTGGCCGGCTTGACATCGCGGTGCAGCACGCCCTGCTCATGGATCTCCGCGAGCGCGGCGAGCAACTGCCTGGCGACGTCGACGGCCCGGTCGTCGGGCAGCGGCCCGTCCCGCTCGACGACCTCCGCCAGCGAGGGACCCTCGACCAGCTCCATCACGATCCACGGCCTGCCATCGTCGAGGACGACGTCGTGCACGGTGACGATGTTGGGGTGCCGCAGCCGCGCGCTCGTCCGTGCCTCGCGGAGCGTGCGCTGGAACGCGGGCGCGGACTCGTCGACGTCGCCGAGCAGGGTCACCTCCTTGATCGCGACCGTGCGTTCGAGGAACTCGTCGGTGGCCCGCCAGACGGTGCCCATGCCACCGCTGCCGAGTCGGGCACGCAACCGGTACCGCCCGGCGACGAGCCGGCCTTCGCGTTCAGGCATGTGAAGAAGATACGCAACGGTGGGTTGGTTTCTCACCAGGACTTGTCGATCAGCGCAAAGCGTCGGCGATCGCGGCGACGCCCTCGGTGATCTCAGTGGTGGTACTCGCGCCGTAGCCCAGCACCAGCCCGGGCGGCCCGGGTCGTTGCCGGTGCCACGACAGCGGTTGGGTCTTCACCCCGAGGGCGAGTGCCGCGGCCGCGAGGTCCACATCGGACAGATCGGCGTCGAATGTGATCATCAGGTGCAGGCCGGCGGCCGTGCCGTGCACCAGCGCGTGCGGCAGGTGGGTGGTGATCGCCGCGATCATGGCGTCGCGCTTGCGGCGGTGGCGCCTGCGGACGAAGCGCAGCTGCCGCTCCAGTTCGCCCGACTCCATGAGGTGCGCCAACACGAGCTGCGGCAGTGCGGCGTTGCCGAGGTCGGCGTACCGCTTGGCGTCCACGAGCGCCGAGGAGTACCGGCTCGGCACGAGCGCCCAGCCCACCCGCAGTGCCGGCGCCAGCAGCTTCGACACGCTGCCGGTGTAGCAGACCCGTTCGGGCAGCACCGATCGCAGCGCGGGCACCGGTGGCCGGTCGTAGCGGTGCTCGGCGTCGTAGTCGTCCTCCACGACGAGCCCACCCGCCTCGGCCCACCTGATGAGCTCGCGCCGGCGTTCACCGCCGAGCACCACGCCCGTCGGGAACTGGTGCGCCGGGGTCAGCAACACGGCCGGTGCACGCAGTTCGCTCACCCGGATCCCGTCGCCGTCGACCGCGACCGGTGGCGTGGTGAGGCCCAGGTGGTTCAGGTGCTGGCGGGCGCCGAGCGAGCCGGGGTCCTCGACGGCGAGCTCGGTGATCCCGTCCGCGCGGAGGATCTCGGCGAGCAGCACGAGCGCCTGGGCCACCCCGGCGACCACGACCACCTCGTCCGCGTCGACCCTGATCCCGCGATAGCGCGCCAGCCAGCGCGCGACGGCCAGCCGCAGCGCCGGCGTCCCGCGTGGGTCGCCGTAGCCGAAGGCGCTGGGCGACAGCTCCGCGAGGACCGCCCGCTCGGCACGCAGCCACGCCGTGCGGGGGAACGCGGTCAGGTCGGGCACGCCGGGGGACAGGTCGATCCGCGCGGCGGCCGCCCGCAGCGTGTCGAAGACGTCGGCGCCCGGCGGGCTGCCGAACACCGTGCCGGTCCGCGTCGGGCGCGTGGCGCGGTGGACGGGCGCGTCCGTCACACCCACGACCACCGTGCCCGCCCGTCCCCGGCCGGCGACGTGCCCGTCCTCCACCAGCCTGCGGTACGCCTCGGTGACCACGCCTCGGGACACCCGCAGGTCGGTCGCCAGCACGCGGGTGGGCGGCAAGCGGCTGCCGGCCGGGAGGCTGCCGTCGGTGATCGCCTGCCGCAGCCGCTGGGCGAGCCAGTCCGCCCGCCCGCCGGCGGGGGCAGCGCCGATGTCGAGCTGGAGGAAGTCCGAACCTATGGTCCTGTCAGATGCCTCCGGTTTGGACCTGTTCACCGGACCAGTCTTGCAGCAGGGTGGGCCTCATGAGTGTCGAGTTCCTGCTCACGTCGCTGGTCGTCGTGGCCACGCCGGGCACCGGTGTGCTGTACACGGTGGCGGCCGGGCTCTCCCGAGGCACCCGCGCCAGCCTGGTGGCGGCGGCCGGCTGCACGCTCGGGACCGTCCCGCACGTGACGGCGGCGATCACGGGTCTGGCCGCGCTGCTGCACACGAGCGCGCTAGCCTTCCGGATCCTGACCTACCTGGGCGTCGCCTACCTGCTCTACCTGGCCTGGACCACGCTGCGCGACCGGGACGGGCTGGTCGTGGAGACCGACGCCGCGCCCCGCTCGGCCGCCACAGTGATCGTGTCCGGCGTCCTGGTGAACATCCTGAACCCGAAGCTCACGATCTTCTTCGTCGCGTTCCTTCCGCAGTTCGTCCGGCCCGGCGACCCCGTTACACGCATGGTCGAGCTGAGCCTGGTGTTCATGGCGCTGACGTTCGTGGTCTTCGCCGGCTACGGCGCGTTCGCCGCCGCCGTCCGGCACAAGGTGCTCAGCCGGCCTCGGGTGCTGGCCTGGGTACGTCGCGTCTTCGCTGGGGCGTTCGTCGCGCTCAGCGCCAAGTTGGCTTTCTCAGGAGGATGAAACCGTTGCGCTTCCGCCATTCCGACACGGTGTGGAACGACTTCCCGACCCTCGTGCCCGGCGTGCTCCACGTCGAGGGGATCAGCCGGGACCGGGTCGTCGACCGGCAGGTCGCGGCGTACGGCGCCGTCACCGAGCGCCGGCTCGCCGGCGGCACCGAGTCGGAACTGCCCGAGATACAGGCATGGCGCCGGGCCTATGCCCGCCTGGGGCTGAAGCCGACGCAGTACCGGTGCGCCTCGGAGTCGCTGCTGCGGCGCTTCCGCAAGGAAGGCGCCCTGCCGAGCATCCATCCGCTCGTCGACCTGTGCAACGCGGTCTCCATGGCGTTCGCGATCCCGGTGGCGGCGCTCGACGTCGCCGAGATCGCCGGCGCACTCGAGGTCCGCCACGCCACCGGCGACGAGACCTACGCGACCTTCGGCGGGACGACCGAGCACCCCACACCCGGCGAGGTGGTCTTCGTCGACGAGGCCGGCAACGCCCACGCCCGGCGCTGGACGAACCGACAGAGCGGCCGCTCGGCCGTCTCGCCGACCACGAACACCGTCCTGATCGTCGCGGAAGCCTTGCACGACACGGCCCCGGACGACATCCACCGCCTCGTCACCACCCTCGCCGACGAACTGTCCGCCATCTGGTCGACGAGCGCGAAAACCGCCGTGCTGAGCAGAACGAGCCCGGAGTTCGTGGTCTAACCGCTAGCTTTTCGGTGTGACTGGGGTTGATCTGTGGTTGTCGTTGCGTACGGCCGATGCCATGGAGCATGGTCCGGAACGGACGGCGTTGCTTCTGGACGCGGTGCGGGAGGCCGATCGGGGGGACGTGCCGAGGGCGACGTTCGTGGCACGGCGGTTGCTCGCCGACGCGTACCGGGTGGATGGCCGGTGGGATCTGGTGCTCGAACTGTCCGCCGAGTGTCTGCGCGAGTTCGACGAGCGGACCTGGCGGTTCGAGCGTGCTGACGAGGTCGAGCTGCTGCGTTGGTATGCCTGGCTCGTCGCATGCATGGTGGACTTCCCCGACCTCACGCTCGACGACATCCGTGTGGCGCTGGAGGGGTTGGAGCGCCGGTTCACCAACGCCGACCTGCCGTGGCACGAGATCTACACGGCGCGGCGCGCGGTGGCCGTGCATGTCGGTGACTGGGCGGCGGCGGACGAGGCACACCTGCGGTGGGTCGCCACCGCGCCGACCGATCGGGACGAGCGGTGGCTCGATCTCGGCGCCGTCGACTACTTCCTGTCCAAGGGGGACACCGGGTTCGCGCACCAGCGTGCCGCCGCGATGCTCGACGATCCCCGCGCGTCGGACGAGCCGGTCGTGCTCGTTCGGTGCCTGATGCTGTTGCCGCTGGCACAGGCGGGGGAGTGGGAACGGGCGAGCCTGACCTACCGCCGCCTCCGGCGCGGCATGTCCGGCGGGTTCCACTCGCCGGAGGACATCGGTCGGGTGATCGAGTTCTGCGCGCTGACCGGCAACGCGGACGCGGGCATCGACTGGCTCGCCGCGATGACCGGGTTCGAGGCGCGGCGGCGCCCGTACGCCACGATGGAGTTCGCCGCATCGGCCGCGGTTCTCGCCGACGCGGTGGTTCGCGCCGGTCGAGGGGACACGGTGCTCGACCTCGGCCCGGACGACCGCAACACCGGCCCGTTCCGTGTGGTCGCCCGCCGCATGCGCCGGCTCGCGCTCGACCTCGCCGCGGCTTTCGACCGCCGCAACGGAAACAGCTTCCAGGGCGATCGGATCCGCGCCCGCCTCGCCGCCGAGCCGCTCACCGACTTCCTGCCACTGGCACCGACCAGCCGCCCGCCGCTGCGACTGGTGCCGCCGCCGGACCTGTCCGACGAGGCACTCCTCTCCCGGGCGGTGTGGCACGACCTGCGGTGCGAGGCGGACGAGGCACGCGCGTGCCTGTCGGCCGTGTCCGACGACCTCCCCGCACACCTCGACGCCCGACGGATCGACCTGCGGGCGAGGTTCTTCCAGAGCGAGGACACCGAACCGTCGTTGCGGCACGCCATCGACACGTATCGACGGCATGGCGACGAGCCGCGTGCGCTGCTCGCCGAGTGCTGGCTCGGCCTGTGGGTGTCGCATGACGGGCGGGTCGACGAGGGTGTCGCGACCGTGGTGGCCGCCGTCGAATCCCTGCGCCGCCTCGGCCATGACGCCGACTGCGCGTGGGGCGAGTACTGGCTGGCGTACCTGCTGGCGAGTCACGGCGGACGCGACGACGCACTGGACGCCGTCGCGCGCGGCCGCCGGCACGCGGAGGCGGCAGCCGACCACCTCGCACTCGGCACCCTGCTGATCCTCGCCGCCACCCTGCGCCCGTCACTCCCGACGGCGACCGCCGCGCTCGACGCCCTCGTCGCCGCGGGTGTGCCGGAGAAGGCCTTGGAGGCGCTGGATCTCGTGACCCAGCACGACAACTGGCTCGAGGTCGTCGAGAAGCGCCTGGCCGACCCGCCGCGCCAGGCGGCCCGACTGGTCGGTCGGCTGCGCTACCTGCGGGCATGCGCGTTGCTCGACTCCGGCCGCGCCGCCGACGCGGTCGAGGACCTGAACGAGGCGATCGGCCAGGCGTCGCTGCGCGGCGGCGACACCGCCGAGCAGTGGCACCAGCTGGCGCACGCCAACCACACCGCAGGCCGGTTCGAGGACGCCGTGGACGCGAGCCTGCGTGCCGCCGAGCTGTTCGAGCACCGGGACGGCACCGGCGACATGACCTTCGCCGAGCAGGCCAGGTTCCTGCTCGCCGAAAGCTACCGCCTCCTCGGCGACCACCGCGCCGCCCTCCGTGAGTACCGCACACTCGCCGACGGCGACGGCGAACTCGCCGCCACCGCCTTCGTCACCGGCACGGCCCTGCTGGAGGAACTGGGCATCACCGAATGGCCGACCTGACACCGATCACTGGTCACTCCCAACTGCGATCCCGCTCAGCTCGGGTGACCTCCCGGTCGTACTCGGCCGCGTCGAACCGCATCTCCTGTGGCGGCTCGCCCGGCGTCGAGGAACGCCAGTCCTTCCACACCACCTCCGAGCCCTCGCGCACGATCGTGACGTACAGCCCACCGCAACACCCCTCGGTGCAGTACGCCTCGGCGAGCTTGATCTCCCGGGGCTCGCTCGTTGCTCGCAGCCGTCCACTGTGGAGCAACCGCTGCGGGCTGTCGGCCGGTCCCCTGTCGAACGCCGCCGCGACGACCGGTATCCCGTCGATCACGATCCTCGCTTCCACGCGGGGAAAGCCGCCCGGGTTCGGTTCGGGCACCACGATTCGGACGGCGAACCGCCCCCGCGGCGCATTGTCCCGCGCGACCTCCCGCATGAGCCATTCAGCGCGTCTGACCGTGACGGGATCATCCGATCCCGCGCTGTCGGCCAGCATCTCCACCCACGAGCGGGTGGACAGCACGCGTTCGATCTGGTCGACGAGAGGGCCACGGAGACCACGGGCCACCGGGGCCGCTGGTCCGGTGCGGAGATCCTCGGCGACCATCGCCAGCAGGGCGGCACGTTCCAGTGTGGCCGGCCTGCGGTCAGCGAGCGCGACCCAGCGCTCGTAGACAGTGACCGCCGCCTCGTAGCGACCGATCTCCGACTGGTTGTCGCGGGTGTCGGTCATCGCCAGCAACAGGTTTCCGGCCTGGTCCCACACAGCGTCGGTCACGACCGACTCGTGGAGCAGCTCCGCCAGCCCGTGCCGTTCGGCGATCCGCCGTGCGAGATCGCTGGACAACAGGTCCCGTGGCGTGGACCGCACCCAGTCACGCACGGCCGGGTCGTCGCTGTCCACCAACGTCTCCACGACGCGGATCCGGGCAAAGAGGCCCGCCCGCTCGGCCAACCAGACAAGGTCTCGCTCCGCGCCGGGTATCGCTGCCAGCGCCTCGACCGCGAGCCGCTCCACGCACCGCAACCGGCCGATGATCCTGAGCGCCGCGACGTCGCGTCGTTCGGCGTTGCCACGCAACAAGCCCAACCCGACCGCCACCGCGCGCAGGTCCGTGCCGTCCCGGATCAACCAGCGTGCCGTCCGAAGCAGCCGCTGCGACGGCTCGGGCGCGAGTTTCCGCAGCACCGACGGTATATCCCCGGGTCTGAACGACGTCATGGCGCACTGGTCGTGCAGGTCCTGGGCCGACAGGGTCGGGTCGCCGATGAACTCCCGCAACGCGGCCAGCAGACCGAGCCTGCGTTCTTCGTGCGGGACATGTGGCTGGTCGGCCTCACCGGGTAACGGCCGGCCGTCGTCGGGAAACGGCTCGTCCGGATACGACCGGTGAAGCCTCTGCGCGTGTTCGAACAAGGAAACCGGGCGGTCGAGCGCGTCACGCTCGCTGGACGCGCTCACCGGCCGAGAACGTACTCGATTCTCTTCGTCATACCCGGCACTCTACCTGCCGAGGGATGGTCATCCGCGGCAGATGCCGGGGTTGGGTGCCCACGCGAGACCGACTCCACCGGCGCCGACCACGAGCCCGACGAGGAGCACGGCGGTCAACGCGCCCTACCGGCGTCCGGGATGGGGCGACCGGTTGCTGGAACCCTTGCGGCACAAGGCCCTGTGGCGGAATGCCCGGTCCGGTCATCGTTCTCCTTCGCGCTCACCGTTCGCCCAACCGGCCAGAGGATATTGGGCGACGCGAAGAGGTCAGGCAGGCAGGGACGACAGGGGCACGGCGAACACGGCACGGCCACAGCTCTGGTTCGCCGCCGCGCAGTCGGCGGTGGACCATTCGGACTGCGACCAGACCAGACCGGTGGCCCAGTCGTAGGTGAGGGCCTCCGGGTGGACGGCCCAGCAGGCCGTGGTCGGCGTTGTCCCACACGTGAACGAGGTGCTCTTGGCGGTGGTCTGGGTCCAGAGCGAGCCGGGTTGTACCGCTGAGCTGTGCGCCACGTACCACTTGCCGCTGTTGGACAGCACGCCCTGCATGTTGCCGACGTAGCTGCGGAAGGCGTCGGTGGCCGCGACCGTGCCGGAGGAGTTGGCGTTGAGCAGGAAGTTCGCGCCCATGCCGTACCGGTAGAGCCGGCCGTGCAGGCTCTGGTCGGAGAAGTACTCGGTGGTCACCAGGCTGTCCGGCGACGTGCTGCGGTCGAGCGAGATCGACGAGAAGCACGGCACGCCGGTGTCGGAGGACATGCCGCAGGTGCCGGAGGCGTAGGTGTAGTAGCCGACCTGCATCATCGCGTACTTGTAGCCGTAGGCGGCGTAGCCGGCGGAGGTCCTGCCGATGGCGCTCGCGCTGTCGGTCATCTGCAGGATGTGCGCGGTGCTGAACACCCGGATCGCGACGTTCGTGTTGCCGACCGCGCTCACGTAGATCTTGTCGCCGTACCAGGCCATCCCGCCCATGTGCGCCTTCGCCGCGGAGAACGTGCTGCCGGTGCTGTTCGGCACCGCGAGGTAGACCATGCGGAAGGCGGGGGAGGAGGGGTTGTTGTAGTTGATGAAGTGGATCCGGGCGTCGTTGTACCGGCCGAGCGTGTCGGTGCCGTGCCAGCCGGACAGGATGACCTTGTCCGGGCCCCACAGCCCGTCGTCGTCGGCGTCGCCGGAGGTCGTGATGCCCTGCGGGACCCAGGACGTGCTCTCGGCCCGGTCGGCGTCCCAACACATGGCGATGTTGGTCGTCGGCACCTTGGGCAACGCTGATTTCTCGTTGCTGTTGCAGCCGGTCATCGCGTAGTTTGCGTCGTTGACCACGGTGTTCGCGCTGACGTTGGGCAGCGCGCTGTCCAACGCGGTCAACGCCGCGGTCGGCGTCGCGTGCCAGACCAGACTCTGCTTGGTCGTCGTGGTGAGCGGATCGCTGTAGGCGGCACTCGCGACGCCCGGCGCCACGAGCATGGCCCCCACCATCGCCAGCAACGGAAGAACAACCCGGAAGACCCGCACCGTGACCTCCAAGCGCGCGATGTGAAGAGTTAACTGACTGACGCGTTTCTTAGAGATTATCTTTCGTCACGTTGATCGCATCCGTCAAGAGCCCAGTCGGGCCCTCGGCGTCGACTGTCAGTGGTGCGACGGCGGCAGCGCGAGGACCGTGGCCACGACGGCCGCCCTGCCTTGAAACTATTTTCCTTGATCCCGTCGAACGATTCTTTGTCGTAGGTATTCTACCGCATCACTCGCGTCAACAATGTCTTCAAAGTAGCCTTGGTCATCTTCAAAGTAGAATTCATTACGGTCGGCACCAAGGATTGCCTCAATTTCCAAGTCGCCAACAGTGAATGTCACGTGCCAATGCCAGTCGCTCCCGTCGGGCGGCACCGAGGCCGGCTCCACGGCGACTCGAACATCCCCGCCGGCAAACGGGTCCGAGGACAGCTGGGATTGGACAGCGTCAGTCACCTCATCGAGAACGCCCCGCTGAGCTCGCCACCGCCGGCTGTCTTTCGACACGGATTCGTTGTCAGTCAACGGGCCGTTGGGTGGGGGTCACGGCGTCGCGGAAGGCGGTTACCGCGCATGCCGCCGAGTGGGTCGGGGTGCTTTCGGGTGTGATGACGCTGCCCACAACGGAAATCGGCGGGTCGAGTGCGATTGCCCTTACTCGGGCGGAGTCGGTCTCCGCTACCTGGTCTGCCGGCAGCACGGCCCAGCTGGTCGGGTCGGAGCCGACCTCGACGATCGTGTTCTGGGCCGTGCCCGCGGGGCGGCCGAGCCTTGGGCGCGCGCCGGCTTCGCACAGTGCGTTTTCGAGGGCGTCGTGCAGCGGTGGGTCGCATTCCCGGGCCGGGAAGCGGAGGACGCTGTCGGCGAGGTCGGTAATGCTGATCGTTTCGCGGGTGGCGGCGGGATGACGGCTGGACACGACCGCGCGCAGCGGTTCCGACCACGTCGGCAGGACCCGTAGCCCTGGCGCGGAAAGCACGCCGCGGGCGAGTGCCAGGTCCAGGTCACCGCGTCGCAGTGCGTTGAGCCGGGCGGTCACCGGCAGGTCGACGAGCACGACGTCGAAGGCCGGTGCTCGTTCGCGGAGTGCGTCGATTCCTCGTTCCAGACGCGCGGTGAGCCCGGCCGTGGTGCCGATGCGCACGGTGGCGCGGGTCGGCGCCTCGGCGGCCATACGGACTCGGTCGGCGGCATCGAGGGTGTCCTGTGCCGCGTCGAGGACTCGGCGGCCGGCGTCGGTCAGCCGGACCCGGCGCGGTGACCGGTCGAGCAGTTGGACACCGAGTTCGCGCTCCAGCCGGGCGATCTGTTGGCTGACCGCCGGTTGTGCGATATGCAGCCGCTCGGCGGCCCGCCCGAAATGCAGTTCCTCGGCGACCGTCACGAAGTACCGCAGTGCCCGCAGCTCCACACCGCGACGATAACAAAACCTTATCGCTGCGCGGACGATGTGGATCTGGCTCTGGCGCCGGGGGCGCGCTGGACTTGGCGCATGCGGATCGGAACTCACCTCATCCCTTCTGGCGACGCCTCCATCGAGGACCTGCGGGCGCAGGCCGCGGCTGTGGCGGCCCGCGGTCTCGACAGCGTCTGGTCCAACCAGCACCCCGGCGGCTGGGACCCGCTGACCGTGCTCACGGGTATGGGGGACGGGCCGGCCGAGCTGGGGACCGCGGTCGTGCCGACCTACCCCCGCCACCCCGTCGTCATGGCGACCGAGGCGCTGACCGTGCAGGCGTTCACCGGCGGTCGGCTCACGCTGGGCATCGGGCCGAGCCATGAACTGGCCATGACCGGCTGGTTCGGCATCCCCTACACCAAACCCGCCAGCCACACCCGCGAGTACCTGGAGGTTCTGCGCCCGTTGCTGCGCGGGGAACACGTGAAGTACTCCGGCGAGTTCTTCACCGTCGACACCCAGCTGGCCATCAAGGCGCCCGAGCCACCGGTGCTGATCTCCGCGCTGGGACCTCGGATGCTCGAGCTGGCCCGTGATCTCGCCGACGGCACGATCGCGGTGTGGGTCAGGCCCGACACGGTCGCCGACTATCTGGTGCCAAGGCTCGGGGACGACTCGCGGGTGGTGGTGCTGGTGATGGCGTCCGTCACCAAGGACCCGGACGGCCTGCGGGACACGATCGCGCGGGACTTCGCGATCATCGACGAACTCCCCGCCTACCGCGCCATCCTCGACCGCGGTGGGCTCGCCGGGCCTGCGGACGCGATCGTCGCGGGTGACGAGGCCACCGTGCTCCGTGAGCTGGGCCGGTTCCGCGACGCGGGGGCGACCGACCTCGTCGTCAGCCCGATCGGCACGAAGCAGGAGCAGGACCACCTACTGGACGTCGTCACCGCGCTCCGCTGAGCCGCCTAGGGTGGGGACATGGTCTCTCTTGGACGCACTGGTCTCGACGTCTTTCCCATCTGCCTTGGCGGCAACGTGTTCGGCTGGACCGCCGACGAGGCGACGTCCAGGGCGGTGCTCGACGCCTACACCGAGGCGGGTGGCGACTTCGTCGACACCGCGAACTCCTACCTCGTCGAGCACGGCCGCTCCGAGACGATCATCGGGCGCTGGATGGCGGACCGGGGCAACCGCGACCGGATCGTCGTGGCCACGAAGGTCGGCGGCGGCCGGGGAGCGGTCCGCAACCTGCGTGCCGAGACGATCAAACAGGAGGCGCACGCCTCGCTCGAGCGCCTGCGGACCGACCGCATCGACGTCTACTACGCGCACTTCGACGACGAGCAGACACCGCTCGAGGAGTCGTTGCGTGCCTTCGACGATCTCGTGCGGGCGGGCACGGTGCGCCACCTCGGCGCCTCCAACTACACGCCGGAGCGGCTCACCGCCGCGCTCGAGCTCCAACGCGAGCACGGGCTCGCCGAGTTCACCGTGCTGCAGCCGCACTACAACCTCGTGGAACGGGACTTCGAGCGCACGCTGCTGCCCGTCGCCGACGCCTGGGACCTCGCCGTGCTCCCGTACTTCGCGCTGGCGAAGGGCTTCCTGACCGGCAAGTACCGGCCGGACGGCGATGCGGTCGAGTCCCAGCGCGCCGAGGGGGCACGCGCCTACCTCGACCAGCGTGGCGTCGCGCTGCTCACCGCGCTGGACGAGATCGCCACGGCCCACGACACGACGGTGGCCGCCGTCGCGCTCGCCTGGCTGCTCGCCCGTCCTCGGATCGCCGCCCCCATCGCCAGCGCCCGCACCACCGAACAGCTCGAACAGATCCTGCCCGCCGCCACGCTGACGCTGTCACCGGCCGAGGTCGACCGGCTCACCGCGGCCTAACCGCCGGCGACCGTGGTCAGCATCTTCAGCACGCTGTCGAGGTGGGTGTGCATGGCTTGTTCGGCCCGCCTGGGGTCGCGTGCACAGACCGCGTCGATGATGGCCAGGTGCTCTGGCAGCGACACCGACGGGCGGCCCGGTACGAGGGCCAGGCGGAACTGGTGACGGACCATCTGCCCGTGTAGCTGGCTGATGATCCGCGTCGCGGTGCCGTGGTGGGCGATGCGGCGGACGGTGCTGTGCAGTTGGGCGTTGAGCTCCGAGTAGCCCAGCATGTCCAGGTTCTCGACAGCGGCACGCATCCGGTCACCGAGTGCGCGTAGCTCGGTGACCTCGTCGTCGGTGACGCGTTCCGCGGCCCTTGCGGCGACCAGGCCCTCGACGGCGCGGCGGATCTCGGTGATCTCGATCGCCTCGTCGACGGAGATCTCCCGGACACGCGCGCCTCGGTTGGGTTGCAGCTCGATCAGGCCCTCGGTCGCCAGCCGGGTGAACGCGTTGCGCAGCACCGACCTGCTGGTGTTGTACCGCTGGACCAGGTCGGTCTCGATGAGACGCTGGAGCGGCGCGTACTCGCCGCGCAGGATCGCGGCACGCAGCTCGTCGAACATGTCACCCATCGAGACCCCTCAACGCCGGTCGCATCATGGTAGGCAGGTCAGCCGGCTGGCACGGTCTCGGGCCGGTGGCCTTTCTTGGCGGACTGGACCAGCTCGTAGACGCGGGTGCGGAGGTCGGCGAACTGTTGGGACGACCGGGTCTTGAGCTGGTCCCGTTCGTCGGGCAGGTCGACGCGCACGTCCGCCAGCACGACGGTGGGCCGGTTGGACAGCACGAGGACGCGTTGGCCCAGGTAGACCGACTCGTCGATGTCGTGCGTGACGAACAGGACGGTGACGCCGAGCCGCTGCCACAGGCCGCGGACGAGGTCCTCCAGGTCGGCGCGGGTCTGGGCGTCGACGGCGGCGAACGGCTCGTCCATGAGCAGCACGGTCGGCTCGTACGCCACCGCGCGGGCGATGGCGACCCGCTGCTGCATCCCGCCGGACAGCTGCCACGGGTGCGCGTCGGCGCTCTCGGTCAGTCCGACCGCGTCCAGGGCGGCGTCGACCTTGGCGGCGCGGTCGGCACGGGCCAGCCCTTTCTCCTTCAGCGGCAGTTCCACGTTCCTGCGGACGGTCAGCCACGGGAACAGGCTGCGCCCATACTCCTGGAACACCACGGCCATGCCGGGCGGCGGTTCGGTGACCGGCATGCCGTCGAGCGTGACCCGGCCGCCCGAGGCGTCCAGCAGACCCGCGATGCAGCGCAGCAGGGTGGTCTTGCCCGCGCCGGACGGGCCGACGATGCACACCAGCTCGCCGCGATCGACACGGAAGGTGAGGTCGCGGATGGCTTCGACGCCGCGGCCGTGACCGGTGTACGTCTTGGCCAGCCCGGCGACCTCGAGAGCTGTGGTGGTCATGGTTGTCCCCGTTCTGACTGGCGCAGTCCTCGGTACCACGCCATGGTTCGGTGTTCGACGAGGCGGAACAGCCCCGACAGGGCGACGCCGATCAGTCCGAGCAGGATGATCCCGGTCCACATCTGCGGGACGGCGAAGCTGCGCTGGAACTGCACGATCGCCGCGCCGAGGCCGCGGTTCGCGCCGAACAGCTCGCTGATGACCATGAGGATCACGCCGATCGACAGTGCCTGCCGGGCGCCGGTGGCGATGCGCGGGCTGGCGCCGCGCAGCACGACCTGCCGCAGCGTGGTCAGGCGTCCCAGTCGATAGGAGCGGGCGGTGTCACGCAGGACCTCGTCGACGGAGCGGACACCCTCGACGGTGTTGAGCAGGATCGGCCAGAGGCAACCCAGCGCGATCGTCACCACCTTGGCCGTCCAGCCGGTGTATCCGGCGAACAGCGCGATGACGGGGATCAGCACTGGCGGAGGTATGGCCCGGAAGAACTCCAGTGTCGGCTCACACAGCGCGCGCAGCGTGCGTGACGAGCCGATCGCGGTGCCGGCGGCGACCCCCACCACCAACGCGACGAGGTAGCCGACCGCGAGGCGGGCCAGGCTGGGCAGCACGTCGTGCAGGATCGGGTCCGCGGTCCACGTCTCCGGGAACGCCTGCACGATCGTGGCCAGCGGCGGCCAGAAGAAACTCGTGCTGCCCAGGGACAGCAGCCACCACAGCACGACGAGCACGAGCGGCAGTCCCAGCGCGAGCAGGGCACGGCGCAGCAGGTTCACGTGTCCTCCCGTACCGAGGTGTGCCAGCGCAGGACCCGCCGTTCGACGGCCCTGGCGGAGATGTTGACCAGAACACCGATGACCCCGACGACGATCACCAGCGCGTAGGTCTCGGCGACCGCGCCGGAACTCTGTGCGACACCGATCGAACGACCCAGGCCCGGCACGCCGATGACGAGCTCCGCGGTGATCTCCAGGATCAGGGCCACGGCCGCGGCGAGCCGAAAGCCCGTGACGACGTAGGGCAGGGCGGTCGGCCAGACGACGGTGCGCACGATCGCCCACCGCGAGAAGCGGTAGGAGCGGGCGGTGTCACGCACGACGGGATCGACGTCGGCGACCCCGTACAGCACCTGGACGAGCACCTGCCAGAACGCGGCGTACACGACCAGCACCAGCGCGGACTCCGGCCGGCTGCCGTAGATCAGCACGACCAGCGGGATCAGCGCGACCGACGGGATGGGCCGGAGGAACTCGATCGTCGAGGCGGTGATGGCGCGCAACAGCGGCACGCTGCCGATCACCACCCCGAAGACGACGCCGGCGAGCATGGAGATCGCCAGCCCGATGGCCCAGCCCCACAGTGTCTGGCCAAGCGCCACCCAGAAGTCGCCGTGGCCGAGTTGGTCACCCAGGCTGGCGGCCATCTCGCTGAACGGCGGCAGGAAACGGCGGTCGACGATGTCCAGGCGCGGCAAGACTTCCAGGACGGCGACGACCAGAGCCAGTCCCAGCAGGCCGAGTGCGGGCAGTCCCGCCTCCCCGGAATTCAATGTGTTGGTGGCGTTGGGGACAGATGGTTCTGTTTGGTCACGTACTTGTGGCTGGCTTGCGTCACGTTCCCCTGAGGTGCGGTTGAGTGGGCCTCGGCCTGATTTCGATACTGAGGCCGGCTCGGGGCGAGTCACGGCAGCAAGGCGTCGAGGTCCAGCGACTTGGTGATCAAGCCGTCGTCCGTGGCCAGATCGCCGAGCACCTTCACCGAGTCCCGGTCGACCGCGCTGGGCCACTTCGGCAGGACCAGGTTCTTCTGCACCTCAGGGTCGATCTTGGTGTAGGTGGACAGGATCGCGCGGACCTCGTCCGGGTGCGCCGCCGCGTAGTCCATGGACTTCTTCATCGCCGCCCCGAACCCGGTGACCGCGGCGGAGTTCTGTCCGGCGTACTGCTGGGAGGTGAAGTACATGCCGACGGTCAGGTCGGGATCGGTGCCCGCGTAGTTGGAGACCACCTGCCGGTCGCCCTGCCCGGTGGCGATGGTCAGGAACGGCTCGACGACCTGACCGGCGTCGACGTCGCCCTTGGCCACGGCCGCCGCGATGTCCGGGAACGGCAGCTCGACGTAGCTGATGGTGGACGGATCGCCGCCGGCCTCCTTCACCACGTTGTTGATCGTGGTGGTGTTGATGTTCTTCAACGTGTTCACGGCGATCCGCTTGCCAGCGAGGTCCTTCGCCGTCCTGATCGGGCTGTCCGGCTTCACGACGACCGCGCCGAAGTCCTTGCCGTCCTCACCGGTGGACGCGACCCCGGCGGCGACCACCTTGAGCGGCAGCCCCTGCGAGCTGGCCAGCAGCAGCGACGTGGTGTTGCTGAAACCGAACTGGTACTGGCCGCTGACCACGGCGGGCACGATCGCCGCGCCGCCCTGGGCGGTCTCCAGCTTGACGTCGAGACCCTCGTCGGCGAAGAAGCCCTGCTTCACACCGAGGTAGATCGGCGCCACGTCGACGATCGGGATCACACCGACGGTCACCGTCGTCTTCCCTCCCGACGAGGCCGAACTCGGTGCGCCTCCGCATCCGCTTGCCAGCAGTGCGGTAGCGGCGATGGCGGCAAGGAGGCTACGGCGTTGTACGTGGACCGGCATGGTCCCTCCTGCTTATGGGGAGCGCGGTGGGCGCTTATGAGCTGAGATCGCGAACGTTACCGAGATTGTCAACAATTGTGAAGCCAATCTTGACCACGAAGTTGTGAACGCGTACACCTGATAGCTGTGACGGGCGACGGCATCCAGTGCATGCAGATGCGCGGCGGCAGCTCGAAGGGTGCGTACTTCCTCGGCGAGGACCTGCCCGCGGACCCGGCTGAGCGCGACGACCTCCTGCTGCGCGTCATGGGCTCCCCGGACGAGCGGCAGATCGACGGCATCGGCGGTGGGCACCCGCTCACCAGCAAGGTCGCGGTGATCACGCCGTCGCGTGCCGACAACGCCGACGTCGACTACCTGTTCCTGCAGGTCGTGCCCGACCGGGCCGTCGTCTCCGCCGCGCAGACCTGCGGCAACCTGCTCGCCGGCGTCGGCCCGTTCGCCATCGAACGTGGTCTGGTCGCCGTCACTGGCGACACCACGACGGTCCGCATCCGGATCGTCAACCCCACGGCCAGCGTCGTCGAGGCCGAGGTGACGACGCCAGGCGGGCGAGTGCGCTACGACGGGGACGCCGTCATGGCCGGCACCCCGTTCCCCGCGGCGCCGATCCACCTCGCGTTCCCCGGCGGTGAACACCCGGTCTTCCCCACGGGCCGGCTCGTCGACGAACTCGCCGGTGTTCGGACGAGCTGCGTCGACGCCGGCATGCCGGTGGTGCTGGTGCGTGCCGGCGATCTCGGCATCGAGGGCACCGAGTCGCCCGCCGACCTCGAAGGCGACCGGGATTTGCGTGCCACCGTGGAGGCCGTCCGGCTGGCGGCCGGCCCGGCGATGGGACTCGGGGACGTGCGGGACACGACCGTCCCGAAGATCACCATCGTGTCCCCGCCACACCGCGGCGGCACGGTCACCACCCGAACGTTCATCCCGCACCGCGTCCATGCCGCGATCGGCGTCCTCGGCGCGGTGTCCGTCGCCGCGGGCCTGTGCACTCCGGACACCGTCGCGCATCCCGGCGCGCCCGTGGACCGGATCGTCCACATCGAACACCCGACCGGCACGTTCGACGTCGCCGTCGACCTCGACCCCGCTGGTCCGGCGACCCGCGTACGCCGCGGCACCGTCGTGCGCACGGCTCGCAAGCTGTCCGACGGCCTCGTGTGGCCCCGTTCTGGAAAGGCAACCGGATGACCGCACTCTCGCACGATCCCGACAGGCGCAGGGACATCGCCCATGTCGGACCGGTCGAGCTGTACACCCCGGTGCTGGCCGCCTCCCGTGACTTCTTCGTCGACGTGATGGGGCTGCGCGAGGTGCACCGCACCGACGACTCCGTCTACCTGCACACCTGGGACGACTACCAGTCGTGGACGGTGCGACTGATCCAGCGCGACAAGGCCGGCATCGGCCGCACCTACCTGCGTGCGGCCAGTCCCGGGGCCCTCGACCGGATCACGGCGGACATCTCCAGCGAGGTGGTCACCGACGTGCACGGCCTCGGCGACGTCCACCTGTTCACCGACCCCGACGGTCACGAACTGGGCCTGTACTGGGAGGTTGACTGGTACCAGGCCGACGACACCGACCGCCCGGCGCTGAAGAACCAGGCCGCTCGGTATCCCGGCCGGGGCGCGAACCTGCGCAGGCTCGACCACGTCAACTACCTCACCGCCGACGTCCCTGGCACGGCAGCGTTCCTGAGGGACGTGCTCGGCGCGCGGTGCACCGAACAGATCGTCAAGGATGGCGGCAGCCCGCAGGCGATCTGGTACTCGCTGGGCAACAAGACCTACGACCTGGTGTACACAGAGGACTGGACCGGCAGCCGCGGTCGCCTGCACCATCTTGCCTTCGCCACCGACACCCGCGAGGAGATCCTGCGTGCCGCGGACGTCTGCCTCGACGCCGGCGTGCACATCGAGACCGGACCGCACAAGCACGCCATCCAGCAGACCTTCTTCCTCTACGTGTGGGAGCCCGGGGGCAACCGGATCGAGATCTGCAACGCCGGGGCCCGGCTCATCCTCGCCCCGGACTGGCGGACGATCAGCTGGACCCGCGAGGAACGCGCCAAGGGACAGGCGTGGGGACTGAAGACGATCGACACCTTCCACACGCACGGCACCCCGATCGTCGACTGAGCGAAGGACATCAGCGTGATCATCGACTGTCACGGGCACTACACGACCGCGCCCGCCGCCCACACGGACTGGCGTGCCGCGCAACAGGCGGCGTTCGAGGCCGGACAGCACCCGCCGCCGTACCCGTCGATCTCCGACGACGAGATCCGTGCGTCCATTGAGGACGGACAGCTGCGGCTCATGCGGGAACGCGGTGTCGATCTCACGATCTTCTCGCCCCGCGCGTCGGCCATGGGCCACCACTTCGGCGACGAGACCACCAGCGCCGCGTGGAGCCGAGCCTGCAACGACCTGATCGCCCGCGTCGTGTCCCTCTTTCCGGACAACTTCGCCGGTGTCTGCCAGCTACCGCAGTCCGCAGGCGTCCCCATCGCGGGCGCCGTCGGCGAACTTCGCCGCTGTGTGGAGGAACTGGGTTTCGTCGGCTGCAACCTCAACCCCGACCCCAGCGGTGGGCACTGGACGTCCCCGCCGCTGACCGACCGCTTCTGGTACCCGTTCTACGAGGCCATGGTCGAGTTCGACGTCCCCGCGATGGTGCACGTCTCCGCGGTCACCAACCCGAACTTCCACGCCACCGGATCGCACTACCTCAACGCCGACACCACCGCGTTCATGCAGCTGTTGCAGGCGGACCTGTTCACGGACTTCCCTGACCTTCGCCTCGTCATCCCGCACGGCGGGGGAGCCGTGCCCTACCACTGGGGCCGCTTCCGAGGGCTCGCCGACATGCTCGGCCGGCCCGCTTTGGCCGAGTCGTTGATGCGCAACGTCTTCTTCGACACCTGCGTCTACCACCAGCCAGGCATCAACCTGCTCTTCGACGTCATCGACATCGACAACATCCTGTTCGGCTCCGAGATGATCGGCGCCGTCCGCGGCATCGACCCGGAGACCGGCCACTACTTCGACCACACCCGCCGCTACGTGGACGCACTCCCGCTCAGCCCGACGGACCGGCACAAGGTCTACGAAGCGAACGCCCGCCGCGTCTACCCGCGCCTAGCTCAACGAGGAGTTTGAAACCGTGTCCTCCCAACGCATCCGTACTGGCCTGGTGGCCCTCGGCATGCTTCTGTCCTCGGCGGTGGTCATGCCGCCGGCCACTGCGGCCACCACCGACGGTGGCCTGGCCGACCTCCCCGCCGTCACACCGGTGATGCAGTGTGCCGACGTCACGGGCCTCGACCTCAGCCGCGCCGCCGGCACCACCGTCACCATCAGCTCGGCGACCGTGGTGACGACGGGCGCGCCGGCGCCGTACTGCGAGGTCCGAGGCACGATCGCGCCGGCCAACACCATCGTGGTGCGGCTGCCGGTCGACGGCTGGACCCAACGCTACGTCCAGACGGGCTGCGGCGGCCTCTGCGGCAGCGCCAACATCAACTACACACAGGCGGCGACCTGTGCGCCGATCGCCGACGGCACGATCGCCAGCGCCACCACCGACATGGGCCACCAGGGCCAGAACGACGGGTCGTGGGCCGCGAACAACCCGCAGGCCCAGATCGACTTCGCCTACCGGGGCGTGCACCTCACCGCACTGGTCGCCAAGGCGCTCATCAAGGCCTTCTACCACCGTCCGCCGGCCTACTCCTACTTCAACGGCTGCTCGGACGGCGGCCGTGAGGCACTCATGGAGGCCCAGCGCTTCCCCGACGACTTCGACGGCATCGCCGCCGGCGCACCCGCCAACAACATGGCGGTGCAGAACACCTTCCACCATGCCTGGAACGTCCTGGCCAACAAGGACGCCAGTGGCAACTTCATCCTCCTGGCCAACAAGCTCCCGCTCATCCACGCGGCAGTTCTGCGGGACTGCGACAACCTCGACGGCCTGACCGACGGTCTCATCGACGACCCCCGGCGCTGCGACTTCGACCCGACCACCCTGGTGTGCGAGACCGGCCAGGAGCCGGCCACCTGCCTGTCCCCGGACGAGGCGACCGTGGTCCGCCGGTTGCACGACGGTGCCGTCGACGCCCAGGGCCGCCGCCTCGAACCCGCGATCGCGCACGAATGGGGATCCGAGCTCGAGTGGACGTTGTTCGTCCCCGCCCGCCAGGGCCAGACCGTGGCCAGTGAGAACTTCGCCCTGTCCTACCTGCGTTACCTCGCTGACCCGAACAACCCGCGGCCCACCTACCAACTGTCCGATCTGGACTTCACCGTCGCGTCCTTCTGGCAGACGGTACTGCCCTCGTCCACCTACATGGCCGCACTGGACCCGAACCTGCGCGCCTTCCAACGCGGTGGTGGCAAGCTGCTGTTGTGGCACGGCTGGAACGACCAGCACATCTCACCGCAGAACACCCTGCTGTACTACGACGCCATGCGCCGCACGATGGGCGAGAAGACCGTCGACCGCTTCGCCAAGCTCTACCTGTTCCCCGGCATGGCACACTGCGGCGGCGGCGCGGGCCCCAACACGTTCGACGTCCTCACCCCGGTGATGTCCTGGGTGGAGAGCGGCACGCGACCCGGCCGAATCGTCGCCGGCAACGCCACCCGCACCCGACCGGCCTACCCCTACCCGACGGTCGCCCGCTATGACGGCACCGGCAGCGTCGACGACGCCGCCAACTTCGTTCCGACCACCCCCACCACCATCCGCAACGACGACAACTGGGTGGGCCAACGCCTGTTCTCCCACGGATACCAGACCACACCCCGCGTGGTGAACGGCAAGCTCGTGCCGCGCTGATGAAAAGTAGGGTCGAACGACCCTTTTCCTGAGGAAATCCTGCGGCATTCTTGACGCCATGTCTTCGGCGAGGTGGTGGGCCGCGGCCGCGTGTTTGTTCGCGGTCGCGGTCACCGCCCTGGTTTGCGTCCTCGCGCTGTTCGACGGACTGCCCACCGCGGACGCCGTGGCCAGCGTCGTCGGGGCGGCGGCCGGTGTGGGGTCCTTTCTGCTGGCGGGCGTGGCTGTCGTGGTGTCGCTGCGGCAGGCTGGCGGCCCGGAGGACGCACGGGTGGCGCAGGCGCTGAACTACCTGGCTCGCGTGGTGCACCGGCAATGGACGGACGAGGCCGCGATCCGCCACGTGCTCGATCCGGACCCGATCAAGGTCGAGTGGGAGCTGACCGCGCGGCCGGTGTCGGCGAGCATGTCGGTCGTGTTCAGACGAGCGGAGCGTGTGTCGCCTCGCGGTGGCGCCCGCGAGCTGACGACGTTGTTCCGGCGCCTGCCTCGCCACCAACTCGTGCTGTTGGGTGAGCCCGGCGCCGGCAAGTCCGCCCTCACCATCCTGTTGGCCGTCGGGCTCACCGAGAACCGGGAGGCGGACCGGCGAGCCTTGGTGCCGGCGATCATTCCGATTGGTGGGTGGGATCCCGACCGTGAACATCTTGACGCGTTCGTCGTCGCGGCACTGACCAGGGAGTACCCGTTCCTGCGGGCCGACGCCGGGCACGGCGCGACGATCGCGGAGCGCCTGCTGCTCGACGGCGCGGTCGTCCCTGTCCTGGACGGTCTTGACGAGATCCCGCCCGCGCTACAGGCAGCGGCCTTCGCGGCCGTCAACCGCGCTTTCGCTGGTGACCGCCCCATGGTCCTGACCTGCAGGGGCGAGGAGTACCAGCGCGCGGTGGAGGAAACCGGGCAGCTGCTGCCGGCGGCGGCCGTGGTGGAGATCGCGCCGCTGCGGGTACCGGAGATCATCAAATACCTGTCGGCAGGGAGCGTTCAGACAACCGACCGATGGCAACCTGTCTTCACGCACCTGCGAAAGCGGCCACGGGGGCCCCTCGCGGAGGCCTTGTCGACACCGCTGTTCGTCACGCTGGCGCGGACCGTGTTCGTCGAGCCGACCAGCGAACCGTCAACCCTGCTGGCGTACACCGACCGGAGAGCGGCGGAGGACTGGCTTCTCGACCAGTTCCTGCCAGCCGCCTACCGCAAACATCCGGCGATCCGGCTCAGCGGGGTGACGACCAAGGGGATCCGGGCCCGGCACTACCCGTTGTCTCGGGCGCGGACCTGGTTGAGATTCCTGGCCGTGCACATGAGCGCCGCCCATACCCGCGACCTCGTCTGGTGGAACCTCGCCAGCACCTTGCCCGCCAGAGGGGTGGGGATCGCCATGGCGGCGCTCATCACGCTTCCGCTGCTCGGCCTCGCGACCGTGTTCCTGCCGCTGCAGTACGCGCTCATCGCCTGGCTGCCCGTAGCGGTCGTCGTCGGTGTCTCCGCCGGGGCCTCGGTCAATGCCGGGGCGCCCCAGACCCTGACGTGGCGGCTGGATCGGTCCCGCCTTCGTGACGCGCGTCCTGAACTGCTCCTTGTCGTGATCTTCTCGGTTGGCCTGTTCTCGGCGAACGGCTACCCCGGGGCGGGGATCGCGGCCGCGGTGGCCGGTGTCCTCCTGCTCGTGGTTCCCGGCTGCCTGGTCGCCTCCTCCGACACCCGCCGTGCCGTGCTGCCAAGCCGTGTGCTGCGCCAGGACCGGCTCGCGATGATCGGCATGACGGTGGCGGTCACGTTGCTCGGCGGCGCCGGTCTGGCCCTCGTGCTGACACTTGCTGGCGCGTCAACGAAGACCGCGTTGGGCGGTGTCCTGATCGGGCTCGTGGTCGGGCTCATCTTCGCCTCGGGCGGAAGCTACGGCATCTTTTTGGTGGTTCGGACCTGGTTGGCCTTGCGTCGTGACCTGCCATGGCGACTACAGCGCTTTCTCGACGACGCCCACCAACGGGAGATCCTGCGCCGGGTGGGTGTGCTCTGGCAGTTTCGGCACGCGCGGTTGCAGGACCGCCTTGCCGGGATGGAGTTCAATCCCGGCGAAGCGCAGGAGACCATACTCGTGTCGCCCAGCGAAGCCGAACAGCCGGCCGCCGTGCGGATGCCGCCGATGCGGGAACGGATCAAGTGGGCGCTCGGTGCGCTGGCGATCGGTATCGGGATCATCGGCGTGCTGTTGTGGAGGGGTTGGGCGACGCGGAACGCCCTGTTGACCGGCGGTACCGCGGCATTGGCGCTCGCCGTCATGGCGTTCTACTCCCACGACCCACCGGAACAGGAAAGCGTCGAACCCGACGATCCGGCACCACCGGAACAAAGGGCCAACTTCTGAGTGCCCTACGCGGTGAGTTCGTGGAGCGCGTGGCGGGCCGGTAGCAGGACGCCCGCCAGCCCGGCCGCGTTGCCGAACGTGTGGACGTTCTCCAGCCGGTCGGTGAGCCTGTCCACCGCATCCCGGGCGGTGTCGGTCGCGGCCTCGAAGTTCTTCTCGCCGGCGCGGTGGCCGTCGCCGAGTAGTCGGAGCACGTTGGCCAGGCTGTCGAGCACGGTCGCGAAAGCCTTGCGGGAGGTGGGATCGGGGTACTCGAACGGTCGCACGTGGTCGGTCATGGTCCTGGCCGCCTCGACGATCTCCGCGAGGTACGGCCAGCTGTTGCGGAGGTTGGTGAGGACGGTCTGCCATCCGTCCGTCGGGGTCCTGAACACGAAGGCGGGTCTTCGCACGTTCATCCGGCTGCTTTCCCGGCTCAGCTCGATCGCGCGTTCCGCCTGCCGGACCAGGCTTACCGCACCGTTGGCCCGTCTGCTCCACCCGTCGGCCCGATTGGACGGTTCGTCCCGGTGGAACGCCTCGGCCATCTCGGCGAGCAGCGCGGCCATGTCCCACGCGAGCCGCTGGGTCGTCTCCTGCGCCCGGCCACTGTAGACCGGCGGGAAGATCAGTCCGTTCACCGTGAGGCCGATCGTCACCCCCAGCACCGTCTCGACCAGACGGTCCAGCAGCAACGCGCCCTCCTGGGACGTGCCCCAGGTGATCAGCAGCAACGCCGTGATCCCGATCCAGGGCCCGCTGTCGCCGAACACGCGCCACTGTCCGATGAGCAGACCGGCGAACACGGCCACGGCCACCCCGAGCACCTGCCACGGCAACAACCAGTCGACCGCCACGGCCAGCAGCACGGCAACGACCACCACGGCGACCTGCTGGCACGCTGTCCGAAGTGACCGGTACACGGTCGCCTCCACGATCATCACCGCCGCCCACGGAGCCAGAAGTGCTTGCGGCAGACGAAACACGTACGAGGCGGCCACCCACGCCAGCACCGCGGCCAGCGCCGCCTTCGCCGCCTGCGAAAACGCCACCCGTTCCGCCCCGGAGTCGCGCACCGCCCGCCCCAACCACCGCACCGGCGTCATGACAGCTCTGCCCACCCGAGTCCACTCCGCACCCACCACCCCGGACGGTTACCCCGTTTCCGTCCTCGGCACACCCCATCACGGCGGTATTCCGGCGAAAGGTGTGGAATAGCATTTCTCCGAACGCGGTGGAACATTGGCGAAAAGGGGTCCAAAAGAGACAATCTCGGGACGTCCGATCAGTTGTTTCGACATTGTTTCAATTCGCTGCTATGGCATGCGTCATGCGCTGGACACATCCCTCGCAATTCGGGCTCGCGGGAAATGTTTCGGTGACGTCGTCGCGCTCGACCGCATCGATCTGGATGTGGGCCGGGGCAGATCCATGGGCTGGTCGGTCCGAACGGTGCGGGGAAGACGACCTTGCTCGGCCTCCTGTTGGGGTTAGCGGTCGCCATGATCCAGAAGGACAGCGCGGCCAGCCCGATGCGGGCGGCGTTCACGCAGCGGCCCGACTACTCACCGTTCGACGCCGTGGCCGAACCGGATCTCGCTGACCCTTGGCCTGGCCACCCAGCCAGCCTGCGGTGCCGACGTCGTCGCGCCCCAGGACGCAGCGGCACAACCGTCGACGACGGTGCCGGCGGACAGGCGGCAAGTGGCGGCGCAGTGGCAGGAATGGCAGTCGCACCAGCGTCTGACCGGCCCGAACGCCACGGCCGACTACGTCAACCCCGCGCAGATGAACCACTTCACGTGGTACCAGACGCACGGGTGGACACGGCCCTATCCGGGCGAGGGCAAGGTCTACGCCCCGGACCAGGTGCCCGGCGCCTACCTCCCGGCGCCGGAGTCCGACGGCTGACCGATCAGCTCACGACAGCCCTGGCCGGTTGGCCGGCCAGGGCTGTCGTGACCCATGGTGTGTGATCGGATCGTTTGGGAAGGGGGAGGGGCCGGGTACCCGGTTCATGGCGCATGCTGAACTTCCGTCGGTGGGTCCGAAGGAGGTAGAGCGGTGGCGACTGTCGACACGATGTGCGCGCCCGCTCCGGTAATGCGCCGACTTGGGGAACGGTTGGGTGCCGAACGGTCGGACGTGCCGCGCAGCGTCGTGGACGAGTGCGTGCGGCACGTGTGGGCCGGTTTCGAGAACGCCCGGGTCAAGGCCTTCGTGCCGATCCTGGTCGAGCGTGCCGTGCGGGCCCGGGTCGGGTGGCTGGTCGAGGCCGGTGACGTGTCTCTGGGCCAGGTGTCGCTGCCGACGTGGGCGTGGCTGACGGCCAGACGTCTGCTGGCCCGCGAGCTGCCGCGCCGGTGGGCCCACACGTGTGGGGTGGCGCGCCGTGCACAGCTGATCGCACCGGCGTACCCGGCGGAGGAGCGGGACGTGCTGGTCGCGGCCGCGTGGTTGCACGACATCGGTTACGCCTCCCCGGTCGCGGTCACGGGTTTGCATCAGCTGGACGGCGCCAGCTACCTGGTGGGGCGGGGAGTGTCGTTCCGGGTGGGCGCGCTGGTGGCCCACCACGCCGGTGCGGCGGCGGTCGCCGACCTGGTGGATCTGGCCGACGGACTGGCCGTGTTCGACGACGAGGAGAGCCCGGTCCGGGACGCGTTGTGGTACTGCGACATGACCACCGGTCCGGACGGCCGCGCGGTGACCTTCGACGAGCGGATGGCGGAGCTGCGCAGGCGTCGTTCGGCCACCGACCCGGTCGTGCGCGCGTTGGAGGTCAACGAAAGCGAACGCGCCGCCGCGGTGCGCCGCACCGAGGAGCACCTCCGCCGCGCCGGCCTCGTGTCGACGGCTCTCCTGTGGCGCTGACGCGTGCCTACTAGGCCGATACCGAACGGGACCGCGGCGGAGCGCGCCGGTGCCTCGTTCCGTGGCGAGGGCCTGGGCATGTCGTAGACCTACGATCCCGCCTCGTTCACCCCCGAACGCGCCGCGGCCGCCGTGCGACCGGGGTGTGGCCCGCGTCCTCAACGGCCTGACCGGAATGTCGTCCGGCGGGCGACAAGGCCTCCCGTCACTTTCCCCGATACGCCAACAGTTCCGACACCGTGACGAAGCGGTATCCGTCGGCCTTCAGGCGGCTGATGATCGGTGTGACGGCGAGGCGGGTTTGGTCCCGGTCGGCGTACATGCCGTGCAGCA
>NZ_DASUVO010000164.1:0-4948 GCF_036378875.1 Actinophytocola sp.
GGCCGCGGCCTACATCCAGGAGCACGTGTCGAAGCCGGTCGTCGGCTACGTCGCGGGCTTCACCGCGCCGGAAGGCAAGACCATGGGCCACGCCGGCGCGATCGTGTCCGGTTCGTCCGGCACCGCGCAGGCCAAGAAGGAAGCTCTGGAAGCGGCCGGCGTGCGCGTCGGCAAGACTCCTTCGGAAACCGCCGAGCTGGCCAGGGCGAGCCTGGTGCAGCCCGTCTCCTAGGGAGCCACCGTGCACTACGACGTCAACCTGTCCATCCTGTTCACCGAGCTGCCCATGCTCGAACGCCCGGCCGCGGCCGCCGACGCCGGCTTCGACGCGGTGGAGATGTGGTGGCCCTTCGACGGCCCCGTGCCCGACGACAAGGAACTGGACGCGCTGACGCGGGCCATCACCGACGCGGGCGTCCAACTGGTGGGGCTCAACTTCGACGCCGGGCACATGCCGTCCGGGGACCGGGGTCTGCTCTCGTCGCGGGCCACGAGCCAGCGGTTCCGCGACAACATCGACGTGACCGTCGGGTTCGCGGAACGCCTCGGCTGCCGGGTGCTGAACGCCTTGTACGGCAACACGACCGACGACACCGACGCCGAGCTGGCGCTGGAGAACCTCGCTCTGGCAACGAAAGCCGCCGGTCGCAGTGGTGCCACCGTGGTGGTCGAGGCGCTCAACTCGTACGAGAACACCCGCTATCCGCTCACGTCGTCGGCGCGGGCGTTCCAGGTGATCGACCAGGTGCCGGGAACCGCGTTCCTGGCTGACTTCTACCACCTCGGGCGAATGGGTGAAGACCTCACCGCGCTCATCGCAAGCCATGCGAACCGGTTCGGGCACGTCCAGATCGCGGACGTGCCCGGCCGTGGCCAGCCAGGGACCGGAGAGCTGGACTACCCCGCGATCCTGCACCAGCTGGAAAACAGCCCGTACGGCGGGCTGGTTGGCCTGGAGTACAAGCCCGTTGGGCCAAGCTCGGAGAGTTTCGGCTGGTTGGAGGCCATGCGGTGACAAAGGTTGGGTTTGTTGGGCTCGGCATCATGGGCGGGCCCATGGCGTCGAACCTGCTCGACGCGGGGTTCGAGGTCATCGGGTACGACCTGGTGCCGGCGGCGCTCGAGCGGCTGTCCGAGGCGGGTGGGAAGCCGGCGGCCTCGGCTGGGCAGGCGGCCGCCGAGGCCGACATCGTCATCACGATGCTGCCGAACCATCCGCATGTGGAGGCGGCGGCGCTCGGTGAGGGTGGCGTGCTGGACAGTGCCAAGCCCGGCACCCTGTACATCGACATGAGCTCCATCCGGCCGGAGACCGCTCGTCGGCTCGCGGAAGTCGGTGCGCAGCGCGGCATCCGGGTGCTGGACGCCCCCGTGTCCGGTGGTGAGAAGGGCGCGATCGACGGCGTACTGTCCATCATGGTCGGTGGCGCCGCGGAGGACTTCGCCGCCGCCCAACCGGTGTTCGCACCCCTCGGCAGGACGGTCGTCCACGTTGGACCCGCCGGTGCCGGCCAGACGGTGAAAGCCGCCAACCAGTTGGTGGTGGGTGGCACGTACGCGTTGGTGGCGGAGGCCATCGTGCTGATGGAGGCGTCCGGACTGGACGCTTCGCTCGGCCTCGACGTGCTCGCCGGCGGGCTCGCGGGCAGCCGGATCCTCGAGCTGAAGCGCGGATCCATGGTGGCGCGGGAGTTCCAACCCGGCTTCCGGATCGACCTGCACCACAAGGACATGGGCATCATCGTCGACGCCGCCCGCGACGCCGGCGTGTCGTTGCCCGTCGGCAACCTGGTCGCGGCGTTGATCGCCGCCGCGCGGGCGCAGGGTTACGGCTCGCTGGACCATTCGGCTCTGCTCAAGGTCGCCGAGAACCTGTCTGGAGCGGCTGCGTGATTCCATCGATGGAGGCCGCCGTTGCGGTCATGGAGTCGGAGGGTGTTGACACGGTCTTCGGCATTCCCGGGGCGGCGATCCTGCCGCTGTACGCGGCGTTGCGGAAGAGCGGCATCCGGCACATCACCGTGCGGCACGAGGAAGGCGGCACGCACGCGGCTGACGGCTGGTCCCGAGTCACCGGCAAGGTCGGAGTGTGTATCGGCACCTCCGGTCCTGCCGGCACCAACATGATCACCGGTCTGTACACCGCGCTGGCGGACTCCATCCCGATGGTGTGCATCACCGGCCAGGCCGTCAGGGCGAAGCTGCACCAGGAAGCGTTCCAGGCGGTCGACATCGTCGAGATCGCCAAGCCGGTGACCAAGTGGGCCGTGCAGCTGAAGGAGCCGGGCCAGGCGCCGTGGGTGTTCCGGGAGGCGTTCCGGATCGCGCGCTCGGGGCGCCCCGGTCCGGTGCTGATCGACCTGCCCATCGACGTCCAAAGAGGACTCTGCAACTACGACCCCGCACTCGACGCGCCCTTGCCCGTCGACATCCCGCAGCCGCATCCCGCGCGGATCAGCGCCGCGGTCGAGCTGCTGGCGGGCGCCGAACGGCCCCTGATCCTGGCCGGCGGCGGCGTCATCATCGCGGACGCGGCCGGTGAGCTCCGGGAGCTGGCCGAGACCATGAACGTCCCGGTGCAGGTGACGCTGATGGGCAAGGGCGCGTTTCCCGAGAACCACGAGCTGTTCGCGGGCATGGCCGGGATCCAGACGCAGACCCGTTGGGGCAACCAGGCTTTCCTGGAAAGCGACGTGGTGCTTGCGATCGGCGCTCGGTTCGGTGACCGGCACACCGGTGACCTGGATGTTTACCGTGGTTCGCGGAAGTTCGTCCACGTCGACATCGAGCCGACACAGATCGGCAAGGTGTTCGAGCCGGACCTCGGGATCGTCGGCCACGCCCGCCCGACGCTGGCCGCGCTGACCTCGGCCGCGCGTTCCCTTACGCCGCACGGGTCATCGTGGCCGTCGCGGGTGGCCTCGCTGCGCTCTTCCCTGCCCCGCCGCGACGACTTCGACGACGTGCCGATCAAGCCGCCGCGCGTGTACCGCGAGATCAACGAGTACTTCGGCGAGGACACGACGTTCGTCACGGCCATCGGCCTGTACCAGATCTGGTCGGGCCAGTTCCAGCACACGTACCTGCCGCGCCGCTACCTGGTGTGCGGGCAGGCCGGCCCGCTGGGCTGGGAGGTGCCGGCGGCGATGGGCGTGAAGTGCGCCTTCCCGTCGCGGAAGGTGGTGGCGGTCGCCGGTGACTACTCGTTCCAGTTCCTGATGGAGGAGATCGCCGTCGCCGCGCAGTACCGGATCCCGTTCGTGATCGTGATGGTCAACAACGAGTACCTGGGGCTGATCCGCCAGGCCGAGCTGCCGTACGACATGAACTACGCGGTGGACCTGCACTACGGCGAGGGCGGCATCGACCACGTCACGCTGATGGCGGCGTTCGGCTGCCCTGCGCGCCGCGTCGAGCAGCCCGGCGACATCCGCGCCGCGCTGGCCTGGGCGGACACCGAGTCGGAGCGGCTGTCACTGCCGGTGCTGGTCGAGATCATGGTCGAACGCGAGGCGAACGCCGCCATGGGCCCGTCGCTGGACCAGATCAAGGAGTTCGAGCCGATCCCGGAGCTGACCCCGGTCGCGGACTGACGGTTGCACATTGTGGAAGTAGGTAATAATCTCCTACCTCATTATGAAGTACGTAACTGACTCTGCTGGCCTGTACGACCCGACCGTTCGCGACGCTCTCGCGCGGTTCGCGGACGGCGGCGACACGACTCGGTTCGAGGCGGCCGCCGCCGTCCGCGCCGCGGCACACGCGATCGAACGACTGCGATCGGCCGGGTCCCGGTCGCTCAGCTCCGGCGCGGTGGACGTGTTGCTGCAGTTGAGCGTCACGTCCGGCGGTGTGAGTGTCGGCGAGCTGGCGCGGGCGGCCGGCGTCAGCTCACGCAACGCGACGGGCCTCGTCGACACACTCGAGAAAGCCGACCTCGTGCGGCGCACCCCGGACCCCGACGACCGGCGCTCGGTGCTGATCGCCATGACCGACGCGGGACGGCAGTGGGTGACCGACTTCCGGCAACCGGCGAACCTGGCGATGAACGCGATGTTCCACGGCTTCACCGATGAGGAGGTGGCGCAACTGCGGCACCTGTGCCTGCGCGTCGTGACCAACCAACAGGCGATCGAACAACGAATGGGGACCCAGTGACCACGCGGGAGACCGTCCAGGCGTACCACCGTGCGCGTTTCTCCGGCGACGTGACCAGCGCACGTACAACACTCGCCGACGGGTTCACCTTCGAGAGCCCACTACTCACCGCAAGCGCCGACGACCACCTGGCCGGGCTACCAGCGTTCCTCGGCATCGTCACCGGCATCGACATGATCAGCGAGCTGTACGGCCCCGAGGAGGCGACCCTCGTCTACGACGTACACACCGCCACCCCAGTCGGCACCCAACGCACCGCAGAACACTTCCGCCTACACCACGGACAAATCACCTCAATCAAACTGATCTTCGACGCAACACCCTGGCACCCCCTCATGCGATAAGAGCGGCCACCGGGCAGCAGAGAAGTGGCGTAGGGCGGAAAAGAGGCAATAGGGCAGGGAAGAGGTGTTGGGAAGGCGACGAGGTTTCAGGGCAGCGACGGGTTTTCGGCCGGCCTCCGGCCCCCGAAAACCAGCGTACCGGCAAGCACCGACACTTCCGGCCACACCAGCAACCACCTGTGGACAACCCGCGTGTCCAACGCCCGCGACGCGCGTGTCCAACGCGGTAGACCGCTGAGTTCAACAATCCGAACCGCGTCTCCCAACGCGCACCCGCGTCTCCAACACCCAACAACCGCGAGTCGCGCTCTCGCAGCGGGCTCGGCGGCGTCGGGCCGGCCCCGAAAACGCGACTCGCGGGGGCTGAACGCGCGACTCGCGGGGGCTGAACGCGCGACTCGCGGGGGCTGAACGCGCGACTCGCGGGGGCTGAACGCGCGACTCGC
>NZ_DASUVO010000165.1:0-56907 GCF_036378875.1 Actinophytocola sp.
CCATTCCCGTCGGAATGGCCACGACCTTTCCTATTGCCAGCCCCAGTGCCGCCGGTGTGCGCTGACGGCCCACTCGGAGATCGCGGCGAGGTCCGGCGTCTCCGGCAGCGGCGTCCTCCCCGTGGTCACCACGTCCTCCACCTGGGCCTGGACGTCGGCGATCTCGGCGAGCACGTCGTCCAGTCGCGCCACGTCCCCACGCTTGACGGCGAGCACCCGCTCCCGCTCGGTGGCGGGCATGGGCAGCGTCAGCCGAGCGTGCCGCGCCACCTCGAGCCCCTGGAAGGCGAGCCGCAGGGCGTGCGAGGCGTACTTGACGTCGTACCCGTACCGCGCGACGAGCTCGGGCCGGCTGGGCATCTTGCCCTGGCTCTTGCCCAGCAACCGCTGCCGCTGTGCCTCCAGGTAGCCGAGGAACCGGTGCACGGCACGCCGGGACAGCACCTTCGGCGCCAACGCCCGCAGCTCCTCACCCAGCGGCGTCACCGTGATGACGGAATCCGCCGGCGCGTACAGGGGCAGCAACGCGGTGGGGTTGCCCTTGATGGCAAGCCGCAGGTACTTGTGCAGCGAGTAGCTGACCAGGTCGGTGTCTCCCGGCCCGGACCGCGCGCCCTCCGGCTGCGTGCGGAACACGTAGTGCTGTTCGCTGCCCAACACACCGGCGACGTGGCCGGCCGGTTCGATGTAGACACCCATCTCGTCGTGGTCGTCGGTACCCGCGATCGCGATCCCGTGCACTCCGGAACCCACGACGGTGCGCAGGATCTCGCCTCGCAGCGCGACATCCCGATCGCCGTACTCCGTGTGGTTCACGGGCCGTATGGTGACACGGCCTTGTTCGTGGCAGCCGCCTATTTTCGGCTGCCGGCGGCTTCCTGCGCGCCCTTGACGGCCAGCTGGTCGGCACGCTCGTTCTCGGGATGCCCGGCGTGCCCCTTCACCCAGAACCACCGCACCTCGTGCGGCCGGACCGCCTCGTCGAGCCGCCGCCACAGATCCGCGTTCTTCACCGGCTGCTTCGCACTGGTCTGCCACCCGTTGCTCTTCCACCGGGGCAGCCACTGCATGATCCCGTTCCGCACGTACGTGGAGTCGGTGTACATGTCCACGACGGACGGTCGCGTGAGACTCTCCAACGCCCGGATGGGCGCCATGAGCTCCATGCGGTTGTTGGTCGTGACCGTCGGCTCGGCTCCGTACAGCTCCTTGGCGTGCTGCCCGTACTTGAGCACGGCACCCCAGCCCCCGGGCCCGGGGTTCCCACTGCACGCGCCGTCGGTGTAGATCTCCACGGTCTTGGACACGGATGGCAGGGTATCGGGCATGGACACTGTCCTCGGCGTCGACGCGTGTAGGGGCGGCTGGGTGGGTGTCGCCTGGTCCGGCGCCTCGGTGACCACCCACTTCGCCACGACCATCGCCGAGCTGGCCGACCGGGCCGGCCCACTGGCGGTGATCGCGATCGACATCCCCATCGGCCTGCCGGACCACACGTGCCGCCAAGCCGACCTCGCGGCCCGCGAGTTCATCCGCCCCCGCCAGTCGTCGGTGTTCATGACCCCGGTCCGCGCCACATTGGACGTCCGCCAGCACCAGCGCGCGAACGCCATCAACCGCGAACGCACGGGTCAGGGCATGTCGATCCAGGCGTTCAGCCTCCTCCCCAAGATCAAGGAGGTGGACGACTGGCGATCCAGGGCTCCCTGCCGGGTGGTCGAGATCCATCCCGAGGTGAGTTTCACCGAGCTGGCCGGCACGCCACCGCCCCCGAAGAAGACCTGGGCAGGCGCCGAGCGTCGCCGCGAGCTCCTGTCCGAGGCGGGCCTCACCTTGGCGGGTCCACTCGGCGAAGCGGGCAAGGCCGGGGTGGATGACGTCCTGGACGCGGCAGTCGCCGCGTGGACGGCCCGCCGTGTCCACCAAGGCGAGGCCATCCCACTCCCGAGCCACCCGGAGACCTTCAGCGACGGTGTGTCAGCCGCCATCTGGCGTTAGGGCCGCGGGAGCAACACCGCGACCTCGGCGAGGCCGTCGAGCACCTCGTCCGTGACCGGACCGCCGACCGGTTCGGCCTCCGCGATCACGGTCACCGACCCCGCCCGCCGCGACCGGTAGTGCTGCCCCGTGAACCGCACGTCCGCGATGCCGAGAAGCGCACCACCCGGCGGCGTGACGTTTCCCGTGCCGTGGGTGTCGTCGAGGTCCTTGAACCGCCGCGCGTCGCCGCGGGTGCGAAAACCTACCCACGCCACCATCACCACGATGGGATTGCCCTGCTCGTCCACGGCGGCCAACAAAACGCGGTCGAGCGACGCGCACGGCGTGCGAAGAAAGAACTCCCGCACCTGGCCGAAGGAATTCACCACACATCCCAGATTCCGCTCAACCGCTCGCCGTACGTTCCGCAACCCCATTCGCCGCAGGGCTTCATCGGCGTTGCCCCGTCGGGCCGACTGCTTCCCTTGTGTCTTGCGGGCAGCGAAGTTCCGCCCGGCTGCGGATTCGGCGACCGTTCCGGACGAACCGGCCGACGCGCCGATGCCGGCGCCGACCCCGCTGCCGGCGGAAGCAATGGCAATGGCGGCCACCGTCCCGACAATCACCTGAGTGCCGCCGCCGCTGCCCTTGTCCGACCCGCCGCCCGCCCCGCCAATTCGACGATTCATTCCACCCCCTGTAGACCCAAGAAGCTCCATTTCTAGTGCCGCGAAAACCCGCCACGAATCCCCCGCCAGGGGGATTCACCGGACAGCCGCACCGGAAAACCGGCTGCGCCGGGCCCGTCGGCGCGGGCACCATGACCCGCATGGTGACGGCGTCCGGGGTGCGGATCGGGTGGGGTGACCTGCCTGCGCGAGTCCGGCATGCCGTCACGGACACTCTCGGCGGGGAGGTCGTCGACGCCGTATCCCAGTCGGGCGGGTTCTCGCCCGGTACCGCCGACCGGGTCCGCACCGCCCGGGGCCGTCGCGCGTTCGTCAAGGCCGTCAGCCCGGCGCAGAACGAGCACAGCCCGAACATGCTGCGCCGCGAGTCGCAGGTCACGGCCGCCCTCCCGCCGGAGGCGCCGACGCCCGCGGTGCTCGGCACCTACGACGACGGCGACTGGGTCGCCCTCGTGCTCACCGATGTCGAAGGCCGCCATCCGGACACGCCCTGGCGGCCGGATCAGCTCGCCAGTGTCCTGGCGGCGCTGGACGAGCTGACCCGAATCCCGCCCCCGGCAGGCACACCGACCGCCAGGGACTACCTCGAATCGGATTTCACCGGCTGGCACCGCATCCGTGCCGACCCACCTTCCACTCTGGACGGGTGGACCGCCGCGAATCTCGACGACCTCTGCCGGCTGGCCGAGCGCGGCATCGTCGCGCTCGCCGGTGACACGTTGGTACACGCCGACATCCGCGCGGACAACCTCCTCATCGACCCGCACGGCACGGTCACCGTGGTCGACTGGCCGCATGCGTGCCGAGGCCCAGCCTGGCTCGACACCCTCATGCTGCTGTTCAACGTCCGCCTGCACGGTGGCCGCCCCGACCTTGTCACGGTCGAGGCGGACCGCGGCGACCTCGTTGGCGTGCTGGCCGGCCTCGGCGGCTTCTTCGCCGACGCCGCGCGGCACCCGCCGCCGGTGGGCCTGCCGTCACTGCGTGAGTTCCAGCAGGCCCAGGCCGACGTCGTCGTGTCGTGGCTACGTGAGATCAGCGGCTGAGGTGGACCATGTCACCCGCCGGCACGTAACCGACCCGCGCGTAGATCCGTTGTTCCGGCACCCCCGCGGGAGTCAGGAACACGGTCCGGCCACCGGCCTCATGCACGGCGGCGGTGAGGAACGCGGTGATGGCGGCGCCGATCCCGCGCCGGCGGAACGCCACCCGGACGCCGATACCAGCCACTTCGGACGTTCCGTCGACGACCGCCTCCGCGACTCCGCCGCCGGCGGCCGCACCGGTCACGGTGTCCCGTGCCAGCACGGCGAACCCGCCGGCGAGGATCCGCTCCCGTGACTTGGCGGCGTCCGCCTCGGAGGCCGCGGGGGCGTTGAACGCCTCGTGCTGCGCGTTGACCATGCCGAGCACTTCCTCGTCACTTTTCGGCACGACGAGTTCGATGCCGGCCGGTGCCGGTGGCATGACAGCCGAGCCCGGCGGGCACAGCATCACGGGGATCCGCCGCTCGACGGACCAGCCGGCGGCGAGCAGTGCGACCTCGGCCTCCGGCGCGGTGTCCACGAGGAACTCCACGCGCGGCAGCAGTTCCCGCCGCTGGTAGGCCGCGACCAAGCCGTCCACATCGGACGCCGAGGGCCGTGCGCCGTCGTCCGGGATCGCGTAGTTGAGGAACGGGCTGGTCGAGTCGGGTGAGTAGGTGGCGAGGAATGGACCGATCTGTTCGGTTGCACGCCCGGCCGCGGCGGCCCGGCGCATGTGTGACTGCAAAGCAGACAAGATGAGAAGACCCTTCAAGAGCATGGGGAATCGACAGCGGAAACGGCGCCACCGGCACTACAGGCGACGCCCACCGTGGGCGTCAGGCATGAGGCGTTCCCCTTGCTCGGGTCTGTCAGATCGTGGCCAGTCTGCCACAACGGAGAATGATCACCAAAGGTATTTCGGATGACACAGGCGATAACGTCGTCGGTGACCGACCGGAGGAGGCAGTCATGCACCGCGACTTCGACGCCGAGGCGTCCTTTTGAGCGCACCAGCAAGCGCCGCAGGGGGTTCCCTCTAGCGAGACGAGGGTCAAGCGCGGCGACCGGGTCGTCGGCGAGGGCAAGGAGTTGGTCGAGAAGCTCGGCGGCAACGACCCCTGCCCATGTGGCTCCGGGCGGCGGTTTCCGCCGTTGCTGCCGGCAGACCGGCCGGTACGACGGGGTCATGGGCGACTACTACGTCCGCTAGACGACCCCGTTGGCGCGCAACACCGACACGGCACCCACGGTCGCGTATCCGCGCCACTCCAGTGCGGCGGCGGGGGAGAAGCTGGCGAAGTCCACCGTCCACCCGCCGTCGTCCTGCTGCCCGGCGGCCAGCCGCTCCAGGTCGGCGTCGATCACGTCGGGGGCGAACAGCCGCCGGGCGGGCCGGTCGGGGAGCGGCGCGAAGTCGAGCGGCCGCATGGCCTCTCCTTCGGAGCCGCCGGTCACGGGGACGACCCCGTCGGCGGGGATGTACGAGCCGAGCTTGTCGAGCAGGGCGGGGGCCTCGTCATGCGTCTCGTGCACGGCGTCCAGGAACCCGACGGCGAACCCGAACTCGATGGCGAAGGGCGCGCTCTCCAGTGCGGCGATGGCGGCAAGGCAGTACCGGGTGGCGGCGGCCAACCAGGGATGCGCGGCGACCAGCGGATCCCGCGCGGCGACCCGGTGCGCCACCCCGGCGACGAACGCCGTGCTCTGCAAGGACGACACCCGTGGATCGGCCCCCACCCAGAACGGCGCACACCCGGCGGTGTCCGCGACCGGAACGGCGAACGGCACCCCACCGTCCGGAAGGGACACCCCGCCGAGCCAGTCACACACCTCGACGGCCCGCGGCGTTGGCCCGACCTCCGCGAACACCTCCAGGGCGTGCAGGGCCCCGCCGGGCTGGCTCTCGGGCGCACGCAGGTCGGGCTCCAGCCCCCACCCGTACCCACCGTCGGCATTGCGATAACCATCCACGGCGGCGAGCACCGCACCCGAATCGCCACGACCGAACAGGAACTCGAAACGCCGCCGGTCGAGCAACCGACCGTGTGTGGCCAGGAACGACGCGGCGGAGTTGATATCGACAGCCATGAGCCAATCCTGCCGCCGTTCCGCCGACACCGTCTTGAACGTATCGGACAACTCAGTGGCAGGAACACGTTCTCGACAGGTGGTGGCCCGCCCGGCCCCGGCGGGTATGGCGGGCCAGGGCCGGTCTCACCTCATGACCTGGTTGCCCAAAGCGGTCATCGCCTCGTCGGTCTTGTCGACGGACAGTGCGAGTTCGACCTCGCCCTGACAGATCATGATGGGCAGCAGTGCCTGGATGTTGACGTCGGCGTTCGCGAGTTTCCTGGCGATTCTCGCGGCCTCACCGGGCTGGTCGGGGCAGCGTAACCGCAGTGCGGGCCGTTCGGTGAAGTCGATGCCCGCGCCCTCCAGGGCGGTACGGACGGTGGCGTCGTCGTCCGTGCACACACACATCGTTCCGTGGTTGGCGGTCGTCACGCCCGCCATCATCAGGTTGACGTGGTGTGGCGCCACCGTCTCGCACAGGTGGGCCAGTTCGCCTGGCTCGTCCTTCATTTCGATGGTGAACAGGTTCATAACTCTTCCCTTCAGACGCGGAACAACACGAACGCGGCCGCACCCGATCCCAGTGCCGCTCCGCCGTAGCACGCCAGGATGATCACGCGGCTGAGCCTTTTGAGCCGCAGTCCGTCGTAGAGGGTGTAGCGGAAGCGGTGCGCCCAGTGGAACAACGCCAGTACGGACAGTCCGAACAGGACCAACTTGGTGAGGGGGTGACCCACGAGCGAGAGCAGGTACGCGTGGTCGGGACTGGCCAGCCACCCCAACGGAAACGCGATGCCGAACAGGAACAGGAGCGCGGGCACGAGCAACGCGGTGACCGTGCCGCCCGCGCTGAACAGCAGCCACAGCACGGGTTCCGGCGAACGTCGTCTCATGCGATGGCTCATCGCAGCACCACCCACACGACGAAGGCTGACAGCAGCACCCACAGCAGGTAGTGCGCCGCCGAGATCGTGCGCGGCGGGACGCGCCGGCCGCGCGACCGCACGACGATCGCCTTTGGCGCTAGGCCGAACCACGTCACCGCGTGCAGTAGCAGGAAGAGCAGGGACACCGCGTTCAGCAACACCACCCAGGCGTGTCCGCTCCAGTCGAGGAACCGTTGGTACGCCGCGTCGCCCGAGTCGATCGCGGCGACGAGCAGCAGCAGGTACACGACGAACCAGGCGACGAACACGCTGCTGAGCTCACGCAGTGCGAAGATCAGGTACGAGCGGCGCCGGACCCACCAGAGCAGGGAAACCGGCCGCTGGTACGGCCGTGGGGTGGCGGTCATCGCGCACCCCGGGGCAACAGGAAGTCCCAGATCGCGTTGGTGGCCGCGGTGAGCTTGTAGCGCTGGATCGCGCCGGCCGGGTCGACGTCCTTCGGGCAGGCCGTGCTGCACTCGCCGACGAACGTGCAGGCCCAGACCCCCTCGGCGGAGGTGAGGACGTCGCGCCGGTCGCGGGCGCCCTCGTCCCGTGAATCGAGGTTGTAGCGCTGCGCCAACGCGATCGCCGCCGGGCCGACGAAGTCGGGGTCAAGCGCGTACACCGGGCAGGCCGAGTAACAGAGCATGCAGTTGATGCACATGCTGTACTGCTGGTACTCCTCCATCTCGAGCGGTGTCTGCAGGTACTCGCCGTCCTCGACCGGCTCGTCCTCGGTGCGGACGAGCCATGGCCGCACCGTCGGCAGCTTGTTCATGAAGTCGCCGATGTCAACGATGAGGTCGCGAACCACCGGGAAGTTGCGCATCGGTTCGACACGCACCGGCCCCGGCGCGTACTCGGACAGGAAGGTGGCGCAGGTCAGCTGGGGGTCGCCGTTCACGGTCATGCCGCAGCTGCCGCAGATGCCCATTCGGCACGACCAGCGGAAGGACAGCGTGCCGTCCAGGTGGTCCTTGATGTAGTTGAGCCCGTCGAGAACGGCCCATTCCTTGCGCAGCGGCACCTCGTAGGACTGCGTCACCGGCTCGGACTCCAGCTCCGGCCGGTAGCGCGCCACCTCCATCGTGATCATGTCCTCGGCCATGGCACCTACCTCCCGTACACGCGCTCTCCGGGTGGCCAACGGGTGATCTTCACCGGGAGGTAGTCGACGCGGCCCACACCGTCGGGCTCACGGTGGATCAGGGAGTGGGCGAGGAACCGCTGGTCGTCGCGTGCCGGGAAGTCGGTGCGCTGGTGCGCGCCACGCGACTCCGTCCGCCGCGTCGCGCACGCGACGACGCACTCGGCGACGTCCAGCATGAAGTCCAGTTCGAGCGTGGCGACCAGCTCGGTGTTGAACGTCCTGCTGTGGTCGTCGACCACCGCCCGGTCGAACCGTGCACGCAGCTCCCGCAGCCGGTCGGCGGCCTTCGCCAGGGACGCCCCGTCCCGGTAGATCCCGGCGCCGTTCTCCATGGTGTCCTGCATCTCCGAGCGGATGTCCGCGATGCGTTCGCGACCAGGCTCGGTGTGCCGCGCCAACCGTTGTTCGAGGCGGCGTTCCTCGTCGCGGCCCAGCGCCAGGACCACGGGGTCGCCACCGGCGCCTCCCGAGGTGACGAACTCGGCCGCGGCCCGGCCGGCCCGTGCGCCGAACACCAGCAGTTCGGGCAGCGAGTTGGAGCCCAGCCGGTTGGCGCCGTTGATGCTGACGCAGGCGACCTCGCCTGCCGCGTACAGACCCGCCACCGGAGTCGCACCCACGATGTCGGTGTGGATGCCGCCCATCATGTAGTGGACCACGGGGCGCACCGGGACCAGCTCGGTGACCGGGTCGATGTTCTGGTACCTGGCACACAGCTCACGCACGAAGGGCAGCTTGGTGTCGATCACCTCCGCGCCAAGGTGGCGCAGGTCCAGGTGCACGATCGGCCCGTACGGCGTGTCGATGGTCCGGCCCTTGTCCAGCTCGTGCACGAACGCCTGCGACAGCCGGTCGCGCGGCCCGAGCTCCATGCTGCGGAGCACCGGCTCGGGCTCGGGCTTGCCGAGGTCGTAGTCCTGCAGGTAGCGGTAGCCGTCCCGGTTGAGCAGCCAGCCGCCTTCCGCCCTGGCCGCCTCGGTGATCAGGATGCCGGTGAAGGGCAGCCCGGTCGGGTGGTACTGGACGAACTCCATGTCCTTGAGCGGAGCGCCGGCCCGGTAGGCCAGCGCCATCCCGTCCCCGGTCTTGATGTTCGCGTTGGTGGTGAACGGGTAGACGCGGCCGCACCCGCCCGTGCACACGATGACGGCCCCGGCGGTGATGGTCTCGATCCGGCCGGTCGCGAGCTCGACGGCCACCAGACCGCGGACCCGCCCGTCGTCGACCAGCAGCGTGCTGACGAACCACTCGTCGTACCGCACGATGTCCGGATAGGACAGTGAAGTTTGGAACAATGTGTGCAGCAGGTGGAAACCGGTCTTGTCGGCGGCGAACCAGGTCCGTTTCTTCCGCATCCCGCCGAACGCCCGCACCGCGATGTGCCCGTCGGGCTGGCGGCTCCACGGGCAGCCCCAGTGTTCGAGCTGGAGCAGCTCACGACGGGCCTCCCGGACGAACACCTCGACGGCGTCCTGGTCGCAGAGCCAGTCCCCACCGGACACGGTGTCGTTGGCGTGCTCGTCGAAGCTGTCGGTCGCACTCGCCACCGCGGCGGCCCCGCCCTCGGCGGAGACCGTGTGACTGCGCATCGGATAGACCTTGCCGACGACCGCCACGCTCAGACGCGGGTTCTCCTCCGCGATGGCGATGGCGGCCCGGAGGCCGGCACCACCGCCGCCGACGATCACGATGTCGTGAGCCGTGGCCATCGTCCGGTCAGGCCTCGTGCTCGGCGTTGTGCTCTTCCAGCAGAACCTTGCCGTCGTGGCGGACGGTCCTGATGCGAATACTGCCGTCGTGGTAGACGTGCCGGATCCGCCGACAACCACACGCGTAGGTCAGGTCGTCGAAGGACAGGCCCTCGTCGTCGTCTTCCTGATAACGCTCACCGTCCACCCGCTTCCCGCAAGGCGCGAGACCCGCGGTGAACTTGACACTGCTGCCGACCATCGCCCTCACCTCCAGGGCAGGGAGTGACGCAGCTCACAACAGAATACGGCTCTTGTGGACGGTCCGCGAGGCGGAGTCGTGGCTACCGGGACCGGTGGCGGTGCGGGCACTGTCGGTGCGGTTCGCCAGAATGGCCCGGTGACCACGGACCACCACACCGAGGACGTCACCGCCGAAACAGAGCCCAGGCAGCCGTTCGCGCACCTGAGCGCGCCGAACGCCGCCTTGTACCGCGAGGTGTTGATGACGTTCGCTCGGGCGCGGGATCGGTTCATCGTGCACATGCGCCCCGAGGACGTCGTAGTCGACCTCGGGCGGCCCGGCGACACCGCCGAGGTGGTCGCGGCCCTGGACAAGCTCGTGGAGTGGGGAAACCTCCGAGCCGACCCGGACACCAGCAGGGTGACGACCGTCGAGGACTTCCACCGGGCCCGCTATCTGTACCAGCTCACCGCGGCAGGACAGGCGGCCGAGCAGGCCATCGCGGTCTACGAGGAGGCCATCGGCCGGCGCGGGTCGCTGCAGTCGGTCGCGCTGGCGGACATCGCGGCGCAACTGCGCTCGCTGGCGGACATGGCCCAGGTGCCCGACCTCGATCCCGCCAAGGTGCACCTGCTGCTGCTCGCGCTGGCCGAACGGTTCGCCGGGCTCGCGGACAACGCCCAGGCGTTCATGGCCTCGCTGCGCCGGGTGATCGACTTCGCCGACGGTGACGTCGACGCCTTCGTGGCCTACAAGCAACGGCTCATCGACTACATCAACCGGTTCATCGCCGATCTCGCCAACCGGGGCGCCGAGATCGCGACCGTCCTCGGGCAGATCGAGTCCGCGGGTGTCGAGCGGCTGCTGCTCGTCGCGGCGCGCCGGGAGGCCGCCGACGCGGTGCCTGACCTGCCAGAAGAGGGGGAGACCGCGGATGCCTACGATGCGGCCGTCACCGGCTCGCTGAACGACTGGCGCAACCGGTGGCGCGGTCTACGGGACTGGTTCGTCTCGGCCGACTCACGCCACCCGTCGCAGGCCAGGTTGCTGCGTGGCGCGGCGGTCACCGCCATCACGCAGCTCATCGACACGGTGGCCGCGTTCAACGAGCGCCGGTCCGGCCGCTCGGACCGCTCCGCCGACTTCCGCACGCTGGCCAGGTGGTTCGCCGAGGCCCCCGACGACGGGGCGGCCCACGCACTGTGGCGGGCGGCGTTCGGCCTCACGCCCGCCCGGCACCTCACCGTCACCTCGGACACCGTCGCCGAATGGGAGCAGGAGCAGCCGGCGCCGAACACGCCGTGGCGCGAGGCGCCGCCCGTGCGGATCAGCCCGCAGCTGCGCAAGACCGGCTCCTACGAACGGCGTGGCCGTCCGAACCGCGTCGCCGACCGCGCGGACCAGCGCCAGTTGCTGGCCGCCCAGGCTGCCCGGGAGGCCGCCGAGACCGGCGCGGCACGCGCACGGCTCCGCACCGACGGGCCGGTCCTGCTGTCCGAGCTGGGCACGCTGGACACCCGTGCGTTCCGGTTGTTCCTCGGCCTGCTCGGCGACGCGCTGTCGGCCAGGTCGCCCGGCGACACGGAGGTCCGCACGACGACGAGCGACGGCACCATGGAGATCCGGCTCTCGCTGGTTCCCGGCGGGGAGACAGTGGTGATCCCGACCGAGGACGGGGAGTTGCGCGGTCCGCAGCACCTCGTCGAGATCGTCGACCTGACGGCCGCCCGCCGGGGCCGGGGAGCGGTGGCGTGACGTCAGCGGTAACCGACGAGAGCACGGCGCAACGCCGCACGGCATTGCGCGCGCTGCTGGCCAAGCCCTTGCTGACCGCGGGCGCGGACGACGAGACGTTGCGGCTCGTCCGCCGGCACGTGGCCGACCTGCGCGAGTGGCTGGCCGCCGAGACCGGGTGGCGCCTCGTGGTGGACGCGGACTCCGCGCGGCTGTTCAAGACGGTGGCGAACAGCGACGACGGCACCCATCCGGCGCGGGAGGGCAAGGGAAGGCCTGCTTTCGGCCGCCGGCGCTATGTGCTTCTCTGCCTGGCGCTGTCGGTACTGGAGCGCGCCGACGCGCAGATCACTCTCGGCAGGCTCGCCGAAGGCGTGCTGGTCGCGGCGGGTGAGCCGGAGCTGGCCGACGCCGGTGTCGTGTTCACCCTCAGCCGCCGCGACCAGCGTTCGGACCTGGTGGCCGTCGTCCGACTGCTCCTGCGTCTCGGTGTCCTGGAGCGGGTCGCCGGCGACGAGGACGCCTACCTGACCGCCACCGGCGACGTGCTCTACGACGTGCGCCGCAGGGTGCTGGCCGCGTTGCTGACCGGTGCGCGCGGCCCGTCGACGATCGAGGAGCCCGGACACGGCGCGAGGTTGGCCGAGCTGACCAGTGAACCCGTGCCGGACACCGACGACCTGCGCAACCGGGCGCTCCGGCACCGGGTGACCCGCCGCCTGCTGGACGACCCGGTCGTCTACTACGACGAGCTGACCGACGACGAGCGCGGCTACCTGGTCGGTCAGCGGCACGCGATCACCCGGCGGATCGAGCAGGCCACCGGCCTGGTCGCGGAGATGCGGGCCGAGGGCATCGCGATGGTCGACCCGGACGACGAGCTGACGGATGTGCGCATGCCCGAGCAGCGCACGGACGGTCACGTGACCCTGCTGGTCGCCGAGTTCCTGGCACGCCACGGTGCTGGGCCGGTCGCGCTGGACCGGTTGCGCGCCCACGTCCGGGCGATGGCCAGGGAACACGAGACCTACTGGCGGCGCGGGGTCACCGAGCCGGGCGCCGACACCGAGCTGCTCGCCATCGCCCTGGACAAGCTGCGGGCTCTGCGCTTGGTGTCCGACGTTCCGGGCGAACAGGCGGTGATCGCACGCCCGGCGATCGCCCGGTACGCCGTCCAGGCACCGACCATCCGTACGGGACCGGCGAACCGGTCCAGGAAGGCGAACCGCACATGACCACCCCGACTCCGCACCGAGAGCGCTGGCAGCCTTTGCGTGCGGGGCTGGTCGACCTGTTCTACTACGACGTCGAGGAGTTCCACTTCCACGACGGGCGGCTGCTGCTGCGCGGGAACAACGGCACCGGCAAGTCGAAGGTGCTCGCGCTGACTCTGCCGTTCCTGCTGGACGGCGAGCTCGCCGCGCACCGGGTCGAGCCCGACGGCGACCGCAACAAGCGGATGGAGTGGAACCTGCTGCTGGGTGGGAAACATCCGCATCCGGAGCGGCTGGGCTACGCCTGGCTGGAGTTCGGCCGGTTGCTCGCCGACGGGTCGGCCGAGTACCGCACGATCGGCGCCGGCCTCAAGGCCGTGGCCGGACGGGGCATCGCCCGGCACTGGTTCTTCGTCACCGGCCAGCGAATCGGTGCGGACCTCTCCCTGCTGAGCCCGACGCGAGTCGCACTGACCAGGGAGAAGCTGCGCGATGCGGTGGAGGGGTACGGCGCGGTCCACGACACGGCGTCGGACTACCGGCGCGCGGTGGACGAGGCGTTGTTCGGGTTGGGCGCGCAGCGGTACGAGGCGCTGGTCAACCTGCTGATCCAGCTACGGCAGCCGCAGCTGTCCAAGAAGCCGGACGAGAAACTGCTGTCCCGCGCGTTGACCGAGGCGCTGCCACCACTCGATCCCGCGCTGGTCACCACGGTCGCCGAGGCGTTCCGCGGCCTCGACGAGGAGCGGGAGGCCCTGCGCGGGCTGGCCGAGGCGAGGTCGGCGGCGGAGGCGTTCCTCACCCATTACCGCCGCTACGCCGGTATCGCGGCCAAGCGGTCCGCCGCGCCGGTACGGCAGACCCACAGTCGCTATGAGCAACTCGGTCGCGAGCTGGGCGACGCCGAGGCCGCGTACGCGGCAGCGCACGAGGCGCTCGCCGCCGCCGCGGAACAGCTCGAGGAACTGGCCGCGGCCAAGAACTCGTTGGAGGCGCGGCGGACCGCGCTGCAGCAGAGCCCCGAGATGCGCGACGCCGAGGCGCTGAAAACGGCCGGCCAGGAGGCCGAACGGCTCGGCCGGTTCGCCACGGACCGGCAAGGTGACCGTCGCGCCGCGGAGGAGACGGCGCACCGCAGGACAACCCAGCTGGATCGGGCCCGGGAGGACGCAGAAACCGAAGAGGCGGCCTTCCGAAGCGTCACCGAGGCCGCTCAGGACGCCGCAGAGGCGGCACTGTTGTCCGCGGGACACGGCGAGGTACTGGCCGAGCTGAACGCGGAGACACCGCCGTTCGCCGGTGCCGCGCGGATGGGCGGCGCGCTGATCGACCGACACGCGTCCGCGCTGTCCCGGCTGGAGGTTCTGCTCGGCAACGTACGCACGGCCGAGGACGCACTGCGGGCGGCCCGAGCGGAGGTCGACCGGATCACCGGCGAGCAGCAGGCCGCCGAGGAACGGATCACCTCCGCCGGCGAGATGGTGACCGACCGTGCCGCTGCCCTCCTCGCGGCCCACACCCGCTACTTCGCCGAGGCCAGCCACGTGCGGGTGGACCAGCCGGAAGACGTGCTCGCCGCACTGGACGCGTGGGCCGAAGCGCCGACCGGCCCCAACCCCGCCGCTTCCGCGGTGGACGACGCGGTACGGGCGGCCACCGCCGACCTCAGCCGTCAGCAGGCCGACGTGGACGCACGCCGGGAGGAGGCGACGCGCGAGCAGGCCGCGACCGAGGAGGAGATCAGCCGGCTGCGGGAGGGCGGCCACGACGCTCCACCGCCGCCCCACACCCGCGACGAACGGAGCAGGCACGGGCGGGTCGGCGCGCCGCTGTGGAAGGTCGTGGATTTCAGTGCCGGCGTGCCGGACGACCACCGGGCCGGCATCGAGGCGGCGCTGGAGGCGGCCGGCATCCTCGATGCCTGGGTGACACCGGACGGTGAGCTGCGCGAGGTGCACGACGACGTCATCGCCCGTCCAGGCACACCGGTCCCGGGAGGTGGTCTGACCGCGGTGCTCGTGCCGGCCATCGACCGGGACGACCCCCTCGCCGCCGCGCTCACCGACGATGTGGTCACCTCGGTGCTGGCCTCGATCGGCCTCGGTCCGGTCGCACAGACGTGGGTCGGCGTCGACGGCCGGTTCGTCAACGGCCCGCTCACCGGTTCCTGGCACAAGCCGGCGGCCGGCTACATCGGCGAGGGAGCGCGGGAAGCCGCGCGCCGCATCAGGCTGGCCCGACTCGAGGAGGACCTGGCCGGCATTCGGAACCGGCTCGACGAGCTGGCCGAGATCGCCGCCGGCCTGGCCGGGCGGGCAGAGGCCCTCGTCACCGAGCAGCGTGAGCGGCCGTCGGACGCCGACCTGCAGCAGGCGCACATGCGGCTCGCGGCCGAGCACGAGGCCAAACGCCGGGTCGACGCACAGTTGGTGGACGCGGTCACCTCCGTGGTGGGCCGGCAGGAAACCGAGCGGGCGGCGCGGGCGGAGATGACCGAGTTCGCCGGCGATGTCGGGCTGCCGCCGGACCATCACGAACTGGCGGCGGTACGCGTCGCGCTCGGGGACTACCGCGTGGCACTGGCCGGGTTGTGGCCGGCGGCACGGGCCGCCGACCGGGCACGCAGGAACGTGGCGGAGGCTGAACAGGAGCGGACCACGGCACTGGAGGCGTTGGAGGGGAGTGTCGCCGCCGCCGAGCAAGCCCGCGCCGAGGCGGACGCCGCCGCCGAACGGCACCGCGTGCTGGTGGAGACGGCCGGTGCCGGAGTCGACGAGCTGTACCGCAAGCTGGCCGCTGTTGCGACCGAGCTCGACCTGCGCGACGAACGTGAGCGCGGCGCCCGCCAGGCCGAGGGCTTGGCTCGCGATGAACGTGGCAAGGCCGAGGGCCGGCGGGAGACGCTCCGGGAGTCGATCGACGCGGCCGCCGCCGAACGTGAACACGCCATCGCGGCGCTGCGTGCCTTCGCCGCCACCGGGTTGCTGCACACGGTGCTACCGGACATGGCGGTGCCGGACCTGGAGTCCGACTGGGCGCCGACCCCGGCCGTTGCCGCCGCCCGGGCGATCAACGCGGGGCTGGAGACCGTCGACGACGCCGACCGGCCGTGGGAGCTGGTGCAGCAGCGGGTGTCGGCCGAGCACAAGCTGCTCACCGACGCGCTGTCCCGGCACGGGCACTCGGTCGGCATGACGGTCCGAGACGGCATCATCGTGGTCGACGTCCTGTTCCAGGGCCGCAAGCAGGACATCCCCACACTGGTCGAAGGACTTGAGGTCGAGACCGAGCACCGGGCCACCCTCCTGTCCGCCAAGGAACGGGAGATACTGGAGAACCACCTGGTGAACGAGGTGGCCGGCACCCTCCAGGAGCTGATCACCGGAGCGGAGAGCCAGGTGACGGCGATCAACGCCGACCTGGCGGACCGGCCGACATCGACCGGCATGCGGCTCCGGCTGCAGTGGCGGACGGCCCGCACCGCGCCCGATGGTCTCAGCAGGGTTCGTGACCGGTTGCTACGCCAGACCGCGGACGCATGGAGCGTCGACGACCGGGCCGCCGTCGGCGCGTTTCTCCAGGAACAAATCAACAGGGAGCACGCCGAGGACGCGTCGGGCGGCTGGGTGGAGCAGCTGACCAGAGCGCTGGACTACCGCGGTTGGCACGAGTTCACCATCCAGCGCTACCAGGACGGCCAGTGGCGTCCGGCGACGGGACCGGCCTCGGGCGGGGAGCGGGTGCTGGCGGCGTCGGTGCCGCTGTTCGCCGCCGCGTCGTCGTTCTACACCTCGGCCGGCAACCCCCACGCGCCGCGTCTGGTCGCCCTGGACGAGGCGTTCGCCGGGGTGGACGACGATTCCCGGGCCAAGTGCCTCGGCCTGCTGGCCGCCTTCGACCTCGACGTGGTGATGACCAGCGAGCGTGAATGGGGTTGCTACCCGCAGGTGCCCGGCCTGGCCATCGCACAGCTCACCCGCCGGGACGGGATCGACGCGGTGCTGGTCACCCCGTGGCGGTGGGACGGCCGCGAGCGGATCCGGGTCGACCGGCCGGCCTCCTACCTGTCCGCGCCAGAGGACCTGGTCGACGTGTGATGGAGGGTGGCGTCGACGAGGCCCGGTTACGCCGGTTGCTCGGTGGAGAGCACACCGCATGGCTGCTGGACCGGATGCGCCGTCGGCTGACTCTGGGCAAACCACTGACCGGAACCGTCACCCTCGCGACGGCCGATCTCGACCAGCGTCGCGCGATGGAGCGCTTGCTCGGCCGCCGCGCCGGGACCGGCACGTCGTTGACGGTGTCGCTGGACGAGGTCGACACCGTTCTGCGGGCCAGCGGCGCCGCGGCAGGCGGGCTCACGGCAGCGGCCCAGGTTCTACTCGGCGCGGTTCCTGACCGTGTCGCCGAAGCCGCCGCCGAAGCCGCGGCGTGGTCGGCGGCATGCGCGCCCCTGGATGCCCTGGTCGAGCGACGGCCTGAGTTGGCCCCGTGGCGTGCCTGGCTGGACGTCACCGGCCTGCTCCGCAGGCTGGCGGGGACCCCGGCGAACGCGACGGTGCTCGTCGAGTCGCTGGTGCGGGTGCTGGACATGTTGCCGGCGAAGGGCTTCGCGCTGGGTCGTCTGGCCGCGGAGACCACCGGCGACGCACACGCGCTGGACGACGGCAGACCACTGTCCACCCTGTCCCTCGGCGCCGTTCGGGCGATGGCCGGCGCGCCACCGGCCGGCGACGGGTCGGCCTTCGAACGCCGAGCGGCGTGGGCGGCCGTCGGCGTGCATCGGGACGAGCTGTCCTCCACGGTGCTCTGTGTCGGGTTGCCGGGAGGCGGCGCGACCACGGTCGGCCGAACGGTGGCGCTGGCGCGTGAGGCTGGGGAGCCGTGCGTGCTGACCCTGCGCCAGCTCGGCCGCGACCGGCCGGACCTTGGGGTCGGCACCGGTCTGGTGCGCGTGTGCGAGAACCCGATCGTGCTGGCCTGCGCCGCCGACGAACTGGGTGCCGAGTGTCCGCCGCTGGTGTGCCTGGGCGGCCACCCGTCCGCGGCGGCGCTCCGTGTACTCGAGCTGCTGACCGCGGACGGCGCCGACCTGGCGTACCACGGCGACTTCGACTGGGGCGGGATCCGCATCGCCAACGCACTGCGTGAGCGTTTCGCCTGGCAACCCTGGCGCTTCGACGCCCTGGCCTACCGAAGCGCGCTCGCCGTCGTGACCGGCGGCGCACTCACAGGCCGCCCCGTGGATGCCTCCTGGGATCCCGGCCTGCGTCCCGCCTTCGAACAGCACGACACCCACATCCAGGAAGAACTGGTGCTGCCCGACCTCATGGCCGACCTCGCTGGATGACCGGGGTAGCACCGCGAGCTACATGGAGCTACGCTCGTGGCGTGAAGGTCATCACCCAACGCGAGTTCCGCAACAACTCCGCCGCGGTCATGGATGCGGTGGAGGCGGGGGAGGTCTACCACGTCACCCGTAACGGCGTTGCCGTCGCTGAGTTGCGCCCGCTGTCTCGCCGGCGACGGTTGAGCGCGGAGGAGTTGGTCGAGCGGCACCGGAAGCTTCCTCGGGTCGACCACGCGCTCATGCGGCAGGAGGCCGACGAACTGTTCGGGGAAGATCGCGTTGGCGATGACGATCCATGGACACGCGCCCGTGGTTGACCGCTACGAGTCCGGCGTTCTGGACACCCGCACGTACATCGACCTCGGTCAACTCGACCCCGCGCTCCTGCCGGAAGTCCCGGAGATCACCGCGATCACGATGGCGGAGTTGCAGCAGGGTGTCGCCATGGCGAAGAACGCGATCACGAGGGCGGCTCGCACCGAGTTGCTCGGCGCGGCCATCGTCGACTTCGATCCACTGCCTTTCGACGGCGAGGCGGCCGCCCGCTACGGCACGCTGGTAGCTCTGACCATTGAAGCCAAACGAGATCCCAGACCACGTCGTCTCGACTTGATGATCGCGGCCATCGCCTCGGCGCGTGCTCTGCCACTGTTCACTCGCAACGTCGACGATTTCGCCGGACTCGACGACATGGTCACGATCATCGCGATCTGACTACCAGCCCCGAGTACGCCACTCGTCGAGCTTGGGTCGTTCCGCGCCGAGGGTGGAGTCGTCGCCGTGGCCGGGGTAGAACCACGTGTCGTCCGGGAGCTTGTCGAAGATCCGCGACTTCACGTCGTTGATCAGCGACGTGAAGTGCTCCGGCGAGGTGGTCCGCCCCACGCCGCCGGGGAACAGGGAGTCCCCGGTGAACAGGTGGCCGTGGCCCGCGGGGTCGCGGTACAGGAGAGCCACGGACCCCGGCGTGTGGCCGCGCAGGTGGATGACCTCGAGCACGCAGTCGCCGACCGGCACGGTGTCACCCTGTGTGACGAATCTGTCGGGTGGGACGGGGAGGGCACCCGCGTCCTCCTCGTGGGCGATCGTGTTCGCGCCGTACGCGCCCGCGATGGCACCCAGTGCGGCCCAGTGGTCCTGGTGCTGGTGGGTGGTGACGATCGTGCGCAGGGTCGGGCGGTCGTCGTCGTGGCCGATGAGGTCCGACAGGCGTTCCGGGTCGTTGGCGGCGTCGACGAGCAGCGCCTCCCGCGTGTTCCTGCACACCAGCAGGTACGCGTTGTTGTCCATCGGACCGACCGAGATCTTGGTGATCGTCAGTGCGTCCAGCACGCGCCTCGCGGCCGGGCCGCCCGGTTCGACATGACCGGTGTACTCCTCGACAACGTCCACGATCGCCGACCCTAGCGGCTCGCCCCGACCGGCTGACAGCATGGCCCGGTGGACGATCTCATCAAGAGCGGCTGGCGGTGGCTCAACGAGCCGAAACAGTGGTCAGGCGACACGATCACCGCCGATCCGGACACCGACTTCTGGCGCAAGACCCACTACGGGTTCGTCCGGGACTCCGCCCATGTACTGGGGATCGACAAGACCGGTGACTTCGAGCTCACCGTCACCTTCTCCGGCGACTACACCGCGGAGTACGACCAGGCCGGCATCGGGCTGTGGATCGACGACCGGAACTGGATCAAGACCGGCATCGAGCTGGTCGACGGGCGTCAGCTGCTCTCCGCCGTGGTCACCCGTGAGATGTCCGACTGGTCGGTGGTCCCGCTTGCCGAGGCCGCCGAGAAGGTCACGCTCAAGGCCGTGCGAGAGGGCGACGCGGTCACCATCTCCTACGGGCTGAACGGTGCCCCACCTGCGACGATGCTGCGCCTCGCCTACTTCCCGCCGGAATTGTCGGTGCTTGCTGGTGTGATGTGCGCGTCGCCGACGGGAAAGGGGTTCGCCACACGGTTCGAGGACATCACGATCTAACCCCAGGCGGGGAGCAGGGGTACGTCACCACGCAGCGTCGCGCCGTCTCCTCGGCCGGTGAGCCATGCGAGGGCGTCCGCGGCCGGGCCGGTGACCTCGTGCGTCCGGTCGTCGCGGCCGCCGGTCAGGTCCCACGTGCGAGTCCGGTCGTCGGGCAGCTCGACGGTCAGCCGCACCTTCGGCCACTCCGGTTTGTCCATGTGCGGGGCCAGCGCCTCGGCGACCAGCGGTTCGAGATGGGCCACCGGGATGTCGGCGAAGGTGAACCCGGCGTCGAGGTCCACGAGGTGCACCCACACCTCGTGCAGTCGCATGCCCGGGACGTTCGCCGCGGGCATGGGGCCCTGCATGCGGCCGGCGACCGGCGCGGCCCACGCGCGGGCCGGCAGCTCGGTGGCCGCGACCATGAACCGGTCGCTCGCCGCGAGCAGGTCCTCGTGCAGCACCTGGGCGAGGCGTGCGGCGCCTTCCTCGATGTCCGCGTCACGGTCCGCCCTGCTCGCGTACATTGGATGCTCGACGCCGGTGCGTGCCCAGGTCAGCAAGTTGACCAGCGCGTCGGCGTTGCGGGCGAGGTGGGTCACGACATGCGCTCTCGACCACCCGGGCAGCCGGCTCGGTTGGTGTGCGGTGTAGTCGTCGAGGCCTGCGACAATGAGATCGAGCCTCTCGGTCGCCTCGCGCACCAGTGGAAGCAGGCGCACGGCGCGGTCCGCCGCGGGTCGTTCACCGGCCCCTCGCTGTGCCGGCACACCGTTCTGCTGGACCGATGCCTCAGGTGAGATGCTCATACCGCCCGTTCCCCGCGTGTTCGGCAGCAAGACATGACTCGAAAAACCAGACCTGGTTACTCCAGCGTAGTGAGCACGGCAGGTAATCGGTAGCCACGGGCTGCAACCCGCGCCCCGGAATTGTCGGTGCCTCGTCCTAGAGTGGGCGCCGGCCACGCCGCCCGGCTCGGAACCGGCCCGTGACCAGTCACAAGAGCGACTTCGAAGGGACTTCAGTGGCTGACCGCCTCGTCGTTCGCGGCGCCAGGGAGCACAACCTGCGCAGCGTTGACATCGACCTGCCCAGGAACAGCATGATCGTGTTCACCGGGCTGTCCGGGTCCGGCAAGTCGAGCCTGGCGTTCGACACGATCTTCGCGGAGGGCCAGCGCCGGTACGTGGAGTCGTTGTCCGCGTACGCCAGACAGTTCCTCGGCCAGATGGACAAACCCGACGTCGACTTCATCGAGGGCCTCTCGCCCGCGGTGTCGATCGACCAGAAGTCGACCAACCGCAACCCGAGGTCGACCGTCGGCACGATCACCGAGGTGTACGACTACCTGCGCCTGCTGTTCGCGCGCGCGGGCAAACCGCACTGCCCGCAGTGCGGCGAGGCGATCAGCAAGCAGACGCCGCAGCAGATCGTCGACCAGGTCATGGCCATGGAGGAAGGGCTGCGGTTCCAGGTGCTCGCGCCCGTCGTCCGCGGCCGCAAGGGCGAGTACGTCGACCTGTTCTCGTCGCTGCAGTCCCAGGGCTACTCGCGCGCGCGGGTGGACGGCGCGGTGTACCAGCTCACCGAGCCGCCGACGCTGAAGAAGCAGGAGAAGCACGACATCGCGGTCGTGATCGACCGGTTGCAGGTCAAGGCGAGCGCCAAGCGCCGGCTCACCGACTCGGTCGAGACCGCGCTGCGTCTCGCCGACGGGCTGGTGGAGCTGGAGTTCGTCGACCTCCCGGAGCACGACCCGCACCGCATCAGGGGTTTCTCCGAGAACCTGGCCTGCCCCAACGGTCACCCGCTCGCGATCGAGGACCTCGAGCCGAGGTCGTTCTCGTTCAACTCGCCGTACGGCGCGTGCCCGGTCTGCACCGGCATCGGCGTCCGGCAGGAGGTCGACCCCGAGCTGGTCGTGCCGGACCCCGAGCTGAGCCTCGCCGACGGGGCCATCGCGCCGTGGGCCGGCGGGCAGACCGCGGAGTACTTCGAGCGGCTGCTGACCGCGCTCGCCGAGGCCATCGGTTTCCGCACGGACACGCCGTGGCGCAAGCTGCCGGCCAAGGCGCAGAAGGCGGTGCTGCACGGCTCGTCGGAGCAGGTGCATGTGCGCTACCGCAACCGGTACGGCCGCGAACGTTCGTACTACGCCAACTACGAGGGTGTGATCCCGTTCCTGGAGCGGCGGCAGGAGCAGACCGAGTCCGACTACATGCGGGAGAAGTACGAGGGCTACATGCGGGAGGTGCCGTGCCCGGCGTGTGACGGCACCCGCCTCAAGCCCGAGATCCTCGCGGTCACGCTCATGCATCAGGATCAGGGCGAGCGGTCGATCGCCGAGGTGTCGCGGCTGTCGATCAGCGAGTGCGCCGACTTCCTGGCCGGGCTGAAGCTCGGCCGCCGCGAGCAGGTGATCGCGGGTGCGGTGCTCAAGGAGATCCAGGCACGGCTGCGGTTCCTGCTCGACGTCGGTCTCGACTACCTGTCGCTCGACCGCGGCGCCGGCACGCTGTCCGGCGGTGAGGCGCAGCGGATCCGCCTGGCCACGCAGATCGGCTCGGGTCTGGTCGGCGTGCTGTACGTGCTGGACGAGCCGTCGATCGGTCTGCACCAGCGGGACAACCACCGGCTGATCGAGACGCTGACCAGGCTGCGGGACCTCGGCAACACGCTGATCGTCGTCGAGCACGACGAGGACACGATCCGCACGTCCGACTGGGTGGTCGACATCGGCCCGGGCGCGGGTGAGCACGGCGGCTACATCGTCCACAGTGGACCGTACGAGAAGCTGCTGAAGAACAGGAAGTCCCTGACCGGTGCCTACCTGTCCGGCCGGGAACAGATCGAGGTGCCGGCGATTCGCCGGCCGGTGGACAAGAAGCGTCAGCTGACCGTGGTGGGCGCGCGGGAACACAACCTGCGCAACATCGACGTGTCGTTCCCGCTGGGCTGTCTGGTGGCCGTGACGGGCGTGTCCGGCTCGGGCAAGTCGACGTTGGTCAACGACATCCTGGCGACGGTGCTGGCCAACCGGCTGAACGGCGCCAGGCAGGTGCCGGGCCGCCACACGCGGGTCAACGGCCTGAACATGGTCGACAAGCTGGTGCGCGTCGACCAGTCCCCGATCGGTCGCACCCCCAGGTCCAACCCGGCCACCTACACGGGCGTGTTCGACCACGTGCGCAAGCTGTTCGCGGCGACCACCGAGGCGAAGGTGCGTGGCTACCAGCCGGGCCGCTTCTCCTTCAACGTCAAGGGCGGCCGCTGCGAGGCGTGCGCGGGCGACGGCACCATCAAGATCGAGATGAACTTCCTGCCGGATGTCTATGTCCCGTGCGAGGTCTGCAAGGGCGCCCGGTACAACCGCGAGACGCTCGAGGTCCACTACAAGGGCAAGACCATCTCCGAGGTCCTCGACATGCCGATCGAGGAGGCGGAGAAGTTCTTCGAGCCGATCAAGGCGATCCACCGCCACCTGAAGACCCTGGTCGACGTGGGCCTCGGCTACGTCCGCCTCGGCCAGCCGGCCACCACCCTGTCCGGCGGTGAGGCACAACGCGTGAAGCTGGCATCGGAACTGCAGAAGCGCTCGACGGGCAAGACGGTGTACGTCCTGGACGAGCCGACGACCGGCCTGCACTTCGAGGACATCAGGAAGCTGATCGGCGTCATCAACGGCCTGGTGGACAAGGGCAACACGGTCATCGTGATCGAGCACAACCTGGACGTGATCAAGACCTCGGACTGGATCGTGGACATGGGCCCGGAAGGCGGCTCAGGAGGCGGCACGGTCGTGGGCGCCGGCAGCCCGGAAGACATCGCGGCGATGAAGGAGTCGTACACGGGGGAGTTCTTGAAGCAGGTTCTCTGAGCTTCTCGTCTCTCGTCTCTCGGGGTCCGGGGGTGCCGGGGGAGGGGTGTGGGCGGGGGCCAGGCTCGGGGCTGGGTTGTCAAGGGACATTGAGGGCAACCCCTTCCTCGTCGAGGAGCTACTCGGCGGGATCGTCGAGGGCGGCCTGCTCGTGCGCGCCGAATCCGGGTGGCAGCCCGGGTGGTTCGGGTGCCGGCGGCTCCAGCGGCGGACGGCCGACCCGGCACCTGTCTGTTGTCAACTCGGGGTCCTGAACGTCCGCCGTCCCTGCTCGTTGAGCGGTCCCCAGCATGCGGGCCGACCTGTTCGGCGCCGCCCTGGGCGTCTCACAGGGCGCTCGTAAGTTTCGGCCGTTGAGCGGCGATGTGTGGCTTCGGTCAGGCAACTTGTGCCGGTGGTTCGTGGCGGTCGAAGGCCGCTGTGCTCGCTCGGTCGGGCCTGCCTGTGGCCGTTCCGCTTCGTTGGCGCGCCTGCGATGATCGTGGTCGTAATGACCATCGATCGTCGCGATCTTGCGCTGGACGCGCTCTTCGGCCTCGCGCTCGGGGATGCGCTGGGTTCCCAGTTCTTCGTGCCCGCCAACCGCACCGCTCTCGAACAGCGTCGCCTCCCGCCCGCGCCATGGCAGTGGACTGACGACGCCGAGATGGCCTGTTCGGTCTTCGTCGTCCTGGGGCAGCATGGTCACGTCGACCAGGATGCGTTGGCCAGTAGCTTCGCTGCCCACCACGACCTCGATCGTGGATATGGGCCGGCCATGAACCGGATGCTGCGGCAGGTTCGCCAGGGAGGCGCGTGGCGTGAGCTGTCCCGCGACCTGTTCGACGGCCAGGGCTCCTGGGGCCACGGCGCTGCCATGCGGGTCGCTCCCGTCGGCGCGTGGTTTGCCGACGACCTTCACGAGGCCGCCCGGCAGGCCGCGTTGTCTGCCGAGGTCACGCACGCTCATCCCGAGGCCGTCGCCGGTGCTGTCGCCGTGGCCGTCGCCGCCGCTCTTGCCGCCAGACCTGATCCGCCCCCGCCCCGTGACTTTCTCGACGCCGTGCTGCACGCGACCCCACCTGGCCGGGTGCGCCACGGCGTGTGGGCTACCCGTGGTCTCGCCCATGTGCCCTCGGCCAAGATCGCCGTGCACCAACTCGGCAATGGCCGTCACACCAGCGCCTGGGACACCGTCCCCTACGCCCTCTGGGCCGCCGCCCGCAATCTCACCGACTACGAACCAGCCATCTGGACCACGGCCAGCACCGGCGGCGACACCACCTGCGCCATCGTCGGCGGCATCGTCGCCTCACACGTCGGTCGGGCCGGGCTCCCGGCATCCTGGCAGTCCGCCTGCGAGCCGCTCCCCACATGGGCCCGAGCCGACGACGCGCAGCCCGGCGACAGCACCGACATGACGTAGCAAGTCTCGTGTGGACGGAGGTTCGCGCGGCCCTACAGCGGGTAGGTGATCTCGGTCAGTTTCTCCGACAGGGTCCACAAAGCCGCTGCCTTCTCACGGTCGTACGAGGCAGGGCTGGACCGGGCGATCTTCGGATGGCCGTGTGTGACGAAGCGTGGTCCGACGAAGCCGCCGTTCGGCACGTCGACCGTCGAGGCGTGCAGGGTTGGCAGCGCGCCCATCCTCGCGCTCTGGGCGAACAGGCGGTTGCCAAGAGCCATCACGGTGTCCTGCAGCGTCTCCGTGTGCGACATCAGATTCGTCGACGCGTAGCCCGGGTGCGCGGCGTACGAGCGGATCGGTGAGCCGGCCGCGTCCAGTTTTCTGGCCAGTTCGTAGGTGAACAGCAGGTTCGCGAGCTTGGACTGCTCGTAGGCCGCCCACCGGCGGTAACGGCGGCGCTCCCAGTTCAGGTCGTCCAGGTCAAGGCTGCCGAACCAGTGGAACGAGCTGGACACCGTCACCACGCGCTCACGGATGCGGTCGAGCAGGAGCCCGGTCAGCGCGAAGTGGCCAAGGTGGTTGGTGCCGATCTGCATCTCGAAACCGTCCGCGGTGCGGCGGTAGGGCACGGCCATGACGCCGGCATTGTTGACCAGCACGTCGACCGGCTCGTCGATGGAGTCCGCGAACTCGGTTACCGACGCCAGCCTTGCCAGGTCCAGCGCGCGCACCTCGACCGAGTCGGCCATGGTCGCCGCCGCTGCCTTGCCCTTGTCGACGTTGCGGCACGCGAGGATCACGCGTGCGCCCGCCGCTGCGAACGCCTGTGCCGCGGTCAGTCCGATCCCGCTGTTCGCGCCGGTCAGGATCACTGTTCTGGCGCTCTGGTCGGGCATGGCGGCCGCGGTCCACTTCACCATGGGTGCACCCTAGCGTCGGCATACTTGGCAATGTGTCGCTCAACGACTACTGGTTCCGGAACCTATGGTCAGTCCGCGCCACCCCCGCCCGCGTGTTCGACACGCTCGTCGACGTGGCCAACTATCCGTCGTGGTGGCCCGATATCCGTGCGGTCAGGCAGGTCGACGACGAGACCGCCGAGGTCTCCTGCCGGTCCCTGCTGCCGTACGTGCTGACGTTCCGCCTCCACCGGGCAGTGGAGGACGTGAACATCGGGCAGGTCCGCGTCGACATGACCGGCGACCTCGAGGGCTACGTGCAGGGCATGATCGCCGAGCACCGGACCGCCGGCGCGCTCCTCGCGATCTCACAGCGGGTCGTCGTCACCAAACCGCTGCTCCGCGCGCTGGCACCGGTCGCCCGTCCTCTGTTCCGTGCCAACCACGACCTCATGATGCGACGCGGTCAACGCGGCTTCCGTGCGTATCTGGCCGGCTGACCAGATCTCACATTCGCGCTGCCGTTCCCGGGATTTCGGTGCAGTGCGTCCAGTGGGTCGATCATCGTCTGGGGAATCTGTGACCGAACGACGCCGGTTCATGCTCGATCGTCCAGGTTGCTTGGATGCCCGGTTCGGACCGGTCATATTCGACACATGAAGGGTTTGGACCCGTGGGCGCCGGCCGATCCGGTCGGCGAGGCGCTGCATCTGCTCCGGATGAACGGCGCGTTCTACTGCCGGGTCGAGATGACCGCGCCGTGGGGCATGTCGATGCCGGCGATGCCCGGGCACCTGTGGTTCCACGTCGTGACGGCGGGCAACTGCTGGCTCGGCACGGGCGACGGGCCGCCGAGGGTCATGGGGGCGGGGGAGCTGGTGCTCGTGCCGCACGGTCAGGGGCACGCGTTGCTCAGCGAGCCGGGTGTGCCGGCGCCGAGCGTGGTGGACCTGCCGCGTGAGCTGGTCAGCGACCGGTACGAGCTGCTGCGGCACGGCGGTGGCGGCGCGCCGACGCAGATGGTGTGCGGCGCGATCCGGTTCGACCAGCCGAGCGCTCGCCACCTGATCGAGGTGCTGCCGGAAACCCTGCACATCGAGGCCACCGGCGGCTCACCGGACAGCTGGATGCCGAGCCTGCTGCGGCTGATGGCCGCCGAGGCGAAGGAGCTGCGACCCGGCGGCGAGGAAGTGATCACGAGGCTGTCGGACATCATCGTCATCCAGGCGATCCGCACCTGGCTTGAGGCTGACCCGGCGGCACGCACGGGGTGGCTTGGCGCGCTGCACGACCCGCAGCTGGGCCGTGCGCTGGCGTTGATCCACCGCCAGCCGGACCACGCGTGGACGGTCGCCGAGCTGGCGAACGAGCTGGCGATGTCCCGGTCGGCGTTCTCGGCGCGCTTCACGAAGGTGGTGGGGGAGCCGGTGATGCGGTACGTGACGCGCTGGCGGATGCAGGTGGCACTCCGCTCCTTCGAGGACGGCCAGTCGACCACGGCGGAACTGGCCCGCAAGCTGGGCTACCGCTCGGAAGCGGCCTTCGCCCGCGCCTTCAAACGCGTACTGGGCGTCTCCCCGGGCACAGCGAAAAAACGCCGAGGCGACGACCTCCTGGACCTCTGACCCCCGCGTGTCCAACACAGGAGACCGGCGAGTTCAACAAATCGGGTTTGTCGAACTCACCGGTCCAGATTGTTGGACACGCGACTGTCCACAGGCGTCGCCCACGCCGGCCGAAAATGTCGGTGCCCGGCCGTAGGCTGGGAAACGGGGGCCGGAGGCCGCGGTCGTCGTCACTGCCACGCGGTCAACACCGCGTCGACGTCTGATTTCAGGGTGTCCGCCAGAGGGTTCGTCGGGTTCAGCGCCCAGTCCATGAGGGCGCCGTGTGTCAGGGCCGCGATGATCCGGGCCGCCTGTGCCGGCGGGGGAGCGCCGGGTAGGTCGGCGGCCGCGAACAGGTCCGTCAGCACCTCGTGCACGCCCGCCCGCAGCGTCGCGAACCCCGAGCGCAGCACCGGGTCCGCCAGGTCGACGCCGAGCTGGCCCAGGTGGTTGTGGACCGTCGCCGGGTCGTCGAGGCCTTCGGTGACCACGAGGGCGGCCGCCGTGATCGCGGCGACCGGGTCGAGGTCGCGGGCGGCCGCCCGCATGAGCGGCGAGACGCTCGCGCTGCCCGCGGTCATCATCGCCAGCAGCAGGCTCTGCTTCGAGCCGAACCGCCCGGCCACCGTGCCCACCGCGATCCCCGCCTCGGCGCCCACCTGAGCCAGCGTGAACCCCGGACCGTGCCGCGCGATGGCACGGGCGGTCGCGGCCAGCAACTCGTCGTCCGAGACCTTCCGAGGGCGCGCCACCCTGTTATTGAACCATGGTTCGGAAACGGAGTAGCATGCCGGACATGGCGACGTGGCAGGAGATCGAGAAGGACGCACCGGAGTTCGCCGAGCGCGTCCGCGATCGGTTCGCGGCAGGCATCCACAAGACGATCGCGACATTGCGCGCGGACGGCTCACCGCGGATCAGCGGTTCGGAACTGGAGATCAAGGACGGCGAGGTGACCCTCGGCATGATGGCCGACTCGCTGAAGCTGCGTGACGTGCGCCGCGACCCGCGGATCGCCGTCCACAGCCCGACGCTCGACCCGCCCAAGGAAGGCGAGTGGCTCGGTGACGCCAAGCTCGCCGGGCGTGTGGTCGAGATCGCGGCACCCACCGAGGGCGCGCAGCCGGACGGGAACTACTTCCGTATCGACGTCACCGAGGTGGCGCTGACCTACGTGGGCAAGCCGGCGGACCATCTGGTGATCGAGTCGTGGCGCGAGGGCGTGGGCTGGCGCCGCACGACCAGGAAATGAGAAAGCCCGCCGCCGACGCGAATCGGCAGCGGGCTCGGCCTCCGGCCCCGGTTGTCAGCCTACGGCACGGGGCCGACATTTCGGCTGGTCACGGTAGGCGGCCTGTGGACAACTAGTGCGCCTCGGTCTTGGTGGAGTCCGGCGGAGCGTGCTCGTCCAACAGCGTGGCCTCGTCGAACGGCTCCTCGCCCGACAGCACACGGTTCGCCTGTTCGCGGTCGAACTCCTTGGTCCACGTGCCGACGAGCACGGTCGCGACGGAGTTGCCGGCGAAGTTGGTCAATGCCCGCGCCTCCGACATGAACCGGTCGATACCGACGATCAACCCGACGCCGTCGACGAGTTCGGGTCGGTGCGACTGCAGGCCGCCTGCCAGTGTGGCCAGGCCCGCTCCCGTGACACCGGCCGCGCCCTTCGACGCGATGATCATGAACAGCAGCAGCGAGATCTGCTCGCCCATGGACAGTGGCGCGTTCGTGGCCTCCGCGATGAACAGCGTCGCCATCGTCAGGTAGATCGCCGTGCCGTCGAGGTTGAACGAGTAGCCCGTCGGCACAGTGATGCCGGCGACCGGCTTGCTCACGCCAAGGTGCTCCATCTTCGCGATGAGCCGAGGGAACGCGACCTCGGACGACGAGGTCGACAGGATCAGCAGGAACTCCCGCGACAGGTAGCGGAACAGCGTCAGGATGTTCATCCGCGCCACGACCCACAGCAGCGTGGACAGAATGCCGAACACGAACACCAGGCAGGTCAGGTAGAAGCCGACCATGATGATGGCGAGGCTCTTCAACGCGTCCACGCCGGTCTCGCCGACCACCGCCGCGATCGCGCCGAACGCGCCGATGGGCGCCGCCCACATGATCATCGCCAGGATGCGGAAGACCAGGCGCTGGATGTGCTCGACACCGCGCAGGATCGGCGCGCCCTTCTCGCCGATGGCCTGCAGCGCGAACCCGGCCAGCAACGCGACCATCAGCGTCTGCAGCACCGAGCCCTCGGTGAACGCGGACACCAGTGTGGTCGGGATGATGCCGAGTAGGAAGTCGACCGTGCCCTCGGCCTCCTTCACCTGCTCCTGCCCGGCCTCGGCGACGTCCTTGGTGAGCTGCAGCCCGTCGCCGGGGTGCAGGATGTTGCCGACGATGAGGCCGATGATCAGCGCCACCGTCGACATGACGAGGAAGTAGGTGATCGCGAGCGTGCCGACCTTGCCGACCTTCGCGGCCTTGGTCACCGAACCGATGCCGAGCACGATCGTGCAGAAGATGATGGGGCTGATCATCATCTTGATCAGGTTGACGAAGCCCTGGCCGAGCGGCTTCAGTTCTTTCCCGAACTCCGGCCAGACGAGGCCGATCAGGATCCCGACCGCGACAGCGGCCACCACGGCGAGGTAGAGGAGGTGTGTCCGGTCACGGCGACGGGCCCGGACCGGCTGTTCAGCGCTGGACATGCGGGCCATTGTCAGAACGTTTTATGACCTGGGTCACGTTTCTGTTCATTACGTACATGAGCGGGCCCGCGATTTGACACAAGGGTCGAACCCGAAGGGTGCTGTGAAGCAAGCCACACTACTGGGCATGACACGTGAACGCCGGGGTTGGAGCCTCGCGCGGCAGCTTCTCGTGCTGCAGGTGATCATCGTCGGTTTCGTCGTGGTCGCGGGGGCCGTGCTCGCCTACCTCGACGTCGCCCGCCGGACCGAGCAGGCCTCCCGTGACGAGGTCGTGTCGGTCGCGCTGACCATCGCGGACTCCCCCGCGGTGATCGACGCCGTGGAGGCACCGGAGCCGAGCGTCATCCTGCAGCCGTTCGCCGAGCGGGTCCGGCACGACACGGGCGTCGACTTCATCACGATCATGGACCCGCAGGGCTTCCGGTACACCCACCCGGATCCCGACCGCATCGGCGAGCGGTTCCTCGGCCACATCGACGAAGCACTGGCCGGCCGCGTGTTCACCGAGACCTACACCGGGACGCTCGGCCCGTCGGTCCGCGCGGTGGTGCCGATCCGGGACGGCCGCGAGATCGTCGGGCTGGTCAGCGTCGGCATCACCGTCGACGCGATCGCCGGCGAGGTGCGTGACCGCGTCGTGCCGCTTGTGTTCGTCGCGCTCGCCGCCCTGCTGGTCGGCATGTCCGGCACCTACCTGGTGAGCAGGCGGCTCGCCCGCCAGACCCACGGTCTCGGTCCCGCCGAGCTCAACCGGCGGCTGGAGTACCACGAAGCGATCCTGCACACCGTGCGCGAGGGGCTGGTGCTGGTCGACCAGGGCGGCCGCGTCACCCTGTGCAACGACGGCGCCCGCGAGCTGCTCGACCTGGACGGTGACATCGAGGGCAAGGCACTGACCGACCTGGGCCTGTCTGCCGAGATGGTGGCGAGCATGGCGCCGAACCGCACCACCCGCGACGAGATCCACCTGACCGAGCGGCGGGTGCTGGTCGTCAACTGCGCCCCGGTCCGCTCCGGTAACCGCGTGCACGGCACGGTCGTGACCCTCCGCGACCACACCGATCTCCAGGCGCTGACCGGTGAGCTGATCTCGGTCCGCGGCTTCGCCGAGTCACTGCGCTCCCAGGCCCACGAGGCGGCCAACCGCCTGCACACGGTCGTGTCACTGGTCGAGCTGGGTCGATACGACGAGGCCGTGGAGTTCGCGACCGCCGAGTTGGCGCTCGCACAGCAGCTGACCGACCGGGTCGTGGACGCGGTGTCCGAACCGGTACTCGCCGCGCTGCTGCTCGGCAAGGCCGCCGAGGCCAACGAACGCGGCGTCGAACTGGTGATCACCCCCGAGACCGAGATCGACGACGCGGTCCTCGGCGGCACGCTCGCGCCGAGGGACGTGGTCACGATCCTCGGCAACCTCATCGACAACGCGCTCGACGCGGCACTGGAGGGCGGCAACGCGCCCAAGGTGTTCGTGACCGCCCGCGAGGAAGCCGGGGAGCTGGTCCTGCGTGTCGAGGACACCGGCGCGGGACTGGCGGCCGGCGAGGTGGCGTTCGACCGCGGCTGGTCGACCAAGGCAGACGGCCGCGGCCTCGGTCTCGCGCTCGTCCGCCAGGCCGTGCGACGCGGCAGCGGCGCCATCGAGGTGGGTCGGGGAGAACGGGGCGCGATCTTCACCGTGCGCCTGCCGACGGCGCTGGTGCAATCATGAGCGGAGCTTGCGGAGCGAGTCATCGAAATCCAGGACGGCTCCGAGCCCGCGGAGGGCGCCGGTGTAGCGGAGCCCGCGGAGCGTTCCGGCGCCACGGAGCGGGGGCGGCGCCGTCATGATCAATGTCTTGGTGGTCGAGGACGACCTCGTCGCGGCTGACGCACACCGGCTGTATGTCGAACGTGTCGAGGGGTTCGCCGTCGCGGGCGTCGCGCACACCGCCGGTGAGGCGCGCCGCGCGCTCGGCCGCCTCGACGTCGACCTGCTGCTGCTCGACCAGTACCTGCCCGACGGCAGCGGGCTCGACCTGTGCCGGGCGCTCCGTGCCGAAGGACTGCTCGTCGACGTGATCATGGTGACCTCGGCACGTGACCTCACGCTCGTCCGGGCGGCGGTGTCCAGCGGCGTCGTGCAGTACCTGCTGAAGCCGTTCACCTTCGCCACGCTGCGGGACAAGCTGGAGCGGTACGCGCGGTTCCGCCGCGGCGTCGACCGTGTCGAGCAGGTGGACCAGACCGACGTCGACCACCTGTTCGCGACGCTGCGCGGCAGCGAGGGTGTCCAGCTGCCGAAGGGGATGAGCGCGCCGACGCTCGACGCGGTGGCCGCGGCCCTGCGCGGAGCCGACGCGGGGTTGTCGGCCAGCGCGACCGCCGACGCCCTGGGCATGTCCCGGGTCACCGCTCGCCGCTACCTCGAATACCTGGCAGACCACGGGCTGGCTGTGCGGCAGCCGATATATGGTCAGGTGGGCAGGCCGGAGTTGCGCTACCAGTGGGCCAAGACGTGACCTGGGAATAGGCCCTTGGCCTTCGGGTGTTATTCTGTTCGTCGCGACCCGCCTCGTTCGCGAGGTGGCTGAAGTGGAGCCCCGCTCCCACCCGAGTCATTCAGTGGCCGGGTTCCGGTCGCCGCACAAAGCGTCCTGTGTGACGCCTTGTGCGGTATCGCTCGTCGGGTGCGACGGGCGGCCGGAAGCGGGCCCCGTTCGTCACATGACGACCGGGGCTTCGTGCTTGATGGGGTCCCGCGACGTCGCGGAGGCATAAGAAACAACCGGCCTGAGGAGGCCCCATCAGCTCCGAGACACGTATCAACGACCGCATCCGAGTCCCGGAGGTCCGCTTGGTCGGACCGAACGGCGAGCAGGTCGGCATCGTGCGCATCGAGGACGCACTGCGACTGGCTCAGGAAGCGGACCTGGACCTCGTGGAGGTTGCCCCGCAGGCTCGCCCGCCCGTCTGCAAGCTCATGGACTTCGGCAAGTACAAGTACGAGAGTGCGCAGAAGGCTCGCGAGTCGCGTCGAAACCAGCAGCTCACCGTGATCAAGGAGCAGAAGCTCCGTCCGAAGATCGACACACACGACTACGAGACCAAGCGCGGCCATGTGATGCGCTTCCTCGAGCACGGGAACAAGGTCAAAGTGACGATCATGTTCCGGGGTCGTGAGCAGTCCCGCCCCGAACTTGGCTTCCGGCTGCTGCAGCGGCTGGCTGAGGACGTAGCCGACCTCGGCTTCGTCGAGGCCGCGCCAAAGCAGGACGGCCGAAACATGATCATGGTGTTGGCGCCGCACAAGTCCCAGAAGACCCGTCCGAAGGCGAGTGCGGGCACCGACACGAACTGACCAGAGGCTGACCGAGACCGAGCGCCTCTTTCCTTTGAGGCAGCCCGGTCATAGCACTGCGCGAGGAAGAAGAAATGCCGAAGAACAAGACCCATTCCGGTACCGCCAAGCGCATCCGGATCACCGGCAAGGGAAAGCTGCGTCGTCAGCAGACCGGCTTGCGGCACAGGCTGGAGAAGAAGTCCAGCAAGGAGACCCGGGCTCTGTCCGGCACCACCGAGGTGGCCGCCGCGGACGTCCGCCGGGTGAAGAAGCTGCTCGGTCGCTGACCGACCCATCCCTGACCACCGGGCGCGCCGTTTCCCAGAGCCGCCCACGAGATCGACAGGATTTGCACCGTGGCACGCGTGAAGCGGGCAGTCAACGCCCACAAGAAGCGCCGCACGACCCTTGAGCTGGCCAGCGGCTACCGCGGCCAGCGCTCGCGGCTGTACCGCAAGGCGAAGGAGCAGGTGCTCCACTCGCTCAACTACGCATACCGGGACCGCCGCGCCCGCAAGGGTGACTTCCGCCAGCTGTGGATCACCCGCATCAACGCCGCGGCTCGCCAGAACGGCTTGACCTACAACCGGTTCATCCAGGGCCTGAAGAACGCCGGCATCGAGGTGGACCGCAAGATCCTCGCCGAGCTGGCCGTGAACGACGAGGCCGCCTTCGCCGCGCTCGTCGAGGTCGCGCGTGAGAACGCGCACCAGCAGGGCAAGGCTTCCTGAGCACCCCACCACGACCCGGGGCGGCTCCGTTCACCGAACGGACGCCCCGGGTCGTTGCTGCTCGGGCCCTGTCCCGGCGGGTCGGCCGGGAACGCGCGGGCCGGTTCCTCGTCGAGGGCGCCCAAGCCGTCCGGGAAGCCCTCGCGTGGCCAGGCGAGGTGCACGAGCTGTTCGTCACGACCGACTTCCTGGCCCGCGACACCTCACTGGCGTCGACGGCCTCGACGCGCGGGGTGCCGGTGTCCACGGTCACCGACCGCGCGATGGCCGGCCTCGCCGAAACCGTCACCCCACAGGGGGTCGTGGCGGTGTGCGGCCTGGTCGACCGGTCACTGTCCGACGTCCTCGCCGGCACACCCCGGCTCGTCGCCGTGCTCGTCGGCGTGTCCGATCCCGGCAACGCGGGCACGGTCATCCGGGTCGCGGACGCCGCCGGCGCCGACGCGGTGATCCTGGCCGGCGACGCCGTCGACCCGCACAACGGCAAGTGCGTGCGCGCGTCCACGGGCAGCGTGTTCCACGTGCCGATCGCCCGCGCGCCCGTTGCCGAGACCCTCGCGGCGTGCCGGTCCGCCGGCCTGCGCCTGTGCGCCGCCGACGGCTACGCCAAGGCCGAGCTCACCCCGGGCGCCGTCACCGGGCCCACCGCCTGGCTGTTCGGCAGTGAAGCCCACGGACTACCCGAAGAGGTGAAAGCCGAGGCGGACGAGTCACTCCGTGTGCCGATCTACGGCAGCGCGGAGAGCCTCAACCTGGCCACCGCGGCCACCGTCTGCCTGTACGCGACGGCGTGGCAACATCACTGAGGGTTTAACCGAGCGGATATCTGACCACTCTGGTCCCAGCGGTTCGCGCATGGAACTTGGGGGTTCGACATGGTGCGGCTCGGACGTTCCTGGCAGATGTTCAAAGCGTCCTGGCGGGTGCTGCGGTCCCGCAAGGAGCTGGCGGTCTTCCCGGTGCTGTCCGGCTCCGCCGGACTCGTGGTAGTGATCATCTTCCTGACCCCGGCCGTGTTCACCTACCAGCCGGACGGCGACGCCACGCCGGGCACCTACGCGCTGCTCGCCGGGTTCTACGTGGTCAGCGCGTGTGTCACGACCTTCTTCAACGCCGGGCTCATCTCGCAGGCCGACATCGCGCTGAAGGGCGGTGACCCGAGCGTCGCGGGCGGGCTGCGCACCGCGGGGTCGATGTCCGGCCGTCTGCTGCCATGGGCGCTGCTGACCGCGACCGTCTCGTTGATCATCCGGATGGTCAAGGAGCGGCTGGGCTTCCTCGGCCGGATCGTGGGCGGGCTCGCGGGGATGGCCTGGAACCTCGTCACCTACCTGGTGCTGCCGGTCATGGTGATCGAGGGCACGACCACGAAGCCCGCCATCAAGCGCTCGGCCGAGCTGTTCCGCGGCACCTGGGGTGAGAACGTGCTGGGCAACGCGGGCATCGGGGCGGTCAGCGTCCTGCTGGTGCTGCCGAGCCTCCTGCTCATCGTGCTGGGTGCCGTCGCGGGCGGCGCGACGGCGCTGGTCCTCCTCGGCATCGCCGTGCTGTGGTTCCTTGGTGTCGTCGTGGTGACCAGCGCGTTGTCCGGGATCTACCAGACCGCGCTGTACCACTTCGCGGCGACCAGGGCCGTGCCGGAGCAGTTCGCCGGCATCGACCTCGGCCACGCGTTCCCCCAGAAGGACCGTTAGGGGAAACTGGGTGCGGGTGGCGTCGGCCGATCACCTAGGATCACTGTGCTCGCGGTGTACGCGCGCGGGCACCAGATCCGGCTAACCGTCCCTGGGAGCTCGCACCCACCATGTCCGCAGCCAACGACTCCTATGACCCGAAGCAGGTCGCGGCGCTCGCGCCCGAGACACTGCAGGCTGCCGTGGAGCAGGCGCGCAAGGAGTTCGAGGCGGTCGCCGACCTGGCCGCGCTGGCCGCGGTCAAGCCCGCCCACCTGGGGGACAAGGCGCCGCTCATGATCGCCCGGCGCGAGATCGGCGCCCTGCCGCCGCACGCCAAGGCCGACGCCGGCAAGCGGGTCAACGAGGCGCAGAAACTCGTCCGGGAGGCGTTCGACGAGCGCCGCGTCGAGTTGGAGGCCGACCGCGACCAGCGGGTGCTCCGCGAGGAGGCGGTCGACGTCACGCTGCCGTGGGACCGCGTGCCGAGAGGTGCCCGGCACCCGCTGACCACGCTGTCCGACCGGATCGCGGACGTGTTCGTCGCCATGGGCTGGGAGATCGCCGAAGGCCCCGAGGTCGAAACCGAGTGGTTCAACTTCGACGCGCTGAACTTCAAGAAGGACCACCCGGCCCGCACGATGCAGGACACGTTCTACCTCGAGCCGGAGGACTCCGGCCTGGTCCTGCGCACGCACACCTCGCCGGTCCAGATCCGCTCGCTGCTCGAGCGTGACCTGCCGGTGTACGTGGTGTGCCCTGGCCGCACGTTCCGCACCGACGAGCTCGACGCCACCCACACGCCCGTCTTCCACCAGGTCGAGGGCCTGGCCGTGGACAAGGGCCTCACCATGGCCCACCTGAAGGGCACGCTGGACGCGTTCGCCAAGGCCATGTTCGGCGACAAGTCGAGGATCCGGCTGCGCCCGTCGTACTTCCCGTTCACCGAGCCGTCCGCGGAGCCCGACGTGTGGTTCCCCGAGAAGAAGGGCGGCGCGGGCTGGGTGGAGTGGGGTGGCTGCGGCATGGTCAACCCCAACGTGTTGCGTGCCTGCGGCATCGACCCCGACGTCTATTCCGGCTTCGCCTTCGGTATGGGCATCGAGCGGACGCTGCAGTTCCGCAACGGCATCCCGGACATGCGTGACATGGTCGAGGGAGACGTCCGGTTCACGGCCCCGTTCGGTATCGAAGCCTGAACGCGCCCCACACCCGTCAGTAGGAGAGGAACACCGTGCGGGTCCCCGTCAGCTGGCTCACCGAGCACCTGGAGACGGACGAGAAGTTCACCGCGGAGCAGATCGCCGATGCGTTCGTGCGGGTCGGTCTCGAGGTCGAGGACGTCACCGCGCTCGGCCAGGTCACCGGTCCGGTCGTGGTCGGTCGCGTCGCCGAGATCGAGGAGCTCCCCGGCTTCAAGAAGCCGATCCGGCACTGCGTGGTCGAGGTGGCCGAGCCCGACGACCACGACGAGACCATGGGGCCTCGCATGCGGGGCATCATCTGCGGCGCGACGAACTTCGTCGAGGGCGACCTCGTGGTGGTCGCGTTGCCCGGTGCGGTGCTGCCCGGCGGGTTCGCGATCACCAAGCGCAAGACGTACGGGCGCTACAGCGACGGCATGATCTGCTCCGCGCGGGAGCTGGGGCTCGGCGACGAGCACTCCGGCATCCTCGTGCTGCCGAGCGGCGAGGCCGGCGCCGGTGACGACGCGATCGACCTGCTCGAACTCGACGACAGCGTGATCGAGCTGGCCATCACGCCCGACCGCGGCTACGCGTTCTCGATTCGCGGTCTGGCCCGTGAGCTGGCGTGCGCGCTCGACACCTCCTACCGCGACCCGGCGGCCATCGACGTGCCAGAGGCCGAGGGCGACGCGTTCCCGATCACGGTCGAGAACGAGGAGGACTGCCCGCGGTTCGTGGCGCGCCGCATCACCGGCGTCGACCCGACCGCGCCGACCCCGTTCTGGGTGCGCAGGCGGCTCATGCTCGCCGGCATCCGCTCGATCTCGCTGGCCGTCGACGTCACCAACTACGTGATGCTCGAGATGGGCCAGCCCATGCACGCGTTCGACACGCCGTCGATCAAGGGCGGCATGGTCGTGCGCAGGGCGCGGGCGGGGGAGAAGCTCAAGACCCTCGACGACGCCGAGCGCACGCTGGACCCGGACGACATCATCATCGCCGACGAGACGGGTCCCATCTCGCTGGCCGGCGTGATGGGTGGCGCGAGCACCGAGGTCCGCGCGGACAGCTCGGACATCCTGCTGGAGGCGGCGAACTGGGAGCCGACGGCCATCGCGCGGACGGTGCGCCGGCACAAGCTGCCGTCGGAGGCCTCGAAACGGTTCGAGCGGCGCGTCGACCCCATGATCGCGCCGATGGCGCTGGAGCGGGCCGCGCGGCTGTTGCGTGAGCACGCCGAAGGCAGCATCAAGCCGGGCCGCACCGACGTCGGTGGCGTGATCGCGCTGCCGACCGTGACCATGCCGATCGCCCTGCCGGACCAGGTCGCCGGCGTGCGGTACAAGAGCGGCGCGACCGTGCACCGCCTCCAGCAGATCGGCTGTACGACTGACCTGTTCACCGGCGACGACGGCAAGCCGCGCGTGGTCGCCCAGCCGCCGACGTGGCGCCCGGATCTCGTCGAGCCGGCGGACCTGGTCGAGGAGGTGCTGCGGCTCGAGGGCTACGACACGATCCCGACGGTGCTGCCGTCCGCCCCGTCCGGCAAGGGCGTGACCGCGAGCCAGCGCCGCCGGCGTGCGGTGGGCCGTGCCCTCGCCGAGGCCGGGTACGTCGAGGTGCTGCCGTTCCCGTTCGTGTCAAAGTCGGTGTGGGACGCGTTCGGCCTGGCAAAGGACGACAGCCGGCGACGCACGGTGTCGGTGCTCAACCCGTTGGAGGCGGACCGCAGCGAGTTGGCCACCACGGTGTTGCCGGGCCTCCTGGACGCCCTGACCCGCAACGTGTCCCGCGGCATGCGTGACGTCGCCCTGTTCCACATCGGACAGGTGACGCTGCCGAAGCCGCAGCAGGTGCCGGTGCCCACTGTTGGCGTGGCCGCCCGCCCGACCGAGGGTGAGATCGCTGCCCTGTACGCGTCGTTGCCGCAGCAGCCCGTGCACGCCGGGGTCGTCCTGGCAGGCAACCGGCAACGCCCCGGCTGGTGGGGCCCCGGCGAACCAGCGACCTGGGCCGACGCGGTGCGAGCCGCGCAGATCGTGGCTGAGGCGTCGGGTGTCGAGCTGACGGTCAAGGCAGCCGAACGCGCTCCGTGGCACCCCGGCCGGTGCGCCCACCTGCTGGTGGGCGACGTGTCCGTCGGCTACGCGGGCGAACTGCACCCGAAGGTCGTCGACGCACTGAACCTCCCGGCGCGCACCTGCGCGATGGAACTGAAGCTCGAGGCTCTACCCCTGGTGGACCGCAGGCCCGCACCGTCCCCGTCGCCGTACCCGCCGGTGCTGCTGGACGTGGCGCTGGTGGTCGACGCCAGCGTGCCGGTGGCGGACGTAGCAGGCGCCCTCCGCAACGGCGGCGGCGACATGCTGGAGGAGCTGCACCTGTTCGACGTGTTCACGGGCGAGCAGGTGGGCGAGGGCAAGCGTTCGCTGGCCTACTCACTCCGCTTCCGCGCGCCAGACCGCACGCTGACCGTGGAAGAAGCCACAGCAGCCCGCGACGCCGCGATAGCCGCGGCGGCAAGCCGTTTCGGCGCGGCACTCCGTTCCTGAGGGTTCGGCACACGCTGACCTGAGAGGAGTGGATCGGAAGGGCAGGTTTCTGGGCGGATGTGTTTTGAGAGCGCCAGAGGATGTCTCGCTGGGGCTCTGTGACACTCGGTCTTCGCCCACCGGTTCGCGCGGTTGCGCGCCCTTCTGAACCGACCCCTGCTGCGCAAGGTCCGCATCTCCACCCGCTTTCGGCAAGCTCAATCACTGCACCCTCGACGAAGCCGACCCAACCGGCTCGACATGCCTGGAAGACGCCGCCGTCCCGCCCGGCCACCAAGGCCCCGCTCGTCGACTGGTGCCAACCTGCGCGCTGCGCCAACAGGTCAGCCTTCCTGGTCTGGGCGCGGAGGTCACGCATCTGCGCGAGTTTCTGTTGGCAGTGTCGGGGCTGACCTTGAGGCCGTCGACTTCACCGAGCCAGCCGCGTTCAGTCGCTCGCGCAGCCGGTCGTTGAGGTTGACGATGATGGTCAGCAACCGAGGCTCCTGCGAGGGGTCCGGTCGAAGGACCGGGCACCTGCTGCGGGCTTAACCGTCCACCCGCCCGGTCTGCGTCCACTCGCCCGGTCTGCGTCCACTCGCCCGGTCTGCGTCCGTCCGCCCGGTCAGCTGCCAGCCCTACGCCTCCGGCCGGTTCGTGCGTAGCCATTCCACTGCGAATGCGATTGCCTCAGCTGCCGGGAACAGGCGAGTGTCAGCCGCGCCGACGCTTCCGCGCCGGAGTGTGGCTGTCTGCTCGTAGGCTGCGCCCAGTTTGTCGAAGTCGTCGCTGTTCGTGGCTACGTCCGTGTACGTGACCCACTCTCGTCCGCGTTCGGTGAGCAGCGCGCAGCCGTGCTCCGTTTTCGGAGACGGCACGCGGTACTCCGCCAGGTGGAACGCCGTGCAGACGTCGTAGCCGACACCGAGCAGCAGTACCCGGGCGCCCGCCCGCTCCAGCGCCGCCAGCGGCGAGCCCTCGCCGAGATGGCTTTCCAGCTCGTGCCTCGCCATCAGCGAAGACGCCTGGGCGCCCACCGCCGCGAACGACGCCTGTGGGTGGTTGCTCCGCACCGCCCCCGGCCACGTGCGCACTGCCTCCGCCAAAGCCCCGATGCCCCGACTCGGCCACACCGCCGGGTCGAAGGCCGGCATGTGCTCCCGGATCACCGGCCACCAGGACTCCGGCACCGGCGGACGCTGCCAGTGCTTCGGGTCCGAGTTCTCCATCGTCTGCGTCGGCACCACCAGCGTGCCGGCCGGACCGAGTACGTCGAGCAGCGCCTGCGTCACCGCTACCCGCCCACCCGGCACCCACCCGACCGCGCGCAGGGACGAGTGCACGATCACGGTGTCCCCGGAGCGAAGGCCAAGAGCGGTGAGGTCAGCGGCAAGCGAGGCACGCGTCGGCGGAAGGTCGGTCACATTCGCCATCGTGTCAGAGCACTACAAATGCTTTACCGCCTCTCGCACGGACAGCGGGGAGAGCCCCGGGTGACTGTTCACGAACGCCCGCACCCACTCCGGTTCGGTGCGGGCGAACTGGCGCAGCGCCCACCCGATGCCCTTGCGGATGAAGAAGTCCCGGTCATCGAGGTTCGCCTCGATCGCGGACGACAGCAGCTTCGTGTCGGTAGCCTCCTTGAAAGTGAGTTGGCAGATGATCGACGTGCGGCGTTTCCACAGGTCGGGGTCGGTAGCCCAGTCGTACATGGCCGGTGTTAGCTCGTCAGGGAAGCTGCGTAACAGAGGCCCGATCCGGCGGCTCGCTATTTCGTCCACGAAGTCCCACCAGGCACCGGTGATGATCATCTCCTCGTAGAGCGGCAGCAGTGCCGGTGTCTGCCACTGCGCATATCGGCGGTCGCCGGTGAGCGCGATCGCCATGTACCGCTCTTCCCGGTAGGCCGCCTCGCGCCACAGGGTCAGCACGCTCGCCCGCCAGTCCGCCTCATCGGTCAGCACGTGCTCGGCGAACAGCTGTCTACCGAGCGCTGCCCGCTCCGGCGACGGCACTCCACGGAACGGCAGCTCCGACTTCATGTACCGCTGCATGTCCGGTGCCTTGCGCGCGTCACCGCCAGCGGCGAGACCAGCGCGTACTGCCTTGACCAGAGTCTGGGATTCGTTCATGCCCCGCACGCTACGCCGACCGACCGACAATTCCCGCGTCATTGGCGAGCGAATGGCCGCCTCGTCTGAGGAGCCCGAGCGAATGTCCCATTCGTATGCACGAAAGTCCCACTCGTGCAGCAGGGGGCCCCCGGTTTTCACGCTACCAGCGGCCACCGACAATTTTGCGAGTTGCAAGATCTCATCGAGTGTCCCCGGCTGCGGTCTTGGGCCTACTTCGCTAGACCCGTACGCAAAGCGGGTGTTCAAGCTAGACGCTCAGACAGCAACCGAGTGGTAGCTCTCCGTATTGTCACGATCCGATAAAACGACTTTCGGGGTATTCCGTGGTCACTATTTCGGCGGCAGGCTCGTCCGGTGATCAAAACACGCAGATTCGCGGCCGTGGCGGCGGTCGTGGGAGTTGTGCTCAGTGCGTTGACGGTGTCGACGACCGCCTCCGCGGCGCCACAGAAATCGCCCGAATTCACTCCAAAAGCTATCCAATGGGGTGAATGCGACAATCCGAGGCTCGTGCAGGCCGGCGCGCAGTGCGGGTTCTTGGAGGTGCCGCTCGACTACGCGCACCCGAACGGCGAGAAGATCAAGCTTGCCGTCTCGCGGGTGACGCACAAGAGCCCTGACTCCGAGTACCAGGGCCCCATGCTGGTCAACCCCGGCGGCCCGGGTGGTTCCGGTCTGATCTACGCGATCTTCGGTGACTTCGTGCCGGACGGGGGCGGCGACAGCTACGACTGGATCGGTTTCGACCCGAGGGGTGTCGGATCCAGCCAGCCTTCGCTGTCGTGCATCCCGGACTACGACGGCTACAACCGCCCGTTCTTCGTGCCGATCACGCCCGGTCTCGAGCGGACCTGGCTGCAGCGCTCGAAGAACTACGCGCAGGCGTGCGGCGCGAACGGTGGCAAGCTCCTCGAGCACATGACGACCGTCGACTCGGCGAACGACATGGAGAGCATCCGCAAGGCGCTCGGCGTCAAGCAGATCAACTACTACGGCTTCTCCTACGGCACCTACCTCGGCCAGGTGTACGGCACGCTCTTCCCTGAGCGCTTCCGCCGCGTCGTCTTCGACGGCAACGTGAACCCGAAGCGGGTCTGGTACGACGCGAACATCGACCAGGACATCGCGTTCGACCGCAACATCAAGATCTACTTCGACTGGATCGCCAAGTACGACAGCGTCTACCACCTCGGCACCACCGGCCGGCAGGTCGAGGCGCTGTTCTACCAGAAGCAGGCCGAACTGCTGCGTGCCCCCGCCGGCGGCGTGATCGGCCCGGACGAGTGGACCGACGTCTTCCTGCAGGCCGCCTACTACGTCTACGGCTGGGAGGACGTCGCGAACGCGTTCGCCGGCTTCGTCCACGACGGTGACTGGGAGACGCTGCAGCAGCTGTACGGCACGCCGCCCTTCAACGACAACGGCCACGCCGTGTACCTCGCGGTGTCCTGCACCGACACGCAGTGGCCGAAGAACTGGACCAAGTGGCGCGTCGACAACTGGCGCACCTTCGCGCAGGCCCCGTTCGAGACGTGGGGCAACGTGTGGTTCAACGCGCCGTGCGTGTACTGGCCGGCGAGTGCCGAGAGGCCGGTGCAGGTCAACGGCCGCAGGGTCGCGAGCGCGTTGCTGATCAACGAGACGTTCGACTCGGCGACGCCGTACTCGGGGGCGCTCGAGGTCCGCAAGCTGTTCCCGAACTCGGTCCTGATCGAAGGCGTGAACGGCACCACCCACTCGGGATCCCTGTCCGGTGTGGAGTGCACCGACAGCCTCATCGTCAACTACCTGAAGACGGGTGCGTTGCCGGCACGCAAGTCGGGCAACCGTTCGGACGTCCAGTGCGACCCGGTTCCGCAGCCGGTCCCCGCTGGCGCGACGGCTGACCAGCGCTCGGCGACCGCGTCCGGCGCCACCGCGCGTGGCGAGCTGGCGGTCTCGATCCCACGTTGATGATCACGGGCGCCCCCGCCACGGGGGCGCCCGTCTCACACCGCACGCTCCATGCACACCATGTGCTCCCGCTCGTCCCAGGTCTCGGTGACGGCGAAGCCGAGGCGTTCGTACAGAGCGACGGCCCCCGTCCGCCATGCCCACACCGACAGCCGCACGGTGCCCGCGCCGGTTTCCGCGCCATGGGCGAGCGCGGCGGTGACCAGGCCGGATGCCACGCCTCGACCCCGGAACGCCGGGTCGGTCCAGAGCCTCTTGAACTCCAAACCGGCAGTGCCCGTCACCACCAGGCAGCCCACCACGGCGTTCCCGCTCACCGCCACCAGCACGAGATCGTCGGCGAACGCGGACCGCGGGTCCAGGACTTCCGCCCGGTAGCGAGCTGGTAGGTCGTCCACGCTCGCGACAGTCACACCCTTCTCGGCTTCCGTCCGCAGGTGGTAGGCCGTCAGCAACGCGGCAAGCCCCGGGTCAGCGGAGGGAGTCCAGCGCTCGATCACGACCTCGTCTTGATGAGTCACGTCATCAGCATCACCTATAACTCGGTTGAGTGAGTTTGCAGGGTCATGCATAATTATCCACGTGACGATCAGTATCGCGGTTGCCGGAGCCAGTGGGTACGCCGGCGGTGAGCTGCTCAGGCTGCTTCTCGGCCACCCGGACGTCGAAATCGGCGTGCTGACCGCGGGTGGCAACGCGGGCACGCCCCTGAGCGCCCATCAGCCCCACCTTCTCCCGCTCGCTGACCGCGTCCTCACCGACACCACGGCGGAGCACCTCGCCGGCCACGACGTCGTCTTCCTCGCCCTCCCGCACGGTCACTCCGCGGACATCGCGGCCCAGCTGGGCGACGACACGCTCGTCATCGACTGCGGCGCCGACCACCGCCTGGCCGACGAGAACGACTGGACCCGCTGGTACGGCGGCGAACACGCGGGCACCTGGCCCTACGGCATGCCCGAGCTGCCCGGCAACCGCGAGAAACTCGTGAACGCCAAGCGGATCGCGGTCCCCGGCTGCTACCCGACCGGCGCCTCCCTCGCGCTCGCCCCAGCCCTCCAGGCCGGCATGATCGAGCCCGACGTCGTGATCGTCTCGGTGAGCGGCACCTCAGGCGCCGGCAAGTCGCTCAAGCCGCACCTCCTCGGCTCCGAGGTCATGGGTTCGGCCAGCGCGTACGGGGTCGGCGGGGAGCACCGCCACACCCCCGAGATCACGCAGAACCTCTCGCGGGTGGCCGGCGCCAAGGTCGCGGTCTCGTTCACCCCGGTGCTCGCGCCCATGTCCCGCGGCATCCTCACCACGGCCTCCGCGCCCATCAAGAACGACATGGACGCCGACGAGGTCTACCGCAAGGCCTACGCCGACGAGCCGTTCGTCCACGTCCTCGAGCACGCCTGGCCCACCACCGCGGCCACGCTCGGCTCCAACGCCGTCCAGCTCCGCGCCACGGTCGACGCCGACGCCGGCCGCCTCGTCGTGGTCGCCGCCCTCGACAACCTCACCAAGGGCACCGCTGGCGCGGCCGTCCAGTCCATGAACATCGCACTCGGCCTGCCGGAGACGACCGGCCTGACCACTGTGGGGGTTGCTCCGTGACCGCCGACGTACTTTTTCCCGCGGAGGCGGCATCATGACAATCAACGCGCCCAAGGGTTTCCGGGCCGCGGGCCTGGCCGCCGGGATCAAGGAGAGTGGCGCCAAGGACCTGACCCTCGTGGTCAACGACGGCCCGCTCGACGCGGCGGCCGGTGTGTTCACCCGCAACAAGGTGAAGGCCGCGCCCGTCCTGTGGTCCCAGCAGGTGCTGAGCACCGGTCGCGCGAAGGCCGTCGTACTCAACTCCGGTGGCGCGAACGCCTGCACCGGCCCGGAAGGCTTCCAGGACACGCATGCCACCGCCGAGCACGTCGCCGAGACCCTGGGCATCGGCGCGATCGACGTCGCCGTGTGCTCGACCGGCCTGATCGGCGCCCGGCTGCCGATGGACAAGCTCAAGGCCGGTGTCACGAAAGCCGCCGAGCAGCTCGCCGCGACCCCGGAGGCGGGACGTGACGCCGCCGAGGGGGTCATGACCACCGACACGGTGCCCAAGCAGGCGCAGGTCAGCGGCGACGGCTGGACCATCGGCGGCTTCGCCAAGGGCGCCGGCATGTGCGCCCCCAACATGGCCACGATGCTGTCGGTCCTCACCACCGACGCCGTGCTCGACCAGCCCGACCTCGACAAGGCACTGCGGCAGGCGGTCGACGCCACCTTCAACTCCCTCGACGTCGACGGCGGCACCTCGACCAACGACACCCTCCTGCTCCTGTGCTCAGGCGCGTCCGGCGTGACCCCCACGGTGGCGGAGTTCACCCAGAAGCTGACCGAGATCTGCCACGACCTCGTCAAACAGCTGCAGGCCGACGCGGAGGGCGTCACCAAGCACGTCACCATCACGGTGACCGGCGCGGCCACCGACGCCGAGGCGCACGCCGCCGCCAAGGTCGTCGCGCAGGACAACCTGTGCAAGACCGCCTTCTTCGGCTCCGACCCCAACTGGGGCCGTGTCGCGATGGCGGTCGGCAACGCGCCGACCGAGTTCGACGGCGGCAAGCTGGACATCACGATCAACGGCATCCCGGTCTGCGTGAACGGCAGCCTCGGCGAGGACCGCGGCAAGGCCGACCTGTCCGGCCGCGACATCACGGTCGAGATCGACCTGCACGCCGGCCAGGGCACGGCGACCGTGCTCACCACCGACCTGTCGCACGGCTACGTCGAAGAGAACAGCGCGTACTCGTCATGACCATCCCCCAGGCGACGGAGAAGGCCGCCGTCCTGATCGAGGCTTTGCCGTGGCTGCAACGGTTCCACGGCGCGACGGTCGTCGTGAAGTACGGCGGCAACGCGATGGTCGACGACGAGTTGAAGGCCGCGTTCGCGCAGGACATGGTGTTCCTCAAGCTCGCCGGTCTGCACCCGGTCGTCGTGCACGGCGGCGGCCCGCAGATCACCGCCATGCTCAACCGGCTCGGCATCCCCGGTGAGTTCAAGGCGGGCCTGCGGGTCACCACACCCGAGACCATGGACGTGGTGCGGATGGTGCTCACCGGTCAGGTCAGCCGCGAGCTCGTCGCGCTGATCAACGCTCACGGCCCGTACGCGGTCGCGATCTCCGGCGAGGACGCGCACCTGCTGACCGCACAGCGCAGAACGGCAACGGTGGACGGCGAGGAGGTCGACCTCGGCCTGGTCGGCGACGTGATCGCGGTCAACCCGGAGGCGGTGGTCGACATCATCAACGCCGGCCGCATCCCGGTCGTGTCGACCGTCGCGCCGGACGTGGACGGCTTGGCGCACAACGTGAACGCGGACACCGCGGCCGCCGCCATCGCGGTCGCGCTGAACGCCGAGAAGCTCGTGATGCTCACCGATGTCGAGGGCCTGTACGCGGACTGGCCGAACAAGGACTCGCTGCTCAACCAGGTCCACGCCAACGAGCTGGAGAAGATGTTGCCCGGCCTGGCCAGCGGCATGATCCCGAAGATGGAGGCGTGTCTCGCGGCCGTGCGCGGCGGCGTGCCCCGCGCCCACGTGATCGACGGCAGGCTCGCGCACTCCGTGCTGCTGGAGGTCTTCACCGGCAGCGGCGTCGGCACCATGGTCCTCCCCGAGGAGACACAATGATCAGCTCCAACACCGACGGCCAGACGCGCTGGCAGTCGTCCCTCATGGACAACTACGGCACCCCCAAGCTCACGCTCGTGCGCGGTGAGGGCGCGTATGTGTGGGACGCCGACGGCAACCGCTACCTCGACCTGGTCGGCGGCATCGCGGTCAACGCGCTCGGTCACGCCCACCCGGCCGTCGTCCAGGCGGTGACCGAGCAGATCCAGACCCTCGCCCACACGTCCAACCTGTACGTCAACCAGCCGACCGTCGCCCTGGCCGACGAGCTGCTCGACATCGCCGGGCTGACCGGCCAGGCGAAGGTCCTTTTCTGCAACTCTGGTGCCGAGGCCGTCGAGGCGGCGCTCAAGCTGTCCCGTCTCACCGGCCGCACCAAGCTCGTGGCCTGCGACGGCGCCTTCCACGGCCGCACGATGGGCGCGCTCACGCTGACCGGACAGCCGCCGAAGCGGGAACCGTTCGCGCCGCTGCTGCCGGACGTCGAACACGTTCCCTTCGGCGACCCGGCGGCCCTGGAGGCAGCCGTCGACGAGCACACCGCCGCCGTGATCATCGAGCCGGTGCTCGGCGAGGGTGGCGTGCACCCGGCACCCGCCGGCTACCTGCAGAAAGCCAGACAGCTCACGAGCGAGCACGGCGCGCTGCTGGTCCTCGACGAGGTGCAGACCGGCCTCGGCCGCGTCGGCACGTGGTTCGCGTTCCAGCAGGCCGGCATCACCCCGGACGTCATCACCCTCGCGAAGGGCCTCGGCGGTGGCCTACCGCTGGGTGCCTGCATCGGCGTCGGCCCGGTCGGCGAGCTGATGAAACCCGGCCACCACGGCACGACGTTCGGCGGCAACCCCGTCTGCTGCGCGGCCGGCCTCGCGGTCCTCCGCACCATCGCCGCCGACGGTCTGGTCGAGCACGCCGCCGCGATCGGCAAGGAGATCGCGGCCGGCGTCGAGGCACTCGACCACCCGCTGGTCACCGAGGTCCGGGGGAGCGGCCTGCTGCTGGGCATCGGGCTCGCCAAGCCCGTCTCCGGCGCCGCCGCGCAGGCCGCCCAGGCCGCCGGCTACCTGGTCAACAACGTGCAGAAGGACTCGCTCCGGCTCATGCCGCCGTTGATCCTCGACACCGACCAGGTCCACGGTTTCCTCGACGTCCTACCCGACGTCCTCGACCAGGCACAGGAGGCGTGACCATGCCGAGGCACTTCCTGCGTGACGACGACCTGACCCCCGACGAGCAGCTCGCCGTCCTCGACCTGGCCGACGAGATGAAGGCCGACCCGCACGGCTTCACCCCGCTCACCGGCAAGTCCCTCGCGACGATCTTCGAGAAGAACTCCACCCGCACCCGGCTGTCGTTCGAGGTCGGCATCGCCCAGCTCGGCGGTCAGGCGATCGTCGTGGACGGTCGCACAATGCAACTCGGGCGTGAGGAGACCATCGAGGACACCTCGCGCGTGCTGTCCCGCTACGTCGACGCGGTCGTGTGGCGGACCTACGCGCAGGCCCGCATCGTGGCGATGGCCTCGGTGTCCCGCGGCCCGGTGATCAACGCGCTGACCGACGAGTTCCACCCCTGCCAGGTGCTCGCCGACCTGCAGACCATCCGTGAACGGCACGGCAGGCTCGCCGGCCTCACGCTCACCTACCTCGGTGATGGCGCCAACAACATGGCCCACTCGCTGCTGCTGGGCGGTGTCACCGCCGGACTGCACGTCCGCATCGCACACCCGGAGAACTTCGCCCCACACCCGGACGTGCTGCTCGACGCCAAGAAGCGGGCGGCGGACACCGGTGGCAGCGTGACCGTCCTGACCGAACCGAACGGCGCCGTCGACGGTTCCGACGTGCTGGTCACCGACACCTGGACGTCCATGGGCCAGGAGAACGACGGCAAGGACCGGGTGGCCCCGTTCCGGCCCTACCAGGTCAACGCCGAGCTGTTGGCCAGGGCGAACGAGAACGCGATCGTGCTGCACTGCCTGCCAGCGCATCGCGGCTGGGAGATCACCGACGAGGTGCTCGACGGCCCGATGAGCGCGGTGTGGGACGAGGCGGAGAACCGCCTGCACGCGCAGAAGGCCCTGCTCGCCTGGGTAATCCAACAATGACCGCGGCTACCCGGGTTGCCCGCCAGGCGAGGATCGTCGAGTTGGTCGCGTCCATGGGCATCCGCAGCCAGACGGAGTTGGCCAAACTCCTTGCTGGAGAAGGTATAGACGTCACCCAGGCGACCCTCTCCCGGGACCTCGACGAACTGGGCGCGGTCAAGCTGCGGGGCGTGGACGGTGGCGCCGCGGTCTACGTGATCCCCGAGGACGGCTCCCCGGTGCGTGGTGTGCAGGGCGGCACGTCCCGACTGTCGCGGCTGCTGGCCGAACTGCTCGTGGCGGCCGACTTCTCCGCGAACCTGACCGTCCTCCGTACCCCGCCCGGCGCCGCGCAGTTCCTGGCCAGCGCGATCGACCGGGCCGCCCTGCACGAGGTCGTCGGCACCATCGCCGGCGACGACACGGTGATGGTGATCGCCAGGGAGCCACTGTCCGGCAAGGACCTCGCCGAACGCTTCACCGCCCTCGCGGCGCGAACGAACCTAGAAGGAGAAACCGAATGACAGAGCGGATCGTCCTCGCCTACTCGGGCGGTCTGGACACGTCCGTGGCGATCGGCTGGATCGCCGAGGAGACGGGCGCCGAGGTGGTGGCGGTCGCCGTGGACGTCGGACAGGGCGGCGAGGACCTCGACACCATTCGCAAACGGGCTCTCGAGTGCGGCGCGGTCGACGCGCTCGTCGTCGACGCGCGGGACGAGTTCGCCGAGCAGTACTGCCTGCCCGCGCTGCAGGCCAACGCGCTCTACATGGACCGCTACCCGCTGGTCTCCGCGCTGTCCCGGCCGGTGATCGTCAAGCACCTCGTGACGGCCGCGAAGTCGCACGGCGCAACCACCGTCTCGCACGGCTGCACCGGCAAGGGCAACGACCAGGTCCGCTTCGAGGTCGGCATCGGCGCGCTCGCGCCCGACCTCAAGGTGATCGCCCCGGTCCGCGACTTCGCATGGACCCGCGAGAAGGCCATCGCCTGGGCGCAGGACCGCAACCTGCCGATCGACCAGTCGAAGTCGTCGCCGTACTCGGTCGACCAGAACGTGTGGGGCCGCGCGGTCGAGACCGGCTTCCTCGAGGACATCTGGCACGCGCCGATCGAGGACGTCTATTCCTACACCGACAACCCGGCCGAGCCACGCGACGCGGATGAGGTCGTCATAACCTTCGACAAGGGCGTCCCGGTGGCCATCGACGGCGAGACCGTCACCGTCCTGCAGGCCATCCAGCAACTCAACCGCCGCGCGGGCGCCCAGGGCGTCGGCCGCCTGGACATGGTCGAGGACCGCCTCGTCGGCATCAAGAGCCGCGAGGTGTACGAGGCGCCCGGCGCGATCGCGCTGATCACCGCGCACCAGGAACTGGAGGCCGTCACGGTTGAGCGCGACCTGGCCAGGTACAAGCGGCAGGTCGAGCAGCGCTGGGGCGAGCTGGTGTACGACGGCCTGTGGTTCTCGCCGCTCAAGGACGCACTGGACGCGTTCATCGTGAACTCGCAGGAGCACGTCTCCGGTGACATCCGGATGGTGCTGCACGGCGGCCGCGCGGTCGTGAACGGGCGGCGCAGCGAGGCGTCCCTGTACGACTTCAACCTGGCCACCTACGACGAGGGCGACACGTTCGACCAGTCGCTCGCCAAGGGCTTCGTCCAGCTGTGGGGCCTGCCGTCGAAGATCGCCGCGAAGCGGGACCAGCATGGCTGAGGCACTGTGGGGTGGCCGGTTCTCGGCAGGGCCCGCCGATGCGATGGCGGCGCTGTCCCTGTCCACCCACTTCGACTGGAAGCTCGCGCAGTACGACATCGCGGGCTCGCGAGCGCACGCCCACGTCCTGCACAACGCGAAGCTGCTGACCGACGGCGAGCTCGCCGGCATGCTCGCCGCGCTGGACCAGCTGTCCGCCGAAGTGGCCTCCGGCGAGTTCACGCCTGCCCCGTCGGACGAGGACGTGCACACCGCCCTCGAACGAGGGCTCATCGAACGTGCCGGCCCGGAGCTCGGCGGCAAGCTCCGGGCCGGCCGGTCACGCAACGACCAGGTGGCCACGCTGTTCCGGATGTTCCTTCGGGACTCAGCCCGCGGCATCGCGCTCGGCGTGACCCACGTCGTCGAGGCACTGCTCCACCAGGTGGACCAGCACCCGACCGCGGTCATGCCGGGCCGCACCCACCTCCAGCACGCCCAGCCCGTGCTGCTGGCCCACCATCTCCTGGCGCACGTCCAGGCGCTGCTGCGAGACATCGACCGGCTGCGGGACTGGGACCGGCGTACCGCGGTGTCCCCGTACGGCTCGGGCGCCCTTGCCGGCTCGTCGCTGGGCCTCGACCCGGAGGCGGTGGCCAAGGAGCTGGGCTTCGACGCGGCCTCCGCGAACTCCATCGACGGCGTCGCGTCCCGTGACTTCGCAGCCGAGATGGCGTTCTGCCTGGCCATGCTGGGGGTGAACCTGTCCAGGATCGCCGAGGAGGTGATCATCTGGACGACCGCGGAGTTCGGCTACGCGAAGCTCGACGACGCGTGGGCGACCGGTTCGTCGATCATGCCGCAGAAGAAGAACCCGGACGTCGCGGAGCTGACCCGCGGCAAGGCCGGCCGTCTGATCGGTAACCTGACCGGGCTGCTCGCGGTGCTCAAGGCCCAGCCGCTCGCCTACAACCGCGACCTCCAGGAGGACAAGGAGCCGCTGTTCGACTCGGTCGAGCAGCTGACGCTGCTGCTTCCCGCGATCGCCGGCATGCTGCGCACGCTGACGTTCGACACCGACCGCCTGGCGGAGCTGGCGCCGGCAGGCTTCACCCTCGCCACGGACATCGCCGAGTGGCTGGTGCGCCAGGGCGTCCCGTTCCGCGTCGCGCACGAGGCGGCGGGGGAGTGCGTGCGGGTCGCCGAGTCCCGCGGCGTGGGTCTGGAGGATCTGACCGACGAGGAACTAGCCGGCGTGCACCCGGCGCTGTCGCCGGAGGTTCGGGACGTGCTGACCGTCGAAGGCTCGGTCGCGTCCCGCGACGCGTACGGCGGCACGGCCCCGACACGGGTCGCCGAACAGCGTGCGATGGTGGACCACGTGCTCGCCGACCTGCGGATCTGGTTTGCACAATAGTTGTGCATAACTTGTGTGCACAGTTATTGTGCATGCATGGATCACATTCAGCTGGACAGCCGCGCCATCCGTGTGCTCGCCCACCCACTCCGGGCGCGGCTGCTCAGCGAGCTGCGGGTGAACGGCGCCGCCACCGCCACCCAGCTCGCTGAGCGACTCCACACGAATACCGGCGCCACCAGCTACCACCTGCGCAAACTCGCCGAGGTCAACCTCGTCGTCGAGACCGGGGAGGGCACCGGCAAACAACGGTTCTGGGCGCCGGCGCAGGAGTCGCACGGCTGGTCGGACACCGAGCTGGTCGACGACCCCGACGCCATGGCGGCCTCCGGCTGGCTGCGTCAGCACTACCAGAGCTACTTCGCCGAGAAGGTGGCCCGCTGGGAGGACGAACGGCCGCACTGGCCCCTCGCGTGGCGGGACGCCGCACGCGCCTCCGACGCCCTCATCACTGCCACCGCCGAGGAACTGGACGAGCTGATGACCGAGCTCGAATCGGTGATGCTCCGGTTCAAGGAGCGATTCGGTGACGAGCCGCGACCCGGCGCCCGGCGGGTGTCGGTCCAGCTGAACTCGATGCCCATCGACCTCGACGACCGGCCGTGACCGCCCGGCAGGCGCGGTTCCGCTACCTGCTGCTCCTGGCGTTGCGGTGGTTCCCGGTCGGTCTCGGATTCCCGGTCCTTGTGCTCCTGCCGCTCGACCGCGGGCTGACCCTGGCGCAGGTGGGGCTCGCCGCGTCCGTGCAGGGCTTCGTGGTTCTCCTGCTCGAGCTGCCGACCGGCGGGTTGTCCGACTCGTGGGGCAGACGACCGGTGCTCGTGCTGTCCGCCGCGGTGTCGGCCGTGTCACTGACACTGTTGGCGTTCGCCGACACGTTCGCGATGTTCGCGGTCGTCTACCTGCTGCAGGGGGTCTACCGGGCGCTCGACAGCGGACCACTCCAAGCCTGGTACGTGGACGCGACCCTGGCCGCCGACCCGTCCGCGAAGCTGGAGCGTGGGCTCAGCACGGGCGACACGGTCCTCAGCCTCTCGATCGGTGCGGCCGCGCTTGCCTCGAGCGGCATCGTCGCGTGGGTCCGGATTCCCGGCATTCCCGCGCTCGTGCTGCCGGTGCTGCTTGGTCTCGTCGTGCAACTCATCGGCCTCGCGGTACTGGCGGTCCTCGTCACCGAACCGACACGCCCCAGGGGAACGCTGACGGCGTCGATACGACAGGTGCCACGGGTGATCGCGGGTGGCGCGCGGGTGGTCCGCCGGTCCCCGATCCTGCTCTGCCTGCTCGGCGTCGAGCTGTGCTGGGGATTCGGCATGATCACGTTCGAGAAGCTGCTCCCGGTTCGCCTGTCGGAACTTGTCGGTGGCCCGGAGAAGGCGGCCGAGCTCACCGGTCCGGCCAGTTCCGCCGCGTGGCTGGTGTCGGCTCTGGGCGCCGCGCTGGTCCCCCTGCTCACGGCCCGGTGGGGCGTCGGTGTCACGGCGGTCCTGCTCCGGGTGCTGCACGGCGTCACCGTCGTCGGCATGGGGTTGCTCGCCGGCCCGGTAGGCGCCCTCGTCGGCTATCTGGCCTGCTACCTGGTGCACGGCGCCGCCAACCCGGTACACGACACGCTCCTGCACCGGGAGGTGACCGGAGAGCACCGGACGACCGTGTTGTCGCTGAACTCGATGGTGGCGCAGCCGGCCGGTTCCCTCGGCTTGATCGCTTTGACGGCACTCGCGTCCGGCGTCTCGACCAGCTTCGCCATCGTGGTGGGAGCGGTCGTGCTCGCGCTGGCCGCGCCCCTGTACCTGCCCGCGGTGCGTGCCGAGCGGCGAGAATCGCTGCCCGTATAGGGTCGAACACATGTCCGTCTCCGTGCCGCTCGATCGGCAGCTCACCAGGGAGGAACTGGCGGTCGATCCCGTCGACGCGGCCAAACTGCTGCTCGGCTGTGTGATCGAAGCCGGCGACGTGCGGGTGCGGCTGGTCGAGGTGGAGGCCTACCGCGGCGGCGACGACCCCGCCTCGCACTGCTACCGCGGCAAGACACCCCGCAACGAGGTGATGTTCGGGCCGGCCGGGCACCTGTACGTCTACTTCGTCTACGGCATGCACTTCTGTGCGAACGTGGTCTCCCTCACCGACGGTGTGCCGGGTGCGGTGCTGCTGCGTGCGGGCGAGGTGATCGGCGGCCTGGAGGAGGCGCGGTCGCGTCGTCCCGCCTCCCGCAGCAACACCGAACTGGCCAAGGGCCCCGCCCGGCTCACGTCCGTTCTGGGGCTGGAACGCGAGCACAACGGCGTCGACCTGACCGATCCCGCGTCACCGGTCCGGTTGCTGGCGGGCGAACCGGCGCCCACGGAGTCGGTCGTGGCCGGGCCACGAGTCGGGGTCGCGGTCGCGATGGACGTCCCGTGGCGGTTCTGGCTCGACGGCTCGCCCGCGGTGAGCGTCTACCGGCGGGGCGGCAAGCGCCGCGGCTGATACTCCCGCGACTGGTCACCGACCGATGCGGGAGAATCGACGACCGTGACGGAGCACATCCTCGACGAGCTGACCTGGCGCGGGCTGATCGCGCAGTCCACCGACCTCGACGCACTGCGGAAGGACCTCGACGCGGGCCCCCTGACGCTGTACGCCGGGTTCGACCCGACCGCGCCGAGCCTGCACGCCGGGAACCTCGTGCCCCTGCTCCTGCTGCGCCGCTTCCAGCGCGCCGGCCACCGGCCGATCGTGCTGGCCGGAGGTGCGACCGGCATGGTGGGCGACCCCCGCGACACAGGGGAACGCACGCTCCAGTCCCTGGACATCATCGCCGAGTGGACCCAGCGGATCCGCGGCCAGCTTGAGCGGTTCGTCGACTTCGACGACTCACCGACGGGCGCCGTCGTGGCCAACAATCTCGACTGGACCGCCGGCATGCCGGTGCTGGAGTTCCTCCGCGACGTCGGCAAGCACTTCTCGATCAACGTCATGCTCGCGCGTGAGACGGTCAAGCGGCGGCTCGACGGCGACGGCATGTCCTACACCGAGTTCAGCTACCTACTCCTGCAGTCATTCGACTACCTGCAGCTGTTCCGGAAGCACGGCTGCCTGTTGCAGGTCGGCGGCTCCGACCAGTGGGGCAACATCATCGGCGGGGTCGACCTCATCCGGAAGGTCGACGGCGGATCCGCGCACGCGCTCACCGCCCCGCTGGTCACCGACGCCGAGGGACGCAAGTTCGGCAAGTCGACCGGCGGCGGGAACATCTGGCTCGACCCCGCGCTGACCTCGCCGTACGCCTGGTACCAGTACTTCGTGAACGTCGGGGACGCCGACGTCCTGCGGTACCTGCGGATGTTCACGTTCCTGTCGCGCGAGGAGATCGACGCGCTCGAGAAGGACACGACGGAACGCCCGCATCTACGGGCCGCCCAGCGTCGGCTGGCCTCCGAGTTCACCACCCTTGTGCACGGTTCGCACGCGACCGAGCAGGTGGTCGCGGCGAGTGGAGCACTGTTCGGTCGCGGTGAGCTGCGGGACCTGGACGCGTCGACCCTCGACGCCGCCATGGCCGAGGTACCGACCGGGACCGTGCGCTTGGCGGACCAGCCGACGATCGTCGACCTGCTGGTGACGTCCGGGCTGGCGGAGAGCAGGGGGGCCGCGCGCCGTGTCGTGAAGGAGGGCGGGGCGTACGTGAACAACTCGAAGATCGCCGACGAGGAGTGGCAGCCGGCCTCCTCGGACCTCCTCCACGGGCGCTGGCTCGTGGTCCGTCGGGGCAAGCGAAGCACCGCAGGCGTCGAAACCACCCCCTGACCTGCGGAAACGCAGTTAGAGGGGGGTGGGTGAAACCGGGGTTTTGCCGCCGTGTAACTTTATCTCTGCCAGCGCGGAACGGGCCGGAAAGCCGGACCGGAGTGTTGGTGGGGGTCGCGAACCAAGCTCTCACCGGTGGTGATAGAGTGGGCGGCCTGTAGGATCAAGCCCCTGGATGATGACTACTTGT
>NZ_DASUVO010000166.1:0-15591 GCF_036378875.1 Actinophytocola sp.
ACCGGGCATGTCTCGCCCCAACCGGAGATGCCAGCATCGGACACGATCTCCACGATCGTCGAGTCCAGGGCCGTGTGCGCGCCTCCTGCCGACATCTGGTAGGCCTTGCCGCTCAACGGCAGGTCCATCTGGTACACGTGAGCGCAGCATGTTCCGCACGAGGACTCGTTCGCCGATGCGACCGCGCGACACTCCCCCGCCGACGTCGACGATGCGGCCGCAGACGTCAGCACCCTGGACGCGCGGGAACTCGAGCGCTCTGCCCGACCACGAACCCTGTGAGTACCAGCCGATCCGCGTGTTCACGTCGGTGTTGTTGATCCCGGCGCCGCGACCTGGATGAGGACCTCACCCGCCTGGGGCTGAGGGACCGCCACGTCCGTTCGGTACTCGAGTTTCTCCAGCCCACCATGGCCGGTGAGGAGGACGGCGGCCATGGTTGTCATGTTCCGAGATACGGGTAGGTCCAGTGGAGATCCGGGTCCATGTTCTCCTTGATGAACCGGCCGCTGACCCAGCGTTGGAGGGCGGAGCCGGTCTTGTCGTTGGTGCCGGAGGCCCGGCCACCGCCGAAGTACTGCCGGCCCATGAGCGCGCCGGTGGGTTTGTCGTTGACGTAGGTCATGCCGGCCGTGTCGCGCAGCACGTCGAGGGCCTTGGCGATGGCGCCGCGCTCGGTGGCGAAGATCGAGCAGGTGAGGGCGTACGGACTGGTCGTGTCGACCAGCGGCAGGACGGTGTCCCAGTCGTCGTAGACGTAGACGGTGAGCACCGGGCCGAAAAGCTCCTCCGACATGGTGAAGGCCGTGGGGTCGGTGGTGACGAACAGGGTCGGGTCGACGAACCACCCGGTCTCGGCGCGCACTGTCCCGCCGGCCAGCAGCCGGTGGGAGTCCAGGCTCTTCGCCCTGGTGATCGCGGCGTCCAGACGGTTCGCCGCCGCACCGTCGATCACGGCACCGACGAACGTCTCGTGCTCGGTGGGATCGCCGACCCGCAGCCCGCGGACGGTGTCGACCTCGACGACGACGTCCGCGAGGCGCTGTCCCAGGTCAGGTACGGCCCGTTCGTGAGCGCGGCCTTCCTCACCAAGGAGACCGAACGCCAGCCGTGGGACGGCACCTATGCGATCGCCACCCCCAAGCGGTCGTTCAACGTGGTGCTCAACATGTCCAACAACGTGCACGGCCGCATGCGGGAACGGCACCCGGGCAGCAGCTTCATGACGTTCTCGCCCGCCGGTCTGGCCCGTCGGCTGCTGGCACAGGACGACGAGACCATCCTCGCGACCTACCTCGGCGATCTCGACCAGGTGCTGCCCGGCTTCGCCTCGCAGGTCGCCGAGGCGGAGGTGGCACGGTGGCCCGAGGCCTCGCCGTACTGCTTCCCCGGCCGCGGCCAGCTCCAAGGCCCCGGTCGTGGTCTTCGCGGACGCCGACCTGGACCTGGTCGCGACCGCGCTGCGCAGCGCGAGTTTCTACAACTCGGGCCAGGAGTGCGGCGCCGCCTGCCGCGTACTGGTGCACGAGTCGGTCGCCGCCGAGCTCGTCGACCGCCTGGTGGCGCAGGTACGCGAACTGACGGTCGGCGCCCCGGACGCGGGCGACGACATCGAGGTCGGTCCGCTCGTGTCCAAGGCGCACTACTACCGGGTGCTGGCACATCTCGACCGTGCGTTCGCCGAGGGAGCACGAGCCGCCATCGGCGGCGGCGCCTGGGACGGCACGGGCTACTTCGTCCAGCCGACCGTGCTGGTCGACGTGCCCGTCGACGCCACGTGCACCAGGGAGGAGATCTTCGGGCCGGTGGTGACGGTCGAGACGTTCACCACGGAGGACGAGGCCGTCCAGCGTGCCAACAACGTTCCGCTCGGCCTGTCCGCGTCGGTCTGGACGAGCGACGCCCGCCGCAGCCACGACGTGGCCGCTCGGCTCGACGCCGGCACCGTGTGGGTCAACTCCCACCTCGTGCTCGCCAACGAGGTGCCCTGGGGCGGCTTCAAGGGCTCAGGGTACGGACGCGACCTGTCGGTCTACGCACTCGACGACTACTCGCGCACCAAGCACGTCATGCACTATCACGGTCGCTGACCACCGGTGGGGTGCGCGCCTGGAGGTTGACCCGTGTCGACCGAGAGTGAACGCGGAGTGCGTGGTGTTACTCACGCGCTCCGCGCGCGTCTCGGCTGTTCTGTGGAGATCTGTATGTTGTCCTCTGTGAGAGAGGGTCGTGGGCAGGGCCGAGACAACTCGGTCCATTCGGTACACCGGGCGATCTCGATCCTCCAGGTGCTTGCTCGACGCGGTGACGCCGGCGTCACCGAGATCGCCAGCGAGATCGACGTGCACAAGTCGACGGTGTCCCGGCTGATCGGCACTCTCGAGTCACGAGGGCTGGTCGAACAGGCCTCCAACCGAGGTCGGTACCGGCTGGCCTACGGCGTCGTGCTGTTGGCCGAGGGGGCGAGCAGGAAGCACGACCTCACCGTGATCAGTCGCACCGTGTGCAGAGCACTCGCGGAAGAGCTGGCGGAGACTGTCGTCGTCGTGGTGCACGAGGGTCGCTCGGTGGTCACCATCGACCAGGTGATCGGCGCGTCCTCCATCACCGCCGTGAACTGGGTCGGGCAACGCAGCCCACTGCACGCGACGTCCGCTGGCAAGGTCTTTCTCGCGTACATGCCCCGCGCCGAGCTGCAGACCTACCTCGACGAGGAGCTGGAACGCCTCACCCCGCACACGATCGTCGATCCGGACAAGCTGGACAGCGACCTGGCGGTGGTCCGTGAGCGCGGCTATTCCATAGCCTACGAGGAACAGGAGATCGGGCTCGCGGCCAACGCGACACCGATCCGCGCTCACGACGGCCAGGTCGTCGCCGCCCTGGCGGTCTCCGGTCCCGCGTTCCGCTTCGGCGAGGACGTCATTCCCACCATCGCCGAACGCCTGCTGTCCGCCGCCGCGGAAATCTCCGAACGCAACGGGTATCCCAAGGCCGGCTGAGCCTCACATCTCGGAGCGCTGTTTCGTCGTACCCGTGAGAAGCCACGACGCCACACCGAAGGGGTTGAGTAGCGGTGCTCACGCAACGCGAGGCAGACGAAGCCACGATCAGGCAGCAGGTCGACGAGATAGCCGAAGGACTCCGGGCCAGGGATCTCGAGCGCCTGAAGCGGGTGTACGCGACGGATGTCGTGTCCTTCGACATCGACCCGCCGCTGCAGCATGTGGGGATAGACGCGAAGTTGAAGAACTGGGTGAAGGTGTTCACCTTCTTCCAGGACGTGGACTACGAGGTTCGCGACCTGGTGATCACCGTGGGCGACGGCGTGGCGTTCGGGCACGGCTTCGGCCGGCTCAGCGGCACGCTCAAGGACGGGACGACGACGAGCGGCATGTGGGTCCGGGCCACTCTCTGCTTCCGGAAGGTCGACGACAGCTGGTTGATCGCGCACGACCAGGTTTCCGTGCCGTTCGACGTGGGGAGCGGAAAGGGCGTCGCCGACCTCGAGCCATGACGACCAAGTAGTTTGACCACTGTGGACAAGATCGACTGAGCTAGGTACTCTCCGCTGCGGGGTCCGCCGCAAAACGCCCAGTTTGGGCTGATCCATAGCAGGAGAAGGCTTTGACCTACGCAGGCGCACACGGTTGTGATGACGTTGACTCCGCGAACTGGATTCTGCATCGCGAGTGGGTCCTGGCCCGTGAAGTGCACCCGTTGAGCGTCCGCCGCGCCGAGACCACCAGGATCGCGCTCGAGGACCTCGAGACGCCCTCGCACCACCTGCGCCTGGCACTGGGGATCGCGGCCGGCGCACTTCTCGCGGCGGGCACCTTCATCGCGTCGTCGCTCGGTGGCGCGAGCGAGGACGTGAACACCGCGGCCTCGGTGCCCGAGCACACGTTCGCGTCGCTGGAACAGCGCCTCTCCGTGACCGAGGCCGACGTTCCCGCGCCGGTTCCGGGGCCCGTGGCCGAGACGCCCGCGCCGGCTCCGGTGCACGAGGAGACCGAGCCCGCGTCGACCGAGCCGCAGGCCGACGCCGTGGCGGCGCAGGACCACGCCGCGGGGCGTGGTGAGAACCAGCACCGCAACAACACACCGGCCCCGGCTCCCGCGCCGGCCCCAGCTCCCGCGCCCGCTCAGTACCAGCAGAGCGGCCAGTGGGGCTCAGCGCCTCAGTGGGGTTCGGGCAGCCAGTGGGGTTCCGGAAGCCAGTGGGGTTCCGGAAGCCAGTGGGGCTCGGGTAGCCAGTGGGGTTCAGCTCCGCAGTGGGGCTCCGGCACCCAGTGGGGCTACGGGACTCAGCAGTGGAGCCCGGTCAGCGGGTTCGGTGCCCCGACCCCGTCGTCGTACTCGGCCGCCGCGTCGACACCCACCGGCCCGGCGATGTCGATGCTCAACCCGTTCTGCCCCATGGGGTGACCCGGCCGCCGGCTGGCGTGGTCGGGGTATGACGCCGTGCGGAACATTCCGCCTGTGACTCGCCAGTTCGCGCCCTGCCCGGACCTCGGGAGTGCCAACCTTGCGTCACCGCACATGACGCAGGAGGTGGCGGGTGGCTGTGTGGAGGCGGGCTGGGGCCGTTCTTCTCATGCTGACGCTCGTCGGTTGTTCCACGCGGGTCGGCGGTTCGCCGGTCGCGAGCACGGACCTCGAGACACCCGCCATCAAGGGTCCTGCGGAGGCCATGCTGGGCGACCTCACCACGATCGATCCGTGCGGTCTCACCGGTCTCGAGGTGTTCGACGAGTTCGGCACCGCCGCCTTTGCCGTTCCCGAGTCGTACCGACCAGGTCACCCTCCGCGTCGACGCGGACAATCTCTTCGACGCGCCAACGGACCTGTGCCCGATGGTGTCCTTCGTCATGGACAAGGTCATCGACGTGGTCGAACAGGGCCGTGTCCGGCACCGCGTTCCGGAGACCGGCTCGCTGATCCCGCTGGACGCCTGCTCGATGGTCTCCGACGACACGATCACCACCCAGGCCGGGTTCGCTGACTCGCGCCGGCGCGAGTACCCCGCACGCCACCAGTGCTGGTGGCAAACCCCGGACGGCGCGGACCGGTTCGTCATGTACCTCATGTTCAAGGCCGGCAGCTCACCAGGCGCAGTCGGAGCCGGCGGCAGGAGCACGTCGATCGCCGGGCGTGAGACGTTCGTCAACTCGTTCCCGGAAACCAACGACTGCAGCGTGACGACCGGACACATCATCTTCGACGAGATCCCCGAGTACGACCTCTCCCTGGAACAGGCCACCGTACAAGTGATCACTCCACCAGGTCGGGTGGACGACGGATGCCGAGCAGCGATCGCCGTCGCGAACGAAGTGTGGCCCCAGCTTCCCAGAGCATGAGCGGCTACAACCCAAGCATGTTTGACGAGCACGTGCGGAGCGTCGTCCGCAGTCCGTGGACGAAGACCTCCACGTCGGGGCAGGCGTCGGGGTCGGCGACGACCGTCAGGTTGAACTGGTCGATGTAGGAGAGCGCGCCGACGCCGAGCGTCACGTTCCCAACCAGTGGCACGAGGGGGAACAACGCCAGCACGGGCGCGCCGGCGATGCGCAGTGGCTCTCGGGGGCCTGGCACGTTGGCGAGATAGGTGTTCGCCCACGACTGGTGGGCCATGCGCCTGAGGAAACCGCGCTGCAGCACGGCACTGGGCATCAGCGCATCGGCGGCGGGGTGGCTCATCCTTCTGCGCACGGCGGTCTCCTCGGCGATCAGCCGCAGCCGCCGCGCCGGGTCGGCCACCCCGATCGGCAGCGGCACGAACATCGCTCCGGTCCGGTTCCCGCCGGGCCGCTCACGCCGTAACGCGACCGGCACGAACGCCCGCGGCGCCAGGTTCTCGACGGGTTCTCCCCTGGCCAGCAACAGGTCACGCAGTCCGCCGCCGATCGCGGCCAGCACGACGTCGCCGACCGTCGCGTCGTGGGCGTGCGCGATCTCCTTGACGTGGACGAGGCTGGTGCAAACGACCGTCAGTGTGCGGTGCGGGCCGAGTGGCCGGTTGAAGCTCATCCGCGTGCGCCCGGCGCCGATGTCCCGGACCGCCGGCCACGTCTGCCGCACCGCGCGCAACGTCGCCCGTGGACGCGCGAGGTGGGACGCCGTGCGGGCCAACGCCTGCCAGCGGCGGCGCAGGTTGTCGAAGAGCAGGACACGCGCCGGTGGTTCCGGGCAAGCCGGGCCGGCTGCCACGCGCTCACCGCCGAACAACTCGACCAGCGTGGCCACACCGGCGACGCCGTCGGCGATCGCGTGGTGCGCCCGGACGTAGCAGCCGACTCGTCCGTCGGGCAGGCCGGTCAGGAACCAGACCTCCCACAGCGGTCGCGCCCGGTCCAGCGGCCGGCGGCGCAGGATCTCGACAGTCCGCATCAGGTCGCCACCCGCGTCGATGACCCGCACATGGTGCTCGAGGTCAACCCGATCGGCGTCGACCCACAGCGGCCGGCCCAGCCCTGGGCGAGGCACCCGGACCACCTGGCGGAACCGGCGGCCCAGTCGTTCCTCGACGGCCGCCCGAACCAGTTCAAGCCGGAAACGACCGTCCGGGTCGACCAGGCCGGCGCCGTCGAGAACGCCGACCGCCCCGATGTCCTGTGGCCAGCCGAAGTCGTCCGGCCACAGCATGCTCATGTCCGATGCGGTCAACCGATCCACCGACGTCACGGGTGCCTCCGTGGGCGGGCGGCGAGCGCGATGAGCACAGCCCCACCGAGCAGCAGCACGACACCGGTGCCCAGGGCGACGATCGCGACCGGCGGCAGGGCCGGTGCGGTGGCGGCGAACGCGAGATCGGCGCGCACGTCCTGCTGCGCGTCGGAATTCATGACCACGAGCGACCAGTCACCGGGCCGCGGTGTCCAGTCGAGCGTCATGGTGCCGGTGCCGGACGCCGAGTCGACCCAGATGTCCATGTCTGCCGGCATGTCCGGTGGGCGAACACGCGGCATCGATCCGGCGACCGCCATGTGCTGGTAGTTCCGGTAGTCGTGGTACCGGCGGTGCGGCACGCCGTCGAGGTAGCTGGCGACGTCGGCGGTTCGGGCGATCCCGGCGAACACCGGCCTGTTGTCCGATGTGGACACCTCGATGCGCACGTCGCCGAGGATGTCGCCGATCCAGGGCCAGTCCCGGTCGACCGGCGCCAGGTCCTCGGCGTCGAAGCGCAGCGCGTAGCCGTCGTCGGCGTACAGCTCTGTCGGCGTGGTCACGTAGCCCGACGAGTCCCGGTGGGAGTCCAGCCACAGCAGTCCACCACCGCTCCCCGCCGCGCCGACCCCGGCGAGCAGAAGCAGCACGCCGACGACCACGCCGGCCGTGCGGGCCGGCGACCAGCCGGCCGGTCGTGTCTCGGGCTTCTCCGGCTCGGGTTCGGCGTGCGTGGCCGCGTCCGGGCCACCGAGGCCGAGGCGGAACGGCGGGTACTCGTCGGTCATCAGCGCCGCGTACGCGGCAACCCGCAGCACCCAGCGGTTCATCCCGATGACGAGGTCGAAGATCCCGCGCGGGTAGCGGCCGGTGAACAGCAACGCCACGCCGGCGAACACGCTCAGCAGGGCCACCAGCCCGCCGTCGAAGCCCACCCAGCGATCACCCCACTGCCACTGCGCGTATCCGCCGCCACCGGTGAAGAACGCGATCACCAGGTAGTGCGGGATCGCCAGCAGCCACCACTTCACCAGCACGAGCCCGCGGGACAGGTGCTCCGGGTAGGTGACGTCCAGTGTGGCCGGGTAGTCCGGTTCCTCCTGCAGGCTGAACGGCGGGTACCGGTCGGTGGCGAGCGCGCCGTAGCCGTAGCACCACACCCGCCACGTCCAGCGCATGACACCGAGGTTGAAGTCGAACAGCGGGCGCGGGTAACGGCCGGTGAACAGGATCGCCACCAGCGCGACGAAGGTGACGACCGGGAACGCCACCCACAGGAAGAACAACACGATCAGGTGAGGCACGAGCAGGAGCCACTTCACCAGCCACAGCCAACGGCTGGGCTCGTCGTCGAGCCGGGCGGTCAACCGCACCGGCGAGGTGTTGGTGACCACGGTCTTCTCCTTCCAGTGGTCCTACCTCCACCGTCGGCGGCGACCCGGGTGCCGGGAAGAGTCCTTTGGGAGCCGACCGACGGGCCTTTGGTCACGTATGTCCCGAGTGTCCTTCGGCTACTGTGCCCACCATGCGCGCCAATGGTCCACATCGGACCTTCCGACCGCAGGGGTTGCGACTGCTCCGCGACTACCGCCGGAGCTGGTTGCGACCGGACGCGCTCGCCGGTGTCACGGTGGCCGCCTATCTCATCCCGCAGGTGATGGCCTACGCGGACATCGCGGGCCTGGCTCCGGTCGTGGGACTGTGGACGATCGTCGGGTCGCTGTCCGTGTACATGGTGTTCGGCTCGTCGCGGCAGTTGTCGGTGGGGCCGGAGTCGACGACCGCGCTGATGACCGCGGTGACGATCGCCCCGCTCGCCGTGGGTGACCCGGCCCGCTACGCGGCACTGGCCGCCGTGCTCGCACTGCTCGTTGGCGTGCTGTGCCTGCTGGGGGCGGCGGCGCGGCTCGGGTTCCTCGCCGACCTGCTGTCGCGGCCCGTCCTCGTCGGCTACATGGCCGGGGTGGCGGTGCTCATGATCGTCGGGCAGCTGGGCAAGGTCACCGGCGTGCCCGTGCACGGCGACTCGATCGTCGCCGACCTCGGCTCGTTCGCAGGCCAGCTCGACCGCGTGCACGTCCCGACGATCCTGCTGGCCGCGGGTGTCCTGGCCTTCCTGTTGACGGCCGGGAGACTGCTGCCCAAGCTCCCCGTTCCCCTGCTCGCGGTGCTGCTGGCCACGGCCGCGACGGCCGTGTTCTCGTTGCGGGACAATGGCATCCAGGTGATCGGTACGATCCCGGCTGGTGCCCCGGCACCCGGCTTGCCCGCGGTGTCCGGCGCCGACGTCCTCGCACTGCTGCTGCCTGCGGTCGGCGTGGCGGTGGTCGGCTACTCCGACAACGTCCTCACCGCACGGTCGTTCGCCACCCGGAACTCCTACCGGATCGACGCGAACAACGAACTGCTCGCGCTCGGTGCCGCGAACGTCACGACCGGCCTGCTGCAGGGATTCCCGGTCAGCAGCAGCGCGAGCCGCACGGCCATCGGGGACAGCCTCGGCAGCCGCTCGCAGGTCCACTCCCTTGTGGCGGTCGCCGTGGTCGTGCTCGTGTTGCTGTTCGGCCGCCCGCTGCTGGCCATTTTCCCGACCGCCGCGCTCGGTGCGCTCGTCATCTACGCCGCACTCCGGCTCGTCGAGGTGGCCGAGTTCCGCCGGATCGGCACGTTCCGGCGCAGCGAGCTGGCACTCGCGCTCGCCACCACCGCAGGCGTGCTGCTACTCGACGTGCTGGGCGGTGTCCTCGTCGCGATCGGACTGTCCATCCTGGACCTACTGAGACGCATCGCCCGCCCGCACGACGGGATCCTCGGCGAGGTGCCCGGCGTGGCCGGCATGCACGACATCGACGACTACCCGGACGCCACCCGCATCCCCGGACTGGTCGTGTACCGCTACGACGCACCACTGTGCTTCGCCAACGCGGACAACTTCCGCCGCCGCGCACTGGCCGCCGTCGACGAGTCCCCCACCCCGGTCGGCTGGTTCCTGCTCAACGCCGAGGCCAATGTCGAGGTCGACATCACCGCGGTCGACGCACTGGAGGACCTGCGCGCGGAACTCACCGGTCGCGGCATCGTGTTCGCGATGGCCAGGGTCAAACAGGACCTCCGCGACCAACTCGCGACCAGCGGCCTGGTCGACCGAATCGGCGACGACCACATCTTCCCGACACTGCCGACCGCCGTCGCCGCCTTCCGCCGGGACCACCAGGCGATGCCCTGAAAGACGCGCTCGTGTCGTTGAACGTCCCGATCGCGGCTTTCTGGACACCGCGTGCTCGCCTCGCCGATTCTCCTTGCTACTCAATGGTTTCGTTGCGTACCACGGCGACCGGGCAGATCGCGTGGTGCAACAGTTGCTGGCTCGTCGAGCCGAGAACGAGGTCGCGGAACCCGCCACGCCCCCGCCGGCCGACGACCACCAGCCGCGCCGTCTGGGCGCAGCGGCGCAGTGCCCTGGTCGGCCGGTCGCGCACGACGTCCCGCTCCACCCGCACCTGCGGGTACTTCTCCTGCCAGCCGGCGAGGCGTTCTCCGAGCGTCTCCTCGGCGAGCTCGCGCTGCCGCTGCCAGTCCAGGTCCATCTCGACGCCGGGGAACGCGGTGTCGAACACGGACTCGGCGTAGGCGTGCACGGCGACGAGCGTGGCGTCCTCGGCCGCCGCCTCGGCGAAGGCGAACGCCACCGCCGCCTCGCTGGCCTGCGTGCCGTCCACCCCGACCACGACCGGTCCGGTGCCAGGCGCGACATCGGCGCCGCCGCGTGTCAGCACGACCGGGCAGTGCGCGTGGCCGGCCAGCCCGAGCGCGGTGGAGCCCACCAGGAGACCGGCGAGCGGATTGTGCCCCCGGTTGCCGAGGAAGAGCACCGACGCGTCCTCGGACTCGCGGAGCAGTCCGGTCGACACCGGCATGGCCGCCAGTTCGGTGTCCACCTCGAGCCCCGGCACGACACTGGTCGCCACCTCACGTGCCTCGCCCAGGCGGCGCCTGCCCGCGCGGCGCAGCGCGTTCAGGATCGACTCCTCCTCGGGCAGCCCGGACGGAAACCCGAACGGGAGTTCGTACATGTGGACGAGCCGCAGGGGCACGCGGTCGCGGCCCGCGCGCCGCGCGGCCTGGCGGACCGCCTGGAGCGCGATGGCCGAGCCGTCGATACCGACGACTACGGGTTTGCGGTGCGATGCCATGACTTTCTCCTCACAAGGTCGCGGGAACGGTGGCTGGTTGGGTGCGGGCGACCACCACAGGACAGTGGCTGCGGCGGATGAGGTCACGGCTCACCGAGCCGAACAGGCTGGACGCGAGCCGGCCTCGACCACGGGAGCCGAGCACCAGCAGCGCCGCCCGCCGCGAGACGGCGACGAGCGCGTGCCGCGGATCGTCGGCCACCATGTCGACCGAGACGGCCACGTCCGGATACAGCTCCCCGTACGCGATGAGCAGCCGTGCGTGTGCGGTCGCGGCGTCCGCACCGAGATGGCCGGTGGTGACACAGCGCAGGATCGTCAACGGCCGGCCGCTCCTGGCCGCCGCGACGAACCCGTAGGCGAGCGCCGACTGGGCGCTATCCGTTTCGTCGAGCGCCACCACGACGGGCGCGGACGCCGGCTGCGCCGCCCACACTCGCCGTGGCACCACTGCCAGCGGGCAGGGTGTGGTCGTCAACAGGTCGCCCGGCACGGATCCGCTGATGGCTTCGGTGAAGGGACTGGCGTCGTCCGCGCCGACGACCAACAGGTCCGCCTCCTCCGCCGCGGCACGGAGAACCGCTGCGGGCGTGCCGGTGGCGAGGTCGGTGGTGACGGTGAGGCCCGGCCAGCCGGTGGCTACCTCGTCGATCAGGTCCGAGAGCAGTCGTAGCGCGGCGGTCCACTGTGTGTCGGCGGCGTCGTTCGGGAGGTAGCGGTCGGGAGCGGCGGGTGCCGGTCTGGCGGTCACGAGCCGCAACTCGGCATGCCGGGCGCTTGCCTCGTCGGCCGCCCATCCCACCACCCCGCGTCCGTCCATGGTGGAGACGCCGGCGACGACGCGACCGAGCTCGGTGTTCACGTCTGGTCCGTTCGTGCCACCGCGACGGGGCATTCGGCGTGGTGCAACAGGGTCTGGCTCACCGAGCCCAGCCCCATGCCGGTGAACACGCCGTGTCCTCGGGAGCCGACGACGAGCAGTTGCGCGCCCGCCGCGTGCTCGAGCAGGGCACGGTCGGGCCGGTCCCGCTTCACCACGGCTCGGACCTCGATCTGGGGAAACTTGTCCCGCCACACGGCAAGCCGTTCGGCCAGCCGATCCTCTTCCTCGCTCTGGAGCCAGTCCCAGTCGACCGTGCCGGGCAGCATCGTCCACGCGCCGGCCATGTTCACGTCCAGCCAGGTGTGCACCGCCACGAGCGGCACACCGCGTGCGGCCGCCTCCTCGAACGCGAACATCAGCGCGGCGTCGCTCAGCTCGGAGCCGTCCACACCGACCACCACCGGACCGTCCGACGGCGGCACACCGTCCCGTGTGGACGAATGCATCACGACGACCGGGCAGTGCCCGTGTTCCGACAGCGCCACGGCGACCGACCCGACGAGCATCGACCGGAAACCACCCAACCCACGCGACCCGAGCACGGCCAACTGGGCGGTACGCGACTCGGTGATCAACACATCGGCGGCCACACCCGCCCGCAGGTCCGTGACCACCGGCAGTCCGGGCACAGTCCGGCGGGCGTTCTCGCTCGCCTCGGTCAGCCAGTGCCGGCCCTGGTCGAGGACCGCGGCGTGGAACCGTGGCGGAGGAACCTCCTGGCGCGGATGCCGCACCGGGTTCAGCACGCAGACGTGCACGAGCCGCAGCGGCGCGTTGCGCCGGCCGGCCTCCCGCGCGGCCCAACGCACGGCGTGCAGCGCGGACTCCGAACCGTCCACACCGACCATGATCGGCCGCTGGCCTTCGTTGACGTACATGGTCATCTCCCTCATGACTGGGTTCCGGTCCGGGTCGTGGTGACAGCACTGACCGGCCGGCGCGGGGTCTGCGCGACCGGGTGGCCGTAACCGACACGGACCACGATCTGCGGCTGGCCCGCCACGTCCAGCAACGTGCGTAGCGCGGTGCGCGTGTGCGCCACCTCCACCGGCTGGGACAGGAACGACACACTCAGCCCGAGGACGGTGGCGGACAGCAGCACCCGCTGCAGGGCGAGCCCGGCGTGGAGGTGGTCGCGTGGGGTGTCACCGTGGGTGGTCAGCATGGCCACCAGGGGTTCCTGCTCGAACGCCCGTTCCACAGTGGACCCGGGATGGAACTGTCGCGGCGTGAGCAGCGAACCGACGGTTGGTCGAGGCCCGCCCGCCGAACGCGGCACACCATCCTCCGCGGGGTTCGCGTCCCGGTCCGCCCACGCACGCAGCTCGCGTTGGAAGGCGGGGTCGGTCTCCTGGAGGTGGTCGGCGCGGCGCAGCAGCGTGGCGAACGTGTCGAGCTTCTTCGGCGTGTCCAGCACGACCAGCCGCGCCCGCTCGGCCGCGGCGGCGCGCACCAGCACGGTGCGGTGTGCCAACGGAACGACCCGATCCGTGAACGGCCGGCGGTTGGTCACTCGGCGGGCGACGACCTGTGCGAGCGTGGCCTGCTCCGGCGCGACGGGCCGGGAGCCGCTCACCCGCAGCACCGCGAGGAGGTCCGGCCTGCCGGCGTCCGGCAGGAGATCGATCACCGCGCTCCGGCCGGCGGCCTCGATCGCGAGTCGCAGGTTGAACAACGCGGCGCCGCAGGAGATCCGGGCCTCCCGTGCCATCGGGTCGACCACCGGGAGCACCCGCTCCCGGTCGAGGTGCAACTCCACGAACGGCGGCGCGACCACGAACCGCCACGGTTGGGTGTTGTGCACCGACGGTGCCCGGACCGCCGCGCGCAACGCCTGCTCGATCACTGGGTCGGTGCTGTTCATTGAGGACTCCTGCGCGTACGGGCCCTTTTCGGGGCCGGGTGTTCAGCATGACCCTCGGACACCCGGTGGCGGGAGCGGCGGAGGTCCCCCGTCCGACAGGCCCAACGTCGCCCGGCGAAAGGACTTGCGACCTGTGCCGGCTCCGACGTGAATGCGTTCAGTCCTCTCGGGACGATCCGGTGCGGACCACCGCGACCGGGCACGGTGCGTGCTGAAGCAGATGCTGGCTGGTCGAGCCGAGCAGCAGCCCGCGGAAACCACCTCGCCCTCGGGTGCCGACCACGACCAGCTGTGCGCCATCGGCGTGCCGCAGCAACGCACTGGCCGCACGATCCCGGCTCACGTGCCGGCTGACCGGCACGTCCGGGTACTTCTCCTGCCAGCCCGCGAGCCGCTCACCGAGCAACTCCTCCGCCTGCGCGGCCAGAACCGAGAAGTCGAGCTGCGCCGCCCCACCCGCGAAGGCCGCCTCCAGGACCAGGTCGGTCCACGTGTGCACGGCGACCAGGCCGGTCCCGCGGATCGACGCTTCGTGGAAGGCGAACGCGATCGCGGCCTCACCCAGCGGGGTGCCGTCCACGCCGACCACCACCGGGCCATCATGACCGTTGTCCGTGCCCCGAACAGTGACGACCGGGCAGTGTGCGTGCGCGGCGAGTTCGACAGCGGTGGAGCCGAGGAGCAGTCCGGTGAACCCGCCGAGTCCCCGCGACCCGAGCACCACCAGTGCCGCGTGTGTCGACTCCTTCACCAGCGCCGGCACGGCTGCGGCCTTGACCTCGACCACCTCGGTGGCCAACCCTGGCGCGGCCTGCCGGGCCTGTTCGAGCCACGACCTGCCCTGCTCGGCGAGTGCTGCCCGCAGGGCGTCCGAGTCGACGAACCCGGGTGGATACCCGGTGGGGATCTCGACGGCGTGCACGAGGCGCAACACGGCACCACGCCGTGCCGCCTCGTCCGCCGCCCAGCGAACCGCGTGCAGTGCGGACTCCGACCCGTCGACGCCGACCACGACCGGCGCGCTCATCGATCGTCCCCGTCCCGGGCGGCGAAGGCGGTGGCCCGGACGACGCCGGGCACCGCCTCGGCGAGGGTGGTGGCGACGTGGCGGTCGGTCTCGTCGTCGAACTGGTCGCCGATCGACACCATCCCGTCGTGCACCTCGACCTGCCAGCGCCGGTCACCGCCGTAGATCTCCAGGCGGTGCCGGACGTCCTCGGCGATGGTGTCGTCGTCGCGGGCGATGACCCGGACGATGTCGCGTCTGGTGACGATGCCGATCAGCCGTGACCCGTCCACGATCGGCATGCTGCGGTGGCCGGCGTCGAGGAGCGTCCTGGCCAGGACGGCGACGTCGGTGCCAGGGCCCATCGCGACCACGGGCGTGGTCATCACCTCCCCGACGGTCGTGGTGGCCACGGTCGGCATCTGCTCACCGGGGTGGCAGAGCGCTCTCGGGTCGCGCGGGACGCGGTCCCGCACCAGGTCCGCCTCGGTGACGATCCCGATCAACCGGTACTCGGCGTCGATGACGGGGAGGGCGGTGAAACCGCGGGCGGCCAGGAGCGCGGCCGCTTCCTTGATCGGCGTCTCCGGCCGCACCGTCATCACCGGAGTCGTCATGATGTCTCGTGCACGCATGTCTCTTCCCTCGCAGGAACGTAGTAGGAAGGGGACGGTGGGTTCGCACGCTCTGGGCTGGGCGCCGTCGTCGAAGACGTAGCCGAGCCGGTCGGCCACCTCCACCACGCCGGGCACCGCCCGCACCCGCTCGGCGATCACGGCCCGCGTGCTGCGCCACTCGACACGGCCGAGCAGGAGCACGATCCCGTCCCGAACGCTGACGTTCACCTGCCGCTGGTCGGGTCGTGCGGCCAGCACGTGCTCGACGTCCGCGCGGATCACGTCGTCGTCCCGGAGGTAGGTCGTGAGCAGGTCCCGCCGCGACAGCACACCGACCAGCCGGCCGCGCTCGGTCACGAACA
>NZ_DASUVO010000167.1:0-47393 GCF_036378875.1 Actinophytocola sp.
GAACCCGAGCGAATGGTCCATTCGTGCGCCAGGGGGTCCCCCGATTTCCACACTACCGGTGAGCACCGACACCCACGGCCGATCAACCGGCAAACGGCAACCGATTCACCCACCCAACCGGAGCGAATGGACCATTCGTGCACCCGGGGGTCCCCCGATTTCCACGCTACCAACGTGCACCGACAGTTTCGGGCACCGCGCACCCACTGCCTGTGGACAACCCCGCGTGTCCAACGCCCGGCATCCGCGTGTCCAACACTCAGGACCCGCGTGTCCAACAATGCCGACCGCCGAGTTCAACAGTTCAAGCACCCGACTGACTTTGTTCAACCCACCGGTCCCACACGTTGGACACGCGGGTCTGGAGTGTTGGACACGCGAGATGTTGTGGACAACCGCCGTAACGCGCGCCCGGAATGTCGGTGCTCCATGAGAGGCTCGAACCGGGGGCCGGAGGCCACGCCCCGGAAGGCTTACGGCGTCGCTGCTGCTGGGTTGAGTGTTGGTTCTATCGCGCCTGCCTTGCCGCTGCGTGGGCGGCCGAACCACGACGCCGCCGCGGCCACCAGGCTGGCGATGATCGCGAACCAGAACGCCACATGTAGGCCGTCCGCGAACGGTTGGGTCACCAGGCTCGGGAAGAAGCTGTGCCCGGTCAGGAACTCCGCCTGCTCCGGTGGGAGCGAGCCCAGCGAGCCGCCCAGCAGGTGCTCGATCGGGTTGTAGCCCAGGAACGCGGCGAACAACACCGCCACCGCCGGCAGTTGGGCCAACTGGTTGGCCGCGTCCGCCGGTACGCCGTGTGCGGTCAGCCCGGTGCTCATGGCGGTCGGCAGGGTCGTCGACAGACCCGCGATGATCAGGCTGAAGAAGATCCCGATCGACAGGACCATCGCCGAGTTCTGGAACGTCGCGGTCATCCCGGCGCCCGCGCCGCGTGCGTTGCCCGGCAGCGCCGACATCACCTCGGCCCGGTTCGGGGAGGTGAACATGCCCATGCCGATCCCGTTGATCACCAGGATCAGCGCGAACAGCGGGTATGGGAAATCCACCGGCAACTCGGTGAGCAGGAAGAACGTCAGCGCCGTCAGGACCATGCCGCCGGTCGTGAAGAACGCGGCCCCGCGGCGGTCGGACAGCATCCCGGCCAGCGGCGCGGCGATCAGGAACCCGACCGTCATCGGCAGCATGTAGATCCCCGCCCACAGCGGCGTCTGCTCGTAGGAGTAGCCGTGCTGCGGCAGCCAGATGCCCTGCAGCCAGATGATCAGGATGAACTGCAGCCCGCCGCGGCCGAGGGAGGCCATCAGGTTCGCGATGTTGCCGAGGCTGTACACGCGGATCCGGAACAGCGACAGGTTGAACAGCGGGTTGGCGACACGCCGCTCGATCCAGACGAACAGCGCCAACACGGCGAACCCGCCGATCAACGCGCCCAGCACCCACGGGTTGGTCCACCCCATCGAGTGACCGCCGTATGGCTGAAGCCCGTAGGTGATCGCGACCATCACGGCGATCAGGCCGACGGCGAACGTGATGTTGCCGCCCCAGTCCATGTCTGCCTTCTGGCGCTCGGAGGTGTCGCGCAGCTTAAGGAACGCCCAGATCGTGCCGATCACCCCGAACGGGATGGACACCAGGAAGACCAAGTGCCAGTTGATCGGCGCGAGCACACCGCCCACGACCAGCCCGAGGAAGGACCCGGCGACGGCGGCGACGCCGTTGATGCCGAGCGCGAGACCGCGCTGGTTCGTGGGGAACGCGTCGGTCAGGATCGCGCTCGAGTTGGCCATGAGGAACGCGCCGCCGACACCCTGGACGACCCGCCAGCCGATGAGCCACAGCGCGGCCGCGTCGCCGGACATCCATGTGACCGCGAGCAGGACCGACGAGACCGTGAAGATCAGAAAGCCCAGGTTGTACATGCGGGCGCGGCCGTACATGTCGCCGAGCCGCCCGAAGGTCACGACCAGCACGGCGGTGACGACCAGGAAGCCCATGATCATCCACAGGAGGTAGCTGGTGTTGGCCGGATCCAGTGGGTTGATCCCGATTCCGTTGAAGACGTCCGGCAGAGCGATCAGCACGATCGAGGAGTTGATCGTGGCGATCAGCATCCCGAGCGTCGTGTTCGACAGCGCGATCCACTTGTAGTGCGGACCGAGTTCGGCGAGTGACCGCACACGCGACACGGTGAAAGCCCCCTTCGCACAGGTTCTTTAGCAAGGCTAACTCAACTAGTTCGCATCGCTAAAGACCGTGTGATCCACCTCGCGCGTCCAACGCATCAGATTCGGACCCGGGTGGACACGGTGGACATGGCGCACCGAAGAACGGGGGCGCTGCGGTGACCTCGGGCGAGCACACAGCACGTTTGTTGAACTCACCGGTCCGCACTGTCGGACACGCGGGTCCAGAGTGTTGGACACGCGAGGTTGTCCACAGGTGACTCGGCGACGTGCCGGTTTTGTCGGTGGTGGCCGGTACGCTGGGATTCGGGGGGCCGGAGGCCGGAGGCCGGAGGCCGGCGCGGGAGCGGGGCGGGGTCAGTCTGCTCGGTGGCGGCGGCGTGGGGTTGGGCGCGGCTGTTCCGGTTCCTTCGGTGGCTCGGGCTCCGGGGACGGCGCGGATGACGGGGCGCCAGCGGGTGATTCCGCCCGTTGTGCCATCTCGCGCAGCAGCTGGTCGAAGATCGGCGTCGACATCACGTTCTCCCGTGCCATCCGCCCTCCTTAACGTGAAGATCCGCCCGGTCCGGACCGTAACGGCCGGACCGGCTCAGACTGCCAAACCTCGGCCGACACGATTGGGGGAACTCTGGGCCCTCCTGGCAAATACTGCGAGTATGGCTGCCATGAGCGAACCTTGCGCAGCAAATCACCGAACACAGTGGTCACTCGGCGACCGCGAGGAGCTGTCGTGACCGACAGCCTCGTCTCGTTGAAGATCGACATCGCGGACGGTGTCGCCGAGGTCACGCTGCTCGGTCCCGGCAAGGGCAACGCGATGGGCCCCGACTTCTGGCGGGAGCTGCCCATCGTCTTCGGCCGGCTCGACCAGGACGACGACGTCCGCGCGATCATCCTCACCGGCAGCGGCGCCAACTTCTCCTACGGCCTCGACCTGCCCGCCATGTCCGGCGAATGGGCCGGGATACTCGGCGGCCCCGCGCTCGCCAAGCCACGCACGGAGTTCCTCACCCGGCTCCGCGAGCTCCAGGACTCCGTCACCTCGGTCGCCGCGTGCCGCAAGCCCGTGATCGCCGCGGTCAGCGGGTGGTGCATCGGCGGCGGGGTGGACGTGATCGCGGCCACGGACATCCGTCTGGCCAGCGCCGACGCCAAGTTCAGCGTCCGCGAGGTCAAGGTCGCGATCGTCGCCGACCTCGGCAGCCTCCAGCGCCTCGCCGGCATCATCGGCGAGGGCCACCTTCGCGAGCTCGCGTACACCGGCAAGGACATCGACGCCGCCCGCGCCGAGAAGATCCACCTGGTCAACGACGTGTACCCGGACCAGGAGTCGCTGCTGGCCGCCGCCCGCGCGCTCGCCGCCGACATCGCGGCCAACCCGCCGCTGGTCGTGCAGGGCGTCAAGGACGTGCTCGGGCACCGGCGCGAGCGGGACGTCGCCGACAGTTTGCGGTACGTCGGCGCGTGGAACGCCGCGTTCCTGCCCAGTGAGGATCTTGGCGAGGCCGTGCAGGCCTTCGTCGAGCGGCGGGCACCCCGGTTCAACGGCAAGTAGGAGGGACGAGACAGGTGAGCAGTGCGGCCGCCGAGAAGTTCCGCGCGGCACGGGACTTTCTCCTGGAGCATCGAACGGACTACCACCGCGCGAGCGCTGAGTTCGAGTGGCCCGTCCTGTCCGAGTTCAACTGGGCGCTCGACTGGTTCGACGTCGTCGCCGCGACCGAGCCGACGGCGAGCCGGCTCGCGCTGTGGATCGTCGAGGAGGACGGCAGCGAGCTGAAGTGGACCTTCGCTGACGTGTCCCGCAGGTCCAACCAGGTCGCGAACTGGTTGCGTGCGGCGGGAGTCCAGCGCGGCGACCGGCTGATCCTGATGCTGGGCAACCAGGGCGAGCTGTGGTTGACGATCCTCGCGGCGATGAAGCTGGGCGTCGTGCTGATCCCGGCGTCCACCCTGCTCGGTACGACCGACCTGCGGGACCGCGTCGACCGGGGCCGCGCCGCGCACGTCGTGGTGCGGTCCGCTGACACGGCGAAGTTCGCGGACGTGCCTGGTTCATACAGTCGTATTGCTGTCGGGGAGCCGGTCGACGGCTGGCTGGACTTCGCCGACGCCGAGAGCGCGCCGGTCGCGTTCACCCCGGACGAGGTGACACACGCCGACGACGGCCTGCTGCTGTACTTCACCTCCGGCACGACCGCACGGCCGAAGCTCGTGCGGCACACGCACGTGTCCTACCCGGTCGGCCATCTGTCCACGATGTACTGGATCGGCCTCGAACCTGGCGACGTGCACCTGAACATCTCCTCGCCGGGCTGGGCGAAACACGCGTGGAGCAACGTGTTCGCGCCGTGGAACGCCGAGGCCACGGTGTTCCTCTTCAACTACACGCGCTTCGACCCGGCCACGCTGATGGGCGTGATGGACCGGTGCGGGGTCACGTCGTTCTGCGCGCCGCCGACGGTGTGGCGGATGCTGATCCAGGCCGACCTGAGCGCGCTGAAGACCCCGCCGAGCAAGGTCGTCGGCGCTGGCGAGCCGCTGAACCCTGAGGTGATCGAGCAGGTCAGCAAGGCGTGGGGCGTGACGATTCGGGACGGTTTCGGGCAGACCGAGACCTCGGTGCAGGTGGCGAACACCCCGGGCCAGCCCGTGAAGCCCGGCTCGATGGGCCGACCGCTGCCGGGGTTCGGCATCGCGCTGGTCGACGCGTCGGGCGTGCCGAACGGCGAGGGCGAGATCTGCATCGACCTGTCGCGCCGCCCCGTGGGCCTGATGACCGGCTACGCGGACGACGAGGAACGCACCGCCGAGGTCATGCGGGACGGCTTCTACCACACCGGCGACGTGGGCAGCCGTGACGCCGACGGCTACATCACCTACGTCGGCCGTGCGGACGACGTGTTCAAGGCGTCCGACTACCGCATCTCCCCGTTCGAGCTGGAGAGCGTGCTGATCGAACACGACGCGGTGGCCGAGGCGGCCGTCGTCCCGTCCCCGGACCCGATCCGGCTCGCGGTGCCCAAGGCGTACGTGGTGCTCGCGGCGGGCCACTCCCCCACCGCCGAGACGGCCCGCTCGATCCTGGCCTTCGCCCGCGAGAACCTCGCTCCCTACAAGCGAATCCGCCGCCTGGAGTTCGCCGAGCTGCCGAAGACGATCTCCGGCAAGATCCGCCGCGTCGAACTCCGCAACCGCGAAACCGAACTCCACGCCGACCCGACGGCACCGGTGACCAGCGAATACCGCGAAGAAGACTTCCCAGACCTACGCCCCTGAGTTCGCGAGTCGCGCGTTCGGCCCCTGCGAGTCGCGCGTTCGGCCCCGGCGAGTTGCGTTTTCGGGAACACGGGGCGTACACGAAAACGCAACTCGGGGGTGCTGAACGCGCAACTCGCGGGGGCCAGAAGCGAGACTCGCGCGTTTTCGGGTGCGAACGGGGGTGGGCTGTCGCCGTTCGGGGTTGGAACCCTCAGAATCTGGGCATGACGTCGGCGGCCGGTAGCAAGGGTGGACTGCGGGAGCGGAAGAAGGCGAGGACCAAGCTCGCCATTCAGGGGCATGCGATTCGCCTGTTCCGCGAGCGTGGGTTCGCGGCGACCACGGTCGAGCAGGTCGCGGAGGCGGCCGAGGTGTCGCCGAGCACGGTGTTCCGCTACTTCCCCACCAAGGAAGACCTGGTCGTGAACGACGACTACGACCCGATCATCTTCGCCGCGTTCGTCGCGCAGCCGCCCGAGCTCAACCTCATCCAGGCATGGCGTGCCGCGATGTGGGACGGGATGGCCCAGATGACCGAAGACGACCTCACGACGCAGCTCGACCGCGGCCGGCTGCTGCTGTCCGTGCCGGAGCTGTGGGGCGCCACGTTGCACAGCATCCGGGACACGATGGCCACGATGACGAGACTCAGCGCGGAACGGCTCGGCCGCCCGACGGACGACCCGGCCGTGCAGGCGACGGTCGGCGCGATCTTCGGCGTGCTGTTGACCACCTCGCTGGAGTGGGTGAGGTCGGAGGACACCGACATCCTGTCGTCCATCGAAAACGCTCTCACGCAACTGGACGACGGCCTCTTGCGGTAAGAAGACCCGCATGGGGGTCTTCTCGCACGCGCGCTTTCGCTGGCTGGCCATCGCCCGCACGACCGGGTTCCTCGGCAACGCCATCGCGCCGATCGCGCTGTCCTTCGCGGTGCTCGACCTGGGTGGATCGGTCACCGATCTCGGCATCGTGGTCGGCGCACGGTCGATCGCGAACATCGCGTTGCTGCTGGTCGGTGGCGTGCTCGCGGACCGGTGGCCGAGGGCCCTGCTGTTACAGGGTTCGAGCGCACTCGCGGCGGCGACGTCCGCGCTGATGGCCGTGTCCGTGCTGGCCGGGTTCGCCTCCGTGCCGCTGCTCGCCGGGATCGGACTGGTCAACGGCGCGGTCGCGGCGATCGCGCTGCCCGCCTCGTACTCGATCACGCCGGAGACCGTGCCCGCCGAGAACCTCCAGCAGGCCAACGCGATCCTGCGGATCGGCACGAACTCGGCCGCGATCGTCGGCGCGCCACTCGGCGGCCTGCTCGCCGCCACCGCCGGGCCTGGCTGGGCGATGGTCGTGATCGCGGCGGCGTTCGCGGTCGAGGCGACCTGCTACGTGCGGGTCGGCGGCACGCGGACGGAGCGGGCCCGCAGCCACATGCTCACCGAGTTGCGCGAGGGCTGGTCGGAGTTCTTCTCACGGCGCTGGGTGTGGGTCGTGGTGCTGCAGTTCATGGTCGTGAACGCGGCGTTCGTCGGTGGCGAGCAGGTGCTGGGGCCGGTGATCGCGGACGAGACGTTTGGGCGCGCGGCCTGGGGTGTGGCACTCGCGAGCCAAACCGCGGGCGCGGTGGTCGGCGGACTCGTTGCCGCCCGGTGGCTGCCGCGGCGGGCGCTGCTGTTCGGGGTCGTGCTGGTGACGATGGAGGCGGCGCCGCTGCTCGCGCTCGGCCTGTCGCCGCACCTGGTGGTGCTGTTGCCGGCGATGTTCCTGTGCGGCATCGCGTTGGAGCAGTTCACCATCGCCTGGGACCTGTCGCTGCAGGAGAACGTGCCCAGCGACAAGCTGGCCAGGGTGTACAGCTACGACATGATCGGCTCGTACGTCGCGGTGCCGGTGGGGCAGCTCGCGGTCGGCCCGGTCGCCGCGGTCGCCGGACCGGCGGCGACGCTCGTCGGCTCCGCCGTGCTGATCGTGGTGGTCACGGCCGCGGCACTGACCAGCCGCCAGGTCCGGGAACTACGCAGAGTTTCCCGGAGTCCTGAACCGACACCGGCTGACCAGGCGTAGCTACCCGTCGGCACTCGTGGGGTAGCGGTCGAGCAGCCAGCGTCCCAGGCCGTGTAGGTGGTCGGTGAGTTCGACCGGTTCGATCACGTCGAGGTCGAGGTTGAGGTAGGCGAGCCACCGCGCCGCCCAGTCGAGGTCGTCGGTGCCTAAGTGGAGTTCGCACTCGTCGCCGGTGTCGATCACGGTGGCCACGCTCGGGTCGACCATGTCGCGGACCAGGTCGGCCGAGGTGTGGACCAGCACGCGGATGCGGTGCCGCCACGGCCCGTGCGCGAGCGCGTCGGTGACGTACGCGGCGGCGTCCGTCAGTGGCTGGGGCGCCGGGAAACGAGTGCCGAGCGGCTGGACATGATCAATGCGGTCGAGGGCGTAGACGGCCCACCGGTCCGCACCGCGCGGACATGCGACGAGGTACCAGCGGCGACGCAGGGCGACCAACCGGTGCGGCTGCACGTCGACGGGCCGCGCCGCCACGGCGTCGTGCCGGCGGTGCCGGATGCGGACGGCCTCGTTCGCACGGCAGGCGAGCGCGAGCGGGATGAGCACGTCGCGGTCGGCGTGGCGTCCGGGTTGTTCGGACCGTGCCTCGACGTCGGCCAACGCGCTGAGCCGGGTGCGCCAACGCGACGGGACGACCTGGGTGAGCTTGGCGAGCGCGGTGGTGGCGGCGGCGTCGAGCCCGTCGACGGCGACCGCGGTACGCAACCCGAGGGCGACGGCGGCGACCTCGTCCGCGTCCAGCAGCAGCGGCGGCATCGCATGGCCGGACGCGAGACGGTAACCGCCCGTCCGGCCGGCCTCGGCGTCGATGCGGTAGCCGAGCTCACGGAGTTGGGCCACGTCACGACGCGCGGTGCGTTCGGTGACCCCGAGCCGCTCGGCAAGCTGGGTCGCGGAGATACCCGGGCGTGCCTGCAGCAAGGAGAGCGTCTCGAGACGGCGATTCGTGGTGCTCACGGAAAACCCTGACAGTAGTTGTCCTGGTTGAGGACGATACTGGATCGCATGATTCGTCCAGAAGTCCCTCGCCCCGCCGCACTCATCGAGGTGACCTCGTGACCGCCGGGTGGCGTCGGTCGCAGGTCGGCCTCACCCGCGACGCCGGCTGGCAGATCGGCGTGTCCAAGACGATCGACGTTCCGGTGGGAGACGTGTGGAGCTTCCTCACCTCACCGGCGGGGATGGCGATCTGGCTGGGTCGCCGTGCTGTCGGAACCAGGCGCGGGCTACGAAACCACGTCCGGAGTTCGGGGCGAGACCCGCAGCTTCCGCGAACGCGACCGCGTGCGCCTGACCTGGCAACCACGCGGCTGGACCCACGACACAACACTCCAGCTGACCGTGACCCCAGCAGGCGAGGGACGAACGAGGCTGGGGGTCCACCAGGAACGACTCGCCGACGCCAACGAACGAGAACAACAGCGCCAGCACTGGCAGGGCGTGGTCACGGCACTTGTGGAAGCCCTGGCCAAGACCTGAACCGCGTTGACAGCCGCCAGGAGCGGGAGCTGCCCGAGCAGGGGCTCACCGCGCTCCCGGGCCACGAAGGCCCACGGCGGCGCAGCGGCGACGAGAAAGCCGATGAGCAGGATGGCCGACAGCCCGCTCGCGAGCCGGGAGCCACGCTCAAGCAGGCATGCTCGCGGCGCAGACGCCCCCGAAAAGGGTCCGATCCGGTCTGGTGGGTGTCCGGGTGTGGCTTCCTGCCTGGCGGGTGGCACCAGTAGTGCTCGACCGACCAACCGTGTGCGGTCCCGCGGTCGGCGGCCTCGGAACCCTTTCGTGGGGAAACAGTCAGCCAGGGAAGGGTTCCGCCGGGTGCCAGGGCCGGGCGGAAGCCTGAGGTGCCGGTGGGCCAACGCTCACAACGGCCACCTGGCACGGCCAACCCCCCAGCCCTGTCCCCTTACTTCCCGGCCCCCGGGATCAAGCCCCGGGAAGGTTCCGATGCGGTCTGGTGCATGTCCAGTGGTGCTCGACCAACCGTGTGCGGACCCGCAGTCGGCGGCATCGGCACCAGTTCGTGGGGAAACAGTCAGCCTCGGAAGGGTTCCGCCCGGTGCGCGGGGCCAGGCGGCCAGCCTGGGTGCCAATGAGCCAAACCGCTCACAACGACCACCTGGCACGACCAACCCAGCCCCGTCTCCTCACTTCCCCGGCCACCGGGATCAAGCCCCGAGAAGGTTCCGATGCGGTCTGGTGCGTGTCCAGTGGTGCTCAACCGACCAACCGTTCGCGGACCCGCAGTCGACGGCCTCGAAACCCCTTTCGTCGGGAAACAGCCAGCCTCCGAAGGGATCCGCCGGGTACGCGGGGCCGGGCGGCCAGCCTGACTGCCGGTAAGCCAAACACTCACAACGACCACCTGACACGGCCAACCCAGCCCCGTCCCCCTACTTCCCCGGCACCCGGGATCAAGCCCCGAGAAGGTTCCGATCCGGGCTGGTGCATGTCCAGTGGTGCTCGACCAACCGGGCGCGGACCCGCAGTCGGCAGCCTCGGAACCCCTTCGTCGGGAAACAGCCAGCCTCGGAAAGGTTCCGCCAGGTACGCGGGGCCAGGCGGCCAGCCTGACTGCCGGCGAGCCAAACGCTCACAACGGCCACCTGACATGGCCAACCCAGCCCTGTCCCCTTACTTCCCCGGCCCCCGGGGATCAAGCCCCCGGGCACGCACCCGACGACCGACTACTTGATGCCGGCAGCGTCCATACCACGCAGCTCCTTCTTCAGGTCCGCTATCTCGTCGCGCAGGCGGGCCGCCAGTTCGAACTGCAGGTCCCGCGCCGCGTTCATCATCTGGTCGGTCAGTTGCTGTACGAGGTCCGCGAGTTCGGACCGCGCCATCGAGCCCACGTTCTCCTTGACGTACACGCCCGACGAGCGGCCGCCCGGTTCGCCTGCCGCGCGGCGGCCTCGGGACGCGTTGCGGCCAGAACCGCCGATCGGCACCGTTTCCCCGTCTTCCGCCTCCGTGTAGACGCGGTCGAGGATGTCGGCGATCTTCTTGCGTAGTGGCTGTGGGTCGATGCCGCGCTCGGTGTTGTACGCGATCTGCTTGGCGCGCCTGCGGTTTGTCTCGTCGATCGCGTGCTGCATCGAGTCGGTGACGCGGTCGGCGTACATGTGGACCTCGCCCGAGACGTTTCGGGCCGCGCGACCGATGGTCTGCACCAGGCTGGTGCCCGAACGCAGGAAGCCTTCCTTGTCGGCGTCCAGGATCGCCACCAGCGACACCTCCGGCAGGTCCAGACCCTCGCGCAGCAGGTTGATGCCCACCAGCACGTCGAACTCGCCGAGGCGCAGCTGCCGGAGCAGCTCGACCCGGCGGAGGGTGTCGACCTCGGAGTGCAGGTACCGGACCCGGATGCCCAGCTCCAGCAGGTAGTCCGTCAGGTCCTCGGCCATCTTCTTGGTGAGCGTGGTGACCAGGACGCGCTCGTCGCGTTCGGCTCGGAGGCGGATCTCGTGTACCAGGTCGTCGATCTGGCCCTCGGTCGGTTTGACGATCACCTCGGGATCGATCAGGCCCGTGGGACGGATCACCTGCTCCACGAACTCGCCGCCGGTCTGCCCCATCTCGTACGGGCCCGGGGTCGCGGACAGGTACACCGTCTGGCCGATGCGGTCCTGGAACTCCTCCCACGTCAGTGGGCGGTTGTCCATCGCCGACGGCAGGCGGAAGCCGTGTTCCACCAGGGTGCGCTTGCGCGACATGTCGCCCTCGTACATGCCGCCCACCTGCGGCACCGTCACGTGCGACTCGTCGATGACCAGGAGGAAGTCCTCCGGGAAGTAGTCGATCAGGGTCGCCGGGGCCGTGCCGGGGCCGCGGTAGTCGATGTGCCGCGAGTAGTTCTCGATGCCGGAGCAGAAGCCGACCTGGCGCATCATCTCGATGTCGTAGCTCGTGCGCATCCGAAGGCGCTGCGCCTCCAGCAGCTTGCCCTGCTTCTCCAGCTTCGCGAGCTGCTGTTCCAGCTCCTCCTCGATGCTCTTGATCGCGCGTTCCATGCGTTCCGGTCCCGCCACGTAGTGCGTGGCCGGCGAGATGCGGATCGTCTCCACCTGCTTGACGATCTCGCCCGTCAGCGGGTGCAGGTAGTACAGCGCCTCCACCTCGTCGCCGAAGAACTCGACCCGCACGGCCAGCTCCTCGTACGCCGGGATGATCTCCAGCGTGTCGCCACGCACCCGGAACGTGCCGCGGCTGAACGACACGTCGTTGCGGGTGTACTGGACGTCGACCAGCGCACGCAGCAAGGTGTCGCGCTCGATCTCCTCGCCGACCGTCAGCGCGATCGTGCGGTCGAGGTACTCCTGCGGGCTGCCCAGACCGTAGATGCACGACACGGACGCGACCACGATGACGTCACGCCGGGACAGCAGGCTCCACGTGGCCGAGTGCCGTAACCGCTCGACGTCCTCGTTGATCGACGAGTCCTTCTCGATGTAGGTGTCGGTCTGCGGTACGTACGCCTCCGGCTGGTAGTAGTCGTAGTAGCTGACGAAGTACTCGACCGCGTTGTGCGGGAAGAACTCGCGTAACTCGTTGGCCAGCTGCGCGGCCAGCGTCTTGTTCGGCGCGATCAGCAGCGTCGGCCGCTGCACGCGCTCGATCAGCCAGGCAGTGGTCGCGGACTTGCCCGTGCCGGTGGCGCCCAGCAGCACGACGTCCTTCTCGCCCGCCCTGATGCGACGTTCGAGCTCGTCGATCGCGGCGGGCTGGTCACCAGCCGGCGCGTAGTCGCTGACCATGCGGAACTCACCCTCGGTGCGGGGGATGTCACCGATGGGCCGGAACTCGGAGCTAGCAGTCACGATTGCCACGACAGAAAGGCTACGCCGGGGCACCGACAATTTTGGTTCGCGCAGGTCAGTCCAGGTCAACGAGGGTCAGCAGTCGCAGTCCCAGCCGTCGCGGCTCCCGCCAGGGGCCGGGCAGCGCCGACCACGGCTGAACACGGCCGGGATGCCAGCGAACGATCAGTCCACAACGGACCCATTCGGCCGAAGTTGCCGGCCAGTCGCGTGTGCCAGGCTGGGATCCGTGACGGACCTGCACCCGCCCAAGATCGAACTCTTCGACGTCGAAGCCATGACCAACACCGATCCGAAGGGGATCGTCCGAGCGGTCGAGACGTACCGGGCCACGGAGTTCGGCCTCTACATGGGACGACCGGTGGACGGCCACCCCCACATCGCCTACTTCCGCTCCTGGCTGCTCCCCGCACACGGCCTGCGAGTGGGTCGCTGGATGGCGCATCCCGGCATCGAGCTCAACCACGACGTCTACATCGACATCGTCGACATCGAGCCGGGGTCGGTGTGGCGGACGATCGACCTCTACCTGGACATTCTCGTGCGGGATCACGCGGACCTTCGGGTGCTGGACACGGACGAGCTACTCGAGGCCCATACCGCTGGGCTCCTCGATCGGGTGACTGTGCAACGCGCGTTCGAGCGAACCTTCGCGGCCGTCGACGGGATCGCGGCAGCTGGTTACGACGTCGAAGCCTGGCTCGGCATCCCGCTGACCTGGGTCGAACGCAATTAGCGAGCACGGCACACCAGGTCAACAGTTACCGCCCGACAGAGTTATAGGTTCATCAATTCGGTACCTCTCTGCGCACGAGACGTGACATAACGAATCAAACCCGGGGATCACCGATTGCATGCTGGCGACTACGCTTCGACGCGTGGGCACGGCGATCACCCCCCAGCTAGTCGACGTCGTCGACACCTTCACGGCATCGCGCACGTACTCGTCCGGCATGACCCGACACCTGCGCACCTGCCAGGTGGAACGCTGGGGTCTGCGCACCGAGTGCCCCACCCCGGAGGACCCGTTCCACGAGTCCGAGGTGACCTGGCTCCTGCCGACGCTGAACCTCCGGCTCACCCACCAGCGGCCCCGCTCCCGCCACGCCAAGGCAGGCCCGAGCGTGCTCACCTCCGTTCGCGCGACCAGCGACGGCCGGTACTGGCGCACCACGGATCTGTTGCTCGGCCTCGAGACACCGACCGGCATGCGCGCCAGGATCGTGCAGTCGGAGGAGTTCGCCGCGGCGGTCGCTGGCCGCGTCATCCTCGTCGGTGACGCCGACCTCGCGCTGTGCACGGTCCACAAGACACTCGAGGAACTCAGCCAGTTCCGGCACGACCTGTCCTCGTGGCTGGCGTACAAGCACATCTTCGACGTGTGGCCGCCGTACTGACGGGGTGATGCGGCCATCCACCGATCGGTTGATCTCCGCGCCCACCGCGATCAACCGAACCCCTGGCCGCGCGGTCGATTCGGCACACCCCTGTCGCCGGACACGCTTGAGGCATGGCAATCATCGAGGTGGACGGCCTCGTCAAGCGGTATGGCGACTTCACCGCCGTCAACGGGGTGAGCTTCGCTGTCGAGCAGGGCGAGATCTTCGGCATTCTGGGGCCCAACGGGGCCGGTAAGACCACGACCGTCGAGTGCGTCGAGGGGTTGCGCTCGCCGGACGGCGGCAGCATCCACGTGTGTGGCATCGATCCGCGACAGGACACCACCGAGCTGCGCCAGCTGCTCGGCGCGCAGCTCCAGGAGAGCGAGCTGCCCGAGAAGCTCAAGGTCGGCGAGGCCATGGAGCTGTACAGCTCCTTCTACCGCACCCCTGCCGACTGGCGGGAGCTGGTCGAGGTCCTGCGCCTCGAGGAAAAGCTCAACACGCAGTTCCGCCGGCTCTCCGGCGGGCAGAAGCAGCGGGTGTCGATCGCGCTGGCGCTCATCGGCGACCCGAAGGTCGCGGTGCTGGACGAGCTCACCACCGGCCTCGACCCGCAGGCGCGCCGCGACACGTGGGACCTGATCGAGCGCATCCGTGACCGCGGCGTCACGATCGTGCTGGTCACGCACTTCATGGAGGAGGCCGAGCGGCTCTGCGACCGGCTCGCCGTGATCGACGCCGGCAAGCTCGTCGCGCTCGACACCCCGGCCGGTCTGGTCAAACAGGTCGACGACCGGCAGCGGATCCGGTTCCGGCCGTCCGCCCCCATCGACCACGCGCTGCTGTCGGCGCTTCCCGAGGTCACGAGCGTCGAGCGGGCCGGCAGCCAGCTCGTCGTCACCGGCACCGGCAACCTGCTGCTGGCCGTGGCCGGCGAGCTCGCCCGCAACCAGGTCGTCGCGGGCGACCTGCGGGTCGAGCAGACGTCCCTGGACGACGCGTTCGTCGCGCTCACCGGCCGCCCCATCGACGCCTGAGGAGTAACCATGTCCGCCCTGTACCGGCTCACCGCCTCCGAGACCAAGCTGTTCTTCCGCGAACCGGTCGGCGTGTTCTTCACGCTCGTGATGCCACCGCTCCTGTTCGTCATCCTTGGCCTGATCCCGTCGTTCCGGGAGAACTCCCCGGATCTCGGCGGCCTTCGGGTGATCGACCTCTACACCCCGGTCATCATCGCGATGGCCATCACCATGTTCGCGCTCAGCGGACTGCCCCAGCAGTTCGCCACCTACCGGGAGAAGGGCATCCTGCGGCGCATGCGGGTCACGCCGGTGAAGCCGGTGGTGATGCTCGGCGCCCAGCTGCTGATGTGCCTTGCCCTGTCCGTGGTCGTGCTGCTCGTGATCATGGCCATCGCGCGGGCCGCGTTCGACGTGAGCCTGCCGCGGCAGCTGCCCGCCTTCCTGATGGCGTTCCTGTTGTGCTCGCTGGCGATGTTCGCGATCGGGCTGCTCGTGGCCTCGCTCGCGCCGAGTGGCAAGGGCGCCGGTGCGATCGGGACGTTCCTGTTCTTCCCGTTCCTGTTCACCGCCGGCATGTGGGGCCCTCGGGAGACGATGCCCGAGGTCATGCGGCGGATCAGCGACTTCTCCCCGCTGGGCGCGGGCGTGCAATCATTGGGCGACGCCGCCGCGGGGCACTGGCCGCAGCTGCTGCACCTGGCCGTCATGCTGGGGTGGACGATCGTTGCCGGCGGGCTGGCCGCGCGGTACTTCCGCTGGGAGTGAGTCGTGGGTGTCGAGGCGCAGCTACGGGCGGAGTTCGACCGCTGGGAGCGCAAAGAGAACACGGTCAACCAGAACCTGCCGTACGCCCTGCTCGGGATCAGCCTCCTCATCACGCTGCTGCAGATATTCTGGATCATCCCGGTCAACGTCCCCGGCGTGGTGGGGCTGACCATCGCGGCCGCGCTCTGGGTGCTGTGGTTCACCACGCTCCACCCGGAGTGGCAGCCGGGCGGCTGGAAGATGGGCGTGTACTACGCCGGGCTGTGGGTGTTCGCCGCCCTGCTGGTGACGCTCTCCCCGTGGTACGGCTTCTTCGCCTTCAACGGCTACATCCAGGCGTTCCTCGTCCTGCGGGGCCACTGGCGGTTCGTCGGTGTCCTGGCCTTCACGTTCGTGACGGCGGCGTCGTGGATCGGCGGGCCGGTCAACATCAACGCGGAGACGTGGTGGGTCTACCTCCTCCTGGTGTTTTTCAACATGTTGTTGAGCGGGGTGTTCACGTACTTCGGCGACATGACCGAGCAGCGCAACCAGAAGCAGAAACAGGCGCTCGTCGAACTGGAGTCGGCCAACGCCAAGTTGGAGGCGGCGCTGGAGGAGAACGCGGGCCTGCACGCCCAACTCCTGGTCCAGGCCCGCGAGGCCGGGGTGATGGACGAGCGGCAGCGGATGGCCGGGGAGATCCACGACACCCTGGCTCAGGGCCTGGCCGGCATCCTCACCCAACTCCAGGCCGCCGAGCAGACCGACGACGAACCGGAGAAGTGGCACCGGCACGTCACGAACGCCATGACCCTGGCCAGGGAGAGCCTCACCGAGGCCCGTAGGACCGTCCACGCGGTCGAGCCGACGGTGCTCGCCGAGGCCCGGCTTCCGGAGGCGATCAGCGAGGTGACCAGGCGTTGGGCGGAGGTCAACCACATCGACGCGGTGTTGACCACGACCGGTGACGCGCGGCCCATGCACGCGAACGTCGAAGTGGCGCTACTGCGGACCGCGCAGGAGGCGCTCGCGAACGTGGCGAAGCACGCGAAGGCGAGCCGGGTCGGCCTGACACTGTCCTACATGGAGGATCTGGTGACGCTCGACGTGCGCGACGACGGGGTCGGGTTCGACCCTAACGTCAAGCGTGCCAACGGTTCCACGAACGGCGGGTTCGGGCTCGCCGGCATGCGCCAGCGGGTGCAGCGGCTCTCGGGACGGCTCGACATCGAGTCGGAGCCGGGTGGGGGCACGGCGATCTCGGCGACCGTGCCGGCGATTCCCGCCGGGGGTGTGGATTGATCACGCTGCTGATCGTCGACGACCACCCCGTGGTGCGTGACGGGCTGCGGGGCATGTTCACCGCCGACCCGCGGTTCGAGGTGCTCGGCGAGGCCGGGGACGGCGCGGAGGCCATCGCCGCCGGGGAGAAGCTGCGGCCCGACGTTATCCTCATGGACCTGCGGATGCCGAGGACCGACGGCGTCACCGCCATCAAGGAGCTGGCGAAGCGGGGCGTGCCGTCCCGGGTACTCGTCCTGACCACCTACGACACGGACAGCGACGTGCTGCCCGCGATCGAGGCCGGCGCCACCGGCTACCTGCTGAAGGACTCGCCACGCGAGGAGCTGTTCCGCGCGGTGGAGGCGGCGGCACAGGGGCAGGCGGTCCTCTCCCCCGCGGTCGCGACCCGGCTCATGGGGCAGATGCGCCAACCGGTGTCCGAACCGCTGTCGCAGCGTGAGCTGGAAGTACTGGAGCTGATCGCGCGCGGCTCGACGAACCGTGAGGCGGCGAAGGCGTTGTTCATCAGCGAGGCAACGGTGAAGACGCACCTGCTCCACGTGTACGCGAAACTGGGCGTCAACGACCGCGCGGCCGCTGTGGCCACCGCGTTCTCACGTGGTTACCTGACGCCACGTGGGTGACAGGATGATCAGATTTTGTATACGTTGATGAGGTGAGCGTGCTCGACTTCTACCGGCGACCGCTGCGGAACCTGCGGATCTCCGTCACCGACAGGTGCAACCTGCGGTGTCGGTACTGCATGCCAGAAGCCGAGTACGTGTGGCTGCCCCGGCGCGACCTGCTGACGTTCGAGGAGATCTCGACGCTGGTGGACGTGTTCATGGAGCTGGGCGTGAACAAGGTGCGGTTGACCGGCGGTGAGCCGCTGTTACGCCGTGACCTGCCGGAGCTGGTGTCGATGCTCTCGGCGAAGCCGTTGAAGGACCTGGCGATGACCACCAACGGAGTGTTGCTCGCCGGGCACGTGGAGGCGTTGAAGAAGGCGGGGCTGAACCGGATCACCGTCAGCCTGGACACACTGCGCGCCGACCGGTCGAAGACGCTGTCTCAGCGGGCCACGCACCCGTCGGTGCTCAAGGGCATCGCGTCGGTAGCGCCGGCCGGGTTCACCGACACCAAGATCGACACCGTGGCGCTGAACGGCGTGAACGACGACGAGCTGATCGACCTCATCGAGTTCGGCCGAACCGTGCCCGCCGAGGTGCGGTTCATCGAGTACATGGACGTCGGCGGCGCGACCGCGTGGTCACCGGACCTGGTGCTGTCGCGCGCGGAGATGCTTACGCGGATCTCCGCCCACTACGGGCCGGTCACGCCCCTGCCCAACCCCGACGGCGCGCCGGCCGACCGGTTCGCGCTGCCGGACGGGACGACGTTCGGGATCGTGTCGTCGACGACGAGGCCGTTCTGCGCCACCTGTGACCGCAGCCGGCTGACCGCGGACGGCCTGTGGTACCTGTGCCTGTACGCGATGGAGGGCGTGAACCTGCGCGACCCGCTGCGTGAGGGCGCCACGAAGGCCGAACTGGCGGAGCTGATCTCGGGTGCGTGGCGGGCGCGGACGGACCGAGGCGCGGTCGACCGACTCGCTGAGCGCGACCGGATGCCGTTCGTGCCGCTGACCGCGTTGAAGCGCGATCCGCACCTGGAGATGCACACCAGGGGCGGCTAGTGGGTCTGCGAGGCCTGCCACCCGGTGCGCTTGGCCCAGTCCTCCGCACGGATCGCGGCGTCGTCGAACCACGTTTCCTTGGCGTCGGCGTAGTTGGCGGTGTCGTCGTCGTCCCGGAACCGGTCGGCCAGCTTTCGCTTGAGCGCGAGGTATTCGTCGCGGTCGGTCGGGTTGGCCCGCAGCCAGTCGGGGAACAGCAGCGCCAGCCGCCAGCCGGGCGTGCCCTCCACGCGGATGTGGACGTTGGCGGGGCGGCCCGGGTCGGCGTTGCCGTGGTAGCGCTTCCGCCACTGTTCGGGGTCCGGCGCGTACGGCTTCGGGTTGTCGCGGTCGATCGTCGGGTGCTTGGGGAAACCGGCGCCGGCGAGCGCGTCGGCCATCCGGTCGGCGTCCTCGAACGAGCCGACGGTGACCTGCAGGTCGATGACGTCCTTGGCTCCTAGGCCGGGCACCGAGGTGGACCCGATGTGGTCGACGCGCCGCGCGAGGTCACCGGCAGCACCGGCGAGCCTGGCCGTCAGCCGTGCCGCCTGCGCCGGCCATGTGGGGTCTGGGTCGACGAGGCGTGGCGAGCCGTACTCGGCGCGGCGGTGTAGGCGGATGTTGGCTTCGAAGCGGACGAGGCGGTCTGCCCACAGCGCGTCGACGACGGCGGCGACCTCGTCGCGGCTGCCGCTGTTGTCGAGCCAGACGTCGGCGGCCGCGCGGCGTGCCGCCTCGCTGGCCTGGGCCTTGATGCGGGCGCGCACGTCCGTTTCCGGCATGCCGCGGTCGCGCACCACGCGGTGGACACGGTCCTCTTCCGGCGTGTCGACCACCAGAACCAGGTGGTAGGCGGAACCGAGGTGGGCTTCCACGAGCAGTGGCACGTCGTGGACGACGATCGCGTCGTCGGGGGCGGCGGCCATCAGCTCGACGGTCCTGGTGCGGATCCGCGGGTGCACGATGCCGTTGAGCGTGGCGCGGGCCGCCTCGTCGGTGAACACCTTCGCGGCGAGCTTCGCCCGGTCGAGCGCGCCGTCGCTGATCACCTCGTCGCCGAAAGCGGCCCGTACCTCCTCGAGACCTTCTGTGCCGGGCTCGACCACCTCACGCGCGATCTTGTCGGCGTCGATGAGGACGGCACCGTGCTCGGCGAGGCGCCTCGCCACCGTGGACTTGCCGGATCCGATCCCGCCTGTGAGGCCAACCCGAAGCATGGCGGCAATTCTGTCATCGGCTCGTGAGCGCGAAGTCGGCCACCTGGCCGAGCAACGCACCCGCGTGGTCCTCCCGCACGAGCGCGGGCGCGACCTGGACGACCACGGTGGTCTTCCCCCGCCCGACGACGAGCATCCAGTTGGCGTTCCTGATCAGCACCCCACGGTCCGCCCCGACGGCGACGTCACTGACGTTGACGGTGCCGCTCGCGGCCCGCTCGTCGGCCACGGTGGCGGTCAGCCGCTTGCGAGCGGACTCGTCGTTGACGTAGCTGGTGAGCCCGATCCAGATCGGCGCGGCGGAGTTCGGCTGCCCGGCCGGCACGCCGTAGTAGCAGTCGAGCCGCGCGGTACGGCCGATGTTGTCCTGCGGCACACCGACGACCGGCTGCACGGGCCCGGTCACGAAGGTGTCGAGGATGCGGCTGAGGTCGTCGAGGCTGGCAACGGCGTCACAGTTCTGGGGAACGGTCCGCTCGACCCCGGCGTTCGCCGGCGCGGTACTGAACACAGGCACCGCGGGACTTTCCTTGGGCGGCTCGCTCTGGGTGCACCCACCGAGCACGAGCACCGCGACGATGACCAGGACGACCCGCATCGCTCTACGGTAAGCGAAAGAATCACGACCATATCGCCACACCGAACGACTCGTTACACAGACGGGGGCCCCGGCCCGGTCCCGCGTTCACCGAGCCGGGGCCTTTCGGGGGTATGAGTTTGTCGAACTCGCGAGTCACGAGTGTTGAACTCGCGGGTCTCTGGCGTTGGACACGCGAAAGGCCTCGGGCTGGTCGTCCACACGACCAGCCCGAGGCCTCTTCAGCTACGAGGGTTCAAGCCGCCTGAACGACTCGACCCCGTTGCCAACTCAGGCGTCCCGCCTCCGGCCCCGCAGAGGCCGGAAGGCAGACGCCCGACAGATCACACGCCGCCCGACAGCTTCTCCCGCAGCGCGGCCAGCTGCTCGTCGGAAGCCAGCGTGCCGCCGCTCTTCTGCTTGTCGGAAGAGCCCGCGGACGAGTATTCGCGCTCGGTGCCCTCCACGTCGGCGCCGCCCTCGGACTCGGCAGCGGCCTCCGCCTCGGCGGCCTTCTTGACCTGCGCCATGTGCTGCTCGTAGCGCGTGTGGGCCTCGGCGTACTGGCGCTCCCACTCTTCCCGCTGCTTGTCGAACCCTTCCTGCCACTCCTGGGTGTCGGGGTCGAAGCCTTCTGGGTAGATGTAGTTGCCCTCGTTGTCGTACTCGGCGGCCATGCCGTACTGGGTCGGGTCGAACTCGGTGTCCGGGGTGAAGCCCTCGTTCGCCTGCTTCAGGGACAGCGAGATCCGGCGACGCTCCAGGTCGATGTCGATGACCTTGACCATGACGTCGTTGCCGACCTGCACGACCTGCTCCGGGATCTCCACGTGGCGCTCGGCCAGCTCGGAGATGTGGACCAGGCCCTCGATGCCCTCGTCCACGCGGACGAACGCACCGAACGGCACGAGCTTGGTGACCTTGCCCGGCACGATCTGGCCGATCGCGTGGGTGCGGGCGAACTGGCGCCACGGGTCTTCCTGGGTGGCCTTCAGCGACAGGGAGACGCGCTCGCGCTCCATGTCGACGTCGAGCACCTCGACGGTGACCTCCTGGCCGACCTCGACGACCTCGGACGGGTGGTCGATGTGCTTCCAGGACAGCTCCGAGACGTGCACCAGACCGTCGACGCCGCCGAGGTCCACGAACGCACCGAAGTTGACGATCGAGGAGACGACACCCTTGCGGACCTGGCCGCGCTGCAGCTGGTTGAGGAACTCGCTGCGCACCTCGGACTGCGTCTGCTCCAGCCAGGCACGGCGGGACAGAACCACGTTGTTGCGGTTCTTGTCCAGCTCGATGATCTTGGCCTCGAGCTCGCGGCCGACGTACGGCTGGAGGTCGCGCACGCGGCGCATCTCGACCAGGGACGCGGGCAGGAAGCCGCGCAGACCGATGTCGAGGATCAGGCCGCCCTTGACAACCTCGATGACCGTGCCCTTGACCGGCTCGTCGCTCTCCTTGAGCGCCTCGATCGTGCCCCAGGCGCGCTCGTACTGCGCGCGCTTCTTGGACAGGATCAGCCGGCCTTCCTTGTCCTCCTTCTGGAGGACGAGGGCCTCGACCTCGTCACCGACCTTGACGACCTCGTTCGGATCGACGTCATGCTTGATCGACAACTCACGAGAGGGGATGACCCCCTCGGTCTTGTAGCCGATGTCGAGCAGGACCTCGTCCCGATCGACCTTAACGATGGTGCCCTCGACGATGTCGCCATCGTTGAAGTACTTGATGGTCTTGTCGACGGCGGCGAGGAAGTCCTCACCCGTCCCGACGTCGTTGATGGCGATCTGCGGCTTCGCCGTGGTGTCGGCCGGGACGATGGTGGTGTCGGTGGACATTAGCTAGGAGGCTCCGGTACGGATTGGTTGAGAGTTGGCGGTTGTCGGGATTTGCAGTTGTCGTGCGGCAGCGGCATAGTTCCCCGAGGCGAGCCCCCGAGGAACGAGGGCCAACACCGTGCAACGCCGCGCGACCGCATCTGATTCCCGAGACCATGAACAGACGGCAGCACGAGACCACTGCGCGGAAGGTATCCTACGCGGCCGTGCGTGGACCGGGCAAACCTGGTCCCGGGGGTTCTGGTACCGAGGGGGCGGTAGATGTCGACCGTGGAGTCAGGCGTGGACGAGGAACGGCCGTCACAGCGGGCCGCTGAACGGCTTCTGGGCACGGTCGGCAGTGCGCGCCGACCCGCCGGTTCCGCCGAGTCGGTGGCCGCCAACAGCGCGTGGTGGGACGCCGACGCCGACGACTACCACGTCGAACACGGCGAGTTCCTGGGCGTCAGCGACTTCGTCTGGTGTCCGGAGGCGGTGCGTGAGGAGGACGTCCGCCTGCTCGGCGACGTGGCGGGCCGGGACGTGCTGGAGGTCGGCTGCGGCTCGGCACCGTGCGCCCGCTGGCTCGCGACCGAGGGCGCGCGGGTCACCGCACTCGACCTGTCCGCGGGCATGCTGCGTTACGCGGCCGCCGCGAACGAGGCCACCGGCATCGACGTGCCGCTGATCCGCGCGAACGCCGAGCGACTGCCGTTCGCGACTGAAACGTTTGATATCGCGTGCTCCGCGTTCGGGGCCATCCCGTTCGTCGCCGACCTGGCCGGCACGTTCCGCGAGATCGCCCGCGTGCTGCGGCCGGGCGGCTCCTGGGTGTTCGCCGTGACCCACCCGATCCGGTGGATCTTCCCGGACGACCCCGGCCCGAACGGCCTGCGGGTCACCGGCTCGTACTTCGACCGCACGCCGTACGTCGAGGTCGACGCGGACGGCCACGCCACCTACGTTGAGCACCACCGCACGCTCGGCGACTTCGTGCGCGCGCTCACCGGCGCCGGTTTCACGATCGCGGACCTGATCGAACCGGAGTGGCCCGAGTGGCTCACCGAGGAGTGGGGGCAGTGGAGTCCGCTCCGCGGCGCGCTGTTCCCCGGAACGATGATCTTCGTGACCCGGAAGACGACGTGAGGGCTACGGCCCTCCTCGACGCCCAGACCACGCGGTTCGAGCGGGTGGACGCGCTGCTGCCGCAAGCGGCCCCACCGCCGGACGGACATGTGGTGACGGCCGCGCTGCCGACCGGCGACCGGGTGGCCGGGGTTGTCACGCACAGCACGTTCGACCCGGGCACGGCCACCACGCTGTGGTCGGCGCTGGAGCTGTGGGAACTGCACCCGCTGCTCGGCGCGGCGGGCGGCACCGGCATGGACGGGTTGCTGCGGGAGTGGCGCCGCCTGCTCGACCGCCGCCGGACCGGAACGGACTCCGCGTGCCTGCTCACGTGGCCGAGCCGGGACGCCGGCGCGGCGAAACCGTTGCTAAGCCACGGTTTTGTGCCGCTGACGAGCCTCGCGGTGCGGGTGGGTGCCCCTGCCGACCCGCCACGCACTGAGGTGACGGTCCGCCTCGCCACCGAGGCCGACCTCGAGGTCGTGCTGGCCCTGGAGCTCGCCGAGCTCGAGTACTCGGCGCTGGTCGGCGCCGCGGTCGTGCGGCCGGACGCGGAACGGATCAAGCGGGCGGCCCTCGCCAGGCACGTCGAGCAGGGTGACCTGATCTGGGTCGCGGAGCAGGACGGTGTTGTCGCCGGCGTCGCGCACTGCCGGCTGATGGACGTCACCTCGGGCGGGTTGACCGCCACACGCCTGCGACCCGGCCGCTGGGGATATGTGAACTGTGTCTCCGTGGCGGAGGTGGCGCGTGGCACCGGGATCGGCCGTGACCTGATGGCGGTCGCCCACCACGAGCTGCGCCGGCGTGGCGCGACCAGCACGTTCCTGTACTTCAACCCGCCCAACCCGCTGGCTTCGGTGTTCTGGGCGCGGCAGGGTTACCGGCCGCTGTGGACGAGCTGGGAGCTGCGGCCGGCGTCCGCTCTGCGCTGACGAGAACCAGGGTCCGCCCCCGTGACTCTTGTTCGAAAAGTTCGGAATGGGGGTGCGGTGGCGGCGGAGACATGGTTCACGGAGCTGTACCAAGGGTGCTATCGGCGTCTGGTGCTGACCGCCTACGCGATGACGGGTGACCTCGGCGTCGCCGAGGAGCTCACCCAGGAGGCGTTCACGGTCGCCTTCGGCCGGCGGGGACGGGTGTCGCGTGCGGACAGCCCGGAGGCGTGGCTGCGGACAGTGGTGGTCAACCTCGCCCGCAGGCGGTTTCGCCGCAAGGCGATGCTCGACCGGATCCTGCACCGGCAGTCCGCGGAGGCGCACCCGGGTGACCCTCCGATCGGTGAACACCTCGACCTGCATGTGGCGATCCGGCGGCTCGACGAGGACCTGAGGTCCGTCGTGGTGCTGCACTACCTGGCGGACCTGCCGGTCAACGAGGTGGCCGCGATCCTCGACATCCCGGCGGGGACGGTGAAGTCGCGGCTCGCCCGCGCACGGACCGCGTTGGCAGCTCGCCTGCGCACGGAGGTGGACCATGTCTGATCTGGATGCCGAGCTGCGCGGGCTGCGGGACGAGCTGAACAGTGCGATCCCGCTCCCCGACGTCGAGCACGTCACCGGCCGGGCCCGTGCCCGCAGGCGGCTGCAGCTGGGCGCGATCGCGGCGGTCGTACTGGTCGCGCTGGCGGTGCCGGTGCTGCGCGCGCTGCCGGCGGACCTGCCGCCGGCCGGCCCGCCGTCCTCGTCGCCGACGAACTTCACGTTGGACTTCGCCGACCCCGATCACGGGTATGCGCTGGGGCGGACGTGCATACCCGACTGCGCGTTCAGGCTGTACCGCACCGCCGACGGCGGACGCAGCTGGCAGCCGAGGGACCTGCCGGCACCAGCGCATTCGAAGTCGGGCTACTTCGGCAGTTCCCTGTACGTGCTGGGCATCGACAACGTGGTGATCGACCGGCCGAGTGACCAGCTGTGGCAGCAGCGGATCCACAGCACGGACGGCGGTCGCACGTGGCAGACGGTCGAGAGGTGGGGGCCCGCCGAGAGCATGCCTCTCGCCCCGACCGCGACCTTGGCCGGCCGATGCGGGAACGGCTTCATGGTGACCCCGGACTGTGACGTCATCACGTCGATCGACCCCGGTTCCGGGAAGACGTTCACCACCATCGCCCAGCCGCCGTTGGAGTTCACACAGATGGGGCCAGTCGCCACCGAGGGTGGCAAATGGTGGGCGAGTGGCCGGGACCGGAACACCAACCAGTGGGCGCTCTCGGTGAGCGCGGACGGCGGCCGGACGTGGTCGACCAGCGAGGTCGCCGTGGACGGCACCCCGAGCTGGGACGGTCTGGCCGTGGTGGAACGCAACGGCGTCATGTACGCCACGGCCACCACGTACCGCGCGACGCTGGGCGTGTGGCGCAGCACCGACGACGGGCGGTCATGGACCCGCACGTGGACGCCCGCGAACGGCCAGCAAATCCCTGGCGTCCTCGGTATGCCGATCGCGGCGGGTGACGGCAGCCTGCGCCTGCCCACCGGCACCACCACCTACGTCAGCACCGACCAGGGCCACACGTTCACACGGACCGGCGATGAAATGTTCGGCATGGTGACGTGGACGCGGGCCGGCTATCTGCGCTCGAGAATGAACGAGTTCGCCTTGTCGAGCGACGGCCTGCACTGGAAGGAGTTCACCGTGCGGTAAAGCGTGGAACCTGCGCGCGGACCTGTGCCTCTTGTTCTGTGAGAGAACTGTGGGGTGGCTGTGAGCGAGCAATGGTTCGCGGAGCTGTACGACCGGTGCTACGAGCGCCTCGTGTTGGCGGCCTACGCGCTGACGAACGACCTCGGCGCCGCCGAGGAGATCACCCAGGAGGCGTTCGCCCTCGCGTACAGCAGGGTCCGCCGCGTGTCCCGCGCGGACAGCCCGGAGGCGTGGCTGCGCACGGTCGTGGTGAACCTCGCCCGCAGGCGGTTCCGGCGCAAGGCCACGCTCGACCGCATCCTGCTCAGACAGCGGTCCGAGCCACCACCACCGCCGGAACCACCCGTCGAGCACCTCGACCTGCACGCGGCCATCCGCGCGCTCGCGCCGGAGCACCGGATGGTCGTGGTGCTGCACTACCTGGCCGACATGCCGGTGGACGAGGTGGCGAAGGTCCTCGGCGTCCCGGTGGGCACGGTGAAGTCGCGGTTGTCGCGAGCGCGTGGCGCGCTGGCCGAACGGCTCCGCACGGAGGTGGACCATGCCTGATCTCGACACGTCCCTCCATGAGCTGCGGGACGACCTGCGCAGGACGCTCACCCGGCCGGACCTCTCCCACGTCGCCGACCGAGCACGGCAGCGGACCGTGCGGCGACGCATGCAACTCGGCGCGATCGTGGCGGTCGTGCTGGTGAGCGCGGCGGTGCCGGCGCTACGCCTCGTGCAGTCCGACAGTCAACCGCCGGCCCAGCCGCCCGCGGCTCCGGCGCCCTACACGGTGGACTTCGCGGACGCCGACCACGGCTATGCGTTCCAGCAGCACTGCGAGGACAACGACGGCCCCTGCGTCTTCGCTTTGCGCGCCACCGACGACGGAGCCCGAACCTGGCGACGGGTTTCCCTGCCGGAGAGCCGCGAGACGTTCGTTCGCGGGATGGTGTCGGTGATGAGCCCGAAAGGGCTGGGGTTCTCCCGCGCCAAGCCCGGCCTGGTGGGGGAGGTGGAGCAGTTCGTCAGCGACGACGGAGGACGCACGTGGCACGACCGGGACGTGGAGCACCAGGAGTCACCGACCCTGATCCCGGCCAGATCGCAGACCGTCCCGATGTGTGTCAGCAGGACGTCGGACAACGTATGCGTCATCGGGGTGGGCATGTTGACGCCGCTCGCCAAAGCGGCCCCGGTTCTTACCCAGCCACCGATCGATGACCCGTGGCCGGGCACGACAGCGACCGAGGGTGGCCTGTACTGGGCAGCGGGTCGGGAACGAACCACAGGGACCTGGTCCGTCTCGGTGACCTCGGACTATGGCGCGACCTGGGCGACGACGCCGTTGGACTTCAAGGGCTTGCCGTCCTTACAGGTGGACGGCGCGTGGTCGATGACCGAACGCGGTAGCGACATGTACCTGACGGTGGTCGGCAACGTCGGTGTGGGCCCGACGGAGCTGCTGGCGGTGTTCCGCAGTACCGACAAGGGCGTGTCGTGGGCACGCACATGGCAGTCGACGGAAAAACACGAACTGCAGGCGGTGACCGGCGACGCGGTGCTGACGGCGGACGGGGAGCTGTTGGTGTACTCCCGCGTCGTGGGCACGGTCGCGAGCAGCGACGGTGGCCGCACATTCGCCAAGGCGCGGCACCAGTTCCCGGGCCCAGTCAGGTGGACCAGGGCCGGCTACCTGGTCACCGGATCGAACAACGCGTTCGAACTGTCGGGGGACGGCCTCACCTGGCGAAGGTTCGAGGTCCGGTGAGACGGCCGGTAGCGCCCGATGGGGGTGGGGCGCTACCGGCCGGCGGTATGGACCGGCCGAAACTCCCCAACCTGATGCACATGCGGCGGCTTCCCGGCCACCGCCCGCCGAACCGCGTCGAGCACCCCGGCCGAGATCTCGTCATGCGTCAACCACCGGGTCCGACCCGCGTGCCGGACGTACCCGAGCACGACCTGCTGGGTCGGATGGTCGGACAGAACCGGATCGGGGCAGCCACCAACCGGGTTGGCGGAGGCGCTGCCGTGGACCTCGACCACGGGCGCGCCGGACGCCAGCAGGGGCGCCACCGCACGAAGGACACCGGTACGCACCTCACGATGCACCCACGCCACGAGCAGATCGGCCGAACCGCCGAGCGCTTCCCGGGAAGCCTCCGCGAGCACAGCGGGATCGGTCCAGTCGGCCTTCACCCAATGCGCTCCGTGACCATTACCGTTCGTAGCGGGCAGGGTAGGCCGCCGACGACTGGGCAGAACCACCTGCCACCCATCATCGAGCAGAGCGGCGGCCACGCCAGCCAACATCCCAGTACCACCAAGAACAAGAGCTCGACGCACGGCCATTGGGCGCCCCTCGGCTAATCGGCAGTATCCCCGTTCACATTAGCCCGGATAGCCCGATTTCACTCGTCAGCGATGTGCAATAAGGACCAATTCGCACCCAAAGTATCACGGACGGTGACCAGACCGAGTGAACCGGTTCACCGAGCAAGGCAAGGCTGGGCGCGGCGGCGCCGGCGGTGTGCCGCCGCGCCTTCCTCACCATGGGCGTGGTGAAGGTTGACCGATCAGCAACCGACCGTCGAGGCCGGCCGCGAGGTCGTGGACACCGGCGGAGTCGACACCCATACGGCCGCCGCGCTCGATGCACTGGGGCGGACGCTGGGCACGCGTACCTCTTCCTGCTACCAGGGCGGGATATACCGCGTTGCTGGCCTGGCGTGGTGGGCACGGCGGGAGTCGAGGGCACCGCACAGGCCGTGTCGTCCGGTCGGGCCACCCCCCCGAGGCCTTCACCGGGCCCGCCGCCAGCATCGCCGCCCTACGCACCATGCTCACCAGCGCGGTCAAGTCCCGCGCAGTCAGCACACGGCCACTGGCTCGAACAGCCGCAGGACGCGGCACCGGGAAGACGTGGCGGTGCCCCGAACGACGCGTTCGGGACGTTCAACCCGGATCCACCGGTGATCTTGTCGGGTGTCGCGCCTTGCGGGAGAGGTGCGGGCCTGAGCAGGCCCGCTTCGCAGGCGCCGGGCGCGCAGCGCCCGGCACGCACCCACAGGGTGCACGTCGCGAAGGACGCGTTGGGGACATGGCTGGTGTCCTGAAAGACGCGATCGGGACGTTCAACGACACGAACGCGTCTTTCAGGACATCGCCCGTGGCGTGAACACGCCATTCGCACTGCCCATGCCGGGTGCGCGGCCAGCACGACCTCAGCGTGTGGTGAAGGACGCCTTTCTCACGCTGGCGGTGGTGAAGGACGCGTTCCTCGCATGGCCGCCGGCCCCAAGACTGAGGTTGGCCGTGTCCGCCTGGGGCTAGTTGCTGTGGGCTCGATGCCTGAAGGGCGCCTTCGGGGCACCGGGCCGGATGCGTTGTCCCGAAAGACGCTTTCGGGTCGTTGAACCCAGACCCACCAATGGTCTTGGTGACTCGGGGTGCGGCCCGGTGAAACCGCCTGGCGTCACGGGACGGTGGCGGGACCAAGAAACCGCCACGACCAACCCAGCCACCTTGCCAAGCCCCAGCCCACACTCCCCCAGCCACCTTGCCAAGCCCCAGCCCACCCGGCCCATCCCGACCCGGACAAGCAACCTCAGTGCGCGGCATCGTTCCAAGAACGTCCAAACCCGACGGACACGTCCAACGGCACATCCAACTTGTACGCGGACCCCATTCCCTTACGCACCAACGACTCCGCTTCGGCGCGTTCGTCCGTGCTGACCTCCAGGACCAGTTCGTCGTGTACCTGCAGCAGCATTCGCGCGCGCAGGTCCGCGGCGCGTAGTTCGCGGTGCACGTTGAGCATCGCGACCTTGATGATGTCCGCCGCGCTGCCCTGGATCGGGGCGTTCAGTGCCATGCGTTCGGCCATCTCGCGGCGTTGGCGGTTGTCGGAGGTCAGGTCCGGCAGGTACCGGCGGCGGCCGAAGATCGTTGACGTGTAGCCGTCCTTGCGGGCCTGTGCCACGACCTCGTTGAGGTAGTCGCGGACGCCGCCGAACCGGGCGAAGTACTCCTCCATCAGGCCGCGGGCCTCTTCGGTCGAGATCCGCAGCTGTTGTGAGAGGCCGTAGGCCGACAACCCGTAGGCCAGGCCGTAGTTCATCGCCTTGATCTTGGCGCGTTGGGCGCCCGTGACCTCGGTCGGTTCGACGCTGAACACGCGGGCGGCGGTGGCGGCGTGGAAGTCGAAGCCGGACTGGAACGCGTCGATCAGCGCCGCGTCGCCGGACAGGTGCGCCATGATCCGCATCTCGATCTGGCTGTAGTCGGCCGTCATGAGCTCGTCGTAGCCGTCGCCGACGATGAACGTGTCGCGGATCGTCCGGCCCTCGTCCGTGCGGATGGGCACGTTCTGCAGGTTCGGCTCGGTGGACGACAGGCGGCCGGTCGCCGCGATCGTCTGGCTGTACGTCGTGTGGATGCGGCCGTCCTCGGAGACCGACTTGATCAGGCCCTCGACCGTGATCTTCAGACGGGTCGCGTCGCGGTGCTCCAGCAGATGGGCCAGGAACGGGTGCTCGGTCTGCTCGAACAGACCGGTGAGCGCGTCGGCGTCGGTGGTGTAGCCGGTCTTCGTGCGCTTGGTCTTGGGCATCTGCAGCTCGTCGAACAGCACCACCTGCAGCTGCTTCGGCGAGCCGAGGTTGATCTCCTTGCCGATGACCCCGAACGCCTCCTGCTCCGCGCTCTTCACCCGCGAGGCGAAGTGCGCCTCCAGCGCCGCGAGCTGCGGGGTGTCCACCGCGATGCCGACGGCCTCCAGCTCGGCAAGGATCCGCAGCAGCGGCTGCTCCATCTCCGCCAGCAGGTTCGCCTGGCCGGTCTCGTCCAGTGCGACCGCCAACGCGTCCGCCAGCTCGGCCACCGCGCGGGCGCGCACGATCTCGCCCTCGGCGATCTTCGCGTCGTCACCCTCGACGCCGTCCAGCAGGGACAGCTGACGCTCCTCCTGCTGCTGCTCGACGCGCAGCTCCCGCTTCAGGTACCGCAGCACGAGATCGTCGAGCGCGAACGAGCGCTGCCCCGGCCGGACCAGGTACGCGGCGAGCTGCGTGTCCATTGCGAGCCCGCCGAGCGTCCAGCCGCGGTGGCGCAGCGCGTGCAGCGACGGCTTGACGTCGTAGGTCAGCTTCGGGGTCGCGTCGTCGGCCAGCCACGTCGCGATCGCCTGCTCGTCGGCTTCGTCAAGGGCGGTGACGTCGACGTACACGCCGGTGCCGTCGGCCCGCGTGATCGCCACCGACCGCAGCTCGACCGACTCACCGGCGACACCGGTCGAGCGAATCTGGAACGAAAGGCCCACTCGTGTGCCGGCCGGCGCGTTCGTGGCCAGCCACTCCCCCAGCTTGCCCGGTTCGAACGCGCCACCGGAGACCTCGAAGCCGTGCTCCGCCTCCGGTTCCGCGGTGCTCAGCTCGCCGAACAGCCGGTCACGCAGGATGCGGAACTCCAGCTCGTCGAACAGCCGGTGCACGGCGTCGCGGTCCCACGGCCGGACCGCGAGGTCGTCCGGCCGTTTCTCCAGCGCCACGTCCTTGACCAGCTCGGTGAGCTGGCGGTTCATCAGCACGTTGGCGAGGTTCTCGCGCAGCGCGTCGCCGGCCTTGCCCTTGACCTCGTCGACCCGGTCGACCAGCTCGTTCAGCGAGCCGAACTGGTTGATCCACTTGGCCACGGTCTTCTCCCCGACGCCGGGGATCTTGGGCAGGTTGTCGGACGGGTCGCCGCGCAGCGCGGCGAAGTCGGCGTACCGGTCCGGGGTGACGCCGGTCTTGGCCAGCACGGCCTCGGGGTCCATCCTGCTCACCGTCGACACGCCACGCGTCGGGTAGATCACCGTGACCTGGTCGTTGACCAGCTGGAACGCGTCCCGGTCCCCGGTGAGGATGAGCACCGAGTAACCCTCGGCGGTGGCCTGCGTGGTGAGCGTGGCGATCAGGTCGTCAGCCTCGTAGCCCTCCTTCGACAGCCACGGGATGTTCAGCACCCCCAGCACGTCCTCGATGAGACTGATCTGGCCCTTGAACTCGTCCGGCGCGCTGCTGCGGTTGGCCTTGTACTCCGCGTAGGTCTCACTGCGGAAGGTCTTGCGGGAGACGTCGAAAGCCACCGCGACATGGGTCGGTTGCTCGTCGCGCAGCAGGTTGATGAGCATCGACGTGAAGCCGTACACACCCTCGGTGTGCTGCCCGGTCTTCGTGACCAGGTTCGCTTCCTTCAGCGCGTAGAACGCCCGGTAGGCCATCGAGTGGCCGTCGATGAGCAGCAACCGGCGCTCGGAGGTCTTGACAGGTTCTGTGGCGGGCGTCTCAGGCACACGGCGAGTCTAGGGTGGGGCACCGACAATCACTCGCGGCCCCTGTCGCGACCAGCAAGGAGACTGCGTGCACACGTTCCCGGAGAACCTGCCGGGTGTCCGTGAGGACCTCGTCGACCAGTGGCTCCCCACCAGGATGGGCATCGAGGTCACCGAGTGGGACCCCAAGCGAGTGGTCGCCACCATGCCCGTCGCCGGCAACCTCCAGCCGTACGGTCTGCTGCACGGTGGGGCCAACGCCACGCTCGCGGAGACGGTCGGGTCCGTCGCGGCCGCGCTCAACGCGCCGGCCGGCCGGGTCGCGCTCGGGCTGGAGCTGTCCTGTACTCATCACCGCGCGGCACGCAGCGGACTCGTGACAGGCGTCGCCACGCCGATCCACACGGGCCGGTCCACCTCGACGTTCGAGATCGTGATCACCGACGAGGACGGCAAGCGCACCTGCACCGCCCGGTTGACCTGCATCCTGCGCGACGCGCCTCCCGGAGCGTGAACGCCTCGTGCCCTGCCCTCACAGGAGAGCAGGGCACGAGGCGTCGGTTGTTCTACTGACCCAGGTAGGCCGCGCGGACGCGTTCGTCGGCCAGTAGTTCCTGGCCGGCGCCTTCCAGAGTGGTTTCGCCCAGGTCGACCACGTAGCCGCGGTCCGACAGCGCCAGTGCCGCCAGTGCGTTCTGCTCCACCAGCAGGATCGTGGTGCCCTGCTGCTGCAGCTCGTTGATCGTGTCGAAGATCAGCTGCGTCATGATCGGCGAGAGACCCATCGACGGCTCGTCCAGCATGAGCAGTCGCGGCTTCGACATCATGGCGCGGCCGATCGCCAGCATCTGCTGCTCACCGCCGGAGAACAGGCCCGCCTTCTGGGTACGGCGCTCCCCGAGCACGGGGAACAGTTCGAACACCCGCTGGATGTCCTTCTGCACACCGGCCTCGTCCTTGCGGGAGTACGCCCCGAGCAGCAGGTTCTCCTCCACGGTCATCCGCGCGAACACCCGCCGGCCTTCCGGCGAGTGCGCGATGCCTCGGCCGAGGATCGTGTGCGCCGGCTCCTTGATGATCGACTTGCCCTCGAACCGGATGTCACCCGCCCTCGGGCGGAGCAGCCCGGAGATGGTGCGCAGCGTGGTCGACTTCCCGGCGCCGTTCGCCCCGATGAGGCAGACGATCTGCCCCTCCTCGACGACGAACGACACGTTTCGCACAGCCTCGATCGCACCGTAGGCGACGCTGAGCTCGCTGACTTCCAAGAGCGCCGTCACGGGTGGTCCTCCCTGTGCCTGTCGATGATCGTCGTCTGATCGTCGTCGTAGCGCGGGATGACGCCCGTCGCCGCCTCCACGTCGGCCGCGACCTCGTCACGCGGCTTGCCGAGGTAGGCCTCGATCACCCGCGAGTCGTCACGCACGACGTCCGGCGTGCCCTCCACCAGCACCTCGCCCTGCACGAGCACGGAAACCGTGTCGCACAGGGAGAAGATGAACTTGGTGTCGTGCTCGATCACCACGACCGAGATGCCGATGTCCCTGATCCGGAAGATCAGCTGCCGGGCCGCCTCGGTCTCCTGCGGGTTCATCCCGGCGGTGGGCTCGTCCAGCAGGAGCACGGACGGGTCGGTGGCCAGCGCCCGCGCGATCTCGAGCCGCCGCTGGTCACCGTAGGGCAGGTTGCGTGCCGCGGTGTTCTCGTCGCTGCGCAGCCCCACGAACTCCAGCAGCTCCCTGGCGCGCTGCCTGGCGGCCCGCTCGCCGCGGTGGAACCCCGGACCGTGGAACAGCGACGCGATCGGCCCCTGCTTCATCTGGATGTGCCGGCCGACCAGCACGTTCTCCAACACCGACATGTTGGGGAACAGCCGGACGTTCTGGAACGTCCGCGCGATCCCCGCGACCGTGACCTTGGCCGGGTCGGACGGTAGCTGGGCACCGCGCAGGCGCACCGAACCCCGCGTCGGGGTGTACAGACCGGTGAGACAGTTGAAGAACGTCGTCTTCCCGGCCCCGTTCGGGCCGATCAGACCGACGATCCGTCCCTCGCCGAGCGTCAGCGAGACGTTGTTGAGCGCGGTGAGGCCACCGAAGATCATGGTGACCCCGCTGGCCTCGAGCACGGAGTCAGCCATGCTGTGCTTCGCCGCGTTCACGCCTTGCCTCCCTTCGGCACGTCGAGTTCATGCTCGACCACCAGCTGTTCCTGGACCTCTTCGATCGGCTTGCCCTCGGCCGTCTCTCCGGCGAACTCGGCCCTGCGGATCCGGTCCGGCACCATGCCCTGCGGGCGGAACCGCATGATCAGGATCAGCGCGAGACCGAAGAACAGGAGCCGGTAGTTGTCGAACTCCCGGAGTTTCTCCGGCAGCACGAACAGCAGCGAGGCACCGAGCACCGCGCCCGGGATCGAGCCCATGCCGCCGAGGATGACCGCGGCGAGCAACGTCACCGACTGGAGGAACGAGTACGCGTCGTAGGAGGCGGTACCCAGCTTGTGCGCGAACACCGCGCCGGCGAGGCCGGCCAGGGTCGCGCCGACCAGGAACGCGAGGATCTTCGCCTGTCCGGTCTTGATGCCCATGGCGCGGGCGACGTCCTCGTCCTCCCGGATGGCGATCCACGCCCGGCCCATGCGGCTGTTCTTCAGGTTGGCGAACACCGCCATCACGAGCCCGACCAGGAGCGTGATGAGGAAGTAGTACAGCACGCCGGGAGGCAACTTCGTACCGAGCAGGGTGATCGGCTCGTTGAAGCCGAGGTCGCCGACGGCGATGGGCGGAATGTTCGAGATCGCGTTCGCCCCACCGGTGAGGTCACCGATGTTGTTCTGGGCCGACTTGCTGAAGATCTCACCGAACGCGAGGGTCACGATGGCCAGGTAGTCACCACGAACCCGCAGCGTCGGCGAGCCGACGATGGCGCCGATGATGCCGACGATCACCGCGGCGATCACCGCGGCGATCGGGAACGGCAGCGTGATGCCGAGCTTCGACGCGGCCGAGCCGGACAGGTTCGCCGCCACGAAGGCGCCGATGCCCATGAACGCCACGTAGCCGAGGTCGAGGAGGCCGGCCAGGCCGACCACGACGTTCAGCCCGATCGCGGTGGCCGCGTAGATGCCGATGGTCCCGGCGACGGTCATCCAGTACTGCGTGCCCGCGTCGGTGAACGGCAGCGCGGCCGCGCACAACACGAGCACGATGATGCTGAACGCCCGGTGCCGTTCGGACAGCGAGGTCAGCCAGCGGGTGAACCCGATGCCGTGCAGTGCGGCGAGCACGCCGACCGCCATGCCGAGGAACGCGAGGAAGATCGGACCCGCGTACGGGTTCGAGACGCCGCTCGTGCCACCCGCGGTCAACGTCTCCGACACCAGCCACAGCAGGGCGACGAAGGAGACGATCAGCACCGCCCAGGCGAGCAGCCGCTGCGCCCAGCCGGTCAACCCGAACGGGGAGTCCGGCCAGTGCGGGATGTCGCCGATGCCGATCGCGCTCCCACCGAGGACCAGCGCCACGCCGCCGAGGATCCCGACGATGCTGCCGAACGCGGTGGCGCCGTCCGCCGCGGTGATCGCGCCGAGGCCGCCACCCTCCGAGAGGATGAAGCCCGCGCTGATCACGGAGATCGCCAGGCCACCGAAGCCGAGCGCACGCAATGCGCGCCCCTTGCCAGGCAGCGGGACGAACGTGATCACCAGCGCGGCGACGCCGAACAGCAGCACATGCCACCGGTAGCCGGTGAGCGCGAACGGGGCGTCGAAGAACTGCAGCGTCGCCTTGTCCGGATACGCGCCGTCGTTCAGCAGGAAGGTGGCCCACGGCAGCATCGCCGCGACCAGCAACAACACCGAACCGACGGCGGAAAGCGGCCGGCCGAGAGCGGCTGGGACGAGAGATGACAACCTGCTCATGCACGCACCTTCTCCGACTCGCCGAACAGACCCTGTGGCCGGAACACCAGCACCAGAATGAGCACCACGAAGACCCACACGTACGCGTAGGCGGTGCCACCGGGCAGGTACTGCCCGCCGAGCCGCTCGACCAGACCGATGATGAACGCACCGATCACGGCGCCCGGCAGGCTACCGATGCCGCCGAGAACCGCGGCGGTGAACGCGAAGATGCCGGTCTGGAATCCGGCGCGCACACCGAGGGTCTGGACGTGCATCCCGTACATGACGCCGGCGATGCCGGCGAGGGCCGCGCCGATCACGAACGTGAGCACGATGACCCGGTCCGGGTTCACACCCATCAGCCGGGCGGTGTCCCGGTCCTGAGAGGTCGCCCGCATGGCTCGGCCCATCCGGGTCTTGTTCACGTAGAGCTGCACCAGCAGGCCGAGCAGGATGGCCGTCGCGATCAGCAGGAGGCCGGTGGCCGGGATCTCGACCGGCCCGATCTTCACCTGGGTGTTGATGAACACCCTGGGGAAGGACTGGGACCGGTCCGCGTCCGGGAACCAGATCCGCACCGCTTCCTGCAGCGCGATGGACACGCCGAGCGCCGTGATCAGCGGCGCGAGCCTCGGTGCGTTACGCAGTGGTCTGTACGCGAAGCGTTCCATCAGCATCGCGATGGTCACGGAGACCACCACGCCGCCGACGAGCATCAGCGGCAACGCGACGTACCAGTCCTCTTTCATGCCTTCCGGCAACACGAAACGCCACACAGCGAGCCCACCGAACGCGCCGACCATGAAGACCTCGCCGTGGGCGAAGTTGATCAGCTGAATGATGCCGTAGACCATGGTGTAGCCGACGGCGATCAGTCCGATGGTGGCGCCGAGCACCAGCCCGTTGGCGATCTGCTGCAACAAAGTTGTCACATCTGCCTCCATAGACAGCGGGGGTGGGCTCGGCCCACCCCCGCCGTCGCGTCACGAAATTACGAGTTCAGAGAACCTGTCGGCTTATTCCTCGAACTCGCCGGTCTCCACCGAGGCCCAGTCGGTGCCCTTGACCTGGTACACGGTGAGAACCTTGTTGGTGCTGTCGCCGTTCTCGTCGAAGCTGATCTGGCCGGTGGCACCCTCAGCCGAGTACTTCTGAGCGGCTTCCAGCAGCGCGTCGCGCTTGTCTGCGCTCCACTCGCCGTCACCGATGGTCTCCGCCAGCGAGGCGATGATCGCGTTGGTCGCGTCGTAGGAGAACGCACCGTAGGCGCCGAAGGAGCCTTCCTCGAACTCCTTGTTGTACGCGTCGATGAACGCCTTCGCGCTGGGCAGCTCGTCCGTCGGCGCGCCGACGGAGGTGGCGAGGTCGCCCTCCTTGCCGCCGAGCTCGATGAACGTCTTGTCGAAGATGCCGTCGCCACCCATCACCGGGACGTTGATCCCGGCGCTGGCCAGCTGCTTGGACAGCGGGCCGGCCTGCGGGTACTCGCCGCCGAAGTAGACCGCGTCCGGGTTGAACGGCTTGATCGCCGAGATGACACCCGAGAAGTCGGTGTCGTTCTCGCCGACCTTCTGCCGGGTCACGATCTCCGCGCCCTTCTTCTCCGCCTGCACGGTGAACGTGTCCGCGAGGCCCTCACCGTAGGTCAGACCGTTGGTGACGATGGCGATCTTCTTCTTGCCGGCCTGGCCGACCAGGTAGTTCGCCGCGTACGGGCCCTGCAGCGAGTCGACGGTGCAGGTGCGGAAGTAGGTCTTCCACTGCCGCTTCGGGCTGTTGAGGTAGTCCTCGCCCTTGGTCAGCGTGTCGTTGGTGTTGGCGGGCGAGATCTGCAGAATGTTGTTCTGCGCCAGGACCGGCGCGACACTCTGGGCCACCGACGAGTTCAGCGTGCCGACGACGCCGACGATGCTCTCCTCGGACGCGAGCTTGGTCGCGGCCTGGGCGCCGATCGTCGGGTCACGCTGGTCGTCCTGCGCGTCGAGGGCGAGCTTGTAGCCCGGCACCTTGCACTCCGTGTTGGCCTGGTCGACCGCAAGCTGCGCCGACTGCGAGATGCCCTTGCCGAGAGCCTCCAGGTCGCCGCTCAGCGGCACGATGACCCCGACGACAAGCGTCCCCTTGCTCTGGTCGCAGCTGGCCTGGTTGTCACCACCACCACCCGGCGACTCTTCCTTGTTCGTGCTGCAGGCCGAGAGCAGCAGGGCCCCAGCTGCCACTAAGGCCGCGGCCTTCACCGTGTGGTTTCGCACGTGACGTCCCTTTCTCCGATATCCGTCCGAGCAGTGCCGCATAGCATGCCGAACCCAACCCTCACTGATGTCAGAGGGCTGGCCGGAACCTAGTAACCCAGCGCAGTCCTAGTCACGCCACAACGGCGCTCGTGACCAGACTGCAACTAAATTGACCGTCCGTGTCCGCTCTCCGGACTAACCCGGTCCTTCCGGTCATCGCGCGGTAACACGATCTCAACTTCGCAACGGACCCCCTGACCGGAACCTGCCTGCTCCTACCCTGCTGACGTGCCAACCAGAAAGCGGGTGCTGATCTGGCTCGGCGCGATCGCGCTCATCGCGAGCGCGATCGTCACTCTGCGTGTCACCGATGAGTCCCAAGGCAGTGACACGGACAGTGACGGCCCGCCGAAGCCCGTGCGGGTGGAGCGGTACGCCGCGGACCACGTCGTGCTACCCACGCCCGGCCGCCGCCCGGCGCCGCCGGCCAACCTGGTCACCACGCCTGCCGGACCCGACGCGTTGCGTGTGTCGTGGGCAGACGCATTGCCCGGCGGGCAGGTACCCGGGGGCGCCGCGGGCTACGAGGTGCGCTGGCAACAGGACGGCGGCGAACGGCGCACGCGGCTGGTCGCCACCCCGGACGTGCTGCTGAACCGGTTGAGCGGGAACCGGCGGGTACGGGTCGAGGTGCGCACGGTGGACTCGTTCGGTCAGCGGTCGTCGCCCATGGCGGTGGAGGGGACGCCAGAGGACGCCGACGACCGGTGGACGACCGCGCTGACCGGCCTGTTCGACGACTTCGCCGAGCCGGAACGACTGGCGGAACGCTGGCACCTGTCCGGTTACCGCGGCTGTGTCGACGTGGTGTCCGAGCGCGCCGACGGCCTGCCGATCGAGCTGGGCTGCGGTGCCGACCTCGCGGTGCTGCGGGCCCGGCAGCCGATGACGTTGACGCCGCCGAACCCGGCCGGTGAGCTCGGCCGGGTCGCGGTACGCACCGACACGGCAGGCGCCGGCGGCGAGTTGACCATCGCGTTGACCCCCGGGCCCATGGACCGGGTCGGCGTCGACCGGCAGCGGGCGAACCGGTTCACCGAGCGCGACCCGGCGCTGCCCGGCGGCGCGATCCGGGTGGCCGTCGACTCGACGGGGGTGCGCGTGAGCGCGGCGCCGGACGTGCCGGCCGTGGCTCCCGCCCAGCTCGAGGTGTACCCGGCACCGGTGCGTGGGCCGGGCGTCCCACACCTGTTCGAGGTGGTGCTCACGACGGCCGGGCTGCGGGTCTACCAGGACGGTCTGCTGGTGGCGGTGGCCGCCGTCGTGCCGCCGTGGCCGTCGGCGTCGGTGCTGCTGGGGTTCCGCGGCCCGGACCGGCGGCGGTCGCGGGTGCACCTGATCGCGGCGGGTTTCACCGGGCCGGTGACCGAGTTGGCCTCGGTGGTCGAGGTGCCGGTGAACCCGGGCACGCAACGGGTCCTCGACCTCACCGAGCAGTCGCCGCAGCTGGGCATCGCACGGACGCCGCTGACGACCGCGGCCTCCGCCCGCCTGGTCGCCACGATCATGGTGGCCGGCGAGATGGACCCGACCGGTGTCGTCATACAGCTCGGTGACCTGCGAGTACCGGCCCGCCCGGCCGTCGCGGCGCCGTCCGGCGCATCCGGCGCCGCGGTCACGGTGATCGCCGACGTCCCGGCAACGCTCCTCGGCGTGCTGGGAGCACCCTCGATTACCCCGTTCGTGTTACGCGCGCCGGGCGCGAACCAGCAGGTCCGGCTCGTGGAGACATACCTGGAAATCACCCAGGTGGGCGGCGGCCGACCACCCGCGCAGGACCTCAAGACAGGCCGGCGGCGAGGCCCCGACATGCTGCCGGCGATCGACGCCGTGCTCTGCAACTCCGCAGGCGAGCCACTGACGTCCGCCGTCGTGCCCCAACGCGGCCAACTGGTGCTCGACGTGAAACTGGACGCGTCGAGCAACCAGTGGGAGACGGGGTCGATCGGCGGTGTGCAGGGTTTTCAGGTGTGGTTGGACGGCGAACTGGCCGCCGCCGTACCGACGCGCACCAACGGCCCAGGACTGGGCGGTCGGTACGCGTTGTCGATCGCGGTCGGCGGCCTGAAGCGAGGCCCACACCTGATGGAGGTGCGCGAGTACGCCATGGACGGCAAGGGACTGCCGGTGTCGGCCGTACTCAACTTCACCGTCAGGTGATGTTCTCGACCACCGCCTGGGCGACAGCCTTCATGGTGGCGCGCCGGTCCATGGCCGTGCGCTGGATCCAACGGAAGGCCTCGGGTTCGGTGAGCCCCTGCTTGGTCATGAGAAGGCCCTTGGCCCGCTCGATGAGCTTGCGGGTCTCCATCCGCTCGGTGAGCGTGGCCACCTCGGTCTCGAGCGCCGCCAGCTCGGCGAACCGGCTCACGGCGAGTTCGATGGCCGGCACCAGATCATGCTTGGCGAACGGCTTGACGAGGTAGGCCATGGCACCGGCCTCCCTCGCCCGCTCAACGAGATCCCGCTGGCTGAACGCGGTGAGGATCACGACAGGCGCGATCCGCTCCCCCGCGATCTGCGCAGCCGCGTCGATGCCGTCGAGCCGAGGCATCTTCACGTCGAGGATCACAAGGTCGGGCCGCAGCTCCTTAGCCAACGCGACGGCCTGCTCGCCATCGGCGGCCTCCCCGGCAACGTGGTAGCCCTCTTCCTTGAGCATCTCCACAAGGTCGAGCCGAATAAGCGCCTCGTCTTCAGCGACGAGCACGCTACGCTGCACGGCCGGGCCGGACTGGGCCTCGGCAGCCTGATCGGTCACCGGGGTCCTCCTGAATCAATCGGTCTGAGCCTCCAGCGTACCGGCGCGACGCGACCAAATACCCCCTGCACGAGGGTGATCAGCACAACGTTAACGGGCCAGCAACAGTGGCCATGACCAGCGCCACACCCCCAACCACAACCCTGACGACCGGCGCACAGACGATCCCGTAAAGTCGTCATGCACCACGCCCCCGTAGCCCAACCGGCAGAGGCAACGGACTCAAAACCCGTCCAGTGTGCGTTCGAATCGCACCGGGGGCACGTACAGCATCCGCACGAGACACGCCTGCCGTCTGAGCAGGCGTTTCTTGTGCGGTATCCATGGTGTTGGTGATCCTTTCTGCTGCTTCGGCGATGACGGGTAGCTCTGTCGCGGGGAGCCTGATGGTGATGGTGGCGTCGTCGCTGTCCGGGTGCAAGCGCACGGTGAGGTTGGTGATCTCGAACAGGGCCCGGAGGAGCTGCTGGGGTGCCTGGGTGAGGTTGAGCGTCAGGTAGGGCAGCGCGTCCAGCAGGTCGATGTCCTCAGCGGTGGGCCGGGGCGGTCCGGCTTGCTCGGCGGCGTCCAGCTCGGCGATCGACGCGAGAGCGATCCGGCGTTCGGTTTCGAGGGTGTTGTAGGTCTCTCGTAGTCCTTGGCCGAAGGGGTCGTCGGGTGCGCAGTCTTGGGCTTGGCGCATGACGTTGTCCTGTCGCCGAGACAGGTCAGCGAGAGTGCGTTGGAGCCGCTCTCGTTCGGCCTCTCGCTGTCTCGTCTCGCGGTCATCGGTGCTCGCGAGACCGGCCGTGAACAGCTCTCGCCGGTGCGGGCCGAACACTCGGTCGATGTAGACCTGCGAGACGGCGCTGAGGATCTCGTCCTCTCGGATGTAGGCGGCTTTCGCGTGCCCGGCGTGCTTGTCCGGCCGTCCGCGGTTGTTGGACGCGGGGTTGCACATGTAGTACTGGCTGCCGTGGCGGTGGTTGCCATACATCCGCCGGTCACACGAGTGGAACACCATCCCCCGCAGCACATAGGTGCGGCGGGTCTTGGGGTGGGTGTTCGGGGCGTTGCCGTCACGGGAGCCGCGTTTGGCGGCGCGGCGGGCGGCGAGTTCGTCGTACATCCACTTGGGGATCAACGGCTCGTGCACCGGCTCGGCGGACCACACCCACAGCATCGGGTCGTTGACCTTCCCTTTGCGGGAGCGGGTGGCGCGTTTGTTGTAGACCATGTAGCCGGTGTACTTCGGGTTCTTCAGGATCTCGTACACGCTGGTCTTGCTCCACGCCCCCCGCGCCCTCGTCTTGCCGGGCGGCACGGGTGGCGGGTACTTGGTGAGGTCCTGGTTGAGGCGTTCGGCGATGGTGCCGTAGCCGAGGTTCTCGTGGTAGCGCCACAACGCGATCTGCGTGACCGTCTCCCCCCGTGCCCCGTCCGGCTCCAGCCGGGACTTGGTGTGGCCCTTGGCGGCCTTCACCGAGTTCGGGTGCCGGTAGACCTTCGCCTTATAGCCGTGTGGGGGTTTGCCGATGTTGAACCCGTCCCGGGTGTGGGCGCACAACCCGCCCCAGGACTGCTCGCCGGTGTTGACCGCCTCGTACTCGGCCACCGACCGGTTGATCCCGCGTAGCAGGATCCGCTGCGCTTGGGACCCGTCCAGGGTGATCGGCTCGTTCGCGGCGAACAACGGCACATCCGCACGTTCCAGGTCCCGCTCGACCGACAAGCCCTCAAAGGCGCGGCGGGCGACACGGGAGATGCTCTCGCAGATCACCACGTCGAACCGCCGCTTCGGCTGCGCCGCCTCGGCCAGCAGGTCACCGATCCCGCCGTCACGCGGGATCGGGATGTTGAACCGCTCGTAGTTGGTCTTCCGGCCACGCTGGTCCAGTTCCATGCGGCCGGACTCGACGTCGTAGAAGTACGCGACGATCATCCACGCCTTCGGCAACGCGTCCTTGACGTTGTGGACCTGCCGCAACACCGACTGCCGCGGATCCTGCAGATCCTCGGTGGAGGTGCGGCACAACACCGCCACCCGCACCTCGCCGGCCAACAACTGCCCCAGCACCGCGCCGCGCATCCCCAACGGCGACACGGCATAGTCGGACAACCCGGACGGACCCGTCTCCGGGACCTCCCGTCTGGGTAACGGCCCCCGCAACGCGGGCGGCGGCGGGTCGGCCCGTGGGTCACGCGGGTTGCGTGGGTCATGAGGGTGTGTCATCGGTATCACCATCCTCACCAGAATCTGCGTCTGAATCTGTTTCGGATTTCAGTTGTTCACTGTGTGCCCAATCGAGCAGATCCCGAACAATCTCGGTCAGCTTGTCGCGTAATCGGTCAGCTTCCGGCCCACCGATCCACTCAACTTCTCCCCAGTAGCGGCGATCCCCGCCGCGTTTGCGCGGTTGATCATACCACCACACCGGGTCATCCGAACCAGATTCCGGCGACCTCTCCTGCGACTTCTCCGCGTTCTCCCACGGGTTCTGCCGAGAGGTCCGCCGTGGACTGGTCGGCAGGCCGGCGATGTCGTCATCCGGCGCTGGACGGGGCGATGGAATAACGAAATCGTCCACGTCGCCACTATGGTGATTACCAGGATCAGTACCGGAACCAGTTCCGGAATCTTTGCGGGGTTGATTGCCGGGGTCGTCACCAGGATTATTGCCGGGACCATTACCGGGGTTGTTGTCCGATGCGAGATCGGCACCCATTACCTTCCCTCCACTGCGTCACACGCACGTGCCGCGTCGACGACCCCAGAACCGCTCCGCGTTCGCGCGTTCTTTCCGTCACGTGGGAGGTCGACGCCCCATCGGGCAACCACTAGGGGGAGGGAAGGCCACCGTTACCGGCGCCCCCACGCTAGATCCAAACTACACGACCACCACCACGATTGCAGATGCACACATACCGTCACGAGACGTGACTAGCACGGCCGCTACCAGCGGTTTTCATGTTGCTGGAGCCGCCGGTTGGTGCGGGTGTGACTGGGTAGGCGGTGTGGGAGTTCGTGGCCATGACGCAATGCCACAACCCGGCGGCGGCGCCCCCAGAGCGAGGCGGGCGACCCAGTCGGGGTGTGACACGGGGGCGAGGGTGACATCGGCAGGCCGTGCGCATGGATGACCTGTTCGGCGGTGTGCCACTGACCGTCACGCCCGTTTCGAGCGACGGTCCGCGCGGGATCGCGTGCCAGATCGTCGACCGAGCCGGCAACTGGCGCGGGCGGCTCGCGACGCGGGTCGGCCTGGCCATCGTGCATCGGCCGACTATGACACTCCCGTACCTGATCAGCGCCGATACACCCGCTGTCGACCACCGGCTCACCGCGCGGAGTCCACCCGAGGTCGGGCCTGAGGTGGACTCCGCCCCGACCATCAGGAAGCCACCGACGCCCGCTAGTTCACCCCCGCCTAACTCACCGACCTACCCGCCCCCACCGTCCGCCTCCGCATCAACCACGCTTACACCAACCCCACACCGTGCACATCGACTAACCATCCCCAAGCGCTGGACAGACCCACGGAAACCGTCAGGTTTGCACCCGAAACGCCCCCCACCGGGGACGCGTGGCCCGAGTGTCCTCGACTCGACGGGTGCGCCGCCGGTGGAGTAGACGGCGAGCGCTGACCGAGGCCGGTCAGCCGCAACATGCGCAGTGTGGGCTGTTGGGTGCAGGCCTGAGCGGCCAAACGACCGTCCGGAAATGCTGTCGTTCGTCATGGTCGATTACCCTCAGGTTCCGTCGCTTGCACTGCGAAGATCGGTGACGCTGACGGTGGGGTCGTAACAAGATTGTCGGACCTCTCGACTAACGTTGGCGGGCTGTCGATTAGGAGGTCATGCGTGCTGCTCGAGGAGGTCAAGCCAGGACTGCGGCTTGAGGGACTCATTCCTGCTGAGGTCATCACAGTCCTCGCGGTGCAGTGGCACGGTGCTGACGCACTGGAACTGACCTACAAGACCACAGCAGGTGGGCTCGGGCAGCAGGTGGTGTTCCGGAAGGACGGGGGCACTCTGTCGATCGCCCAGTCCGGAAGCCGTGCCTTCGACGCTCCGGCCAGCGACTTCAAGCTCGTCGCCGAGGCGCAGCGGATCACCCTCGCCGGCCTGTTCGATCCCATGCTCGCGGTCGCGACAAGTGATGTCCGGCCGCTGCCGCACCAGATCCGCGCCGTCTACGGTGAACTGCTCCCGCGCACGCCGCTGCGGTTTCTCCTGGCGGATGACCCCGGCGCCGGTAAGACGATCATGGCCGGGCTCTACATCAAGGAGCTGATCCTCCGCGACGACGTGCAACGATGTCTCATCGTCGCGCCCGGCGGCCTGGTCGAACAGTGGCAGGACGAGTTGTTCTTCAAGTTCGGCCTGCGCTTCGACCTGCTGACCAACCAGCTCGTCGACGCGAACATCAACCTCAACATCTTCGAGACCAACCCGCTGCTGATCGCGCGAATGGACCAACTCGCCCGCAATGAGGAGCTGCGAGCGCGGCTCACGGAGACCGAGTGGGACCTGATCATCGTTGACGAAGCCCACCGGATGGGAGCGCACTACTTCGGCGGCAAGCTGGAGAAGACGAAACGCTTTCAGCTCGGCGAGCTTCTCGGCGAGATCACCCGCCATTTGCTGCTAATGACGGCCACCCCCCATTCAGGCAAGGAGGAAGACTTCCAGCTCTTCCTCACCCTCTTGGATCGTGACCGGTTCGAGGGCAGGAACAAAGTCACCGCCGACACCAGCGGCATCATGCGCCGGATGGTCAAAGAGGATCTGCTGACCTTCGAAGGCAAGAAGCTGTTCCCCGAACGGATCGCCGAGACCGTTCCCTACGAGCTCACCGCCATCGAGTACCACCTGTATGAGCAGGTCACCGAGTACGTCCGTACCGGAATGAACCGGGCAGAGAAGCTCGACGGCAAGCGCAGGAACACCGTCGGCTTCGCGCTCACCGTGCTCCAGCGGCGGCTTGCCTCCAGCCCCGAGGCGATCCACCGGAGCCTGGTCCGCCGCTCGCGGCGCCTGGAACGCAAGAAGCAGGAAATCCTCAACGGCACCTACCGGGAGGCAGAGCCCGCGATCGACCTCGGCGGTCTCGACGCGGACGAGTACAACGCCGAGGAGGTCGAGGCTCTCGAGGAGGAACTCCTCGACGCCGCCACCGCAGCACGCACGGTGCAAGAACTTGACGCCGAGCTCGTCGAGTTGACCGAGCTGACCGCGCTCGCCAAGCGGGTCCGCGATCTCGGCACGGACCGCAAATGGACCGAGCTGTCGACGATCCTGCAGGACAACGCGCTCACCACGGACAGGGATGGCTGTCCGCGGAAGTTCATCATCTTCACCGAGCACCGTGACACCCTCGACTACCTCCAGGGCCGTATCGGCTCGCTGCTCGGCCGCCCGGATGCCGTCCGAGCCATCCACGGTGGCGTGCGCCGCGGTGAGCGCCGGCAGATCACCGAGGAGTTCACCAAGAACCGCGACTGCCAGATCCTCCTGGCCACCGACGCCGCGGGCGAAGGCCTGAACCTGCAGGCTGCCCACCTGATGGTCAACTACGACCTCCCGTGGAACCCGAACAGGATCGAACAGCGCTTCGGCCGTATCCACCGTATCGGCCAGGAAGAGGTCTGCCGACTCTGGAACCTGGTCGCTTCCAACACCCGCGAGGGTGAGGTCTTCACCCGCTTGCTGCTGAAGCTTGAGGAGATGGGCAAGGCCTACGGCGGGAAGGTCTTCGATGTGCTCGGCGAGGCGTTCGCCGAGACCCCGCTCCGCAATCTGCTGATGGAGGCGATCCAGTACGGCGAGCGTCCCGATGTCCGGGCGAACATGCACAAGGTCATCGACGCCAGCGTCGGTGACGGTGTCAAGGACCTGCTGGAAGAGAGGGCTCTCGCCGCTGGTCACTTGGGGGAGGCCGACCTCGCGGCACTCCGTGCCGCGATGGATGAAGCCCGCGCTCGACGCCTGCAGCCGCACTACATCGAACTAGCGTTCAAGGCGGCGTTCACTCGCCTCGGCGGACGGATCGCCAGGCGCGAACGCGGACGCTACGAGATCGCCAACGTGCCGGCTTCCCTCCGGGGCAGCAAGCACGGGCCTATCGCGACCCGCTACGACCGGGTCACCTTCGACCTGCCCCACGTCGCCCTGGATGACGGAATGACCCGCGCCGATCTCCTCGCGCCAGGTCACCCGCTGCACGACACGGTGATGGACGAGGCCATCAAACAGTTCGGCGGTACCCTCAACGCCGGCACCGTGCTGGTGTCCTCAACTCTCGACGAGCCGCACCTGCTGGT
>NZ_DASUVO010000168.1:0-257209 GCF_036378875.1 Actinophytocola sp.
CAACATCGCCCCAACACTGCGCCGCATGGCCCGCGACATCACCCGAGACCGTTTTCATGATCAACGCCAACACAGATGGTTGCGCAGGCATCCCCCACCCATACCCGGGGGGCCACCCCGAGGCCATCGTACCAAGCCACACCGACAAAACCCCAGGTCGCGGGCCCCTGTGGACAACTTTCGTCGACGAGTCCGAGCGAATGGGACTTTCGTGCGCCCAGGCCGGCGAAGTTCCGCAGGGAGTGCCGATCTCGCTGGCGCTCCGAGAGGTGAACCGCGGGCGGCAGGGGGTGAAGCCCGGGGGTGAGGCGCCGGCCGGCGGGTGAATGGGTGAGCCCGGTCCGCGTGAGAGCACGGGCCGGGCTCGACCTTGTGTGGCGGTTGGGGCGAGGAGGTGTGGCCGGGACGGCGTTCAGCGGCGCTGGCGGTCGGCGAGTTCGGACTGCATGCGGATCAGGATGGCGTGCGCGTCCACGACTTCGTCGGCCAGCAGGAGGTCCGCAGCGAGCCGGACACCGTCGCACTGGGGCCGGACCCGGCAGCTGTCACCGAGGGCCGCGGTGCGCGCCAGCGCGGTGCGGAGGTCGTCGGCCAGGGACTGGGCGTTCGGGGCGCTGTCGGTGTCCCTCAGCCGATCGAGTACCTTTTCCACCCCCACGAGCAACTCGTGGCCGGCGCGTGGTCGGATGTCCGGGGTGGGTGCGGTGACCCGCGGCCCCGGCAAGGGTCTCGGCACGGTTCTGGGTACGGCCTCGGTTGCCATACGGTCCCTCCTCGTCGTTGAGGTTTGCCCACCATTCCCTCGGCAGGAACTGGCCAAACCTGAAGACATTCCAATGGGTGACGGCCCACGTGCGACACCTCCCTTCAGCGAACCTCGACCGACCCGCCAGTGAACGGCATCCCAACTGGTGGGCAGCGTGGTCAAATGCTGAGCGCCGCACATACGGTTGCTCCGGTCGGGTGACACACAAAAGGGGTGGTGCGCATGAAGGCGCGCGTGACGATCTTGCTACTTGCCGCCGGGGTGGGTGCGGCCGGGTGCAACGCGGCGGCGAACTCGCCGTCGAACGGCGGGAACGGCGGGAACGGCGACGGGCCGTCGATCGTGTTGGTCACGCCCAACCCGGTCGGCGTCAACGACTTCCTCAAGCTCGCCGTGAAAGGCGTCGAGGACGCGGCTGCCGCGCACGAAGGCACACAGAACGTTTACCAGAGCACGGATCCCGCATCCATACAGCAGAACGTCGCGGCCGCGGTCCGGGACAAGCCTGACGTGATCGTCGCCGTCGGGTTCAACTTCGCCGACGTGCTCGCGCAGCAGGCCGAGCAGCACCCTGACCAGCAGTTCCTGTTCGTCGACTCGTGCACGGAGAAGCCGTACCCCAACGTCACCTGCGCGGTGTTCCGCGAGTACGAGGGCGTCTACCTCGCCGGCGCCGAAGCCGGTTTGCTCACGAAGACCGGCAAGGTCGGCGCGGTCGTGGCCGTCGACGCCCCGCAGTTCCACCGCTACTCCGATCCGTTCGGACTCGGCGCGCAGAAGGTCAGGGCGGACGCCACACTGTCCCCGCTGTTCATCGGCGGCGCCAACCCGTTCAACGACCCGGGCCGTGCCAAGGAGTTGACCGCGACGCTCGCCGGCCAGGGCGTGGACTACGTGATGGGCGCCGCGTCCGCGTCCGGCAACCTCGGTGTGTTCGAGGCGGCCAAGGAGCACGGGATCTTCGCGTTCGGCGTCGACGCCAACCAGTGCCCGGCGAGCCCGGGTGTCGTGGTCGACAACGTGATCAAGCGCACCGACGTGGTGATCGCCGACGGCGTCACCGCCATCCTCGACGGCAAGCGCGGCGAGACCCGCTCCTACGGGGTCAAGGAGGACGGCATCTCGCTGACCGGCCTGCAACCGGACGTCGCCGCGTCGAAGTGCGTGATCGCGGACCACGCGGACGTCCTTGCCCAGGTGGAGAAGCTGCGGGACGAGATCACCTCGGGCACCATCGCGATCGATGACCCCGCCGCGGCCTGAGGGGGGCGGCACGGCACTCCGGGGAATCGTCAAGCGGTTCCCCGGAGTGCTCGCCAACGACCACGTCGACCTCACCGCCGCCCCCGGCGAGATCCACGCGCTCATGGGGGAGAACGGCGCCGGCAAGTCGACGCTCATGTCGATCCTCTATGGACTGTCGCAGCCGGACGATGGAACGGTCGAGGTCGACGGGCGGCCGGTGTCCTTCGGCTCGGCCGCCGACGCGATCGACGCCGGGATCGGCATGGTGCAGCAGGGGTTCGCGCTGTTCGACACGCTGTCGGTCACCGACAACGTGATCTTCGGCGCCGAGCCGACGCGGCGCGGGCTGATCGACCGGCGGGCGGCCCGCGCGGCCGTCGCCGGACTGATCGAACGTCACGGTCTGCGACTGCGGCCCACTGATCGGGTGGGTGACCTGCCGGTCGGGGTGCGGCAGCAGGTCGAGATCCTGAAGCTGCTGTACCGGGAGGCCCGTGTCCTCATCCTCGACGAGCCGACCGCGGTCCTCACGCCGGCGGAGACCGACCGGCTGTTCGACGTGCTGCGCGGGTTGGCCGCCGAGGGGCGCACGATCCTGTTCGTGTCGCACAAGCTGCACGAGGTCCTCGCGTTGAGCGACAACGTGACCGTCCTGCGCGATGGTCGGGTGACACTGACCTGTGCGACGGCCGACACGGACCGTGCCGCGCTGGCGGCCGCGATGACCGGACGTGATGTCGAGCTGGACAAGGTCTATCCGGTCGGGACTCCTGGCGAGGTCCTGCTGTCCGCACAGGGACTCGTCATGCGCGGACATCCCGGGCTCGACGACGTGGCTCTCGAGGTCAGGGCCGGTGAGGTCGTCGGCATCGCTGGTGTGGCTGGCAACGGGCAGACCGAGCTGGTCGCCGCCATCGCCGGTCTCCGCCAGCTCGACGCCGGCACCGTGACGGTCGCGGGCCGGGACGTCGGCGGGTTCGGGGTGCGTGAGCGGCGTGCGGCGGGTCTCGCGCACGTCCCCGAGGACCGGGCGGAGGTCGGCAGCGCACCCGGCGCCACGCTCGCCGACAACCTGGCGGTCGGTTTCCAGCGGCGGCTCGCACGACGTGGTTTCCTGCGGCGACAGGCGATCCGCGCGCACGGGTCGGCGATCGTCGCCGAGCACGGGGTGCGGGCCGCGAGCGAGACGGTGCCGATGCGCACGCTGTCCGGCGGGAACCAGCAGAAGGCGATCCTCGGCCGCGAGCTGGCACACGACGCGCCGGTCCTGCTGGTCGAGCAGCCGACGCGCGGCGTTGACATCGGTGCGGTCGTGCAGATCCACCAGCGACTCGTGGCATACCGCGACGCCGGGCACGCGGTGCTGCTGGTGTCGGCGGAGCTGTCGGAGATCCGCGCGCTGGCCGACCGGGTGCTCGTGATGTACGAGGGGCGGGTCGTCGCGTCGTTCACCAAGGAGGAGGCCACGTATGAGGCGCTCGGCTTGGCCATGGCCGGGGTGACGTCGTGAGGACTGTGGCTCTCACCCTTGTGGGTGCGCTGGTGCTCGGCGCGGTGTTACTGGCCGCGACCGGCGCGAACCCACTGGACGCGTACTGGGCGATCGTGACCGGCGCGTTCGGCCCGGACGGAATCCAGGACACGCTCGCCTACGCCGTGCCGGTGGTCGGCATGGCCACCGCGCTCGCGATTCCCTTGCGGGCCGGCATGGTCAACCTCGGCGGCGAGGGCCAGCTGGTGCTGGGCGCGATCAGCGCGGTGGCCGTCGGGCTGCACGTGCCGGGCCCGCTCGGCCTGGTGGCGGCACTTCTCGCCGGCGTGCTGGCAGGCGCGCTGTACGCGACGGCCGCCGCCGTGTGCGAGACCCGTTTGGGCGTCCCACTTCTGGTGACGACGCTGCTGCTCAGCTACCCGGCGATGTCGTTCGCGGCGTACCTGGTGCGCTTCCCCATGCGGGACGCGGGGTCGAGCCTGCCGCAGAGCGAGCAGCTGCCACCGGACGTGCGGCTGCCGGCGATGGGCTCGGTCACGGTGGGGGTGTTCCTGATCGTGGCGGCGGTCGCGGTCTTCGCGGTGGTCGACGCGCGGACCCCGGCGGGCTTCGAGGCAAAGGTCACGGGATGGGGGCCGAGGTTCGCGCGGTACGCGGGCATCGACCGGCCCGGGTTGACGGTCCGGCTGCTCGCGTGCTCCGGCGGACTGGCAGGCCTGGTCGGCGCGGTGGTGGTGCTGGGCTTCCCGTACCGGTTCATCGACGGTGCGCTGATCACGCCGCAGTACACGTGGATCGGCCTGCTGGCCGCGCTGCTCGCGACGGCGAACCCACTGGGCACGCTCGCGGCCGCGGTGTTCTTCGCCGCACTGACCAGCGGCGGCTTCGCCATGGAACGGGCGACACAGGTCCCGAGAGAGCTGACCGCGGTGCTCCAGGCCGTACTGATCATCTTCCTGGCCGCGGCGACCGGCCTGCTCCGCAAGAGGAGGAGCCCGGCATGACAGTGCCAGCAGCCCTCAAGGGTGGCTGTCCCATGGGGGGTGTTCCCGAAAACGCAACTCGCAGGGGCCGAACGCGCGACTCGCGGGGGCTGAACGCGCGACTCGCGGGGGCCGGAAGCGAGACTCGCGATGGTTGATGCCGCGCTGTTTTCCTCCGCGCTCGGGGCGCTCACGCCGATTCTCTTTGCCGCGCTTGCCGGGGCGCTCTGTCAGCGCGCCGGGGTGTTCAACATCTCCCTTGAAGGGACCATGCTCGTTGGGGCCTTCGCCGGGGTCGCCGGTAGTTGGTACACCGGCAGTGTGTGGCTCGGGGTGCTTCTCGCCGTCGTGGCCGGGACCGCCTACTCGCTCATCCTTGCCGTCGGGCACGTCTCGCTCGGCGGGGACGCCATCGTGCTCGGGGTGGCCATCAACCTGCTCGCCGTCGGGCTCACGTCCTTCCTCATCCGGACCGTGTTCGGCACCCGAGGCACGTTCAGCGACCCCGCGCTCCAGGGACTACCCGACCTCGATCTCGGCGGCATCCCGGTCCTGTCCGGGCATTCCCTGCTCGTCTACCTGTCCTGGCTCGCGGTGCCGGCGCTCGCGGTCCTGCTCTACCGGCACCCGTGGGGCCTGCGCCTGCGCGGGGTCGGCGAACGACCGGACGCCGCCGCCAGCCTCGGGGTCAGCGTCACCCGCTACCGGTACGGCGTGATCCTGACCGGCGGCGCGCTCTGCGGGCTCGCCGGCGCGCAGCTGGCCCTCGGCAACGTCACCCTCTTCTCCGAGAACATGACCGCCGGCCGGGGGTGGATCGCGGTCGTCGCCGTCATGCTCGGGCGGGCCCTGCCCTACGGGGTGCTCGCCGCCGCCGTGCTCTTCGGGCTCGCCGAGGCGTTCGGGTTTCGGCTGCAGGGCATCGGATTGCCCCAGCAGGCCACCGACGCCGCCCCGTACGTCGTCACCCTCGTCGCGTTGTTCGTCTCCAGCGCGCGGATCCGCAGAACCAGGGAGAGCAGCACATGACCCTGCCCATCACCAAGATCCCCCGAACGGGGCTGCCAGGACACGCACTGGTCGTCGGCGATCCCGAACGGGCCACGGCCGTCGCGAACCTGCTCAGCGACGCCGTCCTCATCGGACAGAACCGGGAGTACCGCAGCTACCAGGGCAACTGGCACGGCACGCCGGTCGTCGTGTCCTCCCACGGGGTCGGTGGGCCGGGGGCGCTCTGCCAGTTCCAGGAACTCGCCGCCGCCGGCGTGCACACGTTCCTCCGGTTCGGCACCGCGGGCGCTCTGCGCGCGGACATCGCCGACGGGGACCTCGTCATCGCCGAGGCCGCGGTTCGCGACGACGGTGTCACCCAACAGCTCGTGCACCCCGAGTACCCGGCGTCCGCCACGGCCGAGGCGGTTCTCGCGCTGACCGCCGCCGCCACCGTCCACCAGGCGCGGGCCCACCGGGGCGTGGTCTGGACACGCGCCGCGTTCAGCCCGATGGTGCGGGAACTGCCGATGCGGGACTACATCGCGGCCGGCGTGATCGCCATCGAGATGGAGCTCGCCACCCTGCTCGTGTTCGCGGGACTCAACGGTCTGCGCGCCGGCGGGGTGCTCGTCATCGACGGGAACGCTACCGTCGACAACACCGACCCGACCTCGTACAACCCGCACCGCCAGGTCGTCGTCGAGGCGGTGGCGCGGGGGAGCGCGGTCGCCCTCGACGCATTGGTGGCGCTGACATGAACTCGCAGGAGAAAGCGGACAAGCTCGTCGACGCCCTCCGTTCCGACGCGGCCGCGCGGGACCTCGCCGGCGCCGAGCCGGAGCACGAGGTCGGGCTGCTCAAGGAGTCCGGGCTCCTCACCCTCCTCATTCCGGCCGAGCACGGCGGCGCAGGCGAGAGCTGGCTCACCGCCAACGCCGTCACCCGCATCGTGTCGGCCGCCGACGCCAACGTCGGGCACCTCCTCGGCTACCACTACCTGCAGCTGTGGCGGGGCGAGCTGTTCGACCGCCCCGACCTCGTCACCCGGCTCTGGCAGGAAACGGTGGCCGGCAACCACTTCTGGGCCGGCGTCAGCAACCCGCTCGACGCGGCGCTGGAGCTGACACCGGTCGACGGCGGGTTCCACCTCAACGGCCGCAAGACCTTCGCCACCGGCACCGCCGTCGCTGACCGGCTCGTCGTCAGCGCCACCCGCACCGACAACGCGGAGAAGCTGACGTTCGTCCTCGACGCGAGGGCACCCGGCATCACCTACCTCCGCGACTGGGACAACATCGGCCAGCGGCTGACCTCGAGCGGCGGCGTCGAGTTCGCCGACGCGTTCCTGCCCGCCGACGACGTGCTCGGGCCACAACCGGAGCAGCAGTCCCCGCGCCTTTCCCTCGCCCCCATCGCGTTCCAGCTGTTCCTCACCCAGATCTACGTCGGCATCGCGGAAGGCGCGCTCATCGAGGCCGCCGACTACACCCGGCACCGCACCCGGCCGTGGTTCCTGTCCGGAGTGGACAACGCGGTCGACGACCCGCACGTCCTGGCCGGCTACGGCGAACTCGTCGCACAGGTCCGGGCCGCGGGCGCGCTGACCGACGACGCGGCCCGCGCGCTCGGTGAGGCGTTCGACCGGGGCGACGACCTGACCGAGGCCGACCGCGCCGAGGCGGCCGTGACGATCTCCGCCGCCAAGGTGGTCGCGACCCGCGCGGTGAACGAGACGACGTCGAAGGTGTTCGAGTTCGTCGGCGCTCGAGGCACGGCCAACAAGTACGCGCTCGACCGCTTCTGGCGCAACGCACGCACGCTCACCCTGCACGACCCGGTCGTCTACAAGGCGCGCGAGGTCGGCGCGCACTTCCTCACCGGGGAGCGGCCGCCCTTCACGGGGTACACGTGATGACCCCGGTCCTCGCCGACAGCGTCCGGCTCACCGACGACGGCGTCGAGATCCTGGACCGCCGCGTGTTCCCGGCTCAACGCGTGTGGGTGCGCTGCGGAGGAGTCGAGGACGTCGCGAAGGCCATCGAGGACATGGTCACCCAGTCCTCCGGCCCGTACTTCGCCGCGCTGTGGGGCATGGTGCTCGCCGCGCGCGAAGCCTCCTCGCTCGGCCCCGAGGAGGCCCGCGCCCACCTCGAACGAGCCGGCGCGCGGCTGATCGACACCCGGCGCACCAACAACCACCTGCGCAAGGCCGTCCACGCCGTGCTGTCCCATGTGGACGGTCAGGCCGGTGACGCACTGGTCGCGGCCGCCCTCGAAGGAGCGCGGGCCGGTGACGAGCGGTACCGGTCCCGCAGCGCCGCGCTGGGCCGGCACACCGCCGAGTTGCTGCCGGACAAGGCGACCGTGCTCACCCACTGCTGGGCCGACCTGTACCTGGTCGAGCTGGTGCGGGCCGCCGCCGACAAGGAGCTCGCGTTCATCTGCACCGAGACCCGCCCGTACCTGCAGGGCGCGCGGCTGACCGCCGAGACGCTGGCGGAGATGGGCGCCGACACCACCGTGATCACCGACGGCATGGGCGCGGCCGTTTTGTCCAGCGGAAAGGTGGACGCGCTCGTCACCGCCGCCGACCGGGTCACCATGGACGGGCACGTGATCAACAAGATCGGCACGCTCGGGCTCGCGGTCGCGGCGAACGCGTTCGGCGTGCCGTTCCACGCGATGGTCCAGGCGCCCGACCGGCTCGCCCCGACCGCGGCGGACGTGCCGATCGAGTACCGCGACGGCACGGAGATCCTGGACCGTCCCGGCATCCGCGGCCTGTACCCGGCCTTCGACATCACCCCGCCGCGGTTCGTGACCACCGTGGTCACCGACCGCGGCCCGTTCGACCCGCTGCTGCTCGCCGACTACTACCGGGAGGTTTCGTGACTGCCGACTGGGTGGTCCTCGACATCGAGGGCACGCTCACCGCGACCAGCCAGGTGCACGTGGTGCTGTACGACTACGCCCGGCCCCGGCTCGGCCCGTGGATCGACGCGCACGGCGACGACCCGGTGGTTCGGGATGCCGTGGCGGAGACCAAGAAGCTCGGCGACCTGCCCGAGGCCGCGAGCACGGACGAGGTGGTCGCGGTCCTGCACGGCTGGATGAACGCCGACCAGAAGATCGCGCCGCTCAAGACGTTGCAGGGCCTGATCTGGGAGAAGGGCTACGCCGACGGTGACCTCACCACCGAGTTCTTCCCGGACGTGGCGCCGAAGCTGCGGCAGTGGCACGCGGACGGGCGGCGGCTCGCCGTGTTCTCCTCCGGGTCGGTCGCCGGGCAGATCGCGTCGTTCTCCCGCACCACGGACGGCGACCTGACCCCGTTGTTCAGCAAGCACTTCGACACGGTCAACGCGGGCCCGAAGCGGGAGGAACCGTCCTACCGGGCCATTGCCGCCGCGCTGGACGCCGACCCGGCGCGGGTCGTGTTCTTCTCCGACGTGCCGGCCGAGCTGGACGCGGCCGGTGCCGCCGGCTGGCAAACCGTTGGCGTGGCACGAAAAGGCGAGCCGTTCGGCGACGCCGACTTCGGCCAGCACCGGAAGATTGGCTCGTTCGACGAGGTCTCACTGTGAGCCCAGGGCAGCAGCTCGCCGACGAAGCGGTCCGCTATACCGCCATGGGCTGGATGCGGGGCACGTCCGGCAACCTGTCGGTGGTGCTGGGCCGGGACCCGCTGCGGCTGGCGGTCACGGCCAGTGGTCTCGACAAGGGCGAGCTGACCGATGTCGACCATGTGGAGATCGACGAGCACGGCGAGCCGGTCGACGGCGGCAACCCGTCGGCGGAGGCGGGGTTGCACGCGCGGATCGCGGCCGTCTCGGGTGCGGGGGCGGTCGTGCACGTTCACGCGCTGGCCCCGGTGCTGGCGGCCGAGCGCTGGCCGGACGGGGTCCAGCTCTGTGACCTGGAGATGCTGAAGGGCTTCGGCCGGCTCGCCCACGACGACCTCGTCACGATCCCGGTCATCCAGAACGGACAGGACATGCGGGTGCTTGGCGACGCGTTCGAACGCGGCTACCGGGCCGACACGCCGGCGCTGATCGTGGCGCGGCACGGGATCTACGTGTGGGGCGCGGACCTGCGGCAGGCCCGCCACCGGCTGGAGTGCCTGGAGTGGCTGCTGCGGTTCATACTCGAAGGAGCGGGAAGGGGAACGTCATGACACTTCTGACTGTGTGGGCCGACGACGAGCCGGACACCGTGCTGAAGCGGACCGACGACGCGGAGGTCATCGCGGACGAGCTGAAGCAGCTCGGCGTTCGGTTCGAGCGGTGGCCGGTGGTGGAGGACCTGCCGGCGAAGCCGACCTCCGAGGAGGTGCTCGCCGCGTACGAGCCGTACGTGTCCAGGGTGGTGGAGAACGAGGGCTACATCCTGGTCGACGCGCTGCACATGACCCCGGAGGACACCGACGAGTGGCGGGAGAAGGCGGCCGAGGCACGGCGGAAGTTCCTGTCCGAACACACCCACGACGACGACGAGGACCGGTTCTTCGCGCGGGGCGCTGGCGTGTTCTACCTGCACATCCACGGCAAGGTATTCGCGGTCCTGTGCGAGGCCGGCGACCTGCTGAGCGTGCCGGCGAACACCACCCACTGGTTCGACATGGGCACCCGCCCGGACTACGTCGCGATCCGGTTCTTCCACGACGACGATGGCTGGGTCGGCAACTTCACCGGCGCCCAACTGGCCTCCGAGTTCGCGGACTTCGACACCCTCATGGCCGTACGAGCTTCTGGCCTGCCACCAGCTCAACGGTGACGAGCACGGCGATGCCCTCGATCGCCAGCAGCGCGATGAGGACCAGGAGCTGCGTCGCGCCCGCCTGTATCGGGGAGCCGCCGCCGAGCAGGATGCCGACGAACGTGCCGGGCAGCGTGACCAGCCCGACCGTGCGGGTCTGGTCGAGCGCGGGCACGAGCGCCTGACCGGCGGTCGGCCGCACGATGAGGCGGGCCGCGTCCTGGTCGGTGAACCCCAGCGCCAGAGCGGCCTCGTACTCGCCGCGCCGCGCGGTCAGCTCGTCGAGCGCCCGCCGGCCGGCGAGGGAGGTCGCGGTCATCGCGCCGCCGATGAGGATGCCGGCGATCGGGATGATGGCCACCGGTGCCATCGGCACCACCCGCGTGGCCAGCAGCAACGCGAAAATGGGCGCGACCCCGCCGGCGATCGAGACCGCCGCCCAGCGCCCCTGCCGTGCCTTGGTGATGCGCCGCGCGGACGTCCACGTCGCAACCCCGAACATGAAAAGCACGAACGCGGCCGTCAACCAGCCGCTCCGCAGCACGAGCACGATGACGAGGCTGACGACGGCAAGCTGGCCCACCGCCCGCACCGCGGCGGTGACCACGGCCCGCCACGACCCGATCCGACCGACCCCGACGACCACGGCCGCGGCCACGATCAGCAGGACGAGTACCGCGGCGAGCTGCCACCCGATCATGACGTTCACGCTCACAAGGTGGCACAAGCGCCGCCGTCACATCGAACGCGCCGCGCATCCATAGGGTGGGGACCATGGACCCGATCGACGTGATCCTCGATCAGTGGCGCCGCGAGCGTCCCGACCTCGACCTGACCCCGATGGGCGTGGCAGGGCGGATCGCGGTGCTGGCCAGGGTGCTGGAGGGTCGCGCGGAGAAGTCGTTCGCCGGACACGGGTTACGGCAGGGCGAGTTCGACGTGCTGTCCGCACTGCGCCGGTCCGGCCCGCCGTACACGCTGATCCCGTCCGAACTGTCGGCGACGCTGATGATGTCGCGGGCCGGCATGACCAACCGCCTCGACCGCCTGGAGGCCGCCGGCCTGGTCGAACGCACACTCGACCAGGCCGACCGCCGCAGTTTCCGCATCACCCTCACACCCGCCGGCCACGAGGTCATCGACGCGGCCATGACCAACCACGCGACGAACCTGGCCAAACTGACCGAAGCACTCACCGAGGAGGAACGAACCGCCACAGCCGAGTCGCTGCGCAAACTACTGGTCACACTGCTCGAGGACTGACACCGCACGAGTGCCCCTTTCGCTCGGACTGGCCAGCGAAAGTTGTCCACAGGGGCTCGCGACCTGGGGTTTTGTCGGTGTCGGTTGGTGCGATGGCCTCGGGGTGGCCCCCCGGGTATGGGTGGGGGATGCCTACGCAACCACCTGTGTTGGCGTTGATCATGAAACGGCTCTCACCACGCCAGCGCCGCCGTCGACCAGCCCCAGCCGGGCACCGGGGGTGGTGAGGACGTGGGTGATCGCGGCGACGGCATGGTCACGGCCGACGAGGTCGGGCACGTCCGGAGGCTCAGGCCATGTCGGGGCGTTGAACCTGTGTGGTGGTTCGCGATAGTGCGGTCCGATGGCGGGCAGAAGCCCGCTTCTCGGGCGGTTCGACCCGGTGGCCGGTTCCCGGATGTCCTGAAGGTCACCCTCCGGACGTTCAGCGTCCTCAAGGGCACCCCCCGAGACATGGACCACCAACGAGCTGGCCCGACCGTCTCGGGACTCCGAGCGCTACTTCGGCCCCACTTGCACTTCGGGACGTCCGTGCGGCAGCGTCAGGCGTGTGCCGCCGCGCCATACGGCCGCGATGGCCGCGGTCGCCGTGATGTCGGTCGTGGGGTCGCCCTCCACCAACAGCAGGTCGGCACGTAGGCCCGGGGCGATGCGGCCGCGGTCCGTCAGGTCGAACGTGGCCGCCGGAATGCTCGTGGCCGCCGCCAGTGCTTGCGTGGGTGTCAGGCCCGCCTGCACCAGTAGTTCCAGCTCCCGGTGCAGGCTGACCCCGTGCTGGGGATGCCACAGGTTCGCGTCCGTGCCGGCCAGCAGGCGGACGCCGGCCCCGGCGAGCATGCCCGTGATCGTCATCGCGTCGTCGAGGTGTAGTGGTGTCGCGGTCTGCGCCGGGTTGGCCTGGCCGCTCGACAGCCACTCCACGTAGACGAGCGTGCTGACCACGAACACGTTCTCCGCCGCGCAGCGGGCCACCAGGTCCGTCGCTTCCTCGGGGGCCGCGTCGAACGGTACGTGTGCGAGCCCGTCGACACCCGCGTCCAGCGCGATCTTCGTGTCCGCCGCGCTCGCCGCGTGCGCGATCACCCTCAGGCCCGCGGCGTGGGCGGCTTCGGTCAGCGCCGCGACCGTGTCCGGGGTGAGCACCGGGAGGTCGGCGCCTGCCGTGGTTCCGTGGTCGATGACCACCTTCAGATAGTCGACGCCCTCGGCGACCCGGGCCGCCACGAACGCCGCCGCGTCGCCGGGACCGGCGACCGTGTCGAACTCGCCGCCCAGCTCGGGTGGCACGTTGGCCATGATCTGGCTCGGGTGACCGCCCGGCGCGGTGGCCAGCACGCCCGAGCTGCGCAGGTCGGCCACGTCGTGCCGGTCCGCCGCGAGCCGCCGCTGCCTGGCCAGGTTGTCGGGCAGGCAGAACATGTCCAGCTCGGTGGTGACCCCGTACGACAGCGCCTGCTCGAGGCTGCCGTCGCTCACGTGCACATGGGCGTCGATCAGCCCCGGCAGCAGCGTGCGGCCGGCGCCGGGCACCGTCTCGTCCACCCGGCCGCCGTCGGGCGTGCCAATCCGGCCGTCCTCGATCAGGACGTCGGCACCGGGCAGGGCCTCTTCCCCGGTGAAGACCCGCACGCCCTGGATGAGAGTACGCACGATCCGCCTCCTAGTTCGATCATTGATAGTTCGATATCAAACTATCACGACTCCAGATGGCGGTTGTCCCTCGTCTTACGATTTCCTCGTGACCCGCGCCTCCGTCGTCGCCACGGTCCTGCTCACCACCGCGCTGACCATGCCGGGGGTGATATCCGCCGACCCGAGGCACGACCTCACGGTCACGGTCGAATCCAACACCCGACCGGAGTTCGTCAGCGGCGGCGACGTTCTCGTCCGGGTCGCGAACGGCGACCGGGTGAGGGTGCGGCGCAACGGGCTCGACGTCACGTCGAGCTTCACGGCGCAGCCGGACGGATCGCTGCTCGGCGTGGTGCGTGGCCTGCGCGACGGGACCAACACGATCAGCGCGTCGGCGGCCAGGAACCGGCACGCGCACGCGCGCGTGGTGAACCACCCGCGCTCCGGCCCGGTGTTCTCCGGCCGGCAACAGCTCCCGTTCTTCTGCCAGACCGAGGCTTTCGGCCTCGCGCCGGCCCAGCAGCCGCTCTGCGAGGCGCCGACCGTGGTGCGATTCGTGTACCGGTCGACGGCCGGCACGTTCAAACCACTGCCCGCCACCACGCCGGCCGACCTCGCGACCGCGACCGTGCAGGGCCGAACCGTGCCGTACGTCGTGCGGGTGGAGACCGGCGTGATCGACCGGGCCGTGTACCAGCTGGCGGCGCTGTCCGACGGGACCGACCCGTCACCGGTCGCGCCCGAGACCGGCTGGAACGGACGGCTCGTCTACCACTTCGGCGGCGGCTGCAACAGCGGCTACCGGCAGGGCGGCACCGCGGCGAACGTGCTGGAGGACCTCTTCCTGTCGCAGGGGTACGCCGTCGCGTCGTCCTCGCTCAACGTGCTGGACAACAACTGCAGCCCCATCATCTCCGCCGAGGCGGCGATGATGGTCAAGGAACACTTCCTGGAGACCTACGGCCCGGCCAGGCACACCATCGGCTGGGGCGGCTCCGGCGGCGCGATCCAGCAGTACGACATCGCGGACGCCTACCCGGGCATCCTCGACGGGATCATCCCCGGCATCTCCTACCCCGACCCGCTGACGGTCACCGGCCCGGTCACCGACTGCGGACTGCTCAACGCGTTCTTCACTCGCGGGGGTTTCACCGCGGAGCAGCGACGTGCCGTGTCCGGTTACGTCTCGTACAGCACGTGCGTGTCGTGGGGCGTGACGTTCCTCAGCCGCACGACGGCGACGGGCAGCTGCGAGCCGATCATCCCGGTCGAGATCCGGTGGGACCCGGTGACCAATCCGGACGGGCTGCGGTGCAGCGCGGCCGAACAGTGGGTGAACCAGCTCGGCCACGACCCGAGGAACGGGTTCGTGCGGGCGGTGCTGGACAACGTCGGCGTCCAGTACGGCCTGGCCGCGCTGGAGTCCGGTCAGATCACACCCGCTCAGTTCGCCGCACTGAACGCCGGTATCGGCGGTTACGACTTCGCGGGCCGCCCCGTGCCGACCCGCACCTCCGCCGACCCGCGCGCGCTCGCCGCCGCCTACGCCGCCGACCTGGTCAACAGCGCGGGGCTCGGCCTGCGGCACACGCCGATCATCGACCAGCGCACCTACCTGGACCGCATCCCGATCGCGGACATCCACACCGCGGAGATGTCGTTCGTGATGCGCGACCGCCTGCGCACCGCCAACGGGACGTCCGCCAACCAGGTGATCATCGCGTCGTCCGCGGACCCCGCGCAGGCCGGCGCCGCGGCCGCGTACCAGCTGGACGCGATGGACCGCTGGCTGACGGCCATCGGCGACGACACCTCCCGGCGCGACCGCGCGGCGAAGGTGATCGCGAACAAGCCAGCCGACCTCGCGGACGGCTGCTTCGTCTCGGCCACTGAGCGGATCGTCGAGCCGCTGACCTACCCGTCGAGCGGCCGCTGCGGTCAGCTGTACCCGGTCGCGGCCAACCCCCGCCTGGTCGCGGGCGCGAAACTCGGCATGAAGACGGTCAAGTGCCGCCTCAAGCCACTGGACTTCCGCGCCTACCCGGTGACGTTCACCGCGGCCGAGAAAACGTTGCTGCGTCAGGCTTTCCCGACCGGCGTGTGCGATTACACCCGCAGGGGTGTCGGGGAGCGACCCGCCAGGGGGACGTGGCAGACCTACTAGTTTCGCCCCCGTCCGGTCGGGTAACGCTGGCCGCATGGGTTCGAACCGAGTTGTGATCGTCGGAGGTGGGTTCGCCGGGTTCGAGGCGGCCCGCTCACTGCGCAAGGCGGTGCGGAAAGCCGGTCGCGACACCGAGATCGTCCTGGTGAACCCGACCGACTACTTCCTCTACCTGCCGCTGCTGCCCGAGGTCGCGGCCGCCGTCGTCGACCCGCGCCGGGTGACCGTGTCACTGCCGGCCGCGTTGAAGGGCGTCCGGCTCGCGCTCGGCACGGTGCACACGCTCGACATCGACGGCAGGAAGGTCGGCTACACCGACCCGGAGGGCGGCGAACACACCCTCGACTACGACCGGCTGGTGCTCGCCGCCGGCAGCGTCAACAAGCTCCTGCCCATCCCCGGGGTCACCGAGCACGCGCACGGCTTCCGGGGCGTGCCGGAGGCGCTGTACCTGCGCGACCACGTCATCCGCCAGATCGAGCTGGCCGCCGCCACAGACGACCAGGGCGAACGCGACGCGCGCTGCACGTTCGTGGTGGTCGGGGCCGGCTACACGGGCACGGAGGTCACCGCGCAGGGCCCGCTGTTCACCTCGGCCGTCGCGGCCCGGCACCCCGAGCTGCGCGGGCAGCGAATCCGCTGGCTGCTGCTCGACATCGCGCCGAAGGTGCTGCCCGAGTTGCACCCGCGCCTGTCCCGCACAGCGGACAAGGTGTTGCGTGACCGTGGGGTCGAGGTCCGCATGGGTGACTCCGTCGCGGAGGCCACCTCCGGCGGTGTGCGGCTCAAGAGCGGTGACTTCGTGCCGACCCGCACGCTGGTGTGGTGCGTCGGCGTCCGGCCGGACCCGCTGGTCGAGGACACGGGGCTGGAGACGCGGAAGGGCCGGTTGGTCACCGACCCGACGCTGGTCGTGCCCGGCCATCCAGAGATCTTCGCCTGCGGCGACGCGGCGGCCGTGCCCGACCTGACCCGCCCCGGCCAGCTGACCACGATGACCGCGCAGCACGCGTCACGCCAGGGCAAGCTCGCGGGCCGCAACGTCCTCGCGTCGCTGACCGGTGAGCCGCTGCGCCCGTACAAGCACCACGACCTTGGCTTCGTCGTCGACCTCGGCGGCACCCAGGCCGCGGCCAACCCGCTGCGGATCCCGCTGTCCGGCTTCCCCGCGAAGGTGGTCACGCGCGGCTACCACCTGGCGGCCATGCCGGGCAACCGCGTCCGCACGGCCGTCGACTGGCTACTCGACGCCGTGTTGGGGCGCCAGTCCGTACAGCTGGGCCTGGTCCGCGGGCCGCACGTGCCGCTCGACACGGACAGCCCGGAGCTGCCGAGGACGCCCGGCGTGGAACGCGGCTAGGGGGTCACCGGACCGTCGGGTGTCGCGGCGGTGTGACTCGAGGGAGGCTCGCTGGTGCTGGCGCTCGATGGCTCGCTGGTGCTGCTGCTCGTCGGCTCGGACAAGGAGTCGCTGGTCGGCCTCGGGTTCGTCGTCTCCGAGGGCACGGCCGGTTCGACCGGCTGGGGCGGCGTCGCGGACCCGCCAAGACCGAGGATGATCGCGATGATCGCCGCCACCGTGGCCGCCGCCGCGATCGCGGTGAAGTGCGGGCCTAGCCGTTTGCGGAGCGTGGCCAGGCCGCGTGCGCTCTGACTCTTCACGGTCCCCGTCGACAGGCCGAGCTCCTCGGCGGTCTCCTCGACGCTCATGTCGTGCAGGAACCGCATCACCAGCACTGCCTGCTGCTTGGGCGCCACACCGGACAGGGCGTCCAGCACGAGCGACCGGTCCTCGAGCCCGTGCGGGGCCGTGCCGAGCTCGGGCAGGGCGTCGGTCAGCCGCTCCTTGCCGCGCCACGGGCGCCGGTACTCGTTGAGGAACGTCCGCTCCACGACCTTGCGGGCGAACGCGTCGATCCCCCGCTCGTGGTCGAGGCGAGGCCAGACCCGGTACAGCTTGAGCAGCGCCATCTGTGTGATGTCCTCGGCCTGATGCCAGTCATGGCACAGCGAGTACGCGGTCAGCCGCAACGACCGCATGCGCGTGCCGAAGTACCGGGCGAACTCGTCGTCCCACGGCGAGCCCGGCCCGGTACCTCGTTTCACGATGTCGACCGTCACTTACGTGCGGGCTCCGTGCTGGACGTCGGGGAGTCCACCCTCGAACTGGTCGGCTCCGGCCGCTGGCTGGTCGGCTCCTCGGTCTGGCTGCTGGTGGGCTCCGCAGGCCGTTCGCTGGTCGGTTCCGGCCGCGAGCTGGTCGGCTCGTCGCTGGTCGGCAACGGCTGTGAACTGGGTGATTCGCTCGTGGCCTCGGGCTGTGAGCTGGTCGGCTCGTCGACCTGGGAGCTCGTGGGCTCCGGCGCCTGGCTGGTCGGCGGCTGGCCAGAACCCCCGTCCGCCGCCGCGGCCATCGCCGTTCCCGTGATCGCTCCGCCGACTACCACCAGGCCCGCGACGGCCAGCCCGATCCGTGTCCCTCGACCTAGCACCTGTGTGTCCTCCTCGTGGGTGGCGCGACCCGGTGCCGCGCTCTTCGCGGGTTCATAGGCGCGGCGGCGGCGGAAGGTTGCATCGAATTTCGCAAGATCTCGCGAAGGTTCGCGGCCACCTCGTGTGAGGATGACGTGCCATGATCGAGATTGGTTGCCTCCGTGCCGAGGACCGTGCCGCCTGGGAAGTGCTGGCGCGCGGCTACAAGGACTTCTACCGCACCGTCGTGCCTGATGAGGGCTATGAGGAGACCTGGCAGCGGCTACTGAACGGCACGGAGTTGCACGGTGTCGGCGCCTGGTTGGACGGTCAGCTCGTCGGCATCGCGCACTACCTGTTCCACGCCGCGGTCTGGTCAGCGGACTCCTGCTATCTCCAGGACCTGTTCGTCGACGAGAAGGCACGTGGCCACGGCGCCGCGCGGGCCTTGATCGAACGGGTGGCCGAGGAGGCACGCACGCACGGCGCCACCCGCCTGTACTGGCAGACCAAGGAGGACAACGCCACCGCACGTGCCCTCTATGACAAGGTGGCCACCTTCCACGGCTTCATCCGCTACGACTACACCCTTTGAAGCAGCCGGAGTGCGGCACGCTGTTGGGGCAGGGCGGCCTCGCGACGCGTGGTCTCGCCTCTTGCCGTGGTGTCCTGAAGGATGCCGTTCGCGACATCGGTCACGTCGTGAGAGCGTCCTTCAGTCCGCGAAAAGCGAGACCCGGCGAACCCTCGCGGTCACCACGCTCGGTCGTGTTCAGTCGAAGCGGATGTGTTTCACGCTCGTCCACGACCGGCGGAGGTAGCCGCCGACGGGGCCGTCCCTGTTCGGGCGCAGTGTCACACCGACGGTCTTCGCTATGTGGTCGGCCACCTCTCGTACGGGGAGGGTGTCCGTCCACACGTGTTCGGCGAACTGCTTGTCCTGTAGGCGCTCCAGACAGATGTCCAGTTTGGACACCGCCCAGCTGTCGCGGCGCAGTGGGGCGTCCTTACCAGCCAGGAGCTGCAGTACGTGGCCGAAACCTCGTTCGCGCAGGCGTTTCAGCACAGTTTCCCTGCGTGCCAGCAGTGAGAAGTGGTGGACCTCATGGCCCATGGTGCGTAATCGATCGACTGTCTCCTCGAAGTACGTGGGTTCTATCACCGTCATGGGGGCGATGACCGGCCCCCGGTTCTGGCGCAACGCCAGGTGCAGGACCTCGACGACGGCCGTCCGCCACGACGTCAGGTCCTGGAAGTCGCCGCGTAACGCCGGCGGCAGCATTCTGCGCAGCCCGAAGCCGGCGTGCTCCGGATCGCAGACGACGCTGCCCGGCAGTCGACGTGACAACTCATGTGCCGTCTGTGTCTTGCCGCCCCCGAAGGGACCGTTCAGCCAGATCAGGGTCACGCGCGTGCCAGCGCCACCACCGGGATCCGACGTTCGCCTTTCTGCTCGTGGTCAAGGAAGAACGGGTACAGGGCCGTGATTTCCGCCCATAAGCGCTCCCGCTCCTCACCGGCGAGTTCCGTTGCCGTCGCGGTGTACGACTCGTCGCCGATCTCCACCCCGACCGTCGGGTTCGCGCGCACGTTGAAGTACCAGTCCGGTGGTTTCCGCGCGCCCGCGTTGGACGCCATCACGAACACACGGTCGCCGCTGGGGTGGAACATCATCGGCGTCGTGCGTTGCCGGCCGGAGCGCGCTCCCGTGGTGGTGAGCAGCAGCAGCCGCTCGCGGTGCATGCCCTCGATCTCGCCGCCCGCGCGGAACTGCTCGATCACCTTTCGGTTGACTGCCTGCATGTCCATGCCGGCCACAGTAGACCCGAGGACCGACAGTTCAGGCGGTCAAACCAGGGTGGCCGTTCTCGACGCGGCCCGTCAGGCGGCGGCGGAAGTCCGGTGCCGTTACTTCCAGGTCATACCAGCCATGGTCGGTCGCCCACGTGAGTGAACGGCGTTGTCCGCCCCGGAGCCGCACTGACGAGGTCCGGTTGCCATATCGCAGGGCGTGAACCCTGAGCGTGACGGTGGCGCGGCCGTAGTTCACGAGTTCGAGTGACCCGTCGCGGAAGATGACATCCACGGGCAACGTGCCTGACAGCTCGTACCAGAAACGGTTGGGGCCGGACACCACGACCTCGTCGAACGACGCGGGCACCCGCACCACCGACCGCGACGTCACATCCACGTGCACGGGCGCCATCGTCGCCCCGCCGTAGGTGTACACCGCGAAGTGGCACGATCCCGAACCGTCGTCGCCCAGCGTCAGCGCCAGTTCCGTCCCGGCGAGCCGCGTCGACACCCACGGCCGGTACGGCAACGCCCGCGCCGGCCGCCGGCCGGGTTCCTGCGTGGGCATGGACTGTGTCGTTGGCGGAGCGGGTCGCCAGCGGGACACCGGTGCCGGCACCGGGCCCGGCCGGTCGAGCGATGGCGCCCGCGAGTCTCCCGAGAAGTCGAACGCCGAGGTCAGGTCCCCGCACGCCGCGCGCCGCCACGCGCTGATGTTCGGCTCGGCGACCCCGGTCCACCGTTCGAGGAACCGCAGTACCGACGTGTGGTCGGCGACCTCGGAGCACACGTGCCCACCGACGGTCCACGGCGACACCACCGTCATGGGCACCCGGGGCCCCAGGCCCAGCGGTTTGCCGTCGTACCAGTCGTCCGTGGCCGACGTCGGCGGCACGGGCGGTGGCACGTGGTCGAAGTAGCCGTCGTTCTCGTCGAAGTTCACGAACAGCACGGTCTTCGACCAGGTGTCCCGGTCCGACGCCAACACGTCCAGCACCTGGTAGATCAGGTTGGCGCTGCCCACCGGCGTCGACGCGCCGGGGTGCTCGGACAGCGCGGCGGTCGGCACGAGCCAGCTCACCGCGGGCAGCCGCCGCGCGTTGATGTCCGCCTTCAGCCGCGACACCAGCGTGTCCGGCTCGCTGCGGTACATGGCTAAGTCGAACAGCTCCCGCTCCGCGGGCGGCAGGGCGGCGCGGCCGGCCGCGAACTGCGACAGCGCGGTCGCCCGGTCCACCGCGGACATGTCGAACAACGCGTAGTAGAACTCCTCCGTCGTCCGGTACTTACCGTCCACATGCGACAGAATGCGCCGGCCGATCTCCTTGAACGGCAGGAAGTACTCGACCGCGTTGTCGGTGAAGTTGTCCCACTCCTGGTAGATCCGCCACGAGACGCCTTCCGCCTGCAGCCGCTCCGGGTAGGTGGTCCAGTCGTAGCCGGCGTGGTCGTACGAGTAAGCCGCGTTGGTGACCGCCCGCGCCGTCGAACCCGGCTCGTAGCCGGTGGTGCCGGTCATCAGGAAGTTGCGGTTGGGGTTCGTGGAACCGTTGATGCTGCAGTGGTACGCGTCGAGCAGCGTGAACGTCTCCGCCAGCTCGTACTGCAGCGGGATGTCCTGCCGCTCGTAGTGCGTCATCGTGGCCGCGCTCTTCGCCGCCACCCACCCGTTGTGCCAGCCACCGGCCCACGCGGCGCTCGCGTCCGCCCAGCCGTGCGGCAGGTCGCCGAGGTACTGGATGTCCGACGCCGGCCGGTTGGCCAACTCGGCGGCCTCACGCACCGAGAACGGCAGCACCTCCGAGGCGCCGGCCGGCTGCCGGAACACCGAACGCCCGTCCGGCTGCCGCAGCGGGTCGTGGTCGCCGAAACCACGCACGCCGCGCAGCGTGCCGAAGTAGTGGTCGAAGGACCGGTTCTCCTGCATCAGCACGATGACGTGCTCGATCGCCCGCAGCCCGCCCTTGCGGACCGGCGTGTCGGCGATGGCCGCGTGCAGGGACGGCGGCAGGAGTGAGCCGACCACGGCGGCACCGCCTGCCGCGGTGGCGGTGGTGAGCAACCGGCGCCGCGAGATCTGAGCCATGGCGGGATCCTGCACGGTGGCGCTGAACACCGGGTGTCCGGCAGTGGCCTGCCGGGGCAACAGTGTCGGATCGACCCGCGACGAGACCGGCTACTGCAGGTAGCCCTCCACCACGCCCTCCGACCGGGGTTGTGCGTCGTCCGGGTTCTCGCCGGCCGAGCGGCGGGCGCGGCGCTGGCGCAGAAGATCCCAGCACGTGTCCAGTTCGACGTCGATGGCCTTCAGGCGGTCGTGGTCGGGGGTGTGACCGGCGCGCTCCAGCGCGTGCTCCTCGTCGATGAGGGCGCTGATGCGGCCGGCTATCTCCTTGTCGTTCATGGCTACATGCTCGCAGAGCCTCGGCATACTTGCCCACGTGATCGAACGCGCACAGGCGGCGTTGGCCGCGGCCCGCGAGGACACCGTGTGGTCCGGCCTCGCCTACGCCAAGGGCACCGACCCCGACGGCCACGACACGGACCGCAACGCGGGACGACGGGCGCTCGTGCTGTGGGGCATGCAGTACGACTGGCGGGCCGACGACCTGCCGCTGCACCGGTTCCTCGCGGAGCAGGAAGCGCTCTGCCGCGGCAACGCGCCGTTCTCCGGCACCAGCGACGAGTACGAGATCGCCGGCTACCTGCTGGCCAGGCACCGGCTCGTGGCGGACGTCTGGCGGCAGTGGGACCTCAAGACCGCGAACTTCGACACGTCCATCGCCTACGACGTCGAGGCGCTCGTCGTCGCCGGGGTCGAGGACACGCTCAGGTATGTGCGGGCCAGCGCGCACCCCTACCGGGAGGCCGTGCTGGCACGACTGGCGGAAGGCGTCACCGACGAGGACGTGACCAGGTACTTCGCCCGCAAGGCGCGGTGGTTTCCGAGCGACCCGGACAGCGAGGACCCCAAGACCTGGGAGCAGCGCGCGGAAGACCTCGCCTACTGGGGAAGCTGACGAACCGGGAAAGACGCGCTCGGGGACATGAACGCGCCTTTCCCGGCTTTTCGGCCTACCTCACGCTGCCAACTGGAGGGGGACAGTCGGCAGGAGTGGGGTGGCCGGGCTGGGGGCGCCCGTGAGGACGGCGGCCGTGGCGTTGTCCTTCGCTCCCGCCGCGTGGGCGGCGTGAACCAGTTCCTCGGCCGGGCAGGAGGAATGACGCAGGATGGTCGTCATCGCCTCGTGGGTCAGTGTCTTGTGCACGCCGTCGGTGGTGAGCACCAGGCTCGTGGCGCTGGTTTCCGTTACGCCGTAACGATTGGCGGCAGCCGTGTGCACGCTGGTGGTGACGAGGTGCTCCATGCGCGGCGTGACGTCCCCGCCGTGGTCACGAAAGTACTGGGCCAGCGTGTGATCCTTGGTGAGCTGGCGCAGTTCGTCGCCGTCCCACGCATAGGCCCGCACGTCGCCGACCCAGCCGATGCGGTAGCCGCCGTCGGCGACGGGTTGGGCCACCACCAGAACGCAGTCGCCTTCGGTGATCGCCTCGTGGGCCGCGGAAAGCGCAGCCTGTGGGCCCGCGACCGCCGGCACCCCGGCCGCCGCGGTGGCCGCCGACAGGGCCGCGTGCGCCGCGGTCTTCGTGTCGCCGACCCCGTCGGCCAGTGCTACCACGCCGTTCGCCGCGGCCACCGCGTCCGCGTTCACCTCGCGGAGGCCTTGGTGGCTGGCGGTGCGCCATGCTGGCTGTGTGTCCATCTCCGCCTCCTCGCCCGCTCTCTACCTGCGAGAATGCGTCGGGAAGCTGTGAGTTGCCTGTGGGGCGGGTGAAGGTCGTCTGTGGATGGGCCGGCGCCGGCGTCGCCGACCCGTTCAGTAGGTCAGCAACCGCAGTTGCCGTTGCAGCAGCCGCCGCCGCAGTCGTCGCCGCAGCCGCATCCGCACCCACCTCGCATGACAACCTCCTTTGTTTGCCTTGCAGTACGGGATGTTACGGGCGTCACACCTGCTGCCATCAGTCCCCGATCGGGGATTTGTACGGGACTTGTACGCGGCCCTGGTGCGGTGTCCGCTCCCTGCAGTCCCCCGAAAAGTGAGGTTCGTTGATGCCCCGACGATTGGTCACCGCGTTGACCGCTCTCCTGGCCGCGTCAGTGGTCGTGGCCGCCCCGGCGAGTGCGGACGTCGGCGTCCAGGCCGTCAACCTGCGTACCCCGTTCGACTGCGGCCAGGTGTGGAACGCCAACACGCGCTCCAACCACAACCCGCAGCTTTCTGTCGACTTCCAGCGCACCGGCGCGAACAACAAGAACGTTCGCTCGAGCGCGGCCGGCACCGTCGAGACCGTCAAGAATCTCGGCAACACGAGCTACGGCAAGTACATCGTCATCAAGCACGCGAGTGGCTGGAAGACGCTGTACGCGCACCTGAACTCGTTCAACGTCTCGGTCGGGCAGAAGGTCAGCACCGGCACGCTCATCGGCAAGGTCGGCAGCACCGGCGGTTCCACCGGGCCGCACCTGCACTACGAGCAGCGCCTCAACGGCGTGGTGAAGAAGGTCGTACTGAACGGCGTCGCGGTCAAGTACTACGGCAACACGTCGATCACCAGCTCGACCGGCTGCTGAGCTTGTCGGTTTCGCGGGGCTGGGCGCACAGCGCCCGGCCCCGCGACGTGTGTGGCGCTGGTGCTTCCGGCAACAGGGCGGTCGATGTCTCGAGGGTGCCCTTGAGGACGCCCGGCCACCGGCCCGGCCGAGGGCGGCGCGGTGCGGTGAAGCGAGCGTTCCTCACCGTTGTGAAGGACGCCTTCCTCGCACGGCCACCGGACCGCCCCACCCGCACGCCCCACGTCGGCTGAGCGGTTTCTTGATCAACGCCAACACAGATGGTTGCGCAGGCATCCCCCACCCATACCCGGGGGGCCACCCCGAGGCCATCGTACCAAGCGGCAGAGACAAAACCCCTGGTCGCGGGGCCCTGTGGACAACTTTCGGTGGCCAGTGCGGGCGAATGGGACACTCGTGCGCCGCACGAACGTGGCCTGCGCTCGATCCGAGCGCACGACCCCGCGCTGGACTGGAGCCGCGGTGGGCCGAGGGTGTCGCGGTCAGCCTGTGGGTAGGAGGTGCAGGGTGCTGCGGATTGCTTGGGCTCTGGCCGCGTGGCGGCGTGCGGCTGCCTCGTCGCCTCGGGTTTCGTGTAGGCGGGCCAGTAGTTCGGCGACGTCTGCCTCGGAGCGGCGGTCGCCGTTGCGGTGGTGGCGGTTCAGGGCGGTGGTCAGGAGTTGGCCGGCGGCCGTCAGTTCGCCGCTGTGTAGGCACAGTTCGCCGAGGCTTTGGTTCGTGTAGCCCACGCAGTGCTCGTCGTCGAGTTCGCGGAAGATCGTCAGTGCTCGGCCGAGGTGTTCGCGGGCGGCTGGGAGGTCGCCGCGGCGTTGGTGCAGTGTGGCGATGCGCTTCAGTGCGTGTGCCTCGCGGTGCCGGTCGCCGATCGCGGCGGACAGTTCGTAGGCGTCGGTGAACCAGCGGCCCGCCGGGGCGAGACAGCCGAGTGCCAGCCACACCGAACCGGCCGCGAGTCTGGCCACCGCCTCGCCCTGGCGGTCGCCGACCCGGGCGAACAGTTCGAGCGCGCCGTGGCAGCAGTCCAATGCGTGGTCGTGGTCGCCGAGGATGCGTAGCACGGTGCCGAGTCCGGCGAGTGCGATCGCCGCGCCCCGGTCGTCGCCGACGGTGGTGAACAGCTCGTGTGCGGTGGTGAGCGCGGACCTCGCCTCGGCGTAGTCGTCCCGGTAGAGGGCGACCTGGCCCAGGTTGCGCAGGACGATCGCCTCCCCGCGCCGGTTGCCGGCCCGGCGTGCGGCGGCGAGAGCCTTCACGTGTGTGCGCTGCCAGTCGTCCTGGTGACCACGCAGGTCGAAGTACGGCGCGAAAGTGGCCGCAAGCTGCCACGTGAGCTCGTCCGCGCCCCACGCCTCGGCGAGCGACACCATCGCGACGCCGGTGTGTCGCTCCGCGTCGAACCAGCTGGCGGGGTCCGCGCCCGGTTCCGCGTCCTGCGGCAGCACACCGAAGTACGGCATCCCGGCGGCCCCGGCTGAGGCTCGGGTCAGATAGCCGCCCAGCACCCGCTCGACCGCCCGCTCGTCCTTCTCCGCCAACTCGGCGGCATAACAGCGCAGCAGGTCGTGAAGCCGGTACCGGTCCGGGCCGACCAGCTCCACCAGGTGGTTGTCCACGAGCAGGTCCAGCACGTCGTCGGCGTGTTCGCGGTCCAGCAGCGCGGCGACCACCCACCCCGGCCAGCGCACCGGGCCGAGCAGGCCGAGCAGCCGGAACGCCCGCGCCGCGTCCGCCGGCAGGGACTCGTAGCTGAGACCGACGCTCGCCCGGACGGCGAGGTCACCGACACGCAGCTCGTCCAGCCGGCGCCGCTCGTCGCGCAGCCGGTCGGCGAGCGTCCGCAGTGTCCAGCCGCGCCGGTGGGCGAGACGGGTGCCGGCGACGCGGATCGCGAGCGGCAGCCGCCCGCAGAACCGGAGGATGGCCGCGGCGGCGTCGGGTTCGGCCCGCGTGCGTGCCGTGCCGACGATGCCGGCCAGCAGACGGACCGCCTCCGGCTCGCCGAGCACGTCCAGCTCGACGGGATGGGTGCCAACGAGGTCGGGCAGCATGACCCGGCTGGTCACGAGCACGGCCGACCCGCCCGCGCCGGGCAGCAGCGGCGCGACCTGCGCGGCGGACCCGGCATCGTCGAGCACGAGGCACATCCGGCGGCCCGCCAGCACGGACCGCAGAACCGCCGCGCGTTCGGCGAGCGTGCGGGGGATCTCGGTGACGCCGACCGCCCGCAGCAGTTCGGGGAGCACGTCGAACGGCCTGCGCGGTGACGCGGCGGTGCCGGCGAGGTCGAGGTGCAGCTGGCCGTCCGGGAACACCGCCCGCGTGAGGTGGGCGACCCGCACGGCCACGGCCGACTTGCCGACCCCGGGCGGTCCCGACAGGACGATCACCGTCGGGTCGTCGCGGTCGCTCATGAGGCCCGCCAGTTCGTCGACCAGCTCGTCCCGCCCGGTGAAGTCGGGCAGGTCGCGCGGCAGCTGGCACACCGGGGTGAGCGCGGCGAGCAGCTCCGGCCCGGGGGTGGTGTCCAACTCTGTGCGCAGGACCTGTGTCGCCTCGGCGTAGGCGGCCACGGCGTCCGCGCGCCGGCCGGCCGCCGTGAGTGCCTGGATCAGCAGCTCCCACAGCTCCTCGCGCAGTGGGTGCTCGCTGAGCAGGCCACGGAGGTCGGCGATGGCGACGTCGTGACCGCCCCGGTCGATCGCGGTCCGGATCCGTTGCTCCCGTGTGGACAGCCACATCTCGGTGACGCGCGCCCTGGTCGGCTCGAACGCGTGGCACTGCGGCAGATCCTCGAGGAAGTCGCCGCGCCACAGGGCCGGATCCCGGGTCTCCTCGAACTTGCAGAGGTCGATCTCGTCCGGTTCCGCGCGCAGCAGGTACCCGCCGGGCCGGTGCTCGATGCGGTTGTCGAGCAGACGGCGCAGGCTGTGCACGTAGGTGCGCACGTTGGCCGCGGCCGACCTCGGCGGGGAACCGGGCCAGAGCACGTCGACCAGCACGTCGGTGCTGACCGCGGTGTTCGGCCGCAGCAGCAGCGTGGCCAGCAACAAGCGCGGCTTCGGCCCGCCGAGCGCGACCGAACGCCCGTCGATCTCGGCCTCCAGAGGCCCGAGCACCCTGAATGCCACCGTCGCCACGATTCGGATCGTATGCGTGGCGTGTCTGAAACGGAACCGTCCGTATGCTGGCCAGACCTCCAGACGTCAGCCGACGCCTTCTGGCTTGGCGGCACGGGCAAACGCGCCGATGATGATCTCCCGGACCTCGGCTGCTGTGACGCCGTCCCAACCGCGGGAGAGGAGCTCCTTGGCGAGTGCGCCCTCGTCGACGTCGACCGTGCCGCCGGGGGTGCCCAGCACCCGGAGGTCGGCGAACTCCCGGACGGTGGGGTCGCCGCCCTTCTGGCCGATCCAGTACTGCAGGCCGGCCAGCTCCGTCTCGTCGGCGATGTGGCGGCGGGTGAGGCCGTCGCCCACCCACACGGCGGGTCCGCCCATTTCGCGGGCCAGGATCAGGTGCTTCACGGGATGGTCCTCCTCCTTGCGGCCGAGCAGCACGGCGAGTTGTTCGCGGGTGCCGCGGTAGGCGTTGGCGTCGATGGGTTGGTGGCCGGCGATGCGTACCGAGCTGGTGAACTGGAGGACCGCGACGTCGAGGCCGCCGTAGCCGTTCCAGTAGTGGCCGGGTACGTCGGCCCATTCGTCGGTGAGGGAGCCGACGACGTTGTCGGGGTAGCGGGAGCTCCAGAGTGGTGGCAGGCCGGCGAGTGATGGGGAGCCGAGCTGTTGCCAGTACCAGCGGGGCAGGTAGGTGAGCGGTACGTGATAGCCGTTGGCGCGGAGGCGGTCCACGAAGTCGCGGAGCAGTCCGATGCCGCCCGAGCCGGTTTCGACGTCGGGGATGACCGGCACGTCCCGGGGGACGGCGCGCGCCACATTGGACACTTGCGCGGCCGCGGATGCCGAGCTACGGAGGTAGTGGTAGGCGCAGGTCAGCAGTCCGGCGGTGCGGGCCTCGTCCAGGTTCGCCGCGAACTCGGGGTCGAGGAACGTCGAGCCTTCCGAGGCCTTGATGAACACGAACTCGATGCCCTCGCGTCGGCACTGCCCGAGGTCGAGCTTCAGATCCTGGTGGTGGCTGATATCCAGCCCGAATATTGCCATGAATGTCCTTTTTGTTCAGTGGCACCGGAGTACGAGAGCACCGCCACCGTCACCGCCGCGCCAAGGATCAGGGCGATCGCGATGATGGAGAGCAGCTTCCTGCGATGGTTCGACTCCGTCCACAGGTGTGTGATGTTGATGTTGTAGACCTGGTTCGTGCCGGTGACGTTGTGTTGGTCGTGTCCTGCGATGTACTGGTTCAGCTGTGTTCGGGACGCGTGATCCAGCGGCAGGCTCGTGTGGAGACGTAAGACCAGATCACGCATCTCGCCTTCGATTTCCGGTAGTTCTCGCAGTAGTTGGAGAATCAGCTGGCTCAGGTCCGGCACGATGCTGGCGCGAAGCGGTGCGCGATCCACTTCGGCCACGCTCGCGACCAGGGCGGCTTCCTCGTCCAACCGGTGTTCGATTTCTTTTCGCTTGCGGGCCATCAACCGGCGGAAAAGGTGGCTGAATCCGGCGCGGGCACCTTTCCACCCGTCCGTTCCCATTGCGCCGGCCACGGCCGTAGCCGCCGCGGCCGCCAATGCCCCGAGCACGCCACGCTCCTTTCCGGACGTAGAGCAGCTGCGATGTGTCCGATTCGGATGGTGACGACTACCAGCCCCACCGCGAGTCGGAGGATGTTTCCTTTGGTTCGGTCAGGAAGTTGTACGCGGGTAGCGGGGCGACGCACTCGGCGCCGATGCCCGCGATGGAGGCCAGCGCGGTGATCGCGGCCCGAGCCGGTTCGACTTCCTTGTGTGGAAGGAGAAACGCACGGCGCTCCTCCGTGTGGTCGCCTTCGGGTAGCGCGACCTCGTCCACAGCCACCGCCGAGACGGCGGCCAGCAGTTCGTCCGAACGCGTCCGGCGCCAGGTGACCAGTTGCTGGGCCACCTTCTCACCGAGCCGGATGCGAGTGGACAGATCCAGTCCGCCGGTTTCCTGCCATGTCACGGTGTGCTCGTCGAACACCATCCGCAACGCTTCGTCCTCGTCGAACTTCAGGTACGCGTGGAGTTCCACGAGTCCGTCCAGACGGTCCAGCAGTCCTCGGAGGCGAGGTGCGGAGGCCGCTAGCACCTCAGCGCACACCGACTCCTCGTCGGTCGCGGTGGTGCCGAACCGAAGCGGCACCACGGGGCCGTCGACGACCAGCTTTCCCAGCATTTCCAGGTGAGCCACCGCGTCCTCGCGGGTCGGTTGGTGCCAGTCGCTCACCACCATCGCCAGGTCCTGCCACGTCACCACACGACCCGCGGAGGGATGGTCTGCCCGCACCACGCCGTGGAGGAGAAGGCTCGTGCCCTTCAGGTCGTCCGTGCTGTTGCCGCGCAGGCTCGGTGATGCCGTGCTCACTGCTGCTGCTCAATGTCGGCCGCGACCACCTGGGCCTGCGGCGCTGCTGCCGGTGCCATCGCGACGCCGACCGGAACCGGGGGCAGTATGCCGAACGCGCCCGCGATGCCCTGGCTCGCCGGCGGTGGTGTCGGCACGGCCGAGTCCAGCTGGCGTCTCTGGGCCTCCAGCCGCTGCATTGCCTCCAGATAACGGATGTACGTGTCGACGCTGGCGATGATGACCTTGACCTCGATGGCCAGGATCTCGATGCCGATCACGGTGATCCGGACCGAGGCGTCGATCACGAGTCCCTTGTCCAGCAGGATGTTCAGTGCCTCGGCTAGACCGCCGCTGGCGCCGGGGAGAATGGGGGTGGTCATGGCGATTGGTTCCTTTCCTCGGTGAGAATTTCCCGGAGTTCGGTGAACTGGTGGTCGAGTGCGATCAGAGACCGCCCCAGGCGCTCCACCTCCTCCGGGGTGAGTGAGCCGGATTCCGCGCGACGAATCGCCTGCCGTTCAAGGAGATCACGCAGGATCTCCAGGACGGCGACCACCAGCTGGCCGAGTCCCCGGCCAGAATCCGCGGGTATCCGAAGTGGTTCGTCCGATGTGGACATCAGGCGTTCTCGATCGCGACGAGCAGCAGACGCAGGTCCAACCGGATCAGGTCGATGCCCGCCAGCGTGATGATCACGTCGCCGTTGACGACAGCTCCCCGGTCGATCACTCGGTCGAGCACGTCGACGAGACCGGCCGCGCTCGGGGAGACAAGACATACCTCAGACATGCGCCACTTCCCCGGAGCTCAGTTTCAGCCGGACGAACGAGTACGGCGGCCACGGGCCGGTGACCTCGACCGCCAACTCGTCGTGGCGCTCGGTCTCCGCGTGGAAGGCGGCCTCAGCATCGGCGGGCACCAGGTAGGCGGCGTCGAGCAGTGGCGTGGACGGTTTCCTTGGCCGGTGCACGGTTTCCGTGGCGTACCGGGTCAGTGCCTCGTCCAGGGCGGCCGCGGCCGTCGAGCCGTCCCGTCTGACACGGGCCGCCGCGGCGAGGCGATCGCGGCGCATCGTCAGATATTCCGCGCCGGACATGCCTTCCGTCGACATCGTGTCCGGCTCGCCGGGATGAGCGAGCCGCGCACGCACGCCCCACTCGCGATGGCCCGCCACCCGATCGAGCCAGGCGCCGGCCTCATGGTGATGGTTGGTCAGCAACCGCAGCGCGGCGGGCTCGTCCCGCAGGATCGTGCCGAACCGCAACGGCAGCACCGGATGGTGCTCGAACACGGACCGCACCACGAGGTCGTGCCGGCGAGCGAGTTTGACCAGTGGGTCGTCCTCGCTCGGTTCTTCCGTCCAGTGCGTGGGATTCGCCTCCAATTCTGCGAACGGGGTCAGGTCGACCTCCGCGACGACTATCGCGAGCCCGCGGTGTGTCACCAGCCGCATTCCCGGCAGGGCGACCAGCATGTGCTCCCGTGTGATCACATAGGCGCAGAGACCCGGCCTCATGATCGTTCCTCGCTCTCGAGCGCACGTTCCAACTCGGCCACCCGGCCGCGTAACCGTTCCAGCTCAGCGGTTCTGGTGTGACTGGCCTCCAGGACCTGGTGTTGGTGGTTTGGCGAGAAGAACGGATCGCCTGTCCACCAGTCCATGCCCATTTCCTTCGCGGTCTGTGCGGACGCGACGAACAATCGCAGGCGCAGCGTGAGCAACTCGATGTCGACGATGTTCACCGCGATGTCGCCGACAATCACCACGCCCTTGTCCAGAACGCGTTCCAGCACGTCGGCGAGTGAGCTCGACCTACTGTCCACAGTGGATCTCCCCGATATCACATGTCGGTGGTACCTCTGGTGTAGCGGCGGAGTCGCTCGCACGCGACCATGTCGCCGTCCCTGTCGATGTCCACCCGGTACGTCCCGAGGACGGACGTGGTGGCCGGAATTCGTTCCAGCTCAACGACATCGACGAGTACGGACCAGCCGCCCTCCGCGGTCTTGCGCACGCCGGTGACCCCTTCGGGTTCCCGACCGGTGAGTGTCCTGAACTCCGACACCGCCGCTCGAATCGCTCCCGCCGCGGTCAGCTTCGCGGGAGGCCTGTCGGGTGGAGTGGGGGGTTCGAATGATGAATCTTTCATCGTTCGGTCTGATCGAAACGCACTAGAACGGCGTTACTCGTATGCACCAGGCGTCTTGTTACACCATGCACCCGACGAAGATCGAAATTCCCCCGATAGTAGGCAGTGTGGCGGACACCGTGGCGACGACTGGCCGAACATCACGCCGGCCAAGAAGCGTCATACAAATTCATCCAGGTTATTTTTCAACGTCAAGTGCGAGAAGTCGGGAGCTCAGCGACTTGCCGTGTGTGTCGAGTGCGAGCGACGTGGTCACGCCACCGTCGATGATCTCGTGGCACACGAACTGCAGAGCGCACAGACCCGGTAGCTCATAGCGCACGACCTCGCCGGCAACGTGGGCCGACAGGTGTTCCCGGACCCGCGCGGCCGTCAGTTCCCGGACCAAGATCGGATAATCGGCGTCGTCCCGAGGAAAGATCGACAATGTGGCCGTGTTCCCCTTGTCGCCTGCCCGGCAGTGCGCGATCTCATGGAGCAACATCGGACGCCTCCAGAAAGGTGACGGAGGTTGGCACGTCCGCGCGCGGGATGAGCGTCGAGGCGATCCCGATCACCTCGGTGATGTGCACGCGCACGCCGCCGCCACCCGCGGGACCGTTGGTGTACAAGGATTCCACCTCGTCACCGACCCGGTCGAGCAACGCGGGATCGTGGCTGATCGCCGCGACGCGAAGCCGGCAGTCCGTCGGTCCGCCGAGCACCTCGGCCCGCACCGGCACGCCAGCGAGCCGCGCGGTGACGATCTCGCACGCGAGCGCGCCGCGCCGTGCCGCGTTCGGACCGGTGTAGGAGATCTCGGCCTCCACTTTGGACCCGGCACGGTAGCCGACACTCACCTTCAACGACTCCGGTCGTGGTGTGCCGCGGGCGCCGGAGACCCGGACGTCGTCGGTGACGGCCACCTGGCGCATGTCCAGCACGACGTCCGGTGTCCGGTACGCCGTCGGATCGGTGATCTCGTACAGCAGTTGCTCGCGGACCGTCGCCCTGGACAGCAGCCCGCCGGTGCCGGGGAGTTTCCCCAACACCGCGGTCCCGTCCGACGACACGTCCGCGTACGGGAAGCCCAGGTTCGCGAGGTCGGGCACGTCCTGGTAGCCGGGGTCGGCGAAGTAGCCGCCGGTCAGTTGGCCCGCGCACTCCAGCAGGTGCCCGACGAGTGTGCCGGCCGCGATCCTCGGCACGTCACCGAGATCCCAGCCGAGCCGCTGTGCCAGCGGCGCGACGAACAGGGACGGGTCGGCCACCCGGCCGGTGATCACCACGTCCGCGTCGAGTGCCGGTAGGACGGCGTCGGCGCCGAGGTAGGCGTTGGCCGACACGATCTCGCCGTGCGACCGCAGCGGCCGGCCGGTCTCCCACGCCGGCGCGTCGAGGTCGATGCGGTCGAGCACGTCGTCGCCCGTGACGACCGCGACCCGCCCGCCGAGCCCGAGCGAGTCGAGCAGCGCGCGGGTGACCTGCCCGGCGGCAAGGGGGTTCGCCGCGCCCATGTTCGTGATCACCCGGACGCCACCGGCGATCGCGAGTGGGAGTAGCCGCGCGAACCGGTCGGGCAGCCGCTTCTCGTAGCCGAGCGCGGGGTTGGCGAGCCGGCGTCGTTGTGCCTGCGCGACCGTCCGCTCCCCAAGACACTCGAGCACGAGGTCCGCGAGCGCGCCCCGACGCAGCAGGTCCTCGGCAGGCTCGATCCGATCGCCGGAGAACCCCGCTCCACAACCGATCCTGGTGGTATGCAAGCAAAACCTCCGTCATGGCCTCGCTCCGCTCGGCGTTCGCGGGCCTGTACCCGGCGTCTTCCCTCCTGCGCGCGCAGATCCCTGGGCTCGTACCTCGCACAGGGACCTCCGTGCTCGTCAGTCCAGACGCCGGCGGCCCGCTCAGACCGAGATGGCGCCGGTCAGCAGTGCGACCACCGTCATCACGATGGTCGTGCCGAACGCCCACTTGAAGATGAACCGCTGATGCGCACCCAGGTCCACGCCGCTCATGCCGACGAGGATGAACGTGGACGCGGTCAGCGGGGACAGCGGGAAGCCGGTGGTCATCTGGCCCAGGATGGCGGCCGTGCCGACCTCGGCCGCGCTCCCACCGAACGCGGCAGACGTCTCCGCGAGCACCGGAAGCACCCCGAAGTAGTAGGCGTCCGGAGTGAACACAAGCGACAGTGGCATGCTCGTGACGGCGACGACGACGGGTAACGCGCCGCCCGCGCCGTCCGGGATCACGCCGACCAGCCAGCGAGCCATGGCCTCGATCATGCCTGCGCCACCGAGGATCCCGGTGAACACACCCGCCGCGAAGATCATCGTCGTGACGAGTACGACGTTGTTGCCGTGCCTGGCGAACAGTTCCTGCTGCTGCTCCCACGACGGCCGGTTCACGATCACCGCGACGACGAACGCCGCCACGAACACGACTTCCAGCGGGAAGAGCTGTGCCAACAGGACGCCGACCAGCGCGAGCGTCAGCACCACGTTGAACCAGAAGCGAAAACGGTCCCAACCCACGCGCGGTTCGGTCTCCGACACCACCTCGGACAGTTCGATCACGCCGAGCCGCGCGCGTTCCGACCGTCCAATGAGGAACGACGCGACCAGCACCCACACGATCCCGGCGCCCATCGCGGGGAGCGCCGGCACGAAGACGTCCGATGCGGACAGATCCAGCGCCGCCATGGCCCGCGCGGTCGGTCCGCCCCACGGGACCATGTTCATCACGCCGGCGCCGAGGCACACCACGCCCGCGAGCACCAGCCGACGCATGCCCAGGCGTTTGTAGATCGGCAGCAGCGCCGACACCGTGATCAGGAACGTCGACGCGCCGTCCCCGTCGAGCGCGACGAGCAGCGTCAGCACGGCCGTGCCGACGGTGATCTTCAGCGGGTCGCCCTTCGCCCACCGCAGCACCCGCGCGACGGCCGGGTCGAACAGGCCGACGTCGACCATCAGGCTGAAGTACAGCACCGCGAACGTGATCATGATCGCGACCGGCGCGACCTTGACCAGGCCGTCGCCGATCAGCGTGCCGAGCTGGCCGCCGAACCCGGTGACCAGCGCGACGAGGATCGGCAGCGCGGTCAGTGCGATCAACACGGAGACCCGGCGGGACAGGACGGCCACCAGGAACAGGGCAATGGTGACGAAGCCACTCGCGGCGAGCATCGTTGCCTCCTTACGGCGAGTGCTCCCCAAGATCCAGGGTGCTACCTATCGCAGACAAGCATCAATATTCGATAGATTGATGAACCATGCGCATGGACCTGACGATCCAGCAGCTCCGCGTGGTCCTCGCCGTCCACGACGCCGGCAGCTTCACCTCGGCCGCGGAGACGCTCATGCAGGCGCAGTCGTCGCTGTCCCGGACCGTGCTGGAGGTCGAGCGGCGGCTGGGCGTGGCCCTGTTCCAACGGACCACCCGCCGGCTGGAGCCGACCGCAGAAGGCCGGGAGTTCGTCCACATCGCCAGGAGCACGGTGGCCACGTTCGAGGCGAACCTGCGGCACTTCGCCGGCTTTCTCGACGGCCAGCGCGGCCGGGTGCGCGTGGCCACGCTGCCGTCGCTGGCCGCCATCCTGTTGCCGTCGATCGTCTCCGGCTATCAGCGCGCGCACCCGGAGGTCGAACTGTCCATCGAGGACGCGCTGGCCGACGAGGTCCTCACGCGGGTGCGTGCCGGACTGGTCGACTTCGCCGTGACCGTGGTCTCGGGTGAGCCCGTCGACGACCTGCATGTGACGCCTGTGGCCGCCGACCGGTTCTGCTGTGTCTTCCCACCCGGTCATCCGTTCGCGGCCAGCACGGAGGTGTCCTGGTCGGACCTCGCGCGGGAGGCGTTCATCGCGTTCGACCGGACCACCAGCATCCGCCAGCACCTCGACCGCGCCTTCGCCGAGTCCGGCTCGGTGCCGCGTATCGCCATCGAGGCACGCAACATCAGCGCGGTCGCCGGGCTCGTCGCCGCGGGACTCGGCGTCTCGGCGGTACCCGGACTTGTCCTGCCGCTGATACGATTCGCCGGCCTCGAGCACCGGCCGCTCGGAGATCCGCGCGTCGAGCGTAGGATCGCGGTCGTCCGGGTACCGGGGAGACCGATGTCACCCGCGGCCAGCGCGTTCAGCGCCGCGATCAGTGGCGCCAGCAGTTCATCTGGGCGTCTACCTCCCGAAACATCCTGGTCGCTCTCCTGATTCTCACCGCGTCCGCACCTGCGCTGCGCAGGCAATGTCGCATGCCTGAAACATTCGCCAACCTCCGCGTAACGAGGGCTCCTTAGCGTTCCTAGAAGCCAACTCGAGGAGGACAGCGGGTGACGATTACGGCGCCGTTAACTGGCACCATCGACACACACTGCCCATACTGTGCGCTTCAGTGCGGGATGCGGCTGGCGGGTAAAACCGTTGAGCCACGGGAGTTTCCCACCAACCGGGGTGGGCTGTGTCAGAAGGGGTGGACCTCTGCCGCCCTGCTCGACTCACCCGGTCGGCTCACCGAGCCACTGGTTCGTGTGGACGGAGAGTTACGACCGGCCACGTGGGATCGCGCACTCGACCTGATCGCTAACCAGCTCATCGAGATCCAGGCCACACATGGCCGCGACGCCGTCGCCGTGTTCGGCGGCGGTGGTCTGACCAACGAGAAGTCCTATCTCCTTGGCAAGTTCGCGCGGGTCGCCCTTGGCACGTCCCGGATCGACTACAACGGACGCTTCTGTATGTCCTCGGCCGCGGCGGCCGGGATGAAGGCGTTCGGTATGGACCGTGGTCTGCCCTTTCCAGTCGAGGACCTCCAGCAGGCGGACACGGTTCTGCTCGTCGGTGGGAACCCGGCGGAGACGATGCCGCCGTTCATCCAGCACCTCAAGAGCGCCGAGCTGATCGTCGTCGACCCGCGCCGGTCGGCCACCGCGGAACAGGCCGTTCTGCACCTCCAGCCCGCGCCGGGCACGGATCTGGCGCTGGCGCTTGGGATCTTGCACGCCGTCGTCGCGGACGGCCACCTGCGCCACGACTATCTGGCCGACCGGACCACGGGGTTCGACGAGGTCTGGCGGATCGCGGCGACCTGGTGGCCGGAGCGCGTCGAGCGTGTCACGGGGGTGGCGGCGGCCGACCAGCGCGCGGCCGCCGCCATGCTCGCGACGGCGACCAACGCCTATGTGCTGACGGCGCGGGGGACCGAGCAGCACGCCCGCGGCGCGGACATGGTCAGCGCGTGGATCAACCTCGCGCTGGCGCTGGGACTTCCCGGCCGCGCGGGCTCCGGCTTCGGGTGCCTGACCGGGCAGGGCAACGGGCAGGGTGGCCGTGAGCACGGCCAGAAGGCCGACCAGCTGCCCGGCTACCGCAAGCTCGACGACCCGGCGGCCCGGGCGCACGTCGCCGCGGTGTGGGGCGTCGACCCGGACTCGCTGCCGGCGCCCGGGGTCTCGGCCTACGAGCTGCTGGACGAGGGGCCGCGTGGGCTGCTCGTGTTCGGCAGCAACGTGGTCGTCTCCGCACCGCACGCGGGCCGGGTCGAAGACAAGCTGTCCGCTGTGGACTTCCTGGTCGTCGCGGACGTGGTGATGTCCGAGACCGCCGCGATGGCCGACGTCGTGCTCCCGGTCACGCAGTGGGCCGAGGAGGACGGCACGCTCACCAACCTCGAGGGCCGGATCCTGTTGCGGCGCAAGGCGGTGCGGCCGCCGGCCAACGTCAGGACCGACCTCGAGGTGCTGCATGGCCTCGCCCAGCGTCTCGGCCAGCCCGCCGACCGCTTCCCGGTCGACGCCGAGGAGGTGTTCGAGGAGCTGCGACGCGCGTCCGCCGGCGGGATCGCCGACTACTCCGGCGTGACCTACGCGCGGCTGCGCGAGGGTGAGGCACTGCACTGGCCGGTGCCCGCCACGGACCACCCCGGCACACCCCGTGCCTTCCTCGACCGGTTCGCCCACGCGGACGGACTGGCGCGGTTCGTGCCGGTCGACCACAGTGGACCGGCCGAGCCACCCGACGAGGAGTTTCCGTTGCAGGCCACCACGGGTCGGGTCCTGCAGCACTACCAGTCCGGTGCGCAGACCCGCCTCGTGCCCGAGCTGATGAAGGCCGTGCCGGAGATGTACGTCGAGGTGCATCCCGACACGGCCGCCCGAGCCGGGCTCGAGAACGGCGACCTCGCCGACGTCGTGTCCCGGCGCGGCCGGGTCCGCGCACGGGTTCGTTGCGTGGCGTCGATCCGCGTCGACCTGGTGTTCCTTCCGTTCCATTTCCCGGGCGAGGGCAGGGCGAACCTGCTGACGAACCCGGAGTTGGACCCGACCAGCCGCATGCCCGAGTTCAAGGTTTGTGCCGTCCGGTTGGAGGCAGCGTGACTCGCAAGATCGTCATCGTCGGGTACGGCATGGCCGGTTCCCGGCTCGCCGAGGAGATCCGCAGGCGGGACACCGACAACGTCTCCGTCACCGTCATCGGCGCGGAGCCACACCCCGCCTACAACCGGATCCTGCTGTCCAGTGTGGTCGGTGGCGGGATGACGCCGCAGATGGTGCGCCTGCACGGCGACGACTGGGCCGAGAAGCACGACGTCGACCTGCGCCTCGGCACCACGGTCGACGGTATCGACCGCGCGGCGCGGACGGTGACGCTCACCGACGGCTCCACAGTGGACTACGACGCGCTCGTGCTCGCCACCGGCAGCCGGCCGTGGCTCCCACCGACCGAGGGACTCCTCAACGACGGTGTCCTGGCGCCGGGCGCGGTCGCGTTCCGCACGCTGGACGACTGCGAGCAGATCGTGGCCGCCTCGAAGCCCGGCGCGCCGGTCGCCGTCGTGGGTGGCGGACTGCTCGGGCTCGAGGCCGCGCGTGGTCTGGCCAGCCGGGGCAACCTCGTCACGGTCGTGCACCCGGTTGGCCATCTGATGGAACGCCAGCTCGACGCCGGCGCCGGTCGGGTGCTCGCGGCCACGCTCGCGACACTGGGCATCGAGGTTCGCCTTGGTGTCAAGGCCGCCCGGTACCTGCCGGGCGACGGTCTCAAGCTCGACGACGGCAGCCACGTGCCGGCCGACCTCGTCGTGGTGTCGGCAGGAGTGATCCCCGAGACGACGCTCGCCAAGGACGCCGGGTTGACCGTCGAGCGCGGCATCGTCGTCGACGACGCCCTGCGCACCAGCGACTTCCGCGTCCACGCGATCGGCGACTGCGCGCAGCATCCCGGCACCATCTCGGGGCTCGTGCAGCCGGCGTGGGAGCAGGCCGCCGTGCTCGCGGACCTGCTGACCGGCGCACAGCCGGCCTCCCGCTACCGCGGCACGCCGGTCGTGACCCGGTTGAAGGCAAAAGATGTCGATCTCGCCGCGCTCGGCGACGTCCACGCCGAAGTGGACTCCTCGGACGCGGAAGTGTTGTGCCTGACCGATCCCACCCGCGGCAGGTACGCGAAGCTCGTCCTGCGGGACGACCGGGTGGCCGGCGCGATCGTGATCGGCGCTCCTGACGCCGCTGCCACGATCACGCAGCTGTACGACCGGGGGATCCCCGCTCCGTCGGACCGCATCGCCCTGCTGCTCGGCCGCGCGCTCCCACCGGGCGCGTCTGTCGCACACAGCCCAGCAGATCTCCCCGCGGCTACAACGGTGTGCCGCTGTAACACCGTCAGCAAGAGCCAGCTGGTGAAGGCATGGCGCGGTGGCGCGAGAGGCGTTTCGGGCCTCGCCACGGCGACAAGGGCCACCACAGGCTGTGGCGGCTGCCGCGACACCGTGTCCGCGATCGCCGACTGGCTCGCCAGTTCCGAGGAGACCACCCCATGACCGCCACGACCGAACCCACGATCGACACCCCGAAAGCCCCTGCCCGCCAAGGCGGGCGCTGGATCGACGACTGGAACCCCGACGACGAGCAGTTCTGGGAGAGCACCGGCAAGAAGATCGCCAGGAAGAACCTGATCTTCTCGATCTTCGCCGAACACCTCGGCTTCGCCATCTGGGTGCTCTGGTCGGTTGTCGTGATCAACCTGGCCAACGCCGGGATTCCCATGACGCTGCCGGAGATGTTCTGGCTGACGGCCGTGCCGAACCTGGTCGGCTCCGCGCTGCGCATCCCGTACACGTTCGCGGTGCCGAAGTTCGGCGGTCGCATGTGGACGATGATCAGCGCGAGCCTGCTGCTGATCCCGTCGCTGCTGCTGGCCGTGGTCGTGCCAAGTGGGTGGCTCGCCGGCCAGTCGCACGGCACCCAGTTCTGGGTGCTGCTGATCTGCGCGGCGACCGCGGGTGTCGGTGGCGGGAACTTCTCCTCGTCGATGGCCAACATCTCCTTCTTCTACCCGGAGCGGAAGAAGGGCCTTGCGCTGGGTCTGAACGCCGCGGGAGGCAACCTCGGTGTGGCCGTCGTGCAGCTGGTGGTGCCCCTCGTGGTGATCATCGGTGTCCCGACGGCGGCGGCGAAGCTGCCGCAGCACGAGGTGCACCTCGCATACGCCGGCCTGGTCTGGATCCCGTTCGTGGTGGTCGCCGGGCTGTGCGCGTGGTTCTTCATGGACAGCCTCACCCAGGCCAAGGCCGACACGAAGTCCTACAGCACGGCTCTGCGCCATGGGCAGACCTGGATCATGTCGATCCTCTACATCGGCACGTTCGGCTCGTTCATCGGCTACTCGTTCGCGCTGCCACTCGTCATCAAGACCACCTTCCCGGAGTTCCTGGCCGCCAACCCGTTCATCGCCACCTACCTCGCCGGCCTCGGCTTCCTCGGTGCGCTGATCGGCTCGGTGGCCCGCCCGTTCGGCGGGTGGCTGTCCGACCGGATCGGTGGCGCGAAGGTGACGCTCGCCTGCTTCGTCGGCATGGGCGTGTTCACCCTGCTCGCGATCGTCGGCGTGAACTCGCACAGCTTCCTGGTGTTCTTCGGCTCCTACATGGTGATCTTCATGCTTTCCGGTGCCGCCAACGGCTCCACCTACCGGATGATCCCGGTCATCTTCGGTGAGCTGGGCCGCAAGGAGGCCGCCGAGAAGGGACTCGACGCGGCGGAGACCGCGCTCTCGTTCAAGCGGCAGTCGGCCGCGGTGATCGGTATCGCCGGCGCGATCGGCGCCTTCGGCGGCTTCCTGATCCAGCTGATCTTCCGGCAGGCCAGCCTCGGCGTCACGGCCAAGGTGGCCGCCGCGGACACCCTGGCGGAGAAGCAGGCCGTCGCCTTGGCCAACAACGACTGGTCGACCTCAGCGCTGTGGGTCTTCCTCGCCGCCTATGTCGTGTTCGGATTCATGACCTGGTTCTACTACCTGCGCCGGAGCTTCGCGGTCGCTCGCGTTCCGAGCCTGGCGCACGCGGGGGTGTGACTGTATGTCGAGAACACTCGTAGTTGCTGGTAACGGTCCTGTCGGGCACCGGCTCGTGGAAGCCCTGCGGGACAAGGACGTCATCGGCGAGTGGCGAATCGAGGTGTTCGCCGAGGAGTCCCGTCCCGCTTACGACCGGGTGGCGCTCACGTCCTACGTGGACACGTGGGATCCCATGGCACTGCAGCTCGACGGCGCCACCTACGAGGGCGATGACCTGGTCACCCTGCACCTGGGTGACCCGGTCGTCGCGATCGACCGCACCGCGCGGAAGGTGCACACGGGCAGCGGGTCCACAGTGGAGTACGACGCGCTCGTGCTCGCCACCGGCTCGTACCCGTTCGTGCCACCGGTGCCCGGCCACGACCTGCCTGGCTGCCATGTGTACCGGACCATCGAGGATCTGGACGCGATCCGGGCCGACGCCGAGAAGGCGGTGCGTGGTCGCCGCTCGGCGCTCGTGGTCGGCGGCGGGCTGCTCGGGCTGGAGGCCGCGAAGGCGTTGCGGGACATGGGACTCTCGCCGCACGTCGTCGAGCTGGCGCCGCGGCTCATGCCGCTGCAGGTCGACGACGGTGGCGGCGGGCTGCTGCGCCAGCTGATCGAGAAGCTGGACGTGACCGTGCATCCCGGCACCGGCACGCAGTCCATCGAGTCCGACCGCGGCCGGCTGCTCGCGAAGCTCGGCAACGGCACCGAGCTGGACGTCGACCTCGTGGTGTTCTCGGCCGGTGTCCGGCCCCGCGACCAGCTGGCACGCGAGTCCGGGCTGGCGGTCGGGGAGCGCGGCGGCATCGCCGTCGGCCCGGACTGCCTCACGAGCGACCCGGACATCTACGCGATCGGCGAGTGCGCCTGCGTGAACGGCATGGTGTACGGGCTGGTCGCGCCGGGCAACGCGATGGCCGAGGTGGTCGCCGACCGGCTCCTCGGTGGACAGTCGACGTTCGAGAGCGGTGACCTGTCGACCAAGCTCAAGCTGCTCGGCGTGGACGTGGCGAGCTTCGGCGACGCGCACGCGAAGACCGAGGGCGCACTCGAGGTCGTGTTCAACGACGCGGTCGCCGGCACCTACAAGAAGCTCGTGGTGTCCGACGACGCGAAGACGCTGCTCGGCGGTGTCCTCGTCGGCGACGCGGCCCAGTACCCGCTGCTGCGCCCGCTCGTCGGCCGGGACCTCCCTGGCGACCCGGCCGCCATGATCGCTCCGAGCGGTGGCGTCGCGGTCGGTGTCGGCGCGCTGCCGGACGAGGCGCAGGTCTGCTCATGCAACGCGGTCACGAAGGGCGCGATCAACGGCGCGATCACCGAGGGCTGCACCGACGTGGCGTCGCTCAAGACGTGCACCAAGGCGGGCACGACGTGCGGCTCGTGCATCCCGATGCTCAAGCAGCTGCTGTCGGCGGCCGGCGTCGAGCAGTCGAACGCGCTCTGTGAGCACTTCCCGCAGAAGCGCTCCGACCTGTTCGAGATCGTGCGCTCGACCGGGATCCACACGTTCAGCGAGCTGATCAGCCGGTACGGCACCGGCCGGGGCTGTGACATCTGCAAGCCCGCGGTCGCGTCGATGCTGGCTTCGCTGGGTAACGGGCACATCCTCGAGGGTGAGCAGGCCACCCTGCAGGACACCAACGACCACTTCCTCGCGAACATGCAGCGCAACGGCACCTACTCGGTGGTGCCGCGCATCCCCGGCGGCGAGATCACCCCGGAGAAGCTGATCGTGATCGGGCGGGTCGCGCAGGACTTCGGCCTGTACACCAAGATCACCGGCGGGCAGCGGATCGACCTGTTCGGCGCGACCGTCGACCAGCTGCCGCTGATCTGGAAGCGGCTCGTGGACGCCGGCTTCGAGTCCGGCCACGCCTACGGCAAGGCACTACGCACCGTCAAGTCCTGTGTCGGTGACACCTGGTGCCGGTACGGGGTTCAGGACTCGGTGCGTCTCGCCATCGAGCTGGAGCTGCGTTACCGTGGGTTGCGAGCGCCGCACAAACTCAAGTCGGCGGTGTCGGGCTGTGCCCGGGAGTGCGCTGAAGCACGCAGCAAGGACTTCGGGGTCATCGCAACGGAGCATGGCTGGAACCTGTACGTCGGAGGCAACGGCGGGTTCAAACCTCGACATGCGGATCTGTTCGTGTCCGACGTGGACACCGAGACACTGTTCCGCGTCATCGACCGGTTCCTGATGTTCTACGTGCGCACCGCCGACCGGTTGCAGCGCACGGCAGCGTGGATCGAGTCACTCGACGGCGGCATCGAGCACCTGCGGGAGGTGATCGTGGACGACAAGTTGGGCATCTGTGAGGATCTGGACGCGGCGATGGCCAAGCACGTGGAGTCCTACTCGGACGAGTGGGCCGGCGTGCTGAACGACCCCGCCAAGCTGGCCCGGTTCCGGTCGTTCGTCAACGCGCCGGGCACCCCGGACCCGACGATCTCGTTCCGCGAGGAGCGCGGTCAGCCGGTTCCGCTCGGCATGCCGGTGGCGGTGAGCCGGTGACCGCGCTGGAAGTCTGGACGCCCGTGTGCACGGTCGCCGACCTCATCCCCAACCGGGGCGCCGCGGCGCTGCTGGATGGCGACGAGCAGGTGGCGATCTTCCGCACGTCGGAGGACGAGATCCACGCCATCTCGAACGTCGACCCGTTCAGCGGGGCGGCGGTGCTGTCCCGGGGCATCGTCGGTGACCTCGGCGGCGTGCCGGTGGTGGCGTCCCCCATGCACAAACAGCACTTCGACCTGCTCACCGGAGCGTGCGTCGACGACCCGACCGTCACGGTGACCGTGTACCCGGTGCGGGTCGAGGACGGCACGATCCTGGTCGGCCGGCCGTGACAGCCCCGAGTACCGAGCCGCTGGCCGGCTACACGGTGGGCGTGACCGCGGCCCGGCGCGCGGACGAGCTCGGCGCGCTGCTGGAGCGGCGCGGCGCGTCCGTCCAGTACGGGCCGGCGATCCGGATCATCCCGCTGACCGACGACACGGTGCTGCTGCGCCAGACCAAGGCGTTGATCGACACCCCCGCCGACGTCGTGGTCGCCACGACCGGCATCGGCTTCCGCGGCTGGATCGAGGCCGCCGAGGGCTGGGGACTCGGGGACCACCTGCTGACCGCGCTGAACAAGGCGACCATGCTGACCCGCGGCCCGAAGGCGAAGGGCGCGGTGCGGGCGGCCGGGCTCGTGGAGGCCTGGTCCCCGGCGTCGGAGGCCAGCGCTGAACTGCTCGAACACCTGCTGGAGACAGGGGTGACCGGCAAGCGCATCGCCGTGCAGCTGCACGGCGAGCCACTGCTGGACTTCGTCGAGACGCTGCGGGCCGCCGGCGCAGAGGTCGTCGAGGTGCCGGTGTACCGGTGGACCGGGCCCGCGGACCCGGCGCCGCTGAACCGCCTGCTCGACGCGTTGCTGGCGGGCCAGCTGGACGCGCTGACGTTCACGAGCGCCCCGGCGGCGGCGTCCGTGTTGCGCACGGCTGAGGCGTCCGGGCGTCTCAACGAGGTGCTGGACGCCCTGCGGTACCAGGTGTTGGTGGTGTGTGTCGGCCCGATCACGGCCCGTCCGCTCGTGCCGGTCGGGGTGCCGGTGATCCAGCCGGCACGGGCCAGGATCGGCGCGCTGGTGCGAGAGCTGGCGGTGGCGCTGCCGGCCCGCGCGACCCGCGTGCACGCGAGTGGCCGGACGCTGGAGCTACGCGGCCAGGCGGTACTGGTCGACGACGAGCTGCGCCCGGTGCCACCGGCCCCGATGGCCGTCCTGCGGGCGTTGGCCACGGACCCGGGCCGGGTGCTGTCCCGCCGGGTGCTGGCGGGTGTGCTGCGGAAACACTCCGGCCGAGAGGACACAGTGGACGTTCATGCGGTGGAGACCGCGGTGGGCCGCCTTCGCGCGGCGCTGGGGGTGCCCGGCCTGGTGACCACGGTCGTGAAGCGCGGCTACTGCCTGACGGTGGACGAATCGTGAAGCCTGCCCTCGTCCTCGTCGCGCACGGCACACGTGACCCCGCCGGCGCCGACACCGTCGAAGCGCTCGCCGACCTGGTGCGGGAGTGGGTGCCCGACGTCCGGGTCGCCTACGCCGACGTGCACCAACCCGACGTGACGACCGTGCTCCGCGAGTGTGACGGGCCCGCCGTCGTGGTGCCCGCCTTCCTCGCCGCCGGCTACCACGTCCAGATCGACATCCCTGAGCAGATCCGGGCCGCCGGCACGCCGGCCGTGCTCACCCCACACCTCGGCGCCGACCTCGTCCCGGTCGCCCGCCAACGCCTGCTCGAAGCCGGCTGGCGCCCCGGCCAGCCGGTCGTGCTCGCCGCCTCGGGGTCGAGCGACCCGCACGCACGCGAGGAGGTCCGCGCCGCGGCCCGCCGACTCGGCACCGACCGCGTCGGCTTCGTCGCGACCAGCCAACCCGCGCTCGACGACGTGCTCACGAAGGACACCGCCGTCGCCAGCTGGTTCCTCGCGCCCGGCCTCTTCCACCGGCGTGCCATGGACAGCGGCGCGCGTGTCGTCGCCGCCCCGCTCGGCGTCCACCCCGCCATCGCCAGGCTGATCGTCCTCCGCTACACCTCGGTCCGCAGGCAGTGGGGCTTCACCGCACCGTCGCAGATGAGCGCATGAGGTCTCCCGCGGTGCGATGAAGGACGGGCCCGCACTGTCCTATTAGGTGCGTCGGTGACGTCGCACGTCTCGATGACGCCGTTCAAGGCATGGCTGTCGTCCCGAAGTTCGGCGTCCCGACGTGCGGTCTGACCACGTCGAGGCGTGGCGGCGAGCGGGGGACCCACGCAACGGTTCGTGAACAATGGGTTTCATGGGCTGGTCAGGGACTTGGCCAAAGGGTGTCTCAACAGCGATGATGTGGGCGGCCGTACCCATCTCGGCCACCCCATCGCTTTCGCACCTACTGGAGTCATGCCTGTGGGCTTGTTCGGCATCCGCAAAAAGAAGGAGACCGGTGATGTCCGTCGTCTCCTTGACACCCCCAAGGGCCCCCTGCCTGCCGGCTACGAGCCGGGCACGCCTGTCCCCGGGACTGTCGCCGTCTATTTCGCCGATGACCCGCGGAAGCTGTACCAGCTGAAACAGTGGCTCCCGGTGCTGGAGCGGCTTGATCGTGAGCATCCGGTCACGATCATCACCCGGAACCGGAAGACCTACGCGGAGCTGGTGGAGTCGACGCACCTGCACACGGTCTGCGCGCCCGCCTTCCCCGATCTCGTGCAGCTCTACGAGTCCAGTGACTTCAAGGTCGCCGTGTACGTGAACAACTCCGTGCACAACTTCCACTCGCTCATGCAGCGCCAGATGCTCCACGTGCACGTCAACCACGGGGAGAGCGACAAGATCTGCATGGTCTCCAACCAGGTCAAGGCGTACGACCGGGTGTTCATCGCCGGTGAGGCCGCGCGCCGGCGGCACCGCGCGGCGCTCATGGAGTTCGACGAGGCCAAGCTCGTGCCGGTCGGCAGGCCCCAGCTCGACCTTCGGCCCGCCCCCGTCCTGGCGCCCAGTACACAGAGGACGGTCCTCTACGCGCCGACCTGGGAAGGGGAGAACGCCTCGAACAACTACACGTCCGTCGACGTGTTCGGGCTGGCCATCGTGGAGAAGGCGCTGGCCGTGCCGAACGTTCGGGTCGTCTACAAGCCGCACCCGAGGGTCGCGGTGAGCCCGTTGCCGGCCATCGCCTCGGCGCACCGGGAGATCGTCCGGCGGCTCTCCCGCGGCGAGGGGCACGTCGTCCAGGAGCAGGGGGACATCCTCGCCGTGTTCCCCGCGTGTGACCTGATGATCACCGACGTCTCGTCGGTCGGTCTCGACTTCCTCTACCTGCGTCCGCATCAGCCGATGTTCATCGCAGACCGTTACGCCGACCGGGAGCGCCTGCACACCGACGCCCCGATCAGCCGCTGCGCCGACGTGATCGACACGGTCACGATCGAGACGCTCACCGAGACGCTCACCGCCCGCCTCGACCACGACGAGTACCTCCAGGCCCGCGCCGCCGTGCGTGAGCTGTACTTCGGCGACCTCGCACCGGGGGAGAGCACGGCCCGTTTTCTCGCCGCGATCAACGACGCGGTGCGTTCCCGGGACGCCCATTTGTCCGTTTCTCCCGTGGAGGTGCCCGCATGAACGTCGTGATCCTGGCCGCTGGGATGGGCACCCGCCTGGGCATGCCCCATCCCAAGCCGCTGACCCCGTTGGCCGACGGCCGCAGCATCATGCGCCAGCAGTTGGACAACCTCAGCACTGGTCTGACCGACCCCGCCGTGACCATCGTCGTCGGCTTCCACGCCGAGGAGGTCATGCGGCACGCGCCGGAGGCCCGGTTCGTCTACAACGAGCGCTACGAGCACACGAACACCTCAAAGAGCCTGCTCAAGGCGTTGCGGCTGGTGCCGCCTGGCGGTGTGCTGTGGCTCAACGGCGATGTCGTGTTCGACCCGAAGCTGCTGGACCGGGTGGCTTCGGCCGTCGCCGAGGACCGCAGCTTCGTGTGTGTCAACACGGAAGCGTGCGGTGAAGAAGAAGTGAAGTACACCGCGTCCTCCGACGGACTCATCGAAAAGCTGTCAAAATCAGTTGTAGGCGGCTTCGGTGAGGCCGTCGGCATCAACTACATCGCGTCGGCCGACAGGGCGACGCTGGTCGAGCACCTGGAGGGCTGCACCGACACCGACTACTTCGAGCGCGGCATCGAGTCCGCGATCGAGACGGCCGGCATGCCGGTGCTGGCGCTGTCCATCTCCGAGTTCTTCGTCGTGGAGGTGGACTTCGCCGGAGACCTCGAACGTGCCAATGTGGAGGTGGGCAGGACCGTCACCTCGGCCGCCTGAGCTGTCGGCAGGCGCGTCGATGACGGCGCGCTATGAACGGCAGAGTGTTTGGCCCAGGACCCGCGCTCCTGGGGCATCGTGGCCTTGGTCGAGGGACCGTCGCCGGTATCTACGAGAACACGCTCGAGTCGTTTCTCGCCGCTGCCGCGCTCGGCATCGACTGGGTGGAGGTGGACGTCCGGCGCACGTCGGACGACCGCCTGGTCGTCGCGCACAACCCGGCGAACTCGGACGGGGTGTTCTACGCGGACATCACGGGTACCGAGGCCACCGGTGACGGGGCGCTGGACCTCGCTTCGCTGTTGGAGGCGCTGCCCACCGGGGTGGGCGTCGACTTCGACGTGAAGACCTCGATGGAGGACGCGGTCCGCGGCCGCGCCGAGACGACCATGGCCAAGCTGGCCGGCGTCGCACGCCGCGAGGCACGCCGGCGGCCGACGCTGATCAGCTCGTTCGACGCGGGGGCGCTGGACATCGCCAAGGAGTTGGCGCCCGCCGTGCCCCGAGCGCTGCTGACGTGGGTCGAGTTCCCGATCGGTCAGGCCGTCGCCATGGCCGGGCACCTGGACGTCCAGGTGCTCGCCCCGCACTGGGGGTCGCTGCGGCCGAACGAACGCGAGCCGGTCGAGCTGCACCGGCCGCTGGAGTACGTGGTCGACACCGTGCACGCGAGCGGCCGGGAGTTCCTGGCCTGGTGCCCCACGGTGAAGTTCGCCCAGGAGCTGCTCGACGTCGGCGTGGACGCCCTGTGCGTCAACAACGTGCCGAAGGTGCTCAAGGCGTTGAGCAAGGAGCTGGTGACAGCGGTGATGTGAGTGGGGGGCGAGGATGCTCGCCCCCCACTGCTGTCAGCCCACCTGGTACGCGCGGATCACGGTCACGTCGGCCGTGTTCCCTTCCGTGTCGGTGGCCTTGGTGCGTAGCGAGACGAACCCGTCGGCCGGGTTGTCGAGCTGGGCCAGCCAGCGGTCGCCGTCACGGGTGACCGCCGCCTGTCGCCAGGTGGTGCCGTCGTCCGTGGAGTACTCCAGTGCCACGGTGTTGATCGTCGCCGGTCCGTCCTGCCTGGTGACCGTGACCGGCACGGACACCGGACCGGCCGGTGCTCGGTTGGTGATGTCCACCGGTGGTTCGGCGCGAACCGACAGCAACGGCAACGGGCTGTTGAACGGGCCCTGGATGAACCCGGACCGGAACGTCCACTCCGCACTGATCTTTGTGGACAGCGGCCACCATGCGGCGTCCCTCGTCACCTCGGTCACGAACCGGTAGTCGTGGGTGTTCTGGCCGACCCAGAACGTGCCCTTCCCGGCCAGGTGCTGTGTGCCGAGGAGTTTGCCGCTCTGGTAGAGCGAAGTGGTGCCCGAGCTGGTCTCTTCCAGCTCCGGCGCCATGGCGTGACCGTCGGCGTCGGTGAAGAACGGCACGGTCACGTCCACTATTTCCTGTCTGCGGTAAGCCCACGGGTGGTTCTCGCCGAGTGAGCTCGTCGTCGTGCCGGTGAATCCCGGGCTGAGCACCGCGCGGTTCCACGACACCCGTGTCTCGCTCCCCGCCGCCAGTGTCACCTGCTGCCTGCGGAAGTCTTGGGCGGTTCCGACGTTCAGGTTCCAGGTGCCCGGCGTGAAGTACTCGACACGTTCCTGGCTCGGTCGGACCGGGACGTGGAACCCCACCCCGATGCTCGAGTAAGCGGTGACGTAGGAGGCGCCGACGCGCGGTGGCGCGTCCGTGGTCTGTCCGTAGTAGCGGGTCCGTACGGCCGCGAGGTCCGCTGTGCGGACGGAGTGTGCGACTTCCGCGGGGATCTTGCCGTCGGCGGGGAAGGCCAGCTCGTAGCGTTCCTTCCCGCCTTCCCGTGAGGTCCAGGTGACCTCACCGCCGGCCTTGGCCACGTCCAGAAGCCGGCCGACATAGTCGGAAGGGACGTACAGCGCGGGAAAACCGTTGCGCTGGTGGCGTTTCCCCGACGACTGGACGCTGACCACCGCCGAGGCCGCCCCGGAGGCCGCCACGTTCGCGATTCGCTGGTCGATGTCCTCGTCCTCTTTGCTCACCTGGATGACGACCATCTTGCCGGTGGTGTCCACTCCGGACAGATCGTCCGGGGTGCCGCGTCCGCCGTCCACGACGTGTTCCCGGCGGGTGCCGGGCGACGGTTGGGTGTCCCACCAGCCTATGGGGATCTCGACGCGTGGCGCCGTTTCGGTGAACATCTCCATGTACGGCTCTTCCAGCCGGTAGGAGTTGGAGAAGTGGAAGGAAGGGGACGTCACGCCGGGTGTCGAGGCGGCGTACACCTGGGTGAACTGCGGATCGAACGGGAGGACCATGCCGACCCGGTCGGCCTCACCGGGGTTCTGCATGGACACGAGGACCTGTCCGATGCCGGCCCGCACCTCCGGCCGGTCCACCTGCGCGGACACCCGCCGTGCCTGCCGCGCGTCGAACCTGATCGTGGTGTTGCGTTTCAGGTCCACCACCGGATGGGCCAGCACGATCGCCTCGCCGTCGGCGCCCGCGAAGGACACCCACGCCGTGTACTTGCTCCTCGGCAGCCGATAAGTGGCGCCTGGCGCCGTGAACAACCGCTCGGTGGTCGCCTGGTCCACCAGGGCGAGCCCGTAGTCCGTCACCGGCTTGCCGTCCCGGTCGAGCACGGCGACACCGAGGTCGTAGGACTCGACCTCGTCCTGGACCGACACCGGCGTGCGGCTGGTCCGCCCGTCAGCCGCTGTCGCGGTGAGCACGCCACCGTACTGGCCGGGCTGTCCCGACCTCGGCTTCGTGGTGATCGTCACCGACCCCTGCCCACCGGGCGCGATGGTCACCGTGTTGGCGGACAGCGTGGCCAAACCGCCTGGCGCGCCGGGTAGGTCCAGCGTCAGGGACAGTGTGACCGGGCTCGTGCCGGTGTTCCGATAGGTCACGATGTCCTTGCGTGGCTTGGTGTTCGGCCACTTCAGGTTCGCGCTCACCGCCGCCGGGGACACCAGGACGGTCGACGACACGGCGTGCGCGAGATCCGCTCGGCCGCTGCCGACCTCATACGCCCCGGCTCCGATCGGGGCGGCGGTGGACACCAGCGCGGCCTTGATCTGGTCGCCGGTCCAGTCCGGGTGCTGCCCGGCGAGGATCGCCGCGGCTCCGGCGATGTGGGGCGACGCCATCGACGTGCCGGACATGCTGACGTGCGTGCCGCCTGCCTGTGCGGCGACGATGTCGCTGCCAGGTGCCGCGATCTCCGGCTTCATCGCGGCATCCTTCGGTCGCGGACCCCGGGTGGAGAATTCGGAGACCGCGCCGGCCTTGGTTGTGCTGGCGACCGTGAGCGCCGCGTCCGCGGCGGCCGGCATACTGATCTTGCCGCGCGTGCCTTCGTTCCCCGCCGCGACCACGAACAACGTCCCGTAGGCCGCGGAAAGTTCGTTCACCGCCTGAGAAACGGGATCGGTGCCGTCGCTCTCCATGTTCCCGCCGAGGCTCATGTTGACGACGTCGGCCTTCTGTTCGGCCGCCGCCCACCGCATGCCCGCGATGATGTCGTCCCACTGGCCGTAGCCGTCGTCGTCGAGGACCTTGCCGATCGCGAGCTTCGCGCCGGGTGCGACCCCGCGATACCTGGTGTCGCCGCTGGCGATGGTGGAGGCCACGTGTGTGCCGTGGCCGGCCCGGTCGTCGGTGTCGGGGCTGGCGGAGAAGTTCTTGCTGGTGGCCACTTTTCCGGCCAGATCGGGGTGATCGGCGTCCACCCCACTGTCCAGCACGGCGACCGTCACACCTTCGCCGGTGAAACCGGCCTCCCAGGCGGCGGGCGCGCCGATCTGCGGCACGCTGACATCCAGTGACGCGGAAAGCTTGGCGTTGAGCCAGACTTTGCCGCCGCTCGCGGTCAGCTCCCGCCAGTCCTTGCCTTTCTTCGGCGCCTGCACCGAGGCCAGACCGAGCATGTCGAACGTCCGCTCGGCTCGGAGCCCGGCCCTTTGCTGGACGAGCAGGGGCGTCGAGTCGGTGTGTGCGTCGTCGTACCGCTGCCTCAGCAAACCGGTGACGTTGAACAGCTCCCGGTCGAGCTGACCGCTCGCGACCAGCGGTTCGGCGTCGCCCGGGATCACGTACTCGTCGCCGTCGAGGGTCATCCTCGTGAAGGGGACCGGACGCTCCCGCGGCGCCGGGGTGATGCCGATGTCCTCGGTGACGACATCTCCGGTGATCAGCGTGACCTGTCTACCCGCCGGCGCGGCTTCCGTCGGCGGGGCTGCCGTTGCTGGCGCGGCCGAGACGACAAGGCTGGCCAGAACCGTCAGTACGCAGGCTGATGCCCGTATTCGCACGTGGCGTCCTTTCGTAGGTGTCTCCATCCACCTATTGGCGGGACGCCGGTTCATGGTTCACGGGCCGTCCTCGATCGAAGCTCATCGAGGACGGCCCGTGTCACTCAGGGGCGATACGTGCTGTAGATGATGCGCTTGCCCTTGTGCTCGGTCACCGTCCAGAGCTCCTGGGTGGCAGGCCAGTACGACAGGTCCTCGACGCCGATCGCGACATTGAACTCGTCGCTGTCGTTGGTCAGTACACCCGTGCTCCCGCCGCCGGAGGGAACCGCGACCTGGAGGTGCCCTGGACCGGTGTCCCCGCCGCCGGTGCTGTGCATGTACCAGCGATTATTGGTCGAGACCAGTCCCTGCACCTTTGGCTTGGGCAGCCGGTAGGCGCTGGTCGCCTTCCAGGTCCCGTCCGTGCCCGGCAGCCCGGTCTCGTCGTTCATCGGCCAGCGCGCCACTCGGCCGTTGAGGTTCGGGTCGTTCTGGTCGGCGCAGTACTCGCCGGTGACCAGCGTGTTCGGCGTCGTGCTGCGATCCAGCCCCACGTAGGAGAACTTCTGCGGCCCAGCGGCGTTGCACTTGTGGTCGGGTGGGAAATCGGCCAGGCCGTCCGGGTTCGAGTAGCCGTAGATCTGCGGCATGACATAGCGGTAGCCGTAGCTGTAGTACTTGTTGTTCTGCCTGCCGATCTTGCCGGAGTCCTCGACGTCACCGTTGGAGGCGGACTTGATGTCGAAGATGTAGCGCATGTCGAACACCCGGATGCCGCGCACGGTGTCGACCACGTACAGGAAGTTGCCGTACCAGACGATTCCGCCGGCATGGACGCTGCCGCCAGTCCCCTTCTGCGGCGTGGTGACCGGCTCGTAGGACGGGTTGTCGTTGACGTTCATGTACGGGTAGACCAGCAGGACGTGCTGGTAGTTACCGGTGGCGACGTCCAGGAACGACACCCGCACACCCTTGACCGGATCGGTCTGTTTGTCGTACCAACTGACCAGGATGGCCTGCTTCTCACCCCACCACTGGTCCGCCTGCGCGTCGGCGACCGTGGTGACGCCCTGCGGGAACCACTCCTCGGTGTCCCGGTCCCCGTCGGTGAAACAGAACTTCCGCAGCACCGGCAGGGTCATGGTGCTCAACGCCGACGAGGTGCAGGCGGCGCCCTTCGGGGCGTCGTCCCGGTTCGCCTGCAGAAGGATGTTCTGCACGCCCAGTTTGGGCAGCTGCTCGTCCAGCCGGCTGACGACCGCGGGAAGCAAGGTGTTGGTCGGCACCAGCTGGAAGTCCGAGAGCGACGGGGGTGTTGCCGGCGCCGCCACGGCTGGCTGAGCAGCCGTGACCAGGGACGCCACCACGGCGGCGGATAGTGTCAATGCGGAAAACACACGCCGTTTCCCCATGTACGAACCTCCTTCACGTCATGTCCGGGATCTTCCGGACCGGAAAGCACTACGGCAGGAGCAGACCCCAGTTCAGGGCCCACGGCACGAACACCGCGCCCCCGGCGAGGAGCAGCCCGAGACGTGTCCGGTGGACTGTGGACAGTTCGGTCCTTGCTCGCCAGGACACCACGATCGTGGTCACGGTGGCGGCAACTACGCCGAGTGCCAGGAGCTGCAGCACGAGCCACGGCACCGGTCGGCCCAGCACCACCACGCCAATGCTTTTCGCTCCTGTGGACGCCAGATAGCCTAGGTAACCGAACAGTCCCAGCACGCTCAACAGTCCTGTTGTTGCCAGCCAGCGTGCCGGTCGCCGGGCCGGTGGCGCGTCGCGATGCCCGCGCAGTCGCCGGACCACCGCGCTCACGCCGTAACCCGCGAACGCCAGCAGGAGCACGGCGACCGCGGCCACCTGCACCCAGGGCGACCCGGCCTCGACCGGCTCACTGTGACGGTCCTGTTGCGACGGTTGGCCGATGCTGGCGGCCGGCGGTCCCGCTGCGAGGCCGGAGACCCAGGAACCCACCTGCTCCAGATAGTCCGGCGAGATCTCGTCTCGCCGGACAAAACCGTCCGGTGACACGCGCATCGTGTGATCGGCGCCCGGGATGGCCCGCAACGTGTAGTGGTCGTTGCCGCCTCGGTCGAACGACTCCTGGAAGACGCGCATGCTCTCGGCTCCCGGGATCACCCGGTCGAGCTCTCCCCACAGCCCGAGAACCGGCTGGTTGACCCGTGTCAGCACCGGCACCGGGTCGTACCCGGACTCGGGAAACATGCCAGCGCCGACAAGCAGGCCCAGCGTGGTGCGCGAGACGGTGTCCCGCAGGGAGCCGGACACCCCGGCGGCGGCGAGACGGTTGACGAGGTTCCACGACTGTTGCCGTTCTGGCGAAACCCCGGGCCCGCCGACGATCACCACGAAGGCCACGTCGGCGGACCGCGACGCCGCCAGCGGCGCGACCCAGCCGCCCTCGCTGACACCCCAGAGCCCGGTCATGGCGGGGTCGACGTCCGGGCGGGAGCCCAGTGCCCGGAGCCCGGCGAGCGCGTCGTCCGCCAGCAAGGAGAAGTCGAGGTCGAGTTTGGACGGCGGGCGCCGCTTGTCGTAGATCAGCGTCACGATGCCGGAACGCGCGAAGGCTTCCGCCTCCTCGCGGTAGCCCTCCCGCGTGACGCGGCCGGAACCGTGCACCATCACCATGCCCGGCCGGCGTGTGCTCGAGGCGGTCGCCGGCGCGATGACCGTGCCGTGCAGGGCCAGCTCGCCGCTGGTGAACGTGATGTCCTCTTCGATCAGTCCGGCCGGTGCGGCCGACGCGGAAGACAAGGGCAGCAACACCATCAGGCACGGTGTCGCGAGGAACGCCAACAGCATGCTCAGGGCACGCCGGAACGGCGAGTTGCGTTCGGGGAGCACAGATGCTCTCCTCTCCACGGAGGTTGTGTGTACGAGGACACGCCGAATCCGGCGTGGTACTACGGCTTCCGCCCTTCCGGGGCCGTCGAGTGGCAGCTCGGCGGCCCCGGACCAATCAGGGTTGGTCGCCGCGATCGGGCACCGGGAAGGCGAAGAAGCGGGCGGCGATGAGCCGGGCGTCCGCGGGTGTTTCCGCCTCCGGTCGTTGGTAGCGCTTGAGCAGCGCCATGTACTCGTCGAAGAACTCGTGCAGCTCGGGCAGGGTCAGGCGCAGCGACCCTCGGGAGTACGGCAGCACGTCCGCCCACTCGCCCAACTCCGCCCGGTTGGCCAGGAAGCTGGCGAACAGTTCCTGGTCGGCGGCCAGCTTGAGCTGGTTCAGCTGGTCGACGAGGGCGCGGATCTCCGGATCCTGTGCCTGCCGAGGAAAGCGCAGGTCCTTTGCGGGCGAGCGCCACCACCGCTCCCGGCCGTGGGCCCGCTCCGGCACCTCCTCGATGAAGCCGTGCCTGGCCAGCATCCGGAGGTGATAACTGGTGGCCCCGCTGCTTTCCCCCAGCGCTTTGCCCAGGATGCTGGCCGTCGCGGGCCCGTGCTGCCCCAGATGCCGCAGGATCCGCTGGCGCAACGGATGCGCGAGCGTCCGCAGCTCGTCGACATCGGAGATCTCACGAGGAGTCGTCACGGTGCAAAGGTATCCTTGCAAAGGATCCTTTGCAACCGTTCGGTTCGTGGGGTGTAGACAGCGGAAGGGCTGGGTAAGTCGAACGAGAGTTCGAGGAGAGGAGGAGTCGTGGTCACTCCGGTACCGGACAAGGACCCAGATGAGTGGGTGACGGGAGAGGAGCCGATGACCGGACCGCAGGAGTCCTACCTGCACACGCTGGCTCGGGAGGCCGGCGTCGAGGTCCCGGGCGGGCTCACGAAGGCCCAGGCGTCCGAGCTGATCGACGAACTGCAGGTACGTACCGGCCGCGGTGTCGCCGGCGGTAGCGGCTAGTCGCGGGGCCGCTTCGCCATCGACGCCTGCACGAGGACCAGCGCGGGCCCGATCAGACCCATGATCAAACTGCTGCTCAGGGCGTCCGGATGCCACTGCCAGTCGTGCATCGCCAACCGGACCAGGAGGTTGAGCGGCACCACGGCCGCGTACAGGACCAGCATCAGGACCGTGATGCGTTTCCACCGCGCCTGCCGCCGCATCCACGATAGCGGTGTCATGTCGCCCCCGGCGGCTGATCAGGTTCCACCCGTGGGATATCCCGAAACAGCCGTACCAACCCAGCGAAAGGGCAGCGGGGGACCGGATCGCGGCCCCCCGCTGCCTCCCCTTCTAGAACCCCGCGGTGATGCGCGTGAAGTCCCAGTTGTTCTGGGCTATTCCACTGCAGTTGCTCACCACGCCGCCTCCCGGACAAGGGCGGTCTCGGTTGACGGACCAGAACGCGAGCCGGGCGAGCCCGCGTGCCTTGGCCCAGTCACGGATCTGTGTCCACGTGGCCACCGACGTCATCTCCTGCTGGTCGGAGAGACCGTTCATGCCCGAGATGCCCATGTGCTGGTACGCCTGGGCATCCGTCCACCCGAACACCGACTTCAGCTTGTTCTTCAAGCCCTCCGACGCGTTGACGGTGTCGTTGTAGATGTTCGAGCTGCCGAAGTCGAACGGCATGATCGTGAACACGTCGATGTTCGCCTGCAGCGCCCCGGCCCGTTCGATCAGGCGGTTGCCGAAGAAGTTCGGGCCGCTGGTCGTGGTGCCGAACGTGACGATCGTCTGGATGCCGGGGTTGTTCTGCTTGACGATCTTCAACGCGTTCAGGATCCGGTCCTGCACGGTCTCGTTCTCGAACTCGTCCGAGTTCTCGATGTCGATGTCGATCGCCTTGAGGCCGTAGGCGTTGATCACCTGCTGGTACGCGCCGGCCAGCGCCTGCGGCGTCGAGCAGTTCGGGCCCAGCTTGTTGCCGCTCCACCCGCCGAACGACGGCACGATGTCACCGCCGGCCGCGCGGATCGAGTTGATCGTCTGCTGGTCCACGCCACCGGTCAGCGGCCGGGTCGAGTCCCACGCCGGCGTGCAGCCGCCACCGGACAGCACGAACGCCATCGTGAACCACCGGACACCGGTCGCCGACATCACCGAGCTCACGGCCGGCGGGTCGCCCCAACCCATGTACAGGTACGGCGCGCCCCGGCCGCCGGCCGTCGGGCAGCCCGTGGTCGTGCCGGTGACCGAAGCACTGCGGCCCGACTCGCCGGCGCTGTTGTACGCCACGACCGCGTAGGTGTGGGTCGTGCACGCGGCGAGCCCGCTGATCGTCGTGGACGTGCCGGTCACCGTGGCCCGGACACTCGTGCCCTCGTACACCCGGTACCCGGTGACGGTGCCGGACGAGCCACCCCACGACAGCGAGATCGAGGAGCCGGTCGTGCCGGTGACCGACGGGGTGCCCGGCGTGCTCGGTGCGCCGGGGTTGCCACCGCCGCCGTCGCACGGGTCGCCGTTGAAGCGGCAGTTCTGGATTCCGGAGAAGTTGCCAGGACTCCCGTTGAACCCGAAGGTCGTGCTCGTGCCGGCCGCGAGCGTCGGCGCCCAGGTCGGGTTGCTGAACACGTGGTGCTGGCCGCTGCCGGTGTGCCGCGCGTCCCAGAACGTCGGGATCGAGAAGCCGCCGGGCAGGTCGAACTCGATGGTCCAGCCGTTCAGCGCCGAGCCGGACGAGTTGGTGACGGTGAACTTGCCCTCGAAGCCCGAGCCCCAGTCGGACACCTTGGTGAACGTGGCGGTCAACCCGGGCGCGGCACTCGCGGGTGCTGTGACCAGGCCTAATAACAGGCCGGCCGCCGCCAGCCCGGTGAGCCATCTACGCATCGTTGGAACTCCTTCGCGCAGGGAACGAAGAGCACCGTGGATCTCCCGACCTCAGTTTGGTCTAGACCAGAACGTACGGCAAGGTCTAAACCAATACAGGGAAATGTGCTGGCGCGGACGCCGGCCCGTGCCGCAGGATCAGCCCCATGGAGGTGGCCGTTCAGTGCGTGCGCACGTGGTGGACCAAACGGTCCCGCGGCGGCCAGGAGGCCGCGCGCCGGAACGCGGCCCCGATCGCGTTCCCGCTCCCGAACAGGCCGCTCCCGTTTCTGCACGAGGCCGTCATGCACGAACACGACGGTTTCCAGCCACGACTCGCGACTCGCGACCTGCCCGCCTCCAGCCTCGACTCCGGGGTGCTCCTCAAGGAGGTCGACGAACTGCTACGAGTCCACCTCGTGGTGACGCCATACGGCTCGCCGCGCCGGAACCGGCGCCCGTCGGCTCGCCGGTTGGCGCCAGGAGAGTGGCTGCGCTGGCAGGTCAACTTCCGGTTCTCCGGGTACCACGAGTGGTCCTACCGCCTGGACACCTACAACGCCGGGTACGGGCCAGCGCAGGCCGACCTCTTTCTCGGCACCCCGACCCACCACGTCGACGAACTCGCCATCCTGTTCTGACGTGCGAGACTGGGCGGCGTGATCGCGTTGGTTCGGCGGCCGGGGCCGCGGCTTGCTCAAGGGCTCCTCACGCATGTCGAGCGGCAGGAGGTCGACCTCGGGCTCGCGCTGCGGCAGTGGCAGGCCTATGTGGACGCACTCACCGGCGCCGGGTGGCGGGTGGTCGAGGTCGCGCCGGCCGATGACTGTCCGGATGCCGTGTTCGTCGAGGATCCCGTCGTCGTGTACGGCGGGACCGCCGTTATCGCGCGGTCCGGGGCGCCGGAGCGGCGGGCCGAGACCGGCGGGGTCGAGAAGGCCCTCGACAACTTCGACATCCGGCGGATCGAGGAGCCCGGCACGCTCGACGGCGGTGACGTGCTCAAGATCGGGGACACGATCTACGTCGGGCGCAGCACCCGCACCAACGACGAGGGCATCCGACAGCTGGCCGCGCACCTGCCCGGCGCCACGGTGGTCCCGGTGCCGGTGACCAAGGTGCTGCACCTCAAGACCGCGGTCACCGCCCTGCCGGACGGCACCGTCATCGGCTACCCGCCGCTCGTGGACGACCCGTCCGCCTTCCCCCGGTTTCTCGCCGTGCCCGAGGAGAGCGGCGCGCACGTCGTGCTGCTCGACGACCACACGGTGCTGATGGCCGCCAGCGCGCCGGAGACGGCCGCGCTTCTCGGGAGCCGTGGCCTGCACGCGGTCCGGGTCGACATCAGCGAGTTCGAGAAGCTCGAGGGGTGCGTGACCTGCCTGTCCGTCCGGCTCAGGACCGCTTGATCCGTTCCCGTGTCTGCCGGGCCTGGACGATCAGGTAGTCCATCGGCGAACGCGTGCGTTCGAGGTCGGAAATCAGCTTGTTGACCTGACGCTGTGCCTGGGACTTCTTGCCGAGCGCCTCGAGGTCGGTTATCAGATTGTGCCGAGCGACGAACACGCTCTCGTCGTCTTTGCCGAAGGCGCGCTCCAACTCGGGTATGAGGTGCTCGAAAATGCGGACCGCCGACGTGTAATCGCCCACGTTGGCTAGGCTGGCCGCCAGGTTCCCACTGGATTCCAGTGAAAGCCGGTTAAGTCCTCGTCGTTCGAAGATCGAGGCCAGCTCGCGGAATAGCCCGGCGGCCTCGTGCCATTGCCGCGTGTGCATCAGGCAGATGCCGAGCTCGAAACGCGCGACGAGTGTCTCGTAGTCGAACGGGCCGACGGCATGGTGGAGTTCGACGATCAACTGCCGGAAGGCGTCGGCCGCCCACACGAAGTCGTGCGCCGCCATGGCGCCTTCGGCCTGACTCCGTAGATAGCCGAGCCGACTGTCCACACCGAACCCCCCGACCGTGCCTGTGCCTGCTCGCCCGAGGGTACCCGAGCCGGCCCGATCGCGATATTCGAAGAAAGGCGATCAAATGCCCAGCGCGGCCCGCACCGACGACGCCGGGTCGCCCCGATGGTAGATCTGTTCGGATTCCTCGATGCCGTCCAGGAATTCCTGGTACCGGACCGCGTAGTACAGGTGCGCCAGCGGTTCGGCCACCGCAAGCGCTCGTGCCGGGTCGCTTTCCGGACGGGCCTGTCGCCACGCCTCGATCCACGCGGCCCGTGCCGCGGCTTTCTTCGCTGGCGTGGCGAGGAAATCCATCACCCGCAACCCGTCGATCACCGGGTTGCCGAAGTGCGCGTCGGCGAAGTCCAGGATCACCGGCGGCTCGCCGCGCCAGTTTCCGGAATGGAAGTCGCCGTGCACGATCGTGTTCGGCAGGCCGCAGTCCGCCAGCTCCGCCCATCTCGGCAGCAACGCGTGCGCGGCGGCCACCTCCTCGGCGGTCAGGCCCAGGTCGCGGGTGAGGAGCGCGCGGACCTCGTCGCCCATGTCGTCCCGTGCCGTCAGCCACGACGGCCGGGTGTCCAGCGCCGACTGGGCCCGCACGAACCGGTGGATCCCGTTCGCCAGCACCGCTTCCGGTGCGTCCCAGCCGTCCTCGCCCGGCAGGTCGGCCAACAGCATCCGGCCGGGCGCGGCGGCGAGGACGGTCGGCACCAGCGTCGGGTCCACGGCGGCGAACGCGGCGATCACCCGTGCCTCGTCGGCCGCGAACCCCGGGGTCGCCTTCAGCCACACCGGTCCGTCCGCGGTCGGGAGGCGGAACAGGCCCGCCAGGTTCCAGGTCTTGCGCTGCTCGACCGGGCCGGTGACACGCACATTGTCGCGGGCCCAGTCGAAAAGCTCGCGCAGCCCGGCCGCGGACGCCCACGGGGAGCGCAGCGGCTCGTCGTAGGTGACCAGCGTCGCGGCGGGCAGTACCGCGGCCGTGCCCGGCGCCTCGACGTGGTAGGTGACGTGCCCGTCCCGCGCGCCGTCACCGCCGTCCACCCGCAGCAGCCGCAACACGTACGCCGGCACCCCGAGCGACTCCCGCAGCCGGTCGACGACCGGCTCGACCTCGGCCCACCACGGCACGGCCACGGCGAACGGTCCGAGAGACCCCACACATCGGTCGCCGTCCGTGACGATGGCGCTGACTGTTCTCTCCACGTCAGGAAGTGTGCGGATCGCCGACTGGCGGCGCGAGTGAGTTAGATGGACCCCGTGAGGGACGAGACAGTCTGCGTCAGCGCGGGTCGCACCGAGGGCCCTGGCGAGCCGCTGAACGTGCCGCCCGTGTTCGCCACGAGCTTCCGGATCGGCGGCGAGTACGACTACGCACGCAACGAGGGCACCCCGACCTGGGCCGCGCTCGAGTCCGCCATCGGACAGCTCGAAGGCGGGACGGCCACCGCGTACGCCTCGGGCATGGGCGCCGCCGCGGCCATCGTCGACCTGCTGTCGCCGGCCTCGCGGGTCATCGTGCCCGCCGACTCCTACACGGCCGTCCGTCACCTGGTCGCCGCACGCGGGCACACGGTCGATCTCCAGGACTGCACCGACACAGACGCCACCCTCGCCGCCGTCGAGGGCGCCGGGATGCTGTGGCTGGAGTCGCCGAGCAACCCGCTGATGGAGGTCGCCGACCTGCCGGCGCTGTGTGCTGGCGCGCGAGCGGCGGGTGTGCCGGTGGTCGTGGACAACACGTTCGCGACGCCGCTGCTCCAGCAGCCGCTCGCACTGGGCGCGGACGTGGTCATGCACAGCGGTTCCAAGTACATCGGCGGGCACGCCGACCTGCTGATCGGGCTGGCGGTGACCGCCGAGGACGACCTGGCCGCACGGCTGCGGCAGCACCGCGTCCTGGCCGGTGCCACCCCCGGCACCATGGAGGCCTTCCTCGCGGTGCGGGGCCTGCGCACTCTCGCGCTGCGGGTCCGGCAGGCCCAGGAGTCGGCGGGGGAGCTGGCCGTCCGGCTCGAACGGCACCCGCGCGTGACCCGCGTCCGCTACCCGGGACTGCCGAGCGACCCCGGCCACGAGCGGGCAAAGGCCCAGATGCGTGGCTTCGGCGCCATGCTGTCGTTCGAGACCGCGGGCGACGCCGACGCCGTGTGCGCGGCACTGCGCGTGATCAACGCGGCCACCAGCCTGGGCGGTGTGGAGTCCACGATCGAGCGCCGAGCCCGGCTCGCCGGACAGGAACACGTGCCGCCGTCGCTGCTGCGGCTGTCCGTCGGCTGCGAGCACGTCGAGGACCTGTGGGCGGATCTCGATGCCGCACTCTGACTCGACCCGCCTGACCGTTGTCCTGTTCCGTGGCGCATCCCTGGGGATCATGTCGTTCGCGTTCGGCGTTTTCGACCTTGCCGTGCACTACGGCGCGATGCCGGAGCTGGACGTCCGAGTGGTCGCCGGCGAGCCGGACGCCGCGCTGGCCGGCGGCGGGCTCACCTGCCCGCTGCCGTACGACCTGGCCGCCGTCGAGGACGCCGACCTCGTGATCGTGCCGAACTGGTCGCGTGCCGGCGAAACCCCGCCCGCGCCACTGCTGGAGTCGTTGCGTGTCGCGCACGCGCGGGGCGCCCGCATCGCCGGGCTGTGCAGTGGGGCGTTCGTGCTGGCCGCCGCCGGGCTGCTGGACGACCGGCCGGCGACCACGCACTGGGCCATGGCCGACCTGCTCGCGCAGCGGTACCCGAAGGTGCAGGTCCAGCAGTCCGTGCTGTTCATCGACGACGGCGACGTGCTGACCGCAGGCGGTGGGGCGGCCGGCATGGACCTGGGGCTGCACCTGATCCGCGTGCTGCGAGGCGCCGCCGTGGCCAACACGTTGGCACGCAGCATGGTCGTGCCACCGCACCGGCCCGGTGGGCAGGCGCAGTACATCGAGTCGCCGGTCCCGGAGCCCGACCTGGCCGACCCTGTCGGCGAGACCATGAGCTGGGCGCTCGGCCGGCTCGACCAGGCGCTCCCGGTGGACACGCTCGCGCGGCGGGCGAACATGAGCCGCCGCAACTTCGACCGGCGGTTCCGCGAGATCACCGGCGCCACACCGGCGAACTGGCTCACCCACCAGCGCGTCATCCGCGCACAGCAGCTGCTGGAGTCCACGGAGCTGCCGGTCGACGCGGTGGCCCGGCAGTGCGGGTTCTCGTCGGCTTCCGCGCTGCGCCCGCACTTCCGCGGGGCCGTGGGGGTGGCGCCCGCGACGTACCGGGAGACGTTCGGCGTGAAACCGACCTAGTTTGGCCTGATCGCCTATCCCGGTCCGGTGTCCGGCAGCCGCAGGATTCCCGCATGAGACTTGATCGCAGGGGATTGCTCGGGTTGGGCGTGTCGACGGCGGCTTTGGCGGCGACCGGCGGGGTCACGGAAGCCGCGGCAGCCACGCCACGTGCCGTGCTGCCGGGATTTCGCGAGGGGCACGCCGCCGGGCTGCACTACGTCACGGGTGGCACCGGCGCACCGCTGGTGCTGATCCCGGGCTGGCCGCAGACGTGGTGGGAGTTCCACAAGATCATGCCGGCGCTCGCGCGGCGGTACCGGGTGATCGCCGTCGACCTGCCCGGCATCGGTGGGTCGCGCCCGGCTGCCGGGGACAAGAAGTCGATCGCCCGCGCCGTGCACGGGCTCGTGCAGGCACTCGGCCTCGGCCCGGTCCACGTGGCGGGCCACGACATCGGCGCGATGGTGGCGTTCAGCTTCGCCGCCAACCACCCGGCCGCGACCCGCACCGTCACGATCATGGACGTCGCGCATCCTGACGAGCACCTGTACGAGGTGCCACTGCTGGCGCCGCCGGGTCAGCCGCACCCGTGGTGGTTCGCGTTCAACCAGCTGCGCGGGCTGCCGGAGCAGTTGCTGGCCGGCCGTTCCCGGTATCTCGTCGACCACCTGTGTGAGCTGCTGCTGGTGGACCAGTCGGCGATCGGCAACCGCGACCGCGCGCTCTACGCGGCGGCGTACGCGACCCTGGACACCATCCGCGTCGGCAACTCCTGGTACCAGTCGCTCCACCAGGACATCGAGGACCAGAAGGCGTACGGGACGATCACCGTGCCCATGCTGGGCATCGCCTCCCTGGCCAGCCCTTACCTGGAGTACCAGCTCAAGGGGCGGGGCACCGACGTGCGGATCGTCGACGTGCCGACGTCCGGCCACTTCCTCCCCGAGGAGCAGCCGGACGTCGTGGTCGAGGCCATCACCGCGCTGATCGGCTAGTTCGCACGCGTCATGACGCCGCGACCACCCTGTTCTCGGCCGGGGACGGGTGATCGGGTCGGAAGATCCAGCCCGTGGTCACCGTTTCCTTCACGGCGATCCACACCGGACGGAAGGTGGCCGGGTCGATGGCGCAGCTCTGCCGGACCACCTCGTCGAAGAACCATTCCGACGTGACCACGACGAGCACGCCGGGCGACCGCCGCAGCGCGATCTTCACCGGCTGCGCCTCATGGGTCTTGTTGTGCTGCCGCAACGCATCCGCGAGCGCGTACGGCAGCGTCTCGATCAGGAGACCCTTGGGCACCTGGGCCGGCACGAGGACGAAGGCCCCGTCGCCGCAGTCCTCCACCCGGCAGTCGGCCCACGGCAGACCGGTGTCGTCGAACGCTCTGCGCAGCGACCGTTCCAGGCCCTCGCGGACGGCCAGCCGGTGCGGCGTCGTCCGCCACTCCTGCCCGTACCCCTCGACGTCCACGACCAGGACGCTCCGGTGCACCGCCAACCGTGGTCGCCTCATCTGCTCTCCCGGTACGCGCACACATGTGCCCGCCGCAACGCCAACCGCAGTGCGGGAGCCCGCACCAGCAGTCGCGGGGAGTGCGCGGCGGGAGCCGTGTTGCGCGAGTCCCGCTCGACTGCCCGGCCGAAGTTGACGGTGTCCTTGTGGGCACGGGTGCGGAAATGGTCGGCGGTGTTCATGAGGCACCGTCCGCCAGGTGTGCTCGGAGGCGGGAAGGCCCCCGCGCGGAGGTCTCCGCACGAGGCAGCGCGGCCTGGACGATCCCGAGGGCGGCCGGGTTGATGCGGTAGTACCGGCGGCGGGGGCCTGCCCTCCTCGCGGGCGTCGACCTCCTCCCACCGGCTGGTCAGCCAACCCGCTCGTTCGAGCCGCGCCAGGATCGGGTGGATGGTGCCGCTGGGCAGGCCCTCAACTCAGGAGCGTGGGGTCCACCGGCCGGCTCGTTCCTCCAGCGTGGGGGCGATGCTCGGCAGCGGTGTGGTCGTCGGCGGGATGCGCAGGCCGTCGAGGATGATCGTCAGGTAGCGCTGACGGACGTCGCGGGTGCGGGCCGCGTCGCCGACGCTGATCACCGCCAGCTGCTCGAACAGTGCGCCGAGGTCGCCGACGTCCAGGTCGGGGCGGATCACGCCGGCTCGTCGGGTCCGCGACACCAGCTCCTCGTTGAGCTGGCCGGCGCGGGTGGACATCTCGTACAGCTCCGCCGACGGGGTGAACGTGCCCGCCAAGGCCATCGTGATCGAGTGGGTGTCGGCGTCCACGACGTCCCTCATGAACGTCGCGAACGCCTCCCACGGGTCACCCTCGTCGTGGACCGCCGTTTCGACGATCTTCGTGTACAGCTCGAGGCCGTCCGCGCACAGCTTGCGCAGCAGATCCTCCTTGCTGGGGTAGCGCCGGTACAGGGCGCTGATCCCGACGCCGGCCCGCTCGGCGACCGCGGCCACCGGCGCGGTCGGGTCGGCGACGAACACCTCGCGCGCCGCCTCGACGATCAGCCGGTCGTTGCGGGCGGCCTGTGCCTTGCGGCCGCTGAGCGGAGCCGTCACGGGATCCTCCTTACTGGATCATCGAGCCTAGTGGGCGGCGGCCTTCGCCTTGCGGGGCAGCAGGAAGCCGAGCGCGAAGGTGACGGCCGTCAGCCCGAGCGCCACCAGCGTCACGATCTTCGCGGCGCCCACGAACGCACCCGCCGACGCGTTGGCGAAGAAGACCGTGCCCAGCACCGCGACGCCCAGCGACGCGCCGAGCTGCTGCACGGAGGTCAGGACCCCCGACGCGGAGCCGACCTCGTCGTCGGCCAGATCACCCACGATGATGTCGAACAGCGGCACGAAGATCATGCCCATCCCCGCCCCGAACACCACGAGCGGCGCGATCGGCGGCCCGTCGATCGACATGCTGACGTACAGCCACACCAGGCCGACCGCCATCAACCCGAGCCCGAGGTGCAGCACGTGCCGGCCGAGGTTGGCGAGGGCCGTGGCGCCGACCGCGGACCCGACGAACGCGCCGACCGCCCACGGCGCCATGGTCAGGCTGGCCTTCAGCGGCGAGTAGCCCAGCCCGAGTTGCAGAAAGAGACCGACGGCGAGCGAGAACCCGGTGATCGTCCCGAAGAACGCGACGACGAACGCGACGCCGGAGGAGTAGGACCGCTTGGCGAAGACCGACATCCGCACCAGGCCCTTCTGGGCGCGCAGGAAGATCGCGAAGACGACCGCGGACGCGGCCAGCATGCCGAGGGTCCACAGCGGCCAGCCCAGCTCGTGGCCCTGGGTCAACGGGTAGACCAGCAGGAACATGCCGGTGGCGGCGAGCAGCGCGCCCCGCACGTCGAGCCGCTCCCCTCGGGCGGTCGGCGGGCTGTCCGGCAGCACCCGGCGCCCGACGAGCAGCGCGAACAGCCCGAGCGGCAGGTTGATCGCGAACACCATCCGCCAGCCGGTGCCGAACAGGTCGGCGTCGACGAGTAGTCCTGCCACGACCGGCCCGAACACCGTCGCGAGCCCGATGACCGGCCCGAGCAGCGCGAACGCCTTGCCGACGTCGGCGCCGAACAACTCCCGGATGAGTCCGAACGACTGCGGCACCATGACCGCGCCGAACCCGCCCTGGAGCACCCGGGCGGCGAGCAGCATCTCGGGGGAGACGCTCACCGCGCACAGCAGCGACGCGGCGAGGAACCCGACGACGCCGACGATCATCATCCGCCTGCGCCCGTACATGTCGCCCAGCCGGCCGCCGACCAGCAGCCCGACGGCCATGGCAAGCGTGTAGCCGGCGGCGATCCACTGCAGCGTCGAGGTCGATCCGCCCAGGTCAGCACGGATGGCAGGGGCCGCGATGGTCCCGACGGTCGAGTCGAGGAGGTTCAACAGGTCGGCACCGAGGATCGCGAAGAGACCCAGCCAGCGGCGTGGGTGAGCTGGGGAAACCGGCTCGGCGACTGGCCGTTCGAGGGTGGTGGTCACGGTGTTCTCCTAAGGAACGGAATGCTTCGTTCTGTTCAAGACTAGCAGAACGGAATGCTTCATTCCAATAGGTTGGGGCGGATGGACCGCGTTCGATGCGCGAACCGAGGACTTCGCAGGTCAGGCCGGCTCCCGGGTGCCCTGAAGGGTACCCTCAGGACCCCGGGGCACCCTTGGGGCATCGCGGGCGCGTGGCGAAGGGCGGGCGGCCATGCGGTCCTTCATCACGCCCGCACGGTGAGGAGCGTCCTTCATCGCATCGCCGCGGTCGCCGCCGGATCGGGCCCGGTGTCCCGTGGTGACATGGGTCGCGAAGGCGTCGATCGACGCGATCAGCTTGTCCGTGGTCTCGATCTCCGGCTGCGTGATCCGCAGCGCAAGCGCGGCAATGGACATGCGGGATACAACTGGTGATCAAGCGTCGGGATATGAAGTGGTACCCGGATGGACTAACAGATGCCTTAGTCGGTGAGCCGGAGCGTGCTCGCGGCGTGGTCGAGCCAGCTGGTCAGGAACCGCTGCGGTGCCACGTCGCCCGGGGTGTGGCCGATGAGGATGTCGAGGATCGGGTAGTACGTCAGCGACGAGAGAAGGACGGCGGCGGTGGCTTCGGGGTCGGTGACGTCGGCCTGTCCGGAGTCGCGCAGCCCGGTGATCCATTCGGTGCACTCGCGGTAGAGGTGGTCGAGCACCCCCTGCCACATCTGTTCGAAGAGCTCCGGGAAGCCGGCGAACTCGCGGATCATGATCCGGACCAGGTCGCGCTCGCTGTCCATCACCGCCCACACCACCTGGGCCAGCAGTTGGAGTGCGGCACGCGGGTCGGCGGGGAGTTCGGCGAGGGCGTCCGCGTGCTGCTTCGCCATCGTCTCCAGGTTGCGGCGGACGGCCTGCTCCAGCAGTGCCCGCTTCGACGGGAAGTGCTTGTACAGCGCGCCTGAGCCGGGCGCCAGACCGCACGCCACCTGGATGTCCACCACCGAGGTCGCGTCGTAGCCTCGGGTGGAGAACAGTCGGATGGCCTCGTCGAGGATGCGTTCCCTGGTCACGCCGGGAGTCGTTCTCGCCATGGAAAGAGAGTACTCTCTTTCTTATGGTTCGAGTGACAGTTGAGCAGACCGTTCGGTGCACGCCCGACGAGTACCTCGCGCTGGTGATGGACGCCGAGCAGTACGCGAAGGTGGACGACAAGCTGGGCACGATCGACTGGGTGCGAAGCGATGGCAACGTCACCGACTTCCGCTTCCGCTCGCAGCTGCCCGGCCTGCCCGGGCCGCCGATGAAGGTGGTCTCCCGCATGCGGCTCACGCCCGGTGAGCGGGTCGACGTCGAGTACGCGCCGCCGCCGTGGAACCGGCTCGTCCGGCGCCTCTGCACGTTCGCGGCGAGTTTCGTCTGCACGCCGGTCGCCGGTGGCACGCGGGTGAGCCGGACCATCGAGTTCGGCTTCTCCCCGCTTCTCCGGTGGTTCGCCGAACCGGTTCTGCGGCGGACACTGCGCCCCGACGTCGAACGAGAGGTCAAGGGAGCGAAGGAGTTCCTGGAGAACCGTTGAGTTGCTCGCGGTGGGCCGTCACTCGATTGGGTGGACACCGTGGAAGCTGTGGGAAGTGGTGGCATCCCGGCCGCTAGGTTCGTCTCGCGGCGAACTGAACTCGCCTGTTTCGATTGGACTGGTGGGTTGGGGTGAACGAGTCAGGTCTTCCCGTGGCGCTTCGAAACGGCAGTCCGGCGCTGTTCAAGCGAATGATCGCGCTGTCGTTGAAGAAATGGCGTCTCGAGGCGCGGCTCCCGCAGAAGGACGCCGCCAAGCGGCTCGATCGCACCATCCAGCACATCAGCAACATCGAGGCAGGCCAGCTGCCGACAGCCGCTGACCTCGAGTTGCTGCTGGGGCTCTACGGCAAGGCAGACCAGATTCCCTTCATGCGGGACCTGCTTTCCGCCGCCCGCAAGGCCAAGAACTGGTGGACGGCCACGTCCGGCGCGGTGCCGAAGTGGTTCGACCTCTTCCTCGGTCTGGAGTCCGGAGCGGCGGAGTTGTTCACCTACAACACGATCGTCGTACCGGGCCTACTCCAGACCCGCCGGTACGCCGAGGCGGTGCTGCGCGGCAACCCCAACTTCACCAGGGAGCAGCTCGCCAAGGCAGCCGACCTTCGCGTCGGCCGCCAGCGGATCCTGGATCGAGCTATTTTCCGGACTGTTGTCGATGAGTCGGTGCTCTACCGACAGCGGGGCGACACCGCGACCATGCGCGATCAGCTGACGCATCTGATCGAGATGTCGAAGCGCCCCCGGATCGAGATCCAGGTCCTTCCGTTCGATGCCGGCCCCACGCCCGCGGTGGACGGCGGCAACTTCGTGGTGATGACGTTCCCTCCGGACATGGAGGGCGATCCGGGGTTGGTCCACCTGGAGTCGCTGACCGGCGGCACGTATGTGGAGAACGCGGACGAGATCGCCGAGTACCGGCGTGCCGTGATCGAACTCCGTGCGCGTGCCGCTGATCCGCACGTGTCTCGTGGCATCATCGAGAGGGCCGTCAAGGAGGTCACGTGATGATCGACAGCTCGTCCACGTGGCGGAAGTCCAGCTTCAGTGGCTCGGGTGGCGGTGAGTGCGTGGAGATCGCGCGGGACGAGGCCGTGTTCGGCATCCGGGACTCCAAGAACTCCGCCGGTCCCGTACTCACCTTCGCTGAGCCTCAGGGGCTCGCCTTCCTGATAGCCGTGCGTCGTTCGCGTGTCTCGTTCACGGCCGTCGCCTATCGCTGGCTCCCGAGGCCCGGGTAGGTTCTGCCACCTGGCGTTCACCTGGGGAGGATCGTCGATGGTCGTCGACGTTCGCGCTGCGCGGCGCAGATGGTTATCCACCGTTACCTGGACCGCACTGGCCGCTGTGCCGGTCGTCCTCATGGTGGTGGAGGTGTTGCGGTCGCCGCGGCTGCACTTCCTCGACTACTGGCAGATCCTCACCCACGCCACGACACGCACCGGCGGACTGGACGTCGGCGGGCTGTTCAAACTGCACAACGGCCATCCGATCGTGACGCCGGGGCTGGTGTTCTGGGCGGACGCCACGATCACCGACGGCTCGAACAACGTCGTCGGGCTCGTGAACGTCCTGCTCGCGGCGGCGGCCGTCGTCGCGTTGCGTGCGATGCTGCCGGGCGACCTCGACGGCACGAAGAAGGGCGCGCTCACCGTCGCGTTCGCGTTCCTCGTGTTCTCCTCCGGTGCGCTGGAGATGTTCGGCATCAGCATGAGCGGCGCGTCCTGGCTGCTCGGCCTCGTGCCGGCGATGTTCGCGATGCTGTGTGCGCACCGGGGGCACACCGTTGCGGCGCTGCTGCTCGGGGTGCTCGCCAACCTGGGGCACGGCACGGCGTTCGCGCTGTGGCCGGCCTTGGCCCTGGTCGCGTGGCTGCGTGGGGACGCGCTGTGGCGGGTGCTGGCGCCGCTGGGCGCGGTGGTGGCGCTGGCGGTCGGGTGGTCGCTGCTCCCGGCCCCGCCGGGTGGTGTCGGCCCCGGCGGCGAGTTCGGCATCGACACGCGTCTGGCCGCGATAGCCGGGGTGCTCAGCCCGATCCGCGTGGAGGACGGCGCGCCGCTGTCACTGGCGGTGGGTGGCGCGATCGCGGTCGTGCTGGCGGGTTTCGTGGTGCTCGCCGTCCGGGAGCGATTAGCGAAGCTGCCGGTGGCGGCGGTCGGCTGGGTCGGCCTGGGCACCCACATGCTCGGCGCCGCGGCCATGATCGGCCTGTCCCGCGAGGACTACGGCCCGACGATCGGGCTGACCGCCCGGTACGCCACGCTGTCGGGCCTCGCCGCGTGTGCCGTGCTGGCCCTTGTCGTGCTTCGAAGACCGGCCCTGCCCCCGGTGCGGGTCGCGGTCGCGACGTGCGCGGTGGCCCTGGCGACGTTCGCCGCCGGCTCGATGGAGTCGGTGAACGTGCGCAACCAGTATCTGAACCAGCGACTGGTCGCGGTCGCGATGCGGGTGGGTGCGGACGACGTTGCCCGGCAGTACCGGTTGAAGCCGCGCGTGTGGGAAGTGGCCGAGCGGGCGGGGTTCTACCCGTTCGTCGACGACCTCGACCTCGGCTGCGGGATGCGGCTGGGGTCGCGGGTCCCGAGCCTCAAACGGGGCGTCGGCTCGGTCGACACGGGCCCGGTGCGGGGCGGGGTGGAACTGCGGGGATGGGCGTTGGTGGACGGTCGCCGGGCGGAGTGTGTGTTCGTGGTGAACACCTCCGGTGTGGTCGTCGGCGGCGGCTACACCGGCCTACCCAGGCCGGACCTGCCCAAGGAGAAGAACACGAACGAGCTACGGGCAGGCTGGGCGGCGGTCGCCGGCCCGTCCCTCGCGGACAACAGTGTGGTGGTCGTGTCGTCGGGCGGTGAGTTCTACGGGCTATGACGTGCGGGATGGGTGGGGACCGCGATCCATTGTCCTAGATCAACGAACTTTGGTCTAGACCTTGACGAGACTGCACCGGATACTTCACGGTTGTTCGTGAGAGCGCTCTCATCCCTCTCAACCCCTGCTGAGAAACGAGAGCATCATGAAGAAGGCACGAACGCTCGGCCTGGCGGGCGCGTCCGCGCTCCTGGCCATGAGCGCCGTTCTCGCCGGTGGTGCGCCGGCGGTGAGTGAGGCCGTCTCCAGCGATCCGTTCGTCGCGGCCATGCAGCGCGATCTCGGTCTGACCGAGACGCGGGCCCTGACCCGGATGCGGCAGGAAGCCACTGCCATGGAAATCGATCCGGCCGCGCGGGAAGTGGCCGGCGCGGCATACGGTGGCTCGTGGTTCGACCCGGCGCGGGGCTCCCTCGTCGTCGGCTTGTCTACTTTGGACAACGCCAAAGCCGTGCGGGCCACCGGGGCCACCGTTGTCCGCGTTCCGCGCACGTTGGCCGAGCTCGACGCGGTCAAGGCCGGGCTGGACGGACTGAAGGCGCCGCGGGATGTCGCCAGCTGGCGGGTCGAGCCACGGACCGGCAGCGTGGTCGTCGTCGTGCGGCGGGGTGGCGACGCCACTGACTTCCTTGCCGCGGCGCGGAAACTCGGGCCGATCACCGTCGAGGAGACCGACGAGATGCCCCGGACGTTCGCGGCCGGCACGGTCGGTGGCGATCCGTACATCATCAACGGGCGGGTCCGCTGTTCCATCGGGTTCTCGGTGGAGGGCGGGTTCGTCAGCGCCGGGCACTGTGGCGGCGCCGGCGCGAGTGTGAACGGCTGGGACGGTTCCTGGATGGGCACGTTCGCCGGCTCCTCGTTCCCCGGTAACGACTACTCGTTCATCCGCATCGGCGGTGGCTGGTGGACGGTGCCCGTCGTGCTCGGGTGGGGCACCGTCCCCGACCGGCTGGTGCGTGGCTCCGCCGAGGCACCCGTCGGGTCGTCCATCTGCCGGTCCGGGTCGACCACGCGCTGGCACTGCGGCACCGTGCTCGCCAAGAACGAGACGGTGAACTACCAGCAGGGCGCGGTCCACCAGATGACCAAGACCAGCGTGTGTGCCGAGCCAGGCGACTCCGGTGGCTCCTTCATCACCGGCGAGCAGGCCCAGGGGATGACCTCCGGCGGATGGGGCAACTGCTCCTCCGGCGGGGAGACCTGGTTCCAGCCGGTGAACGAGGTGCTCGGGGTGTACGGGCTCCGGCTCGTGGTGGCCTGAGCCAAACATGCCGCCGCGCGGGCGGGCGCGGCGGCATGACTCACTGCATGGTCTGCGCCACCTGCTCTGCCGTCAGGCGGCCCGCGGCACGGATCGTGGCTCCCGTCGGGTCGGCCGGGCGGCGGTGGTGCCAGTCGGTCACCGCCTGGTAGGCCGCCGCGATCGACAGGAGGCGGTCCTCCGCGAACGGTTGCCCGCCCAGGATGGCGCCCACTGGCAGGCCATCGGCGGTGAAGCCGATGGGAAGTGCCAGCTCCGGCAGGCCCAGGATGTCGAACGGGACCGGACCGGTCTGGACCACCACGTCACAGCGGCCGAACGTGTCGGTCAGGACCCGTTCCAGCAACAGCGTCTTCGCGCGCTGGCCGATCAGGTACTCGTTCGCGCCGAGCAGCGCGCCCTGTAGCCAGCCGAGCACCGACACGCCGAACTTGCGTAGATCCGTTGCCAGGTAAGGGAGGAACGGTTCACTGCGCTCCGGCAGCCGGACGTTGTTGAACGCACCGCCGGTCAGCGGGTCCCACTCCTCGGGTAGCGGCACCTCGACGATCGTGACGCCACGCACGTTCGCCAGCGTGTCTATAAAGGACTTTCGGAACGGGTCCGCGGTATAGCCGGGCAGCACGCCGATCCGTGTCGGCCAGCGAAGGCGGCCGCGAACCGGAGTGGCGGCCGTGACCAGGTCGGGAACCCTCGGCAGTCCCTGTGTGCGCGGGTCAGCCGGATCCGCGCCGGCCATTGTGGACAGCAGGATCGCCGCGTCCATGGCGTCGCGAGCCAGTGGGCCAGGATGGTCACGCGTGTAGCTCAGCGGCACGATCCCGTGCAGCGACACCCGACCCATCGTCGGCTTCAGGCCCGTCAGGTTCTGCGCGTTCGACGGTGCCGTAATGGAACCGCCGGTCTGCGTGCCGGTACCGCCCGCGGCCATCCGGCCCGCCACGGCCGTGGCCGTACCCGTGGACGAACCGCCGGGGTCGACCTCGGGCCGGTTCGGCGCCCACGCGTTCACCGTCGTGATCCGGCCGTCCGGGGTGGTGGCACGGGTCGTCGCCAGCGGGCCCATCTGCGTCTTGCCGACGAGCACGGCTCCCGCCGCTCGCAGCCGGGCGACCGCGGTCGCGTCGTACGGTGGCGTGAAACCCTCGAACAGGAACGAGTTCACGGTGGTCGGGATGCCGGCCGTGAAGTAGTTGTCCTTGATCGCGAGCGGGATCCCGTGCAGGACACCACGTTTCGGCCGCTGCGTTTCGGCGACGTGGTTGAACGCCTGGTACACGCCGTCGAAACGGTCGATGCGTGCCCGGTACGCGGCGAGGAGGTCGTTCGGGTCGAGGCGGCCTCGACGGATCAGCGTGGCCGCCTCCGCGATGGTCAGCTCGGTGAGGTCGCGGGACCTCGGTTCGACGTCCGGGGGCGCGGTCGTGGCGGAAACCGGTGTGGCGGAAGCGATCGCAGGCAACGCTGCGCCCGCGCCCAGTGCCGCGGTGCGGGCCAGGAACGCGCGCCGGTCCACGCGCTGGGGCTCCGTCACCGCGTCCACGCCTCCGTGATCGACGGGTACAGCAGCGGCGGCGCGGTCTGCTGCGCGAGGCTGTGGTCCGGCCCGAACCGGTACGTACCAAGGGGAAGCACGGTCGTGCGCAGGAACGAACGCAGGCTCGCGAGCGCGGTCTCCCTTCCCGGCGCGCCGGTGACCGGGTCGGGTGCCGTGCCAGGCGGCAACTGGTCGAGGTCAATGCCGAGCAGCGCGAGACGAGCCCGTATCAACGTGTTCAGTTCGTCGTCGGTCGGTGGCTTTGGCGCCACGGTGGCCTCCACGGAAGGTGGGCAGGAACGGCCTCGACATCCTTGGCGAACGATAGTTACTTGATCATAACGGGTTCTGTGAAACCTCCACGTTACCGGTTCGTTTCGGGTGCGGAAGCCATGGGCACCCGGGGTCATGACCGAGATGCCGGTGCTCAACCGGCTGGCCGAGCTGACCCTGCTGCTGGAACACGACGTGCCCGTCTACCTGCGGTACTCGCCCGGCCCGGCGGCGGACTCGGCGCACCCCAGCAGGGATCACGAGAGTGGGCTGCTGATGCCCGGCCTGTCGGCCAACCCGCTACGACCGCCGAAGTGGTGGACCCGGTCGCCCGAGGACTGGGTGGCGCGGCGGGTGTGCCAGTACATCCGTGAGCTGGACGAAGGCGCGCGGCCCTGGGTGCTGACCGGCAAGGTGATCGACTTCGGTCCGGACAACGAGCCGCTGCTCGACGAGGTGGCGCCCATCGCCTGGCTGTCGAGCGAGCTGCTCCGCGAGGCGCACCAGCGCTACCACGATCAACTCGACGCCGGCCAGGCCACACATCCAAGCTGACCACCGCGTGTCCAACACTCCAGACCCGCGTGTCCAACGCTCACGACGGGTGAGTTCAACAATTCGTGACTGAGTTTTGTTGAACTCGGTGGTCCGCACTGTTGGACACGCGGGTTCTGGGTGTTGGACACGCGGGTTGACGTGGGGGTGAGTGGGTACCCGCCCGGCATGGTGAGCTTGGGATACTTCCTGTCCTGCGAGGAGTTCGGGCCGCGGGAGCTCGTCCGGCAGGCCGAGCAGGCCGCCGACGCCGGGTTCGAGCGGCTCTGGATCTCCGACCACTACCACCCCTGGAACGACGTCCAGGGGCAGAGCCCGTTCGTCTGGTCGGTCATCGGGGCGCTGTCCGAGGCGGTCGACCTGCCCGTCACCACCGCGGTGACCTGCCCGACCGTCCGCATCCACCCCGCCGTGCTCGCCCAGGCGGCGGCCACCGCGGCCGTCCAGCTGAACGGCAGGTTCACTCTCGGTGTCGGCTCCGGCGAGGCCCTCAACGAGCACATCCTCGGTGACCCGTGGCCCAACGCGGACGTGCGGCTGGAGATGCTCGAGGAGGCCGTCGAGGTCATCCGGCTGCTCCACCAGGGTGGCAGCCGCAGCCACCGGGGCAAGCACTACACCGTCGAGAACGCCCGGATCTACACGCTGCCCGAGCAGCCCGTCCCGATCTACGTCTCGGCGTTCGGCCCGAAGGCCGCGCAGCTCGCGGGGCGGATCGGAGACGGGTTCGTGTCCGTCATGCCCGACGCCGACATCCTGCGCACCTACCGCGAGGCCGGTGGGAAGGGCCCCGCGCAGGGCGGGTTCAAGGTGTGCCACGCACCGACTGTCGAGGATGGACTGAAGACGGCGCACCGGATCTGGCCCAACGAAGGCCTGCCGGGCGAGCTCGCGCAGGTGCTGCCGCAGCCCGAGCACTTCGAGCAGGCCAGCGAGCTGGTCACGCAGGACATGCTCTCGCTGCCGACCGGCCCGGATCCCGAGCCGTACGTCGAGCGCGTAAGGTCCTTTGTGGATGCCGGATTCGACGAGGTGTACGTGGCGCAGATCGGACCCCGTCAGGACGAGTTCTTCCAGTTCTGGCGCGACAAAGTGACACCGCGACTAGGGTGAACACGTTCGGTGTCGAGGAGGAGTTCCTGCTCGTCGACCCGGCGACGGGACAGACTGTCCCGGCCGCGGTCGAGGTGCTGAAGGCCGCCCGCGAGGAGCCGGGCGGGATGGTGCACGCCGAGTTACAGCTGACGCAGGCCGAGGCCGCGACCGAGCCGTGCGAGACGCTCGCCGAGCTCGAGCGCCAGCTCCGGCAGGGGCGGGAAAGACTGGCCGCCGCCGCGCGGGGGTGCGGCGTGTGGCTCGTGCCGAGCGGGTCGGCGCCGTTCGGTGGCCCCACCGACGTGACCGGCGGCGACCGGTTCGAGGGCATCGCCACCCGCTACGCCGAGATCGTCCACGACTACCAGGCGTGTGGCTGCCACGTGCACGTCGGAGTGCCCGACCTGGAGACCGCGGTGGCCGTCTGCAACCACGTGCGGCCCTGGCTGCCGATGTTGCTCGCGCTCTCGGGGAACTCGCCGTTCCACCAGGGCCGGGACACCGGCTACGCGAGCTGGCGGATGGTCGAGCAGTCGCGGTTCCCCGGTTCCGGTGTGCCGCCGCGGTTCCGCGACGCCGCCGACTACGGGATGCGGGTCGAGCGGCTGGTCGACTGCGGGATACTCGAGGACGACGCCATGACGTTCTGGCTGGTCAGACCGTCCCCGGCGTGGCCGACCATCGAGTTCCGGGTCGCCGACACGGCCATCGACGTGCCGGCGGCGATGTTGCAGGCCACACTCTCGCGTGCGCTCGTGATGACCGCGCTCGCAGACCTGGACCGCGGCCGGGAGGCCCCGCTGCTCGACGAGCAGGTGCTGGCCGCCGCCGTGTGGACCGCGGCGCGGTACGGGCTCGCGGGCGAGGGCGTGCACCCGGTGCGGGAGTGCCGCGTGCCGGTGACCGACCTGCTCCACGAGTTGATCGTGCGGGTGGCGCCTGCGCTCGCGGAGTCCGGCGACCTGGCGGCCGCGCGGGAGCTGTTCGTCGACCTCCTGCGGAACGGCACGGGTGCCGAGCGGCAGCGGACCGCCGGCGAGGACGTGGTGCGGTCTCTGGCGATTGGAGTGTCCGATGAGGACTGAAGCATTCCTGCCGACACCGCGTGGCCCGCTGTCGGCCGCGGTGGTGGCGCTGCTGCGGGACGGCACGGCGCCCAGGGTCAAGGTGGCCGGTGATCCCTTCGGGGAGGACCTCGCGGTGGCGCTGCACACGTGTTACGAGCTGCACTACCAGGGTTTCGCCGGGGTGGCGGCCGAATGGGAGTGGTCGCCGGTGCTGCTCGGGTTCCGTCACGAGCTGGAGCGGGTGTTCGAGGAGGCGCTGCGCGACTCGGTCAAGCCAAGTACGGACGTCGGCGCCGTGCTCGAGGAACTGCTGGTCGAGCCGGTGCCAGGCAACGGGGTGTCCCACTTCCTGCGTGACGAGGGGGAGCGGTGGCAGTTGATGGAGTACCTCGTGCACCGGTCGATCTACCACCACAAGGAGGCCGACCCGCATGCCTGGGTGATCCCACGCCTGTGGGGGCAGGCGAAGGCGGCGCTGGTGGCGGTGGAGTTCGACGAGTTCGGCGGCGGGCGTGGGGACCGCGTGCACGCCCAGCTGTACCGGGACATGATGGCGGCGTCCGGTTTGGACACCGGCTATCTGTCCTATTTCGACGACGTGCCGGCGCCCGTGATCGCGGTGGTCAACATGATGTCGATGTTCGGGCTGCACAGGAGGTTACGCGGCGCGATGGTGGGCCACTTCGCGGCGGCGGAGATCACCACCCCGCCGAGCGCCGCCCGCCTGGTGAAGGCGATCGACCGCTTGGGCGGCGACCCGCACTTCTTCGCCGAACACGTGGAGGCGGACGCCGTGCACGAGCAGATCCTGCGCCACGACGTGATCGGCGACCTGCTGGCCCGCGAACCCGACCTGGCGGCGGACGTCGTGTTCGGCATCCAGGCGACGGAGTTCCTGGAGTCCCGGTTCGCCGAACACGTACTGACCGCATGGCACGAGCCCCGAACCTCCCTACGACGCCCACTCGCGTCCTGAAGGTGCCCTTCGAGACATCACGCCGACTCGCGGACGCGTTTGCGGTGGCTCGTGTCGCACAGCGGGAAACGCTTGCTGCGGCGGCAGGTGCACACCGCGACCACGAACCGGTCTGAGTGGACGGTCGTGCCGTCTTCCGTGACCAGGTCCACCGGGCCCTCCACGAGAAGGGGACCGTCCTGGATCATGCGGACCCTACGGGGTCGCTGGGAGGTCACCGCGGATCACCACCAGTTCCTCGGATCGCTGGTCCGGGTCGATGAGGCCCAGTGCGAGCAGTTCCCGCCGGCGGCCGTGCATCACCGGGCCGAACGGCACCTCGGCACGTGCGACCACCGCCGCCTTCAGTCCACCGCCACGCAGTTGTCGAAGAGTCTTCTCGGTGTCGCACAGTCCTGAGTGGACCACGAGCAGTGTTCCTCGGGGTGTCAGCAACAGGGGAGCGTTGGCGCACAACCGGTCCACCAGTTCTCGACCGTCCACACCGGCATCCCACGCGCGGTGCCGGCCGTGAGGTTTGCGTGCCGTTCCCGGCACGTACGGCGGGTTCGCGAGGATGAGGTCGAACATTCGGCCGGCGACCCGTTCGAACACGTCGCCGCGTAGCACGTTGGCTCTTATGCCGCGCACCAACGTGTTCAGACGTGCTGCCCACACCGCGCGCCGGGACACGTCGACGGCGGTGATGCTGGACGGGTGAGTGCGGGCGGCCGCGATGGACAACGCGCCCGTGCCGCAGCCGATGTCGAGAACCCTGGCGCCGGGCCGGATACCGGCCGCGGCGAGTGCGGTGGACAGCAACGAGGTGTCGTGCTGCGGAAGGTAGACGCCCGGTGGGCAGGTGAGCCACATGGCCGGAGGATGCCTCCGGTCATGTCAAGCCAAACTCGCCTTACCGGGCCAGTGCGGAACGTGCGCCCGAAGTGGACGTATAGATCTCCAGATCGGCGGCAACGTCGGTGAGGCTGAGCACCCGCTGGACGTTGGGCGTGGACGCGACCACCACGAGCCGACGGTTCGCCTCGGCCTTCCGCTCGCCGGCGGCCTGCAACACCTGAATGCCGATCAGGGCGAGGAAGTGGACCTGGGACAGGTCGACCATGACGTTGGGTACTTCGCGGCGGTCGGTGTCGGCGAGCGCGTCCCGTAGCGCTGGGGCGGTGTAGAGGTCGATTTCTCCGACCGGGTGGACCCGCTCGAGATCCTGTCGTTCCTGGACCTGGCGGACGGTCAGGTACTCGCGCACAGTCTCCCGGTGGGTGACCGGCGCGGTGTTCTGGCTCATCGGATCTCCCCAAAGTCGGGATCGTGAGCGGTGCGTCCGGAGCGAGCCGATCAAAAATGCCACTCCGTCGACGGCGTCCTCGTTGCCGCCCGTCGGCCGGTTGCTTCAACCTCAAGCCAGCATTGCACGGTGCGCCAGATGTGTCCAGGAGCCCTGGTCAGACGTCTACAGCGGCGCCCGCACGGCGGACGGCGGCGACGATCTCCGCGTTGGTGATGCCCTTGACCAGGAACTCGCGGACGCCGAGTCGTTTCAGCTCCTCAGCGGTGCCCGAGTCGTCGTACGCGGAGAACGCGAGCAACTGGGTGCGTGGGGAGCGGGTCCGGATTTCCCTGGTCGCGTGCGTGGCGCCGCCGCCTGGCATGCGCACGTCGAGCACGGCGACGTCCGGGCCGTGGCGTTCGGCCAGGTCGACGGCCTCCTCCGCGTCCTCGGCGGTGGCGACCACATGAAGATCGACCTCGGCCTCGAGGACCTCGGACAGTGCCATGCGGAGCATCGGGTCGTCGTCGGCGACCAGGACACGCAGCTGATCGGTCATCTCGACTCCTGTGCGGGTGCTGTCGGCAGCCAGAACTGGACCGTGGTGCCAGTATCGGGGGAGCTCGTGGCTGACCACCAGCCACCCGCGGTCTCGGCTCGCTCCCGCATCTCCAGCAACCCGAACTGTTGGTACGAGTTGTCGGGCAGCGGGTCGGGAAAGCCGACGCCGTTGTCGCTGACCCGCGTCAGTGTGCCGCCGTCCTTGCTGTTCAGCGTGATCTCGACGTGCGTCGCCTGCGCGTGCTTGCGCACGTTGGTCAGCGCCTCCTGGCAGATCCGGAAGATCGTGATCGCGATCGGGAGCGGTGGCTCCTGTGCCAGGTCGGCGGACAGGTCCGTGTCGAGGTCCCAGCCGGCGACGACGTCCTGCAGGTAGCCGGCGAGGGCCGGGACCAGGCCGTGCTGGTCGATCGTGGTGGGCCGCAGGTGCACGACCAGGTTGCGCAGGCGGCCGACCGAGGCACGCACCGACTCCTCCAGCAGGTGCACGACCGGCCGGTGCTCGTCCGGCAGCCGCGACTCCAGCAGCTGCAGTCGCATGCCGACCGCCACCATCGCCTGGATGGAGTCGTCGTGCACGTCCCACGCGATTCGCCGCCGCTCCAGCTCCTGGGCCTCGACGAGGTGGTTGAGCAGCCGTCTTCGCTCGGAGAGCGCCTGCTCGGCGGCGCGCCGTTCGGTCATGTCTCGGGTGACCTTGCCGAAGCCGCGGAGTTCGCCGGTGTCGTCGAACAGTGCGGTGATGACCACGTTGGCCCAGAAGCGGGTGCCGTCCTTGCGGACGCGCCAGCCCTCGTCCTCGAGCCGGCCTTCGGCCACCGCCTGTTCGAGCTCGCGTTCGGGTTTGCGGTCGGCGATGTCCTCGGCGGGGTAGAACACGGAGAAGTGCTGGCCGAGGATCTCCTCCTCGGAGTAGCCCTTGATGCGTTGGGCGCCGTCGTTCCAGCTGATGATGTGCCCGCCCGGGTCGAGCATGAAGATGCCGTAGTCGAGCACCCCGTGCACCAGCAGGCGGAAGCGCTCCTCGCTCGCCCGCAACGCCTCCTCGGCGGCGCGGCGTTCGGTCATGTCTCGGGTGACCTTGCCGAAGCCCCGCAACTCGCCGGCCCCGTCGAACAGCGCGGTGATCACGACGTTGGCCCAGAAGCGGGTGCCGTCCTTGCGGACGCGCCAACCCTCGTCCTCCACGCGACCCTGGGTGATCGCCTGTTCGAGCTCGCGCTCGGGTTTGCGGTCGGCGATGTCCTCGGCGGGATAGAACACGGAGAAGTGCTGGCCAAGGATCTCCTCCTCCCGGTAACCCTTGATGAGTCTCGCTCCGGCGTTCCAGCTCGTGATGAGGCCGGTCGGGTCGAGCATGAAGATGGCGTAGTCACGTACGCCCTGCACCAGTAGCCGGTACCCGTCGTCCGGTCGCATGTGTCAACTGTGCACCACGGCGGGCGCGTCAGCCGGGGATGGTCGTCTCCGGGGCGGCGGGCAGCTCGCACCACACCACCTTCCCCCGTCCCCGGCGTGACGCACCCCAGGCGGACGAGAGCTGCTCGACGACGCGAAGGCCGAGACCACTTGTCGGGGTGACCCGATGGGACACGGGGAGGAGTGGACTGTCGTCGCACACCTCGACGCGGACCTGGTTCCCGCCGTCGAGTAACCGGACTACCGGGGTGCCGTGGCCGTGCAGAAGCGCGTTGGTGACCAGTTCGGACACGACCAGAACGATGTCGTCGACGCTCTCCCCGTCGGATCCTCTCTGCCAGCTGGCAAGGGTCGACCGGGTGAACTGTCTGGCGAGTGCCGCACTGGTGTTGCGCTCGGCGAGTCGGAGTTCGGCTACGGCCGGTGCACGTGTCTCCACGAAAGCACCCTCTGCTAATCGGACGGTTTGGACGAGATGCGAATGATGCTCAGCGACTAGTGCACATGCACCAGTGACGAACATCAGTCCAGCAGGCCCTCTCTTCTCGCGATCGCCACGGCCTCCAGTTTGGACCGAGCGCCCAGCTTTTCGAGCACCCGCTGAACGTGGTTGCGTGCGGTGTTGTGCGCGACGCCGAGGCGTCTGGCCACCTCCGCCGTACTCGCTCCGTCAGCAAGCAGGCCGAGGGCCTGGCGTTCGCGGGCGGTGAGCGTGGCGCTGCGGGTGCGGCCGGTCAGCCTGCTCAGCACGCCGGCGAGGAACTCGGCGCCGAACACCACCTCGCCGGCCGCGACGCGGCGGACCGCGTCCTCCAACTCGTCGAGGCCGGCCGACTTCAGCACCAGGCCGCAGCCACCGGCCTCGGCGACCCTGGCAGCGATCGTCGCGGTCGCTTCCCCCGTCAGCATGAGAACGCGGGCACCGGTGCCGCCCAGCGGGCCGATCGCCTCGATCGCGTCCCCGTCCGGGAGTCTTCGGTCGAGCAGCACCACGTCCGGTGCATGGCGGCTCACCTCGACGAGTGCCGTGGCGATGGACCGGGCTCTGGCGACGATCTCGATGTCGTCGGCTCGATCCATCGCGAGCGCCATCGCCTCGGCCACCATGTCGTGGTCCTCGACGAGAACCACCCGGGTCGGTGCCATGAGACGATTCTGGTCCCTTTGGTGGGGGATTCGTGTGCTATTTCGCCGCGTCAACTTTCTCCTGTTGCCCCTCAGCCGCCACGTTGGTGCTCTCGACCGTAGTGGGCGAGGCGGCCTCGTGGGACCCGGAGGGCTGAGGTAAGGACACTATCGCGGTATCCACGGCGAGTCGCTCCCGGCAACGGTGCGCCATGCGGCGGCTGGAAATCGTCATGGTCGTTTCTCCTTCGTCGGTACAGGCCTACCCCGGTGCTGTCGCGTTTAGCCCCGGCCTGACCTGGTTATTCGAACCGCATGACCAGTCGCGGGCGGTGGGTGACGATCTGCGCTCTGCTGTGCTTCTGCACAGCCTGCGCGGGCAACGGTGACGCCGTCACGACCGCGACGACGCGTTTCCTCGACGCCGTCGACCAGGGCGACGGCGAGGCGGCGTGCACCATGCTGTCCCCGCCCGCCGAGGAGAGCCTCACCAGCGACGGCACCGACTGCGCCACCGCGCTCACCGAGCTCGACCTGCCCTCGGGCGGCGGGGTCCGCACGACCAGCGTCTGGTCGGACCGGGCGCAGGTGCACACCGCCGACGACGTGTTGTTCCTGGTCGACCTGTCGAACGGCTGGCGGATCGCCGCCGCGGGCTGCGAGCAGCAGCCCGACGAGATCTACAAATGTGTGCTGGAGGCGTCATGACGCGCTCGTTGTGGCTGGAGACAGCACCGTCGCCGGCTCGGCGTGAGCCGCCGCTGCCTCGTGAGGCGGACGTGCTCGTGCTCGGCGCCGGCATAGCCGGGTTGACCACGGCCTACCTGCTCGCCGAGGCCGGCAGGTCGGTGGTGGTGCTGGAGGCCGGGGAGATCGCCGCCGGGGTGTCCGGTCACACCACCGCGAAGCTGACCGCGCAGCACGAGCTGATCTACCACCGCATCGCGGCGCGCCGCGGCCCCGCCTCCGCCGCGAGCTACGGCGCCGAGCAGCTCGCCGCCCTCGACTGGGTCGTGCGCACGGCCGAGAAGTACGGCATCGAGTGCGACCTCGAACGGGTCGACAGCTACGTGTACACGACGGACCAGGAACAGGTCGAGAAGCTGCGCACGGAGGCGGACGTGGCGGCCAAGGCGGGGCTGCCGGCCTCCTTCGTCGAGGAGGTGGACCTGCCGGTCGACGCCGTCGGCGCCGTGCGGTTCCGCGACCAGGCCCAGTTCCACCCCCGGAAGTGGTTGCTGGGGCTCGCGGCCGAGCTGGAGGCTCTCGACGGCCGGATCATCGAGGGTGTCCGCGCCCTCGGCATCCAGGAGGGCTCGCCGTCGATCGTGCGGACGACGGCCGGCGCGCTGCGGGCCAAGGACGTCGTCGTCGCCACGCACTACCCGATCTTCGACCGCGGCGTGTTCTTCGCCAGGCTGGAGCCGACCCGGGACCTGGTCGTCGCGGGTCCGGCCAGTCGGCAGGTGGTGGGCACCTACCTGGATGCCGTCACCCACCACTCGGTTCGCTCCGTGCCGGGCGGTGTACTGGTGGTCGGCGGTGAGCACTACCGGGTCGGCGACCACGTGGACGTGGCGGCCAAGCACGAACGGCTCGCGGAGTGGGCCCGTGACCGGTTCGGCGTCGACGTGCGCTACCGGTGGTCCGCCCACGACATGTCCACTGTGGACGGTGTGCCGTTCGTGGGGCGTTACCATCCCCGCGCGTCCCACCTGTGGGTCGCGACGGGCTTCGGCCAGTGGGGGATGACCGGCGGCACGGCGGCGGGGCTCCTGCTGCGCGACCTGGTACAGGGAGAGCCCTCGGAGCTGGCGTCGCTGTTCGACCCGGGCCGTGTGTCGCTGCCGGCGCTGGTGTCGTTCAACGCGACGGTCGCCAAGTACCTCGCCGGGGACCACCTCCGTGCGCTGCGCGCGCCGGGCGTGTCCGACCTGCCGCCGGGCGAGGCCACCGTGACCCGCCAGGGCGCCACGATGGTCGCCGCCTACCGCGACGAGGCCGGCGTGCTACACGCGGTGAACGCGCGATGCACGCACCTGGGGTGCCTCGTGCAGTTCAACAACGCCGAGCGCACGTGGGACTGCCCGTGCCACGGCTCCCGATTCGCCCTGGACGGCAAAGTGGTCCAGGGCCCCGCGGTCCGCCCGTTGCACCCGCTTCCGGAGAAGGGAAAAAACCAATGACCGAGCCGAACATCCCACCATCGGACCCGATCCCGGACCCGAACAACCCCACCCCGGGCCCCACGCCCACAGACCCACCCCAACCCCCGGTACCCCCGGGCCCAGACCCACGCCCCCCAACAGAACCAAACCCCCTAGGCCCCGGCGGCCCCTAACCTGCGCGAGTCGCGCGTTCGGCCCCCGCGAGTCGCGGTTTCGTGTACACGCGAGTCGCGGTTTCGGCTCCCGCGAGTCGCGCGTTCGGCTCCCGCGAGTCGCGGTTTCGTGTACACGCGAGTCGCGGTTTCGGCTCCTGTGAGTCGCGCGTTCGGCACTCCTGAGTTTCGTGTTTCGCTCAGGGTGTTGGTGCTGTTTGTGGGGCTTGTGGGTTCGGTGGTGGCGGCGGATTTTACGGGCGGTGCACTCACGCCTCAAGGGCGCCTTCGGCGTCGGCTTCGCCGATGGGCTTCGCCCACCCTTGACCCGCGAGCCTCCACCGCCCTGGGGCAGGCAAATACCGGGCAGGCTGGCGCCTGCCCGCCCCGGGCCCGCCGCCACCACCGAACCCCTTCGCGTTCGTCACCACGCCAGATAGCTGGTCGGCGCGCGAGTCCAACGGTGGAGACCCGCGTGTCCAACACCGGGGACCCGCGAGTTCAACACCGGGGACCCGCGAGTTCAACATTGCGAGTTCGCGAGTTTCGACCCTTGGGGACGCGGGCGTTCCCGAAAACGTGACTCGCAGGGGCCGAAAGCGAGACTCGCCGGGGCTGAACGCCAGACTCGCGGGGGCTGAACGCGAGACTCGCGGGGGCTGAACGCGAGACTCGCGGGGGTTAGTGCTTGGTTTCCAGTGACTCCAGCAGGTTTCGGAGTGTTGTTGCCAGTGTGTCGCGTTCTTCTGGGGTCAGGGATGCCAGTAGGCGGTGTTCTGTTGCCACGTGGTCTGGGAGGGCGCGGTCGATCAGTGCGCGTCCTTCTGCTGTCAGGGACACGTGTACTACTCGGCCGTCGGTGGGGCTTGGGGTGCGGGTCACCAGGCCGCGGGCGGCGAGTCGGTCCAGGCGTTGGGTCACCGCGCCGGACGTGATCATCGATGAACGCATCAGGGTCGCCGGGGTGAGTGGGGCGTCGTTGCGTCGCAGGGTGGCCAGTACGTCGAACGACGGGCGGTCCAGGTCGTGCGTCGCGAACGTGCGGGACAGTTCGCCGTCGAACACGCGGGCCAGGCGGGACAGGCGGCCGATCACCCCCATCGGGGAGACGTCGAGGTCGGGGCGCACCGCTGCCCACTGCGCCAGTACCTGGTCAACGTGATCTGCCATGTCGGACATCTTAGCGGTGAGGTAACTCACTGGCATAAATCTTAGCGCTGAGATACATTGTCTTAGTGCTAAGCAATCGACTGGTGGTGACCGCCCTCGCGCCCGCCATCTGGGGGACGACCTATCTGGTCACCAGCGAACTCCTCCCGCCGGACCGGCCGCTGCTGGCCGCCGTCGTCCGTGCCCTTCCCGCCGGGCTCCTGCTCACCGCGATGACCCGCCGTCTGCCGCAGGGTGACTGGTGGTGGCGGGCCTTCGTCCTCGGTTCCCTCAACATCGGGGCGTTCCTCGCGCTCCTGTTCGTCGCCGCCTACCGGTTGCCCGGGGGTGTCGCGGCGACCGTCGGGGCGGTACAGCCGATCCTCGTCGCCTGCCTGTCCGCCGGGCTGCTCGGTGAACGGCTGCGGACCCGCACGATCGTGGCCGGCGCGGCCGGGGTCGCCGGCGTCAGCCTGCTGGTGCTGCGTGCCGACGCACGGCTCGACGCGCTGGGGGTCGCCGCCGCGCTCGGCGGCGCCGTCGTGATGGCGACCGGGGTCGTGCTGGCCAAGCGGTGGCGGTCGCCCGTCTCGCCGCTCGCGACCACCGGGTGGCAGCTCATCGCCGGAGGGCTCGTGCTGGTGCCGTTCATGGCCGTCTTCGAAGGGCTGCCGCCGGCGCTCACCGGGGCGAACCTCGCCGGATTCGCCTACCTCTCGATCATCGGGGCCGCGCTCGCGTACCCGCTGTGGTTCCACGGCATCCGCGCCCTGTCCCCGACGAACGTGACCTTCCTCGGCCTGCTCAGCCCGTTGGTCGCCACGGCGCTCGGCTGGCTCGTTCTCGACCAGCGGCTCACCCCGGCACAACTGGCCGGCGGGCTCCTCGTGCTCGCGGCCGTCATCGCACCCCAACTGACCAAGGAGAAGAAGCCATGCGCATCACCGTCTTCGGCGCCACCGGTGCCGTCGGCCGCGAGGTAGTCACCGAGGCCACGACACGCGGTCACGACGTCCGGGCGGCGAGCCGAGCGTCCGGAGTGGACGCCACCAACGTGGCCGACGTCGTCCGGGTGAGTGCGGGGCAGGATCTGGTCATCAGCGCCACGCGACCGCATCCTGGACACGAAGCCGAGTTGGCGGCCGTCACCCGTGCTTTGCTGGCCGGACTGCGGGGCAGCGGCACACGGCTCCTGCTCGTCGGCGGCGCGGCCACCCTGCGCAGGGCGGACGGGGTGCTGGTCCAGGACGCGCCGGACTTCCCGCTCACGTTACGGCCGATCGCGAACGCGTGCGCCGACCAGCTCGCCGTGTGCAGGACCGAGTCCGAAGTGGACTGGGTGTACCTGAGCCCGCCGATGCTGCTCGAAACCGGCCCGCGCACAGGCCGCTACCGGTTGGGCGCCGACGACCTCATCACCGACGAGCACGGCGAGTCCCGCATCTCGAACGCCGACCTGGCCGTCGTGCTGCTGGACGAGGCGGAGCGGCCCAGGCACCGGCGCACCCGGTTCACCGTCGGGTACTGATCAGAACCGGTCGAGGAACTCGTTGGTGAACTTGCCCTTCGGGTCGTGGTGATCACGCAGCTCGGCGAAGTCCGTCCACCGTGGATACAGCGCGGCGACGTCCCTGGTGTGGAAAAGCTTGCCCCAGTGGGGACGCGCGCCGAGCGGGAGGAGCGCCGCCTCAATGTCGGGTAGCAGCGCGGTCACCCCCGGCACGTCCAGCTTCCACGTGAAGTGCACGCCCAGCACGTCGCGGCCACCCGCCGGGCTCAACCACAGCGAGTCGGCCGCGACCGTGCGCAGCTCCGTGATCTGCAACAGCGGTGTGATCCGGGAGCCCATCGACCGCAGCCGGGCCAACGCGTCCACAGCGGACTCCCTGGGCAGCAGGTACTCGCTCTGCAGCTCCGCGCCCGCGCTCGGCTTGTGGCCCAACCGGAAGTGCGGCAACCGGTCCAGCCACGGGCCGGGCGCGCCGCCCTGCTCGGTCACCGCCGCCACCGACTCGCCGGCGAGCATGTGGACCGGGCCATCGGCCGGGGTGAACGGCAGGCTCACCTCGTCGAGGCTCTTCACCCACACCTGCGCCGGGCCGGACCAGTCGGTGAACACGCTCACGCTGTAGCCGCTCGCGAACACGGTGTCCAGCTCGGCGACGGCCGTCTCCCACGGCACGTCGACGTAAACCTGTTGGCGCACCTCGAAAGAGGGTCGCACGTCGAGCGTCACGGTGGTCACGATCCCCAGCGCGCCAAGGGCGACGACGCTGCCCGCGAACTCCGGGTCGCCGCGCCACACCCTGCGCAGGCCACCGGATGCCGTCACCAGCTCGAGGCCGGCCACCGAAGTGGACAGACAGCCGTTGGCGTCACCCGAGCCGTGCGTGGCCGTCGCGACCGCGCCGATCACCGAGATGTGCGGCAGAGACGCCATGTTCGGCAGCGCCAACCCTTGTGACTGCAGGAACTCCGCCAGCACGCCGTACCGGGTCGCGGCCGGTACGGTGACCTGGTTGCCGCTGACGGTGATCTCCGCCGGCAGCTCATCGAGGGACACGAGCGTGCCGGGCCCGTCGGCCACCTCGCTGAACGAGTGCCGCGACCCGAGCGCGCGTACCCGGTCCCGTTCGGACACCAGCGACCGCAACGCCTCCACCGTCCTCGGACGTGCTATTTCCCTTGCCTGGTAAGCGATGTTGCCGGCCCAGTTGCGCTCCACCTACCGGTGCTCCTGTCTGTGTGCCAGTGCCGCAGCCTGGATTCGGCTCTTCACCCCGAGTTTGCGCAGGATGTTGGAGACGTGCACGCTTGCGGTCTTCGTACTGATGAACAACTCCGCCGCGATCTCGGCGTTCGTCCTGCCCTGCCCGACCAGCGCGAGGATCTCGGCCTCACGCGCGGTCAGCCCGAGCACGGACGGGGTGCCCGCCGGTTTGAGCCGCGCCCGCTCGCTGACCGAGCTGACGAGCGCGGCCAGCGGCGCCGCGCCGAGTTCCTGTGCCGTGGCCGCGGCGAAGCCGAGTAACTCCGCCGCGTGCGCGCGGGATCGCTTGGCGGACAACAAGGCCTCGGCCTCCCGGAACCGCGCGTACGCCGAGAGATAGCGGTCCGGGCCCCCGTCGACCGCGGCCCACGCGGCCGGGTCACGGCTACGTTCGGCCTCGGCGAGCGCCACGGCCCGCAGGGTTCTGGGCAGGGGGATCGCCCCCGTCAGCGATTCGCGGTGGGCGCGTCCCGCCGCCACAAGCTCGTCCGCCTCGGCCGGGTCGTCGGTGAGCGCCACACCCGTGGCCACCAGACGGGCCACCAGCCACATGTCCTGTGCGGGCAGTGCCAGGTCCAGGCCTTCCCGCACCGCGACCCGCGCGTCGGCGGACCGGCCTTCCGCCGCGGCGAGGCGGGCCCGCAGGTGCGCCAGCTCCGAGCCGTACTGCGCGTCGCCCTGGCCGTCGAGGACCGTGCCGATCCGTTTCAGCAGCTCCGCCGCCTCGGTCAGCTCCCCGCGCCGCACCAGGATCTCCGCCCTCGGCAGATCCACGAAGATCCAGTTGAACGGATCGGCGGCGGGGTCGTCGGGATCGCTCGTCGTGTCGAGGGCCTCGTCCCAGCGACCCAGCTCCGTCAGTGCCCGCACGACGTTGCCGACCAGCGGCAGCAGGTAGATGTCGAAGCCCAGCTCGCCGGCCCGGGTGCGCCCCTCGCGTGCGATCGCGAGAGCCTGTTCGTGACGATCTGCCCAGATCAGACCCTCCGACGCGTTCACGTAACCGACGCCGATGAACCGTGGCACCCGGGACTGCCATGCGAACGCGCGGTGCTGCTCCAGGTACGTGACGCCCTCGTCCACGTGCCCGAGCATCACGTTGCCGGCACCAAGCACGGTCAGTGCGCGGTTGCGTGCCACGCCTTCCGCGCCCGGCAGAAGGCGGGTCGCGTGCCGCACCGCGTCCAGGTGCCGCGCTCCCAGCATGTCCAGCATCATCCGCCACGACTCGAGAGTTGGCCGGGCCGCCGAGCCCACGGGCAGCAGCCGCACGGCCTCCGCCGCCGCGTGGCGCGCCAGTTCCCAGTTGCCGACACTGCGTGCCTGGTAGGACAGCTGTTCGTACGCGTTGGCCACGCGTTCCGGGTCGCGGAGCTCGGCGAGCCGTTGCTGTGTCAGCTCGACCGCGCGCTGGTTGTGGCCGGCGAGGCTCGCCGCCTCCGCCGCCTGCTCCAGCAGCGTGTCGTGGCCGAGGCCGGCCACCGCGGCCGGGTCGGGCACGTCCGGCCACCGGCGTAGCGCTCGCTCGTAGTGCGCGTGCGCGGCGGCCGGCGCGAGACCCTCGGTCGCGACCGCCGCCGCCCGCACGGCCGCGGCGAGCGCCGGTGCCGCCTCGCCGGCGGCATCCCAGTGGTGCGCGAGTTCCGCGGCCGGTGACATCGCCAGCTCCGGGCGTTCGGCCAGACAGCGGGCGACCGCCGCGTGTGCCTGCCGCCGTTCACCGGGCAGCAGCTCCCGGTACAGCGCCTCGTGGATCAACGCGTGCCGGAACGCGTACGAGTCCGGCTCGACGATCACCAGATGGCCGTGGTCGATAAGGCTCCGCACCGTTCGGTCGAGGTCCTCGTCCGGCGCGAGCGCCGCGAGCAGGTCGTGTGGCACCGTCCGGCCCACCACCGACGCGAGCCGCGCCAGCCGTTGCGCCGGTTCGGGGAGCCGTGCCAGGCGCGTCACGATGATCTCCCGGACCGTGCTCGGCACGGTGTCGCCGGCGGCCAGCAGCTCCTCGGTGTAGAACGGGTTGCCCTCGGCGCGGGCGACCAGCGTGTCGACCAGGTCGGCCGGAGGGCGGGTACCCAGCACAGCCGTCGCCAGCGCGGCAACCCCGTCCCGGTCCAGCGGGGCGAGGCTGAGCCGCTGGGTGTGCCGGGACCGGGCCAGCTCGGCGAGCAGCGTCGCGACGGGGTGATGGGCGGGAACCTCGTCCGTCCGGGAGGTGACGACCATGAGCACCGCTGTGTTCGCGAGGGCCCGGTGCAGGTACAGCAGCAGGTCGCGGGTCGCCGCGTCCGCCCAGTGCACGTCCTCGACGACGAGCACGACCCGTTCACCCGCCGCCCGGACCGCGTCGGCGAAGCGCCGGTACTCGGCGGCCCGGTCGCCATCCGCCATTCCGGTGAACACGTGCGGTAGCGCCTCGACGAAGGGCGCGAACGGGATGTCGGCCTCCAGCTGCAGGCACCCTCCAGACAGGACGGTCGCCCCGATCCGGGCCGTGAACGCGTTGACCAGGCGAGTCTTGCCCACACCGGCGTCGCCGTCGATCAACACCAGCCGGACGTCCCGCGCCGACGCAGCCGCGCGAAGGGCGGCGAGCTCGGCTCGCCGCCCGAGGAACTCCGGCACCGACACCCGCGCCACGCGGTGAAGTATGTCCTAGTTCACAACGGGGCCATAGCCTCGATCCATGGACGTGCGGCAGCTGCGGTATTTCCTCGCGATCGTCGACCATGGCAGCGTGCACCGGGCCGCGCAGGAACTGTTCGTCGCGCAGCCGTCCGTGTCGCAGGCGTTGCGGTCGCTGGAGCGGGATCTGGGCACGGATCTGTTCCACCGCACCGGGCGCAAGCTCGTGCTCACCCCGGCCGGTGAGCGGCTGATCGACCCGGCGCGGGAGGTGCTGCGGGGTGTGGAGCTGGCGCGGGCGACCGTGGAGGCGGTGAACGGTTTGCGTTCGGGGCGGTTGGTGATCGTGTCCATGCCGTCGCAGGCGGTCAGCCCGCTCGCGCCGATGGTGAGCCGGTTCCGGGCCGCGTTCCCGTTGGTGGAGGTGGCGGTGCGGGCGGCCGCGACACCGCCGGAGGTGATCTCGGCGGTCCGGGCCGGCACCGCCGAGTTGGGCATGCTGGGCACACCGACCGTCGGTCCCGAGCTGGCCGGGCTGTCGGTGCACCAGCTGGAGACGCAGTCGTTCGTGGTGGTGGCGGCCACCGACGGGGACCTGCCGGCTGGGGACCGGGTGGCCATGGACGCGCTCGCGGGACGTCGGTTGATCGTCGGCCAGCACGGCACGGGCATGCGGCGTGTCGCCGACGACGTCCTGCGAAGATCGCCGGGCGCGCGGATCGCGGTGGAGGTGGAGCACCGGGAGGCCGTGCTGCCGCTGGTGCTCGCCAGGGTGGGCGTGGCGGTGCTGAGCGAGTCGTGGCGGGAGCTGGCGCGGTCGGCCGGGGCGGTCGTGAAAGACCTGGCCTCGGACGAGGTGTTGCGGGTCTGCCTCGTGCACCGCGAGGGCAGGCTGAGCCCCGCGGCGGCCGCGTTCGTCCCTCGATAGGCGGCACCTATCAGCGGTCGCGGCGCCTGGTCTTGGACGCGCGGCGGCCGAACGCGGTGGACTGCTTGTCATGACCAGCTACCGCATCGCACTCATCCCCGGCGACGGCATCGGAGCCGAGGTGCTGCCACCGGCCTGTGCCGTGCTCGACCGAGCCGGCGCCCGGCACGGCATCACGTTCACCTACGACGAGTTCGACTGGTCGTGCGCCCGCTACCGGGCGGAGGGCGCCATGATGCCCGCCGACGGCCTCGACCGGATCCGCCACCACGACGCGATCCTGCTCGGGGCGGTGGGTTGGCCTGGGGTGCCGGACCACGTGTCGCTGTGGGGTCTGCTCATCCCGATCCGCCGCCAGTTCCGCCAGTACGTGAACCTGCGGCCCATCAAGGTGTTGCCCGGCGTGCCGAGCCCGGTCCGGACCGCGACGTCCGAAGTGGACTTCGTGGTGGTGCGGGAGAACGTCGAGGGCGAGTACTCGGAGATCGGTGGCCGGCTCAACCGCGGCTTCCCGGACGAGATGGCCGTGCAGGAGTCGATCTTCACGCGCGCTGGCGTGACGCGGATCCTGGACTACGCGTTCACGCTCGCGGCCGGGCGGCGAGGGCACGTCACGTCGGCCACGAAGTCGAACGGAATCATCCACACGATGCCGTTCTGGGACGAATTGGTGGCGGAGGCCGGCACGCGGCACCCGAACGTGACATGGACCCAGGAGCACATCGACGCACTGGCCGCGAAGATCGTGCTGGACCCCGCGCGGTTCGACGTGATCGTCGGCTCCAACCTGTTCGGCGACATACTGTCCGACCTCGCCGCCGCGGTGGCCGGCAGCATCGGGGTGGCGCCGTCCGCGAACCTCAATCCCGAGCGGGAATTCCCGTCGATGTTCGAGCCGGTGCACGGCTCGGCACCGGACATCGCCGGCCAGGGCATCGCGAACCCGCTCGGCGCGATCTGGTCCGCGGCATTGATGCTTGACCACCTTGGACACCGGGAGGCCGCGGCTGAGGTGTTCAGCGCGGCGACGGGAACGTCCGTGCGGACAAGGGATCTCGGCGGCACCGCGTCCACTGAGGAAGCCACCGTGGCCGTGCTCGACGCGCTCGGCGCGTGACGCGGGGCTAGTGTCGTTCTCGTGGCGGAGGAGAAGTCCGAGAGCACGCTGACCGTATTGGTCGCTTTGGGCGCGAACTTCGCGATCGCGGTGATGAAGCTGGTGGCCGGCCTGATCACCGGGTCGGCCGCCATGCTCGCGGAGGCGGCGCACTCCGTCGCCGACACGTTCACCGAGGCGTTGCTGCTCACCGCGCTGCGCCGGTCGGCGAAGCCCGCGGACCGCAGACATCCGTTCGGGTACGGCAAGGAGCGGTACTTCTGGTCGCTGATGGCCGCCGTGTCGATCTTCACCTCGGGCGCGGTGTTCGCGTTCTACGAAGGCTTCCGCACGATCTTCGGCGACGACCACTCACAGCCCAGCCCCATCGTGGGCTACGTCGTGCTGGCGGTGGCGTTCGTGCTCGAGGGCGTGTCGTGGCTGCGGGCGGTCAGACAGGTCCGCGCGGAGGCGGCGGCGTCGGGACGTCCCCTGCGCCGCTACCTGCAGCTGAGCGACGACCCGACCGTCAAGACGGTGTTCTTCGAGGACACGGCCGCGCTGGTGGGCATCGTGCTGGCGTTCGCCGGCCTTGCCCTGCACGACGTCACGGGCTCCGCCGTGTGGGACGGTCTGGCGTCCGTGCTGATCGGCGTGCTGCTGGCCGGCGTCGCCTACCTGCTGGGCCGCACCAACCAGGGCCTGCTCATCGGCCGCCAGGCGGACCCCACCGTGGTGCGCGGCGCTCGCGAGCTACTGCGGTCCGCACCGGAGGTCGAGGAGTTGGTCGACCTGCTGACGATGGTCACCGGCACCGACCGCATCCTCCTGTGCGCCCGCCTGGACTTCCGCGAGAACCTGACCTCGACGGACCTGGAAATGGCGTGCGTCCGCATCGCGGCCGAACTACAGGACGCCTTCCCGGACCTGGACGAGATCTTCCTGGAACCAGTACCCCGCACCGACCCGGACCTCCGAGCCCGAGTACTGGCCCGCTACGGCGAGTAACCCCGCGAGTCTCGCGTTCGGCCCCCGCGAGTTACGTTTTCGGGTCAGGAGGCCGTCAGTTCCTTGGCGTGGGTGTTGTCTGCCAGCGGGGGTGTCGGGCCGCCCGTGCCTTTCTGGAAGGCCGTCAGGAACTCCGAGAGGGTTTCCGCCGCGTCGTGGGTCGGGGTCCAGTTCAGTTCGGTGCGGGCGCGCGTCGCGTCCATCAGGGGAAGGCGCAGCACCGCGTCGAACAGGTCCGGGTCCGCCGGGGCCAGGTGAAGGCGCCATGCCGCGGACAGCGGGCCGCGGAGGGCCCAGGTTGGGAGGCGGACCACGCGGGCGCCCAGCAGCTCGGACAGCAGGCCGGCGTCCACGACCGGGTCCGTGGCCAGGTTGTAGGCGCCGGACGCGTTCTCGTTCAGCGCCGCCACACGGAACGCGTCGGCCGCGTCGTCGGTGTGCACGGCCTGTACCCGCAGGCCAGGCACGTCCGGGACCACCGGGATCATCGACGGCCGGGCCAGGGCATAGGGGAACAGCGGGCCCGCGAACAGCCGGCGCTGCTCGGCCGCCGACTCGGCCTTGAACAGGAACGCCGGGCGCATCCGCACGACCCGCACGTTCGGGTGCCGTGTCTCGAACCCGTCCAGCACCCGTTCCAGGTACGCCTTCTCCCTGGTGTAGGCGGCGGTCGGCCAGCCGTGGGTCGGCCAGCTCTCCGGCACGAACTGGTCCTTCGGCCCCGGCGAGTACGCGCCAACCGACGACGAGTACACGACTGCCGGCACCCCGACCCGCGCCGCCGTCTCGAACACCCGCATGCTGCCGAGCACGTTGGTCTCCCAGGTCGTCAGCGGGTCCCTGGCCGGCTGGAACAGCCACGCGAGGTGGACGACCACGTCCGCCCCGGTCAGCACGGGTTCGAGATCCTCGTCCTTGCCCAGGTCGGCGGACACCCACTCCACCTTGTCGACCGTCCACTCGGGACGACGGCGGGAGACGCCGACGATCGTGCCCACGTCCGGGTCCCGGGACAGCGCCCTGACCACACTCGTTCCGACGTTCCCGCTGGCACCGGTCACCACGACGCGCCGGCTCTTGCTGGTGGTCATGACCCACCCCCTTCTGGATACCGGGGGCCTACCCGGCATCGGGCCGGCTAATCCAGAAGGTCCGTCCGTCGTCCTCTGTGGACACACTGGTGGCGGGAGTGGTCAGGCGTTCACTTCGCGGGTCGAACCGCGAGATTCGAAGGTTGGCGTCAGCCACACTCGTCGCGGCGGCCCGGTCAGCTCGCCGGACAGGCGCGCCAGCAGCACTTCCGCGGCGCGTGCCCCGAGGGCCACCACCGGCTGCGACACCGCGGACACGGCTGGTCGCACCATCGTCATCCACGGCAGGTCGCCGAACGCCACCAGTGAGATGTCCTTCGGCACCCGCAGCTTCCGGCGCCGCAACTCCTGCCACACGCCCGACGCCATGAAGTTGTCGGCCGCGAACACGGCGGTGACATCGGGCCGTTCGTCCAACAGCGACGACAGTGCCCCCGCCGCGCCAGCCGAGCTGAAACCCACCCGTGCCACCAGTTTCCGGTCGAAGCGGACCTTTCCCGCGCGCAGCGCCGCGCGGTAACCGTCGAGCCGGCCGCGGCCGGTCGTCCACTCCAGCTCGTCGATCAGGAACGCGATCCGCCGATGTCCTTGCGACAGCAGGTGTTCGGTCGCCACCCGGGCACCGTGCTCTGAGTCGACCAGCACCGCGTCGCACCGGCTCTCCGCCATCTGTCGGTCCACTTCGACCACCCGCACACCCTGTGCGGTCAACAGCGCACCGACCTCCGCACTCAGCGGCGTGACGATCGCGCCAGGCACCCGCATCGCGAGCAGCGTGCGTGCCCTGGCCAGCTCGCGATCGGCGTCGCCGTCGTCGTTCACCAGCACCATCTGGTAGCCGGCGCGGCCGAGCACCTCCTCGATCCCGGCGGCGAGATCCGCGTAGAACTGGTTACGTAGATCGGAGATCATCACGCCGACGAGTCGGCTCGTTCGCCGCTTCAGGCTGCGGGCGATGGCGTCCGGTACGTATCCCAACCGGTCCGCGGCAGCGGCCACCCGCACCTTCACCGATGCCGCCGCGTACCCCCGTCCCGTCAGCGCCCGCGACGCCGTCGACGGCGAGACTCCGGCCGCCCGTGCCACGTCACCAATGGTGACGCGGCGAGGAGCGGCAACCTCGGTCACAACCGCACCTCGCCCTCTCCTCGCAGGCTCCGAGAGGCCGGGCGTCGGTTGTGGCGCTGATGGTTCGCTCCGCAAGCTCCGCGGCACGCCGCTCGTGGCGTCCCCTCGCAGGCTCGGTGACGCCGCTCGTCGGCGTGCAGTGCCAGATGGTTCGCTCCGCAAGCTCCGCTCACGCAGCGGCCTCCTGCCAGGGTCTGGCCGATCCGTCCACCAACTCGGCGAGACGCTTCAGGCGGTCCACCGCGCGGGATCTCAGCAGCGGCGTCGGATCTGAGAGTGTGTCGCTCCAGATCGCGCGGCCCGCCAGGAAGCCGGAGGCGCCCGCGTGGCACGCCGTGCGCACGGCGGTCGGGAAGTCCTCGATCGTCACGCCCTGGGACAGCACCACCCACGGCACCGGGATGGCAGCCGAGATCCGTTCGCACACCCGGCCGACCTCGGTCTGGTCGATCCCGCGGCGGGGCACCTGTGCCTTGTACAGCGAGGGCCGCAGCGCGCCGAGCTCCGTGGCTGCCTCCAGCTGCAGCTGGTCGAAGTCATGGTCGGACTGGGGTCGCACCACGCCTTCGAGGATCGACAGCAGCCCGGCCGCCGAGCACCGTCGCACGAACTCCGCGGCCATCTCGAGCCGCTGGTCCCGGCGCGCGTCCGGCCGCCACACCAGCAGCAGCTTCATGGCGACCACGCCACGCTCGCGGACGTGTACCGGGTTGATCTCCTCGTCGATCGAGGTCTCCACGACCGGGCCGCCTTCCGGCGGGTGTCGTAGCCGGTCCGCGGCGAGGATGAGCCCGCACGACGGGGGCAGCAGGCGGTCGGCGAGGACCTGGTCGAAACCGTACGTCCGGTCGATGAGAAACCCGCTCGCGTGGGCGCCGAGCACGGTGGCGACGGCGAGCTTGAACTTCGTCAGGTCACTGTCCGGCACCGGCGCCGTTGAGCGCGCGCTCAACATGGCGCGCAGGCTTTCCCGCTGGTCCATTGCCACCATGGCCAGGCCACCGGACGGCCGCGCCAACTCGGTCAGGCTAGTCATGTCACCTCCCGTACCCGGGACAGGAACCCGTCCCGGTAGATCGCGTCGTATCGGTCGGCGAGGATGTCGTCACGTGGCAGCACATCGCTACGTAGCACCGGCGCCGGGAGTCCCACCGCGGCGCCGGCGAGCAGCGCCGCACCGGCACAGGCCGCGTCCGCGTCCGCCGTCACCCGCACCTCGCCCGGCATGACGTGCGCTTTCGCCGCCATCCATGCCGTGTCTTGGCCGGGTCCGCCGAACACGGTCACGCCGCCGAGTTTCGTGCCGGCCTGCTCCGCGTGGTGCTCGGCGAGCCAGCGGGCGTGGTAGGACACGCCCTCGAGCGCGGCCACGATCACGTCGGGCAGCGCCTGTCCGGGGGTGAGGTCGTGCACCGCCAGCCGCTGGTCAGGGTCGGGCGCCGGGGCACCGCGGCCCGCCAGGTAGGGGAGCACCACGATCCCGGTCGGCCGGGCGCCGACCGACTCGGCCACCTTCTCGAGTCCCGCGAGGTCACCGGCCGGTGACGCGAGCGAGCACAACCAGCGGAGAAGTCGGCCACAGTGGGGGAAACCGGACACCATGGCCCACCGCGTGCCGTCCGCGCTCCGGTTCCAGGACATGCCGGAACCGGCCGCGGCGCGGGGGGCCACCCGCTCGGACACCGTCACCACCGCCTCTGCCGTTCCCAGAGAGTCCACCACATCTCCGGGGTCACGCGCGCCCGCCGCGTGTGCGGCAACCAGGTGATCGTGGCCCGCCACCACGACCGGTGTGCCTACTGGGAGTGGTCCCCGGGTCGCGGCGCCGGTGACGTGCGCAGGCAGCTGAGTCTCGCGAACTGCAGCGATGTCAAGGAGGTTGTGGTCATATCGGTCACGTAACTGGTCGTAGGCGCCGGACCGCCCCGCGAACGTCCGATGCGACAGCGGCGCACCGCACAGCATGGTGGCGACCAGCTCGGGAGCGCCGACCCAGACCCGCATACCGTCGACAACGTCAGGTTGGTGTCGCCGCAGCCACATCCACGTGGCGAGGGGCGTCCCGGGCCCGACGTCGACGCCGGTCGCGACGAACAACTCGGCCCGCCCGACCTCGCCGGCGAGCCACCGCGCCTCGGCCGACGCGCGCTCGTCATGCCACCAGAGCAGCGGCGCCATCGGGTTCAGGTCATGATCGAGCGGCACCCCGCCCTCGGCCACCCCGGTGACACCGACGGCTACCGGCGTCGACGCGGCCGCGTCGAGGCAGTCCCGCAGGTCCTCGAAAACACCGGCCACCAGGTTGCCGGCATCGGCGGGAGTCGCCCGTCGCCGCTCCACGACAGCGATTCCGTCTAGGGTGTAGACGCCGACCTTGCAGTTGGTCGTGCCGACGTCGATGCCGGCCAGCAGCGCGGTCACGGGCTTCCTTTCCCCGAGCGTGTGGCAACGTTGCCACACCCGCGCGCGATCCTCCTAACCGGGTCTGTCGACGGTCAAGTGAGTCCCAAGTGGATGTCACGGTTTCCGTGCGGTGGATCCATGATCGCTTCGCCGCGGGCGAAGGGGACGGTTCGTTCCTGTGCCGCGTGGGTGTTGTCGATCTTGGCGTGTACGCGGATCGCGGCGCCGTGGGTTCCGATGTGGTCGAAGCGGTCCGCGGCGCGACGCCATACCTGTGCGGCCTCCGCCGGTTCGCCCGCGGCGTACAACGCGTCCCCGAGGATCTCCGCGGCCTGTGCCTGGCTCACCATGTCCTGGCTTCCGCGCAGGAGTTCCACCGCGCGGCGGCCGTGGTCGACGGCCTGCTCGAAACGGCGGCGTCGGGTGTCGATCCCGCAGAGACGGACGCAGATCCGTGCCGACAGGGCAAGGTCCGGGACGGTTTCCGAAATGGCAAGGGCTTCCAGGTAGTGGTGCTCGGCGCGGTCGCAGTCGCCGAGTTCGCGGAACGTCCTGCCCAACTCGGTCAGGCTGATCGACTCCGCGAGTTTGTCACCGGCGCGTTGGGCCTCCCAGCGCGCCTGCCACAGGTGCGTGATCGCCTCCTGCCGGCGGTCGATGGTGCGCAGCAAGGAGCCGATGTCGTGGTGGAACCGGCTCAGGCTGTGCCGGTCGTCGACTTTTTCGGCGGCCACGAGCCCACGGTGGAAGAACTCGAGGGCCTCGATCGGGTCGTCTTCGCGGGCGGCGAGCCGACCCAGGGCGTGCAACGCGGACGTCAGGCCGCTCGCGAGCCCGATCTCGTCCGCGATCCGCAGCGCGGTCACCAACGCCTGTCGCGCCGACTCCTGGTCGTCGAGGGTGAGGTGCGCGAGGCCGAGCCCGATCAGCGCGGTGGTCTCGCCAGCACGGTGGCCGACGGCTCGCGCGGCTTGTACCGCCAACTCGCGTAGGTCCCGGCCTTCGGCCGTGCAGCCGGATCGGTCCAGGAAGAAGGCGACCGGGTCGGTCAACCGCCAGACCTGGTCGTGGCATGAGGCCTCGTGGGCGGCCCGGACCGCGGCGGTGAGGTTCGTGCGCTCGCGGTGTAGCCAGCTCAGTGCCTCGGCGGCGCCGGCGAAGCGCGGCGACTGATCGGCGGGTCCGTCGGTTGGGGCCGGGTAGTCGGGGTACGCCGTGTGTGCGGCCTCGGTGGCGGACGCGACGTAGAAGTCGAGCATGCGCACCCGCGCCGCGTCGCGCGTCCCCGGAGGCTCGTCGAGGTACAGCCGGTGGGTGGTGAACTCGGCGAGCAGGTCGTGGACGCGGAACCGGTCCAGCTCGTCGGGTTGCTGGACAAGGTGGGCCCGCACCAGGATTTCCAGGCTGCGCAGCGTGGCGAACAGGGGTCGTCCGTCGCAGGCGGAGGCGGCTTCCGCGGAGACGCCCGGGCCGGGGTGGAGCGCGAGGAGGCGGAACAGACGCCGCTCCGGCGCGGCGAGCCTGCGGTAGGACGAGATCAGGCACGGCGGGTCGTCGTCTCCGTAGCGGTCCACGGCCACGAGTCGCCGTCGGCGGTCCAGCCGGGCGGCGAACTCGGCCCGCTGTGCGGCCGGCCGGTTGGAAAGGTCGTCGGCGAGGATCGCGATCATGAGCGGGATGCCCCAGCACAGGTCGACCAGCCGGGCGGCGTCCGGGACGTCACCGTGCGTCTGCAGCGTCAGCAGCCGTGTCGCGTCGTCGGCGGGCATCGGGGGCACCGCGATCCGGCGGGCCGCTCTCAGCTTGGTGAGGCGGTGTCGACTGGTGACGATCACCTGGCAGGACGACAGCAGTGTCACCAGGCTTCGGACGTGCTCGGTGTCGGGGGCGTTGTCGAGTACGACGAGCGTGCGCTGCCCAGACAGCAGCGAGCTCAGGAGTAGCTCGCGTTGCCGGCGTGTCAGTGCCGGGTCGGGTGGCTGGCCCAGGGCGGTGAGGAAGTCGTCGACCACCGCGTCGAGTGCGGCCCGGTCCTGGTGGCCGCCCAGATCGACGTACAGGTCGCCGTCGGGGTAGCGGAAACGTCTGCGGTGAGCCCAGTGCATCGCCAGGGTCGTTTTGCCGACGCCGCCGGGCCCGTGGAGGAGCACCACGCCGGTGGGTTCCGCGCAGGCGTGGTCCAGCGCGGCGAACTGTTGGCGGCGTCCGACGAAGTCCCTGACGTCGTGCGGTAGTTGCCGTGGCACGGTGGTGGCCTGCGGGCTGATCGGGTCGGGTTGCCCGGTGGCCAGTGCGGTGTGGTGCTGCGCGAGGCGCTTCGCGGTGTCTTCGTCGCCCGCGTCGCGAAGGTGGTGCCAGGTCGTGAAGAAGTACGTGATGGCGTCGGCGATCCGGTGGCCGCCGTAGAGCGCCGTGAGCCGCTGTTCGGCCAGGGTGACGTCGTCGGGGAAGTCCTCCTGCACCTCGTCGAGCGCGGCGAGCGCGTCGTCGAAGCGGTCGAGGCCGATCAGCGCCTCGATGCGCAGTGTGTGCGCGGCCAGCCAGTCCGTCCGCAGCACGCGCTGCCGCCACGCCCGCGCCGGCTCGGTGGTGAGGTCGGCCAGCGGTTCCCCGCGCCAGAGCCAGATCGCGCCCTCGACGAGGTCGATGGCGCGGTCCGGGGCGAGTTCGATGTGCTTGCGTGCTTCCGCGAGGACACCACGGAACTGGTGCAGGTCGATGCGTGACTGGTCGATCTCGAGCCGGTAGCCGCCCTGGGTGCACCGCAGGGTGGGCGGCGACGGCAGCCGGTCCAGCGCCCAGCGGACCCGGGTGGCGTACGCGTGACAGGTCCGCTTCGGGTCGTGCGGCGCCGAGTCTTCCGGCCACACCCATTCCACCAGCGTTTTCACGGGGACGACACGTCCGGCGTTCGCGACGAGCGTGGCCAGCACGGCCCGCTCCTTCGGCGAGCCCCACCCGTCGTCCGGTCCACTGTCCAACAGCAGAGCGGTCGTCCCCAGAATTCCCAACATCGCGTTCACCCAGCTTCCGGCCCAAAACAAAGCTGACCAGAACTCCTGCCAACGGCAGCGATGTTACTAATCGACATAGATCAGATCGCCTGCGTAACTGAATTGTTGTGAGCGAGTTTGGCGAAAGAGGTCTGACCGGTTCCGAACGTCGGTCGATGGCCGGTGTGACCAGCGACAACGCGGCGATGAATGGTCGACCTCCGGCTAATGACGGCGACCCGTTGGCACCGCTGGTTGTCGGTGCCAATTGCCGAGTGTCACGAAATTTCCGGCGTGCCTCAAGTGGGGTCGCCTGACTGCTCCTCCGGAGTGAACTTCGCGAGATAGCCGGCGAGGTCGTCATGCGGGTAGCCGATGAACGCGGCCAGCTCGCGGACCGCTGACGGCGCCAGTTCGATGATTCCTTCGGGTTCCTCGGTGAGTCGGTTCCGCGCCCACGGGAAGATGGAACGGAACTTGTTGCCGCGGTCCGCGAGCAGTAGGCGCAGATCCACCTGGAGTTCGAGGTTGTGGAGATATTCTCCCGCTTTCTGCAGTGCGACCGTGAGGGTGCCCGGTGGGGTGACGCCGAGTGCCTCGCACAGTTCCACGAGTCGTATCACGGTCAGCTGCCGCAGACCGTGTTCGTACGCGAGTAATGTGCGCTCGCCGATTCCGGATGGCAGCCGGGCCACGAACTGTGCGCGCGACCATCCCTTCGTCTCCCGTGCGCGACGCAACTCCTCGCCCAACGCTTTCGCAATCGTCTTACCGGCCACTTCGATACGTGACGTTTTGATCATGGGTGGTCTCCAACGGCAGGGTGTCTGACACGAGAGTAGGCCCGTGACCTGCGGAGATGCTGTGTCTCGATATCGATCAGGTGGGAAAATTCACCGAAACGATTACAAAATGCAAGTGCATCTGCACGTGCATGTACGTGCAGTGAGATTCTGCATGCTTTCGAGGTAGCCCGTCCGAATTAGGCTGGCTTTCGACGGACGCGGAGAGTGGCGGCTGGGTCCGCACGGTTGTCTTGTCGAATTAACGCGATTTCTGATGCGTGCGTCTACCTTGGTTCGGAAGCCATCAGATTTCTGTTGGACGGGTATAACGGTCGTGATTGTTCGACATTAGGCCGGCCGTGTCAAACCGCCCCCATGCCGCTGGACTGGGGCACGAATGTCCCTTTCGCTCGGACTCATCGACGAAAGTTGTCCACAGGTCCCCGTGACTTGGGGTTTTGTCTGTGTGGCTTGGTACGATGGCCTCGGGGTGGCCCCCCGGGTATGGGTGGGGGATGCCTACGCAACCATCTGTGTTGGCGTTGATCATGAACGGCTTGTTCGGATATCGGGTGGGGGCCGAGCCGAGCGTGCCGTTCCGGGACGCTCACCTCAGGATCATGCTGAGCTGTTCTCGCAGCACGTCAGGGCGCCCGCGAAGCGCGCTTCGCGGGCGACTCGAGTCGGTGGCCGTGCGAGGAAGGCGACCTTCATAACGCCCAGCGCGAGGAAGGCTCCCTTCGCCGCACCGGCTTGGCCAAGCTGGTTCCTGGATGTCCTGAAGGGCCTCGGGACGTTCAACGCCTCGCTCCACCGATGATCTTGTCGGGATGTCGCACCTTGCGAGAAAGTTGTGGGCCTGGTCAGGCGCACCCCGCTGGGTCCCGAAAGGCGCGTTCGGGGCATCGCTGATGTCTCGAAAGACGCGCTGATGACGTTCAACGACCCGAAAGCGTCTTTCGAGACAGCGCCGGTGGCAGGCGGCCTTCAGCGCGCGGAAACCGCCCGCGAAGCGGGCTTTGCCTGCCGGGTCCCAGAACCGCGCGCCGGTAGCGTAGCTGGGTTCAGCGCACCTTCGGGATACACGGCCGGCGAGTTCCCAAGGAAGCCCGGGGCCCTCGCCGAGGCCGGGAGGGGTGGCGAAGGGTCAGATTCGCGGGGGCTCGCCGTGGTCGCGGCGTAGGCCTTCGAGGATGCGTTCCATCACGTCGGGTGACAGGTCGTCGGCGGCCGGGAGTTCCACCGGGGGTGGGGCGGCGGCCGCGGCGGCGCGGGTGGTGCCGCGGCGCGGGAGGGGGACGACCGTCGCGTCCATGCCCTTCGGCAGTGGGACCTCGGTCCAGATGAGCTGCTTGCCCGAGGACAGCATGGTGACGCCGCTCTGCGGGCCGGCAAGTGACCTCGGCAGCACGAGCGTGGGGGTCTGCCGGTCGTCCTCGATCTCGATGGCCAGGCAGTTGCCCGACAGCCGCAGCCGGAACAGCAGCATGGTCGGCGTCGCCTTCGGGTTGGGGTTGCCCACCACTGCCTTGGTCAGCGCCTCCGTGGCGCGCCGGACCTCGGGCACCATCGACTCGACTCGCCACTCCACCAGCGTGAACCGCACGAAAAGGTCGGCGCAGTTCACCGCGCTTGGCAGCGCGACGAGCTTCAGGTCGTCAACCTGCACCGTCTGATCGCGCACGGAAATCTTCACATCCCTTGGGAGACGCTCGGTGATCTTGCCGCGAAACCCCTGTGTTAGGCAATGCCCACACCGGTGCAGGTTACTGGCTCGCGCAACCGTGGCCTGCGCGGGCAGGATATCCCGGCGCGAAGCCCTGACCACCGGCAACCCGCTGACCTGCGGCGAAACTGGCGGCGGCGACACCACGTCCGGCGCCCCGCCGCCCAGTGTGACCAAAACGACCACAAGTCGCCGCTAGATCAGCCCTTCCCGTAGCGCGTACGCCACGGCGTGTGCCCGGTTGCGCAGGTGGAAGCGGTTCGTCACGTCATGCAGGATGCTCTTCACGGTGCGCTGCGAGTAGCACAGCTTCTCCGCGATCTCCCGCGTCGACAGACCGGACGCCACCAGCCGCAACACCTCCGACTCCCGCGTCGTGACGCCCTGGAGTTGCAGGCCGCGCGGTTCGAGCACGTGCCGCTGCAGCCGGGAGACCTGGTTCAGCAGCCGGCCGAGCAGGTCCGGCGGAAGGGCGCCCTCCCCGGCGGCCGCCGCCTTCACCAGGCGCACCAGCACGTCCGGGGTCGCCTCCGCCCGGCGCGCGACCGCGCAGACCCCCGACTCGACCGCGGTCAGGACCTCCGCCTCGGCCACCTCCCCGGCGATCAGGACGATCTTCACGAAACCCCGGGCCTGCACGGCCCGTAGCAGCTCACCGGTCCGGTCGTCGAACCGGTCGGCGGCGACGATCGCGACGGTCTCGGCCGTGTCCGCGTCGTTCTGGTCGACGAGCCAGACCTCCGGTCGTGTGCGCAGCGCCATGCACATCCCGTTCTGCAGGATCGGGTCCGTCGCACGGACCAGGACGTGGATGCGTGTGGTTGCCAACATGGTGTTTCCCCTCAGCGTGTGGATTTCAGTACGGGCGGCGTTCGGTTCGTTGGATCAGCAGGGCGGTGCCCGCGGCGGCGAGCGCGAGCAGGGCGATGATCGGGACGGCGACCAGCCACCAGCTGATGTCGCTCGGGGTGGTGGTGCCGGCCGGGCTCACGGCGCGGGAGCGGGACCCGGCGGTCGGGCCGGTTACCGGCGGGTTCGCCGCCAGCTCGGGGGACTCGGCGGGCTCAGCCGTCTCCGAGGTCGGCTCGGAGGTCGGGGGCCTGGAGGTCGGAGTGGACGGTTCCGTGGTCCCCGGGTCGTCGGTCGCCGGTGCGAGGGTGAGGTCGCAGGCCACCGGCTCCGGACGGCACGGATGCGGGTCGGGAGGGGCGACCGGCGTGGCGACGTCCGGCGGCCCGGTCGGCGGGGCGGCGGTCGCCACGGGGACGCCGACCAGCAGCGTGCCGAGCACAAGCGTTGCGGTGAGTAGAGCTTTCGTCATCGTGTTCCTCCCGGTGGGCGCTGTCGCCGGGTAGGAGCCACGTGCTGTGGAGGGTCTTACAACTTTCCGTAGAGATTTTTTAGTCGATGATCGGGCAGTTCGAGACGGTGATCGTGCCGGTGCGTCCCTCGCTTGCGTTCCCGGCCTTGTCGCTGGCCACCGCCGTCCACCTGACGGTGCCGCCGGACGAGAAGGGGCCCACGGTGGCCGACCAGGTCTTGCCGTTGAAGGTCATCGTCGCGCTCCCCGAGTCCTCGCCCGGCCCGGTCCAGGTCAGGGTCACCGAGGTCACTCCGACGTCGTCGGAGGCCGTCACGACGACGGTGCTCTGGGTCGGTCCCTGCTCGCAAGAAGGAGTGTTGACGCGCGGCGGGTTGGCCGTGCCGCTGTTGATCACCGGACGGGTGGTGTCGAGCGGCGGGGGAGGCGGTGGTGGAGGCGGGGGCGGAGGTGGTGGAGGGGGCGGTGGCACCACCACGTTGGTGGTGGTCGTCGTCGGGCGGGTGGTCGTCGTGGGGCGTCGGGTCGTGGTCGTGGGGCTGGTGGTCGTGGTCGGCGCAGGCGTCGTGGTCGTCTGGCTCGGGGAGGTGGTGGTCCGCGGCGTCGTGGTGGAAGTCGTCGGCTGGGTGACGGTGTTCTCCAGGGCCAGGGGCGCACTGTCGCCGGTGTCGACGGTGCGCCAGTACACGACCGCCGAGCCCGCGCCCAGCAGCGCGAGCGCGGCGACGCCCGCCGCCACCACGCGCCCGCGCCTGGCACGGGGCGGAGGCAGTGGCGTGACCACGTCGCGCTCCATGGCGACCAGCCGCACCTCCGCCATCACGCGGTCCTTCAGGAACAGCGGCGCCGGCAGCAGCGGCACACCGGCAAGCAGTGCCAGTGGGCTGACCGCCACCCGCCGCCGTTCCGAACAGCCCTCGCACGAGTCGACGTGCCTGGCGACCCGCTTGCGCATGAGGGGCGAGAACTTTCCGTCCCAACCGGACAGCAGCTTGTCCAGTTCCTCGCAGTCCGCGCGGCCGAGGCGGGTGATGAGCAACGCGCCGAGCGACCGTTCCACCTGGTCACGCAGCCGGGTGAGCAGCACGTAGGCGTGGCTGGCGCTGACGCCCATCGCCTCGCCGAGCTCTGCGCCGTCCAGTCCCTGGCGCACATGCAGGTCGAGCAGGGCGCGGTCGCGTTCGGACAGTCCACTGGCCGCCGTCCACACGAGCTCACGCAGCGCCTCCTGCTCGGCCGCGCGATGCGGCCCCGGATCCGTGTCCGCCATGTCTCCTACCTCGTCGAGCACGACCCGCTTGCGGGCCCGCACCCGGCGCAGCGCCACGCTCCGTGCGATGGCGTACAGCCAGGGCCGGAGTCGCTCCGGGTCGTTCAGCTGAGCAAGGCGTTGCGCGGCGAGGACGAACGTGTCCTGGACGGCGTCCGCGGCCTCGTCGGGGTCGCGGAGGACGGAGTGGCAGAAGTCGTGCAACCGGTCGGCGTAGCGGTCGTAGACGGCCGCGAACGCGTCCCGGTCGCCGGCGAGCACACCGGCGACCAGCTCGGTGTCGGTGTACTCGGACACGGGGGTACCTCCTTGGCAACGCGATACGTAGGAGTCCCCGAACCGGCAGAACCTTACGACTTTCCCGCCGTGCCACGTACCGCCATCCGACGCATACGCTGAGAGCCGTGATCGAGACAAGCACCCACGGCGACGTCGCCGTCCTCTCGTTGAACCACGGGCCGGTCAACGCACTCGACCTGGAGCTGCTGACCGCGCTGCCGGAGGCACTGCGCGCGACGAACGACGCGCCCGTCGTGCTCACCGGCGTCGGCCGCTGCTTCTCCGCCGGGGTCGACCTCAAACGGATCGTGGACGGCGGCCTGCCGTACGTCGAGCGGTTCCTGCCGGCACTCAGCACCGCCGCGCTGGCCGTGTTCGACCACCCGCGCCCGGTGGTGGCGGCCGTCAACGGGCACGCGCTCGCCGGCGGATGCGTGCTGGCGGCCGCCTGTGACGTGCGGTTGATGTCCGGCGGCACGATCGGGTTGACCGAACTGGCGGCCGGGGTGCCGTTCCCGACCGTGCCGCTGGAGGTGATGCGGTACGCCGCGGGCCCGGCCGTGAACCGGCTCGTCCTGACCGCGGACCGCCTCGACCCGGCCGAGGCACACCGGCTCGGGCTGATCGACGAGGTCGTCGTCCCGGACGATTTGCTGGCCGCGGCCGTGCGCCGCGCGGAGCGGTTGGCCGGCACGCCCGCCGCCGTGTACGCCCGTGCCAAGCGACAGCTGCACGCGCCGGCGCACGAGCGGATCGCTGCCCGGCGCGACGTGGACGACCCGGAGGCCGAGGCGTTCTGGGGTGACGCCGGTACGCAGGCCCACCTGCGCGACTTCCTCGCCAGCCTGGCCGCGCGGTAATGTGCTCACTGTCCGATCGCGACTCGAGGAGGTGAGAACCATTTCCGTCCGTACGGGTCGGGTGCTCTCACCTACGCCGGTCTGAAGCGAGCCGGCGAGAGCGCCCAGTGTTGGGGAGGCGCTCATGTCCACTTCTGTTGTTTCCCGTCTCCGTGCCGCGGGCTGCGTGTTCGCGGAGGATGAGGCGCGGCTGCTCCTGGAGGCGGCGACGACACCGGCCGACCTCGACGCGATGGTGTCTCGGCGGGTTTCTGGGCTTCCGCTCGAACACGTGTTGGGCTGGGCGGAGTTCCTCGGCCTGCGGATCGCCGTCGAGCCGGGCGTGTTCGTCCCACGGCGGCGCACCGAGTTGCTGGCCCGTCAGGCCATCGCGCTGGCTCGACCGGGTGCCGTTGTGGTCGACCTGTGCTGCGGCTCCGGCGCCGTCGGTGCCGCGGTGTCCGCGGCCGTGCCGGGCATCGAACTGTTCGCTGTGGACATCGAGCCTGCCGCGGTTCGCTGTGCGCGCAGGAACATCAGCGGCATCGTGTACGAGGGCAACCTGTACGAGCCGCTGCCGGACCGGGTGTGCGGGCAGGTGGACGTGCTGGTCGCGAACGCGCCGTACGTGCCGTCCGAGGCCGTCGACCTGATGCCACCCGAGGCCCGGCTGCACGAGCCGATAGTGGCACTGGACGGCGGCGCCGACGGGCTCGACGTGCTGCGCAGGGTGATCGCCGGGGCCCCGGTGTGGCTGGGATGGGGCGGCCACCTGCTGTTCGAGACCAGCACCCGACAGGCCGAGGTCGCGGCCACCATGGTCGCCGAAGCGGGCCTGGCCCCCGACGTCGTGATCGACGACCTCGGCGCGACGGTGGTGACCGGTCGACTGCGCTGAGGCGACATGCTCGCGACGGGTCAGCAGTCCTCGGTGGCCAGTTTCGTCGCGTCGTCGGGTAGTGACGGCGCGGTGGCCAGGTCGATCTCCGCGCCCTCCAGAATCTGGTGTTGCTGTCCCCGCGATGACAACGTCTGGACGCCCACCCTGATGGTGCCGTGGTCAGGGATCGACCACAGGTCACTCGTCCATGCGTCCGGGGCCTCGTCCGGCCGCAGTTCGACACGCATGCCCACGCTCGCGTCGTCACGTTCCGCCTCGGCGACGCGGTCCAGGCCTTGGTCGTCAGAGCGCTTCTCTCTCACGGTGTAGATGGTCATCTTCGCGTGTATGTTCTCGTCGCACACGCCCAGTACCGCGACGAGTGCCCCGTTGTCGTCCAGGCCGGCGATCACGCGGCCCTTGTATTCCCCCGGCGTGCAGCCGGTCAGCGCCGCGCACAGCAACGCGACTGCCCCCAGTCTCAACAGCATCAGGTGAGCCTGGTCGATGAAGATCACGTTTGGGTGGCAGCCGGCTCTCGGAGACGAGTCGGCTCAGTGGCGGCGGTCGGTCACCGAGGTGATCTCGCGGAGGGAGTCGGCGGCGGCGCGGATCGTCGTGTCCGGGATGCCGACCAGCAGGTCCTCGTGTACACGGGCCGAGACCGCCATCGCCTTGGTGGTGATCGCCTCGCCATCGGGAGTCAGGCGGACCCAGCGGCCGCGGGCGTCCTCGGCGTTGGGTTCGCGTTCCACGTAGCCGGCCGCTGTCAGGCGTTGCAGCACGTTGCTCGTGCCGCCCGACGTCAGGAACAGCGCGCGGGTCAGTTCGCTCGGGCGTAGGGGGCCGCCGGCGCGGAGGAGGGCGGCCAGCACGTCGAACTCCGCGTACGTGAGGCCCAGTTCCGCCAGCGCCGGCTTCATGGCCTGCTCGTGCCGGAGCGCCAGGCGCGACACCCGCTTGCTCAGCTCCAGCCGGGCGATGGCCGCCGGTGACATGCCGGACGTCGCCCAGCCGGCTGCCAGCCTGTCGACCTCGTCCTCTCCCACGATCATCAGCGTACAGCTGTCCTGATTGCTTTCTGAAAAGCTTTTGAGATAGTCTTCTGGCTATGATCATTCGTGGAGGTACGGTCGTTGACACCGATCCCGTCGCCGTGCGGGTCGCCGACGTTCTTCTCAACGGTGGGCGCATCGCGGCCGTCGGGCCCGACCTGCCCGTGCCAGAGGAGACCGAGGTGCTCGACGCCACGGGCATGCTGGTCCTGCCGGGGTTCGTCGACACGCATCGGCACACGTGGCAGGCCGGGTTGCGGGCCCGGCGCCCCGACATCTCGCTCGCCACCTACCTCGAGTTCGTGTTCGGCGCCGTCGGGCCGCGGTACCGGCCGGAGGACGTCCACATCGGAACGCTCGTCGGCGCGCTCGAATGTCTCGACGCCGGCATCACGACCGTCGTCGACTGGAACCACATCCAGCACACGCCCGACCACACCGCGGCCGCGCTCGACGCGCTCGAGCGAGCCGGTATCCGGGTCGTTTTCGGTTACTGCACAAGGGAACCCGACCTCGCCACCGCGCGCCGGGTGCTGGCGGCAACGGGCGGGCTCGTCACGATGGCCATCGCGCCGTTCGGGCCCGAGATCGTGAGCGAGGAGGCCGCGCTGCGGGAATGGCGGATCGCCAAGGAGCTCGACCTCCCGGTGACCGTCCACATGGGTGGGAACGGTGTGGAGAGCGCGGAACGCGGGCTGGACTTCCTGCGGCGCAATCGTTTGCTCGGCCCGCGCACGAGTTACGCGCACGGCAACCACTTCACCGACGAGCACCTGAAGGCCATTGCCGACAGTGGCGGCGCACTCTCGGTGTCACCGGTCGTGGAGATGCAGCTCGGGTTCGGCGCGCCGGTCACCAGCCGCGCGTTCGCCGCCGGGGCTCCGACCGGGTTGGGTGCGGACACCGTGATCAACGGCCCCGGCGACATGTTCAGCCTCATGCGGTCGGCCTACGCGCACGCGCGGCTCGACTCCGACTTCACCACCCGCGACGCGCTGCGTGCCGCGACCGTCGAGGGCGCGAAGGCCGCGGCGCTCGACGGGGTCGGCACCCTCGCGGCCGGCAGCCACGCGGACCTCGTGCTCCTGCGCACCGACCTGCCGGGCGTCGCGCCCGTGCACGACGCGGTCGGCTCGGTGGTACTGGCGATGGACACGCGAGCGGTCGACACCGTCCTCGTGGGTGGGCGGATCGTCAAGCGGCATGGGCGGTTGCTGGCCGAGAACGTGGCCACATTGTTGACAGAACTCGAGGAATCCGTCGAGCGGGTCACCGCCACGGCATGATGAGCGAGTGCTGGTTGTGTTCGTTGGGCGGCCGGGCACCGGCAAGACGACTCTTGCGCGGCTGGCCGCCGTGGAGCTCACCGGCGCTCACCTGCGTATCGACGAGATCGAGGCGGCGATCCTGCGCAGTGGTGTCCCGCCGCCGCTCGGCGTCGCCGGCTACGCCGTGGCGCACGAGGTCGCGGCGTCCTGCCTACGGGCCGGCTCGCATGTGGTCGTGGACGCCGTCAGCCCGGTCGCGGCCGCCCGCGCCGGCTGGGTGGCGCTCGCCGAGGCGGCCGGCACCTCCCTCTGGGTGATCGAGGTCGAGGTGACCGACCCCGCCGAGCACCGGCGCCGCGTGGAGACGCGGATGAGCGACGTCCTCGGTCTCGTCGTGCCCACGTGGGCGCAGGTCACCGCACTCGTCTACGAACCGTGGGACACCGCCCGGGACGGCCCCCGCCTCCTGGTCCACAACGACGGCGAACCAGAAGACACGATGCACCAAGTCCGCGCCTACCTGACCCAAAAGCCCTGAACCCTCGCGTGTCCAACGCTGGAGACCCGCGTGTCCAACAGTGGAGACCGCTGAGTTCAACAAATCGACGATGCGCGAGTTGTTGAACTCGCGGGTCCAGAACGTTGGACACGCGGGTCTGTGCGGTTGGACACGCGAGGGGTTAGTGCTGGTACGGGCCTGCGGGGTGTGGTGTCTGTGCCTTTGCCGTGGTGAGGGCTGGGGTGTCTGTTGACGGGCAGCTCAGGCCTCGGCGTGGTGGCTTCAGGTTGATCAGGTAGGCGTCGACCGCGGCGTTGACGCACTCGCTCGGGCCGCCGTTGCCGTACGCGGTGTGGCCCCAACCCTCGTAGGTGACCAGTCGGGCGCCGCTCTGCCGGGCGGCCGCCAGGGTCCACTCGTACACCGTGGCCGGGTCGTGGATGTTGCCGATCATCACGAGCGGCGGCGCGTCGTCGATGTCGAGCGGACGCTGCGGGTTGGTGGTCTTCGTCCCGCTGCCGACGCAGGTCAACGCGTGGTCGACGTACCGCGAGTACTCGACGTTCGGGAAACGCTGCGCCAGCCGCGCCCGCAGTCCGGCGTACTCCGCGTAGCTCCGGACCTGCAAACGCCAGTCACTGCACCAGATCACCGGGTACGGGGAGTTGACGAGCTCGCCGAACGCCGCCCTGATGTCCGTCGAGGTCGCGCCCGCACCGTCCCGCAGCTGCCTGAGGTACTCGCCGACCAGGCTCCACACCTGCGGGGTGGAGGTGGCGAACGAGATGTTGGACAGGTCGTAGAAGGAGACCGGTTCGCCGTCGAGGTCCACGAGCGTGCCGGCCTTGGCACGGGCCTTCAGGTCGGCGTAGACGGCCTTGGTGTCGAGCCCGTACAGGTCGCAGGTCTCCGTGGTGTCACACCAGTTCGCGAACTCGACGAACGCCTGCTCGATCGGCGCCGTCTCGGTGCGCATGAACTCCCACACGCTGTCGATGCTGTGGTTCATGTTGCCGTCCATGACGAGCGCGCGGACCCGGTGCGGGAACACCTCGGCGTACTGCTGCCCCATGAGGCTGCCGTACGAGTAGCCGAGGAACGTCAGCTTCCGCTCACCCAGCGCGGCGCGGATGGCGTCCATGTCCCGCACGGTGTGCAGGTTGTCCACATGGTTCGCGAGCCCGCTGGAGTTCTCCCGGCAGTTGTCGTGCAGCGCGCGGTTTCGCCGGGCCAGCTCGTCGAAGTCGGCCTGGCTGGTCGGGTGCCGCGCGTCGAGCGCCGAGCCGAGCAGGTCGACGTCGCAGCGCAGCTGGCTGCTCGTGTTGATACCGCGCGGGTCGAAGCCGATCCGGTCGAACCGGGCGTTGACCTCGTCGGTGAACGGCTCGGAGAACTTGATCATCGAGACGCCGGACCCACCCGGCCCGCCCGGGTCGACGAGGATCGAGCCGATGCGCTTCGACGGGTCCGTGGCCGGCCTGCGCGCGAGTCCGATCTGGACCTTCTCGCCGCGCGGCTTCGAATAGTCCAGCGGGACCTCGATGGTCGCGCAGTCGACACCCGCGGCCTCGGGCTCCGGGCAAGGCTGCCAGTTGATGGCCGCCGCCGGCTCGGCCACCGCCGTGCCCGGCATGAGCGCCGTCCCCGTCGCCACCAGCGTGCCTGCCAGCAACGTGAGCAGACTTCGCCTTCGCATGTGATTTTCCCCCATCCCAGTTGAGGATCATGAACATCGCCATCATGCCGCTGGGATGGCGCGCTCGCCACGATCCTGCCCGCTTGTGCACTCCACATTGCACGGTCTCAGTGGCCGCCGCAGCACTGGTGCGGCGCGGCGATCTCCACGGGACGGAGCACGCCGCCGGCCGCCTGCTCGACCAGCAGGACCAGTCGGCCCTCGGTGAACGTCGGACGCAGGAAGCCTCGCGTGTCGATGGGCGAGTCGACCGCCACCCCGATGCCGACGACCTCGTCGATGGCCGAGGCGGCCACGATCTCGGCGGCGGAGTGGACACCGGTCAGCGCCTCCTGCCCGGGAAACCGGACACAGCGGGCACCTTCCGGCGGGCCGGCCACCCACACCGCCGGCAGGCCGAGGCGGTCGGCGAGTTCGGCGAGCACGGCAGCGGTCGGCTCGTGGTTGAGTCGGGCGGTCATCACGGTTCTGGCCACCGCGCCGGTGTGGTCGGCGTGCGTGCACACGAGATCCGCGGCCAGGATATCCACAGTGGACAGCAGGACGTGGTCGACGTGTGCGGCGGAGCCGTCCACCGGCGGGCAGACCGCCCCGAGCCACCGCACCATCAGATCACGTCGACGAATACCGGGTTCGCGTAGAACCACAGGTCCGACCACGGGTCGTCGTCGCCCGGCACGTCCATCAGCGGGTTGCCCGCCGCGTCGAGCTGCTTGCCGTCGCTGCCCCGCAGGCGCAGGTAGAACGCGCGGTCCACCCGGGGGAAGACGTGTGTGAAGCGGATCTTGCCGCGCGCGCCGGCCGGCACCGCGAACGTCTCGACCACCGCGGTGCCCGGCGCGGTCATCGCGTCCCGGTCGGCGGACGGGCCGGTCACCGCGCCCGCGATCAGGTCCACCTTCGCGAGCTTCGGCACGAACCCGCCGAAATTCGCCCGGCTGGCCAGCGTCACCTCGATCGTCACCTCGACGTCCGTGCCGCGCCGCACGAACGTCCTGCCACCAATGGAAACACCGCGCGTGTCGCCGTCGGACCTCGCCCGCACACGCAGCTCCAGCCCGTCGATCAGGCGGCCGTGCACGGCGACGACCTTCCCAGCCCGCAGCCCCCGCATGATGTCCACATAGGACCGCGAGCGGGCGCCGACGAGCGTGCTGCTGTACTGGCCCGGCCAGTAGTCGCCGTACTGCTGGACGACACCCGAGTCGATCGGCGCGCCTCGGCTGCCCGTCGTGGCGTGGTCCTGTGTGCCCGGGGCGAACGTGTCACCGAACACCTGGTGGCTGTCGGACGTCGCGGTGATCGTCCACGGGCGGCCCTCGGCGAGCAGCGAGTCCCACACGCCGCCGACCTTCGCGGTCATCCAGTCGAAGCCGCCGTAGGTGCGGTACGGGTTCTCGATCGCGGTCGGCGCGTAGCCGGGGAAGCTGTCGACGCCCGGGGACGCCTCGTAGAAACCGCGGCCGTCACCCCGGCCGCCGTTCGCCTCGGTGATGGCCGAGGCCTGGTGACCCGGCGCGCCCTCCATGCCGATCGCCACGTCCGGGGCCGTGTCGCGCCAGCCACGCAGCTCGTGCGGGCTGTCGACGCCACGGCGGGCCGGGTGGTTGGCCAGCATCAGCGCGATCTCGGCCCGGCCGGCGAACACCTGCGCGTCGAGGTAACGCAGGGCGGCCAGCGCGTACGGCTCGCCGTCGGCGGACGTGGCGCGCTGGATCTTGCCGAGCCCGCCCTGGGCGACCGGCGTGGACAGGACACCGCCGTCGTAGGCCGCCTCGAACGCACGCAGGATGTCGACCGTGTGCCGGCCGGGCGGGAGGAACACGGTCGCGTGCTCCGCGCCCGGGATGTTCCACTCCAACCCCTGGTAGACCAGCGTGTCGCGGAACTGCCGGCGGGCCGCCTCGATGTCCGGGGCGACCTGGTCGATCGAGAACTTCTGGTGCGCGACGCCGCCGTGGTCGGTGATCACGACCCAGTCCAGGCCGTACCTGCGTGCGTTGGCGACCTGGGTCGCGACCTCGTACTGGGCGTCGGGGGAGTACTTGGTGTGGATGTGGTGGTCGCCCGCGTACCAGCGGTCACCCGAGTTCCACTGGTTGCGGGGTGTCTGGTCCGCGGCGGCCGTGCCGGCGCCGACCGCCGTCGCGGCGGCGGCCACCCCCATCCCGGTGAGGAAGCGCCGCCGGGCGACCGACAGCGGCCGGTCGTCGGCCTCGTCGCGCCAGCTCCCGTCGACCGGTTCCAGCTCGTGGTGGTGGTGATCGTGACCGGCGCCCATCTTCACTCCCTCTTTCGTGCTATGACCAGCGGAAGTATTGCTCCGGTGGCATGTGTCGGGGCGGGCGTCGGCCTGAACAACAAATGAACAGTCGGGCCTCGTAAAATCGTCCGGTCAAACCACGTCGAAAGGGGGAAGCCCGTGACCGCGCAGGTCGAGACTCTCGAGTTCCAGTCCGAGGCGCGACAGCTTTTGCAGCTGATGATCCACTCGGTGTACTCGAACAAGGACACCTTCCTGCGTGAGCTCATCTCGAACGCCTCGGACGCGCTCGACAAGCTCCGACTGGAAGCCTTCCGTGACAAGGAGCTCGAGGTCGACACCTCGGATCTCCACGTCCAGCTCGAAACCGACGCCGCCGCGCGCACGCTGACCGTGCGGGACAACGGCATCGGCATGACGCGGGACGAGGTGGTCAGCCTCATCGGCACCATCGCCAAGTCCGGCACCGCGGAGTTCCTCGCCAAGCTCAAGGAAGCCAAGCAGACCGAGGAGCTGATCGGCCAGTTCGGCGTCGGCTTCTACTCGAGCTTCATGGTCGCGGACAAGGTCACGCTGGTGACCCGCCGCGCCGGCACGACCGAGGGCGTCCGCTGGGAGTCGACCGGCGAGGGCACCTACACGATCGAGCCGGTCGAGGACGCGCCGCAGGGCACGGCCGTCACGCTGCACCTCAAGCCGGAGGACAAGGAAGACCGCCTTTTCGACTACACGGACTCGGGTGAGCTGACGCGGATCGTCAAGCGGTACTCGGACTTCATCACCTGGCCGGTGCGCCTCGGCGACGAGACGCTCAACTCGATGAAGGCCCTCTGGGCGCGCGCCGACGCGACCGAGGAGGAGTACACCGAGTTCTACAAGCACGTCAGCCACGACTGGCAGGCGCCGCTGGAGACCATCCGGCTCCAGGCCGAGGGCACGTTCGAGTACCAGGCGCTGCTGTTCCTGCCGGCCAAGGCGCCGTTCGACCTGTTCATGCGGGAGCGCAAGCGTGGCGTGCAGCTGTACGTCAAGCGCGTGTTCATCATGGACGACTGCGAAGCGCTGATGCCGGAGTACCTGCGTTTCGTCAAGGGCGTGGTCGACGCGCAGGACCTGTCGCTGAACGTGTCGCGCGAGATTCTCCAGCAGGACAGGCAGATCGAGCGGATCCGCCGCCGGCTGGTGAAGAAGGTGCTGCAGACGATCAAGGCACTGCCGGAGGAGAAGTACAAGACCTTCTGGCAGGAGTTCGGCCGCGCGATCAAGGAGGGCCTGCTCGACGACGCGGACAACCGCTCGACGATCCTCGAGATCGCGTCGTTCGACTCGACACACTCGGCCGAGGAGCAGACGAGGCTGTCGGACTACATCTCGCGGATGAAGGAAGGTCAGGAACACATCTACTTCCTGACCGGCGAGACACGGCAGGCCGTCGAGCACTCGCCGCACCTGGAAGCGTTCCAGGCCAAGGGTTACGAGGTGCTCATCCTCACCGACCCGATCGACGAGATGTGGGTCGACTCGGTGCCGGAGTTCGAGGGCAAGACGTTCCAGTCCATCGCGAAGGGGCAGGTCGACCTCGACGAGGAGCAGGATCCCGAGCAGCAGAAGGAGTTCGAGGGCCTGCTCACGTGGCTGAAGTCCACTTTGGAGGAGCAGGTCAAGGACGTGCGCCTGTCCTCGCGCCTCACCACCTCGCCAGCGTGCATCGTCGGTGACAGCTATGACATGACGCCCACGCTGGAGAAGATGTACCGCGCGATGGGGCAGGAAATGCCGCCCATCAAGCGAATCCTGGAGCTGAACCCGACGCACGAGCTGGTTGTCGCGCTGCGGGAGGCGCAGGCGGCGGACAAGCCGGACCTCGCGGAGGCCGCCGAGCTGCTGTACGGGATGGCGTTGCTCGCCGAGGGTGGGGACCTGGCCGACCCGCCGCGGTTCACGAAGCTGATGGCCGCCCGACTCGCGAAAACCTTGTGATACTACGACGTTTCACCGCGGCGGACGCCGATGCCCTCGCGGCACTGCACGGCGACGCCGCGGTGATGCGTCACATCGACGACGGGCGCCCCGTGCCGGCCGACGTCGTGGTGCGGGAAACCCTGCCGGCGATTCTGCGGGAGTACGCGGAGTTGCCGGCAGGGTTCGGCGTTTTCGCCGCGGATGCCCCGGGTTTCGTCGGCTGGTTCGCGCTGAAACCGGCCACGAGCGTGGGTCTCGATCCGTCCGATGTGGAGCTGGGTTACCGGCTGCACCCGTCGGCGTGGGGTCGCGGCCTGGCCACCGAGGGCGCGCGCCTGCTGGTGCGGCGCGCGTTCGCGGAGCTGGGCGTGCCCCGGGTGGCCGCGACCACGATGGCCGCCAACGTGGCGTCACGCCGGGTCCTGGAGAAGGCCGGCCTGCGACACGTGGACACGTTCTTCGCCGACTGGCCGAACCCCGTCCCCGGCGCGGAACACGGCGACGTGGTCTACGCACTGTCCAAAGAGGAGTGGCTTGGTCAGGCGGTGCGGTGACGATGTCTTGGACGCGCTGATGATGTTCAACCCAGATCCACCGATGGTTTTGGTTGCTCGAGGTGCGGTCCGGTGGACTCGCTGCTGCGCGGTTTCGGGCGCGAAGCGCCCGAAACCGCCTGTCGTCACGGGCGGTGGCGACTTCGGCCGGCAGCCGTACGAGGAAGCGTCCTTCATCACCGCCAGCGTGAGGAAGGCGTCCCCCGCTCAAGCGTGCTGGCAGCGCACGAATGGCGTGTTCACGCCACCTGCATGTCCCGAAAGACGCGCTCGTGTCGTTGAACGTTCCTATCGCGTCTTTCGGGACACCGCTGGCGGCGCCCGCCCGTCAGGACATGCTGCGTGGCAGCGTTCCGGTGAACCAGTCCGCTGCCTGCGCCGCTACTTCCTCCAGCGCACCCGGTTCCTCGAAGAGGTGGGACGCGCCCGGCACGATCCGCAGCTCCGACGGGGCCGTCAGCACGTGCTGTGCCTGCTGGTTCAGGTCGGCCACCTTCGGGTCGTGCTCACCCACGATCAGCAGCGTGGGGGCCCGCACCTGTGTGAGTGCCGGCCCGGCCAGGTCCGGCCTGCCGCCACGGGACACCACCGCACGCACCACGTCCGGCCGGGTCGCCGCCGCGACCAGTGCGGCCGCGCCGCCCGTGCTCGCGCCGAACAGCCCGATCGGCAGGTTCGCGGTCGTCGGCTCGGTGCCGAGGCGGTCGATCGCGCCGACGAGGCGGTCGGACAGTAGCCCGATGTCGAACCGCAGCCGTCCGTCCACCTCGTCCACGCGGTCCTCGTCCGCGGTCAGGAGGTCCATCAGCACCGTCGCCAGCCCTCGGCGGTTCAGCTCCTCCGCCACCGCGCGGTTGCGTGGGCTGTGCCGCGAGCTGCCGCTGCCGTGCGCGAACAGCACCACGCCCACCGCGCCCTCGGGCACGACCACGTCCGCTTCCAGGCGCACATCTCCCGCGTCGAGCATCATGCCGTCTCCTCACCCGCTCTGGGGCGCCGGAACGCTCCGCAAGCTCCGCTCCACCGGCGCCCCTCCGCGGGCTCCGAGTCGGCCTGAACAACGATGATGCGCTCCGCAAGCTCCGCTCATGGGATTCGGCCTACCCGAGGCAGGGAACGCTAAACGCCGACCTCCCGCAGCACCGCGAGCAGCGCGGTCAGCGCGCCGCCGAACGACGGGCGTGACGGGGCGCCGTACCCGATCAGCAGGCCGGAGGACGGCTCGGTGAGGGTGTGGGGAGTGCCGGTCTGGATCGCGAGCGAGTGCCGTGCCGCGGCCACGGGCAGTGCCGCCTCGGCCTCCGGGGGCAGCGGCACGAACAGGTGCAGGCCGGCCGAGATCCCGTGCGGGACAAGGTGTTCCGGCAGCGCGGAGACCAGCCGGTCCCGCCGGGACCGGTACTCCAGGCGGCAACGACGCACCTGCCGGTCGTACGCGCCGGAGCTGATCAGGTCCGCGAGCACGAGCTGGTCGAGCATGGCGGGCCGTGCGCCGCTACCGGCGAGCGCCGAGACCACCGGGTCCACCAGGAAGCGCGGCAGGACCAGCCACGCCAGCCGGAGCGACGGGGACAGCGACTTGCTCGCCGTGCCCGCGTAGATCACCCGTTCCGGTGAAAGTGCCTGCAGCGCGCCGACCTGGTGGCGGTCGTAGCGGAACTCGCCGTCGTAGTCGTCCTCCACGACGATCGCCCCGTGTTTCGCCAGCGCGGTGCGGCGGGCGGGCGCCATCGTCACGCCGAGCGGTGCCTGGTGTGCTGCGGTGACCACGACGGCCGGGCTCTCCAGCCGATCCACCACCAGTCCCTCCCGGTCGACGGGCACCCCGACGACGCGCTGCCCGCTGTCCTGCGCGAACCGCCGGAACACGTCGATCGACGGGTCCTCGAACGCCAGCTCGTGCATGCCGAGGTCGCCGAAGGCGCGGCCCAGCACGGCAAGGGCATGGCTGAAGCCCGAGACGACCACCATGCGTGCCGGGTCGGCGAGCACACCGCGGCTGCGGCCAAGGTACGCGGCGAGCGTGGTCCGCAGCACGAGCGACCCGCGTGGGTCCCCGAACCCGAACGTGTCGTTCGGCGTGTGCGCCAGCACCCGGCGGGTCGACGCCAGCCACTGGTCGCGCGGGAACAGCGACGGGTCGGGCTGTCCGGCCTGCAGTGTCCAGCGCGGCGCCGTCGTGCGGGGGTAGGTCGGCGTCGGGGACGGCGGTAGCGCGCCAACCGTCGCGACCCTGGTGGGCGCGCCCTGGCTGGTCCGCAGGTAGCCCTCGGCGGCGAGGTCGGAGTACACGCGCGTCACCGTGCCTCGGGCGACGCCGAGGTCGGCCGCGAGCGCGCGGGTGGACGGGACCACGGCGTCCGGCTGCCACCGGCCGCCCCTGATGGCCGTGCGGATGGCGTCGGCGAGTGCCTTGCGCCCGCTGCCCGGCGTCCAGTCGAGATGCGCGTCGACCGACGAACTGGTCCACGTTTCTGCCACGGAACTGGACTCTACGCGTGGACAAGTTCGCACTAGTGTCGATCACATGACAGAGCGAATCAGCATCACCAACAGCATCCCGGCGGCGATGAAGGCCTTCTACACGGCGTCGATGGAGGTCGAGAAGGCAGCCGAGGCGGCGGGGCTCGACAAGAAGCTCGTCGAGCTGGTCAAGATCCGGGCGTCGCAGATCAACGCCTGCGCGTACTGCCTGGACATGCACACCGCGGACGCGCTGAAGATCGGCGAGGACATCCGCCGGCTGAACCTGGTCGCCGCGTGGCGGGAGACCGACCTGTACACCGAGCAGGAGCGGGCCGCGCTGGAGCTGACCGAGACGATCACCCGGCTCTCGGAGATCCGCGACGTGCCGGACGAGGTGTACGAGTACGCGACGAAGGTGTTCACCGACGCGCAGTACCAGGCGGTCTGCTGGCTCGTGATGATCATCAACGGCTGGAACCGCCTCGGCGTGCCGGCCCGCCCGGCCCTGCCGTGACCGCCGAGCTGCTGCGGTCCCTGCACGTCCCCGGCCGGCCGCTCGTGCTGCCGAACGCCTGGGACGCGGGGACCGCCCGGCTGGTCGTCGAGGCCGGGTTCCCTGTGGTGGCAACGAGTTCGGCGGCCGTGGCCGAGTCGCTCGGGTACACCGACCACGAGGGCGGACAGGTCGACGAGATGTTCGCCGCGGTCCGCCGGATCACCCGTGCCGTCGACGTCCCGGTGACCGTCGACGCGGAGGCCGGGTACGGGCTGCCGCCCGCCGAGCTGGTGTCCCGGCTGCTGGACGCGGGCGCGGTGGGCTGCAACCTCGAGGACACCGACCACGCCGGCGGCGGGCTCACCCCGGTGGGCAAGCAGGCGGCGTACCTGGCTGAGGTCCGCGCGGCGGCCGGTCAGGACCTCGTGGTCAACGCCCGGGTGGACGTCTTCGTGCGGGGCGGGGACACCGTGCTCGACGAGGGTGTCGAACGCGCCCGCGCATACCTGGCCGCGGGCGCGGACTGCGTCTACCCGATCCTCATCCGGTCGACCGACCTGCTGCGGTCCTTCGTGGCCGAGGTGGACGGCCCGGTCAACGCGTTGCGGCTGCCGGAACTACCGGACGTGGCGGCGACCGGGGTGGCGCGTGTGTCGCTCGGCTCGGGCCTGTGGCGCCGGACGCAGGCGATGCTGCGGGAGACCCTTCAGGGCCTGGTGTAGGTGATCGAAAGGAAACCGTAAGGCGTCTCCGAGAAGCTGGTGCCAACAAGGTGACCAGCACGAAGGAGCAGGAAATGCGCAAGCTCATCGAGTCGACGTTCGTCTCGCTGGATGGCGTCATCGACGACACCCGCCCATCCACCGCGTCGCGGGCGGAGCCCCAGCACTGGGGCCAGCCGTACTGGGACGCGGACCACAACGGCTACGTCGGGGGCCTGATGGCCGGCTCGGACGCCGCGCTGATGGGTCGCCTGACCTACGAGGGCTTCGCGGAGGCGTGGTCGAGCCGCGAGGGTCCGGAGGCCGACGTGTTCAACAACGGGAGGAAGTACGTCGCGTCCCGGACCCTCACCGAGGTGACGTGGAACAACTCGGTCCTCCTCCAGGGCGACGTGGCCGAGGAGGTCGCGAAGCTGAAGGCGGAGCCGGGCGGCAACATCCTGAAGTGGGGCACCGGCGAGTTGGACCGCACCCTGGTCGAACACGGCCTGGTCGACGAGTTCCACTTCTGGTACTACCCGGTCATCGTCGGCGCCGGCAAGCACCTGTTCGAGGGCGCGGGCTTCGACACCACCCATCTCAAGCTGGCCGACATCAACCGCTTCGACTCGGGCATCGTCGTCCACATCTACGTGCCGAAGTGACCTGACCGTTTCAGGCCCGGTCCCCCTTGTGCGGGGGGCCGGGCCTGACGCTTTATTCTAGCGCTAGAATAGCGGCATGTCCTCAGCGCTGACCGACGGTGAGCTGACGGTGCTCGGGCTGCTCGTCGAGCAGCCTCGGCACGGGTACGACCTGGAACGGGTCATCGAGGAGCGGGGCGTGCGCGCATGGACGGCGCTCGGGTTCTCCTCGATCTACTACGTGCTCGACAAGCTGGCCAAGCGCGGCTTGATCGAGGCGACCGGCGCCAGGTCGTCCGGGAAGTCGCGTGCCACCTTCCGTGCCACGGCGGTGGGGCGTGAGCTGTGTGCCGCCGCCACCCGGGAGGCGCTGACGACGCTGACACCGGTGCACGCGCGTGTGCTGATCGGGATGGCCAACAGTCCCGGCCTGCCGGAGGCGGACGTGGTGACCGGGCTGACCCGGCGCCTGGACGCGCTCCAGCACCAACTCGGGGAGGTCCGGACTGCTCGCGCCAGCCAGGAACCCCTGCCGTCAGCCGCCTCGGCGATCTTCGACTACGGCGAGGCGATGCTCCGGGCTGACATCGGCTGGACCGAAACCACACTGGCCAAGGAGACCGCCGTGGAGAAGTACGACATCAAGAAGAGCCACAAGAAGCTCTACTCCCCGTCCTCGCGGGAGTTCACCGTCGTCGACGTGCCCGAGATGCGGTACATCGCGGTCGACGGCCGAGGGGATCCGAACACGTCACCCGCGTACGCGGAGGCGGTCGAAGCCCTGTACGGCGTGGCCTACACGCTGAAGTTCGCCAGCAAGAACACCCTCGGTCGGGACTTCGTGGTCGGCCCGCTGGAGGGACTGTGGCGAGCGGACGACCCCACCGTGTTCGTCGCGCGGCGCAAGGAGACCTGGGAGTGGACCATGATGATCAGCCAGCCGGACTGGATCACCGAGGACATGGTCCAGGCCGCGATCGAGAAGAAGAAGGTACGCGGCGACCTCAGGCTGATCACCCTCGTCGAAGGGACCTGCGTCCAGATCCTCCACATTGGCTCCTACGACGACGAAACCCCGACCCTGGACCGCCTTCACAACCACTATCTTCCCGAGAACGGCCTCACCTTCAACGGTGATCATCACGAGATCTACCTCAGCGACGCACGGCGAACCCCACCCGCCAAGCTCAAGACGATCCTGAGGCAGCCGGTCAGTCCAACAGGGACCGGGCCTGCTCCGGAGTGAGTTCGGTGCCGCGGGCCTGCAGGGCGGCGAAATCGGGTTCCGCGTCCGATACCACGGCTTTGACGCGAGCCAGTTCGGTGCGGTCGGCGGCGGACAGGCTCCGCCCGGTCTGCCGGGCGGTCTCCGCGGCCCCGAACAGCTGCGCCGCCACCGCCGTCCGACCGTCGAGAGCCAACGCCGCCGCCATTCCCAACAGTGCCTGGCCCATCTCGGGGTCGGAGCCGGAGTCCCTTGCCACCTCGAAGCCTTCGCCGTGCCACGACAGCGCGGTCGCCGGGTCGCCTCGTTGTTCGGCCAGCAAACCCAGCTCCCCCAACACGATTGGCAGGTACGGCGGGTTGCTGCCGCTGCTGGCCTGCTGTTCCCGGGCTGTCGCCAGCAGCCAACGCAGGTGGCTGTCCGCCCGGTCGAGCTGCCCGAGCCTGCGTGCCGCGCCGGCCAGGCAGAGCGTGGTGAACACCTCTCCGGACCGGCCCTGCTCGGAGGCCAGCCGTAGTGCCTGTTCCGCGTACTCCAGGCACCGCGGGTAGTCCTCCACCTGCGACGACACCCAGGCCAGCCAGCCGAGACGACCCGCCACATCGGACCACAGGCCCAGATCCTCCGCCGTGCGCAGGTTTTCCTTGGCCAGCCGGGTCGCCTCCGCAGGATCGTCGATCATGTCCGCCAGGCCGATCAGCCAGTCCTCGGCCTGCAGCACACCCCAGTCGTCACCCACCGCGCTGAACAGCTCCGCGCCGCGCCGGGCGTCGTGTTCCAGTGCGGCCACGTCGAAACGCATGTGCGCCAGCATCGCCCTGGTGCTGAGCACCGCCGCCTCGCCCCAGCGGTCACCGGCCGACTCGAACGTCTCCAGTGCCCGCGCCAGCAGGTCGCCGGTGGCCTTCTCGTCGCCGAAGTCGATCGTCGACGCGGCCAGGAACCACTGTGCCCTGGCCAACCCGACCGGGTCGGCGACCTTGTCGTACCACCGCAGCGCCTCCGCCACCCGTTCCGGACCGGCCTGTCCCAGCCGGATCGCCAGGCCGGCGGACCAGACCTCGGCGCTGGCGCGGATCGTGGGCGGAGCCTCGCCCGTCACGGCCAGCGCCGCGGTCAGCGTCCGTGACGCCTCGCTGAGCCGGCCACGCAGGAACCAGTACCACACCAGTGCGACAGCCAGCCGCAGCGCCTGCTCCGCCGCGCCGGCACGGCTGAACGTGTCGAACGCCGCCCGCAGGTTCGCCGCGTCCGCGTCCAGGCGGCGCAGCCACTCCCGCTGGTCGGGTCCGCGCAACAGCGGCTCGGCCTGCTCGGCCAGCGAAAGGTAGTAGTCCGCGTGTCGCTGCCGCAGCGCCGTTTCCTCGCCGGCCTCGCGCAGGCGGTCGGCACTGAACGCGGCCACCGACTCCAGCAGCCGGAACCGGGAGCTGGCGTCCCGCACCACCAGTGAGCGATCCACCAACCCGGCGAGCACGTCCAGCACGTCGATCCCGTCGCCGGCGCACACCGTCTCGGCCGCGGCCAGCGTCGACCCGCCGGAATGCACGGCCAGCCGGCGCAGCACGGCCCGCTCGGACTCGGTGAGCAGCTGCCAGCTCCAGTCGATCACCGCGGTCAGCGTGCGCTGCCGGGCCGGTGCGTCGCGCGGACCGGTGCCCAGCAGCCCGAACCGGTCGTGCGGCACCCGCAGCCGGGTCGCCAGCTCGGCCACGCCAAGCGCGGGCACCCGGCCCGCGGCCAGCTCCAACGCCAACGGGATGCCGTCCAGCCGCCGGCACACCTCGGCGATGCCCGTGACAGTGTCGAACTGCCTCGCCTCCGCTCGGTGCTGAGCGGGCTCAGTGGCTCCGACCGCTGACAATCCCGCCCGCTCCAGGAACAGCCGCACCGCGGGGGAGTTGGCCAGCCGGGAAGGGTCGTCGGTGTCCGGGATGTCCAGTGGCGGCACGTCGAAGCGGACCTCACCGCGCAGGCGAAGCGGTTCACGGCTCGTGGCCAGCACCCGCAGGTCCGGTGCGGCCCGGAGCAGCGTGCCGACCAGTTCCGCCACCGGCTCGATCACGTGCTCGCAGTTGTCCAGCACCAGCAGCATCCTGCGTTCCCGCAGCGCGGCGGCCAGATCGGAGTTGTCCGGAACGGACAGTGCCGACAGGACAAGCTCCGCCGGGTCGCCCGTGCCGTCCCACGTCGTCAGGTCAACCAGCCACGCACCGTCCGGGTACGTGCTCGTCGACGCTCGGCCGGCAGCCAGGGCCACGCTCGTCTTGCCGACCCCGCCCGGCCCCGTGAGCGTGACCAGCCGCCCCGCCGCCAGCAGTTCCCCCACCCGCGTGACCGCGTGTTCCCGGCCGATCAGCTCGGTCACCGGCGCCGGCAGGTTCGTGGTGTGCCGGACAGGGCGCGGTGTCGGCGCGTCCTCTGCCGGGTCGCCGGCCAGGATGGCCTGGTGCAACGCGGTCAGCTCCTGGCTGGGATCCAGGCCCAGCTCGTCCGCGAGTTGGGTGCGTAGCTCGCCGAAGCTGTCCAGTGCCTCGCCAGTCCTACCGGAACGGTGGAGGGCACGCATGTGCGCCGCACGCAGCCGTTCCCGGTACGGGTGGCTGGTCACCTGCTCACCAAGCTCGCCGACCAGCTCCCGGTGTTCGCCAAGCGCCAGCCTTGCCTCGGCGTACGCTTCCAGTGTGGACAGTCGCAGTTCTTCCCACCGCGTCGCGAACGTGCTGGCGAACTCCTCGTCGGCGAAGTCGGCCAGCGCGGGGCCGCGCCACAGCGTCAGAGCCTCGGTCAGCAGGCCGGCCCGCGTGCGTGGGTCACCGGCCGCCTGTGCGCGTTCGACCAGAGCCGCGAACCGGGTCGTGTCCACGTCGTCGGTGCCCAGCGCGTATCCCGGCGGCTGCGACACCACAAGGTCACGGCCTTCCGCCAGCGCCCGGCGCAGCTGGGACACCCGCACGTGCAGTGCGGCCGTTGGATCGGCGGGCGGCGTGTCACCCCAGAGGTCCTCGACCAGCCGGTCCACCGACACCGCACGTCCTTCGTGGACGATCAGGTCGGCCAGCAGGGCACGCACCTTCCGTCCGGGGACGGCCACCGGCTCGCCATGGTCGGTCCAGACGGCCAACGGCCCCAGCACTCCGAACCTCACGCGTTTTCCTTCACCCACAACCCGAGCAGCCCGCGGAAGTGGGCCACGAACTTGTCGTGCTCGAACGTGGGATAGGTCGAACGGACCGTCGACACGAGCAGCTCGTCGAACGCGGGCGAGGTCACCCAGTCCCGCACCAGATCGTCGACTCCCGACAGTGACGTCGCGCAGAACTCCTGGTAGCGCTCGGTTTCGAAGTACTCGTCGGCGAGGCGCCGGTACTCGACGAGCTTCTCGGAGTAGGTGCGATCGGAGTCGGCGACCTCGAAGTAGGTGCGGGTGTCCAGGTCCAGGCGTGGCCGCCGCCCGGTCACCGCGCAGAACACCGACCACTTCAGCAGGGCCGAGATCGCCCACGGGAAGTAGTAGTGCAGCGAGGTGATCGAGATGTCCGGGCACGCGTTGGCGTAGTCGATCGGGTGCACCGCGTCGCCGACGACCAGGCTCTCGCAGGAGTTGAACTCCCACCGGAAGAACGCGTTGATCAGCCGGGAGATCGTCAGCACCTCGTCCCCGGCGGACGGGGACAGGAACGCGTGGTCCACCGCGTACCGGCTGTGCATCGGCTCGTCCGGCTGGAACTTCATCACCATGCTGTCCGGACCGATCGTCAGCGACCGGGCGAACACGTCGTAGCCCTCGACCGAGGCCTGCAGGTGCATCAGCATCTCGCCGGACTGGTCGTAGGCCTGGTGCAACGGCTTCGGGCCGCGGATGCGGGACACGCCCCGCCACGCGCCGCCGTCGTACGGTTTCATGTAGAGCGGGTAGCCGATCCGCTCGGCGATCTCGTCCAGGTCGAACGGTCGGTTGTACTTGGCCGCCGTGTACGCGTACCTGGCGTTGTCGACCGGGTTCTTGTACGGCACCAGCCACGTCTCCGGCACCTTCAGCCCGAGCCGGATCATCGCGCAGTACGCCGCGTGCTTCTCCATGGACTGGAACGTGAACGGGCTGTTCAGCAGGTACACGTCGTCCATGAGCGCGACCTTCTTGAGCCACTCGCGCGGCACGTAGTACCAGTACGCGAGCCGGTCGATCACCAGGTGGTACCGCGGTTTCGCGCGCAGGTCGAACGGCTCGATGGTGATCCGTTCGGTGCGCAGCGAATGCTCGGTGCCGGCATGGTCCACGGGGCCGAGCCGGCGTACCAGTTCCTCGAACGCCCTCGGCCAGTCCTCCTCGGTGCCCAACAGGAGGCCGAGCAGATGTTCGGTGCGGTCCACGCAATCCTCCTAACAGAACCGGGGTAGGTGATGAGCCAGTTGTACCCGCCACGACGGCCAGTCATGCGGCACGTCGTGCCCCCACACGTCCAGCTCGCAGCGCAAACCTTTGTCCCGCAACAGGTTCGCGAATCCTCGGGTGGAGTCCAGCGCGCCGGTCGTGTCCTCCCACTGTCCCTGCCCGACGACGAGCAGCACCGACAGCCGCTCGCGCAGCCAGTCGAGGTGGTCGCCGTGCAGGTTCGGTACGAAGTCGACCGGGTTGGTGAAGTACGCCGCGTCGCCGCGGTCGCCCCAGCCGTGCCAGGTGGCCGGGTCGTAGTTGCCGGACATGCCGATGGCGAGCGGGAACAGGTCGGCGCGGCGCAACGCGAACAGCACCGCGTGGAACGCGCCGAGTGACGCCCCGACGGTCGCGATCTCGACGGGACCGCCGCAGTCGCCGTGGATGGAGGCGACGACGTCGTTGAGGATCCACGACTCGTACACGCCGTGCCGGTGCGCGCGTTCCTCGAGCGGGAGCGACCGGTTCGACCATGACTCGGCGTCGAACGAGTCGACGCAGTACAGCTTCACCCGGCCGTCGTCGATGAGCGGGCGGACCGCGTCGATCATGCCGTTGGACTCGAAGTCCCACGCCCGGCCCTGCTCGGACGGGAACACGAGGAACGGCCGGCCATAGTGGCCGTAGGCGATCACGGTGCCGCCGCCGAGGTCGTACTGGTCGCGGCGCATCATGACGTCCAGGTGTCCCGCAGCAGGGCGGTCAGGGCGGGGTCGAAGGCGTCGCGCCAGCCGACGTAGTTGTGCGCGTCCGGCACCTCGACCAGCTGGGCGCGGTAGCCCTGCTTGGCGAGCGTGACGGCCATCTGCCGGTTGTTGGCGAGGTTCTCCTCCGCGAGACCGCAGGTCATGGTGACGGGCACCGGCTCGTACGGCACCGTGCGCAACACGTCCGCCACGTACACGCTGACCTGCCCGAACCGGCTGAACCGGTGCTGCTCCTGCGGATCGAGGTCGACGGTCAGGAACGACGCCGACTGCAGGAACAACGCGCCGAACAGGCCGGGGAGCGCCCGCTGGGCGTGCAGCATGGCCAGCCCGCCGAGGCTCGCGCCCATCCCGGCGATGGGGTCCCGCACGTTGACCGCCTGCCGCAGCGCCGGCACGACCCGCTGGTGCAGCGTCGCGGCGTACCGCGGGTTGGCCGCGTACTCGTCGTCACGGTCACCGGGCGCCAGCAACGCGAGCCGGAACGGCGGCAGGTCCCCCCTCGCGATCATGGCGGCGGCGTAGGTGGTCAGGTTCGCGAGCCGGTCGTACTCGGGTCCGTCGTGCGCCATGAGCAGGGGGAGCGGCTCGTCCGGCGGCGCCGGGGACCAGAGCCGGACGGCGATGTCACGGCCGAACAATGGCGCGTGGATCGTCAGGTCCGCGGTCTCGCCGGGTTCGGTCGCCGCCGTGAGCCAGGCCGGGGCGGCGTAACCGGGGAACTCGATGACCGACTTGTCGCCGAACGCCCCGGGTGCGCGGCGCGGGTTGGCGGGGTCGCAGATCTCCTCGAGGTCACCGGCCCGGTGCCGCAGCTGGAAGCGGTACTCCATGCGGTGCACGGGTGGCCTGGGCAGCGTGAGCCGCCACATGCCCTCGTCCAGGGTGAAGTCGAGCGTTGTGTCCGGTAGGGACAGTGCCGGCAGCAGCCGGGTCCCGTCGAGCGCCGAGTCGGCGTCCGAGAGCTGGAACGTCACCGAGTCATCGGTCACCCGCGGCTCCGTCTCGGCGATCACCGGTCCATGCAGCCACGGTCCACCACGGAAGTCAAGGTCAGGGCCTCCGACCTGGGCCACAACCGATCCACAGGCGGCCTTCGGTAGTCAGACGGGCATGAGGGCAACCATCAAACTACTGATCGCCATCGCAGTCCTGCTCACGTTGGTGGCACCGGCCGCCGAAGCGGTCCCGCCCCGGTGCATGGCGGGCGGGATCTGTCCCGGGTTCGACTTCAAGCCGAACCACATCTGCTACCTACCCGGCACCAGCTACGCGGCCGACGAAGGCTGCCGGCTCCCGCTCACCGTCGTCGACCTGCGCTTCAACCCACCTCGGCCGATGGTGGCACCCACACCGATGACGTTCATGTACGACGTGCTCCCGGTGGACGGGCCGCCACGCGGCTTCGTCCCTGTACTAGGGAACCGCGCCACCATCGCGGCAGGGGCGACCGGCGGCGCGGTTCCCGTCCAACTCCTGGCGGGTTCCCCGCTGCTCGAGGAACGTGCGCTGGTTCAGATCCGCTACGGCGGCGACCCGGTGCTCACCGCGGAATTAATGATCAGGCGAGGTTAGCGAGCTCCTCTGCCTCGGCCGATGCGTTGGCCCGCCGGTAGAGCTCCATGGCCAGGCTCCGGTGGTGCGACGCGTCGGCCGGGCGGTCGCAGCGCGCCTCGAGGTCGCCGAGGTCGCGGTGCAGGTGGGCTTCCTCGTACGGGTCCGGGACTCGGGCCCGGACCCGCATGCCCCGCTCCAGGCACGCCCGAGCCGCGTCGAGGTCGCCGGCCAGCAGGTGCGCGCGTCCGAGCCGGGCGAGCGCGCACGCCTCGCCGTGCCGGTCGCCGGCGTCCCCGGCGATGTCGAGCGCTCGTTCGAACCGCGCGACCGCGGCGGCGGAATCACCGGAGGCGAGGTGCACGCGGCCGGCGTGCAGCAGGGACTCCCACTCGATGATCCGGTCGCCGCAGTCCCTGCTCGCGGCGACCGCGTCGTCGAAGTGCGCGAGTGCGACGTCGTGCCGGCCGAGCTGGAGGTACGCCTCGCCGAGGCTGTACAGCGTGCCGGCCGTCAACCGGTCCACACCGAGCACCCGGAACGCGGCCAGCGCGGCGGTCAGCGGCTCGAAGCTCTCCTCCGCGCGTCCCATCTGGACATAGGTGTAGCCGAGGTTTCGTTGTGACAGCGCGAGTCCGAGGTCGTTGCCGGCCGAGGTGCACCGCTCGACCGCCAGCTTGTGCGCGGCGAGCGCCTCGTCGAACTGGCGCGACTGGGCGTGGGCGTTCGCGAGGTTGTTGTACACGTGGCCCTCACCGGCCAGGTCGCCCGCCTCCCGCACCGCGCGCAACGCCTTCAGGTTGGTGTCCACGGCGTCGCTCAGTCGTCTGGTCATGAAGTACGCGACGCCGAGCGCACGCAGCATCTCCGCCATGGCCAGCGGGTCACCGAGCGCGCTGGCCGCGGCCGTGCCGTGCCGGCACAGCTCCACCCGCTCGTGCCAGTGCCCGGTCGTGTCGTAGAAGCTGGTCAGCAGGTAGGTGAGCTGCCAGGCGGCGGTGGGCCAGCCGTTCTCCCGCGCGTAGCGCACCACCGGCAACAGGTTGTCCCGCTCCTCGGCGAGGAACGCGACCGCCGCCTGCCGGTCGCGGGCGAACGGGACCTCCGGCGCGGCGTGCCGCGGTGTCGGACGCACCCGGTCCCGGCTCGGGTCGATGACCTCGTTCGCCGCCGCGGCCACGAACAGGTACCAGTCGACGAGCCGCTCACCCGCCTCCACCTGGCCGGCCCTCGGCTCGTCGGTACGCCCGCACTGCCTGGCGAAGTCCCGGATCAGGTCATGGAACCGGAACCGGTCCGGACCGGCCCCGGTGACCAGGTGCGCCTCCGCCAGCTCGGCGATGGCCGGACGCCCTTCCGACACGGGCAGGCCGCACATGGCCGAGCAGAGCCACGTGCTGAACGTGGCGCCGGGAACCAGCCCCAGCCGGTTGAACATGCGGGTCTGCGTCGCGCCGAGCGGCAGGTAGGCACTCGCCAGCACGGTCCGCACGGTGCGGGCGTCGCCGTCGACCGCGAGGTGGTCCAACCTGTTGCCGGCGGCCAGGTTCGCCGCCGCCTCGGCGATCGAGCCAGCCGGTTCGGTGGCCAGCCGGGCCGCCGCGATCCGCAACGCCAGCGGCATGCCACCGCACAGGCGGGCCAACCGGGCGGACGGGCCGTGCTCGCGCTCGACGCGCGCCACACCGAGCACCCGGGACAGCAGTGACAGCGACTCTGCGTGCCCGAGCGGGTTCAGCACCTCGGTGTGCACGGCGTGGTGGATGCCGAGTGCGGTAAGGGATTTCCGGCTGGTGACCACGAGCAGGCTGCCGCCGGCGCCGGGCACCAGCGGCAGCACGTCGGCCAGCGTGCCCGCGTTGTCGGCGAGGATCAGGCAGCGCCTGCCACGCAGCAGCGACCGGTACAACGCGGCCCGCTCGTCCACCTCGCCGGGCATCCGGTCGTCCGGCACCTCCAGCCCACGCAGCAGGTGGGCGAGCGCCTCGGCGGCCGGCATCCCGCGTTCCGGGTCGTGCCCGCGCAGGTCGAGGAACAGGGCGCCGTCCGGGAACCGGCCGGCGATCCGGTGTGCCCAGTGGACGGCGAGCGAGGTCTTGCCCATGCCGGCGGCGCCGGTGATCACCACGACCGGCCGGTCGGAGAGCACGCGGTCCAGCCCCTCGAGCTGTGCGGCACGTCCGGTGAAGTGCCCCACTCTGGCCGGAAGCTGAGCCGGGGCACCGGAAACGGGCTCGAGATCGCCCTCACGGCGCAGGATCGACGTGTGCAGGGCGACCAGCTCCGGGCTGGGGTCGACGCCGAGCTCGCCGGCCAGCCGCTCACGCAGCTCCTGGAACGCGGTGAGTGCGTCGACGTGGCGGCCGCACCGGTACAGCGCCCTCATGTACAGGCCCACCAACGGTTCCCTGGTCGGCTGGGCGGCCAGCAGGCGCGGCAGCTCCCGCACGGCGTGGTCGTGGTTGCCCAGCCGCAGCTCTGCGTCCCACAGGTCAGCCATGGCCGACAGACGCAGCTCGTGCAGCCGCTCGACCTCACGCACCATCCACCCGGCGAGGGAGACGTCCGCGAACGCCTCTCCGCGCCACAGCCCGAGAGCCGACCGCAGCGTGGCCCTGGCGCGTTCCGGTTCCCCGACCGAGAGATCGAGCCGGGCCGCGTTCACCTGCTGCTCGAACCGGTGTGAGTCGACCGCGGCCGGCGGGGTGGCCAGTGCGTAGCCTGCGTCCTTCGTGACCAGGACGGGAGGGAACCCGCACGCGGCAAGGGCTTGCCTGATCCGTGCCACGTGACTGTGCAGTGTCCGGACGGCCGTGCGTGGCGGATCCTCGCCCCACAGTGCGTCGATGAGCCGGGGGACGGGCAGCACGGTGCCCACGTGCAGGGCCAGCACGCCGAGGATCGCGCGCTGCCGGTTGCCGTGCAGGGCGGCTCGGCCACCGGGGCCGACGGCGTCGACGGCCCCCAGGACGCGTAGCTCGGTCACCCCCGGCTCCTTCCCTGTGACCAGAGCGTAACGCCGGTGCGCCGCGCCGGAACCGCCTTCGCGACAACCAATTCACAACCGCACCGGGTCAACCTCGAAGGGGACACCTCCCCAGCGAGAAAGGGGATTCCGCTCGTGAGCCGAGAAACGCGCTTCCCGGCGCTCGTCGTCGCGCTCGTCGGGACCCTGCTCGTCGCCGCCCCCGGCGGGCCGGGCTGGCCGACGGACAACGGCGTGGACACCTGGCCGAACCCCTGGAACGGCCCGGACATCCAGGTGCCGTACCTGGTCATCGGCGGCACCAGCCTCCTGCGGGTGCGGCTGAGGAACAACGGCCCGGATCCGATCACCGGTGACCTGCAGCTGTTCTACACCGAACAGGGCACGGCGGCGAAGTGGTGGAACGACTGGGAAACCATCAAGGTGATCGGCAACGTCACCGTGCCGAGCGGTGGCCGCGTCATGGACGTGCTGTGGGAGAACGTGCCGGCGCCCGGCCACTTCTGCCTGCTGGCGCGGTGGGACTCGCCCGTCCAGGGCCCGATGACGTTCCACAACAACCTGGCGTGGAAGAACGTCAACCTGGTCAGGTTCAGGTTCGACCTCTGGCTCTGGTCGAAGGTCCGGATCCGCAACCCGGAACCCGGCCCGGGGCTGTTCCACCTCGTGCTGGCACGGCCGGACCGCACGTCCGTCGGCCGGCTCGTCCTCGACCTCGGCCCGACTCTCACCACGCGCTGGCAGCAGGTCGGTCAGCCGGGGGTGGGAGTACGGCCTGCCGGCGGGACCCAGGTGGAGATCCGCGATCCGCGGCGGGCGGTCATCCAGAACCTGCTGCTGTACCCGGATGACCAGCTCGACGTGAACCTGGGCTTGTGGGTCACCGCCGCGGCGGGCGGCAGCGGCGACCAGTACCCGGTCAGCGTGATCCAGACCGACACGCAGGGTAGGAACGTCGGTGGCCTGGAACTGACCGCGGTCGTCGAGTGACCCGCCTGTGCCGGCCCGATGCTGGGCGGGCCGGCACAGGCTTCCGTCGCTTCAGCCGCCTACGTGGACGCCCGGGCGCTTGGTCGGGTTCGGTTCGTGCTGGCGGATGATCTCCCGGACCACCGGGGGTGTGTCGCCCTGGCCGAGGATCAGGTAGCGGAACAGGTGGCCGAGCGGGTTGCCTTCCGACCACTCGAAGTGGCAGCGCGGACGCACGTTCGTGGCGTCCCGCAGTGCGAGGAGGATCGCCGCGATGGCGTTCGGGGCCGCCGGGGCCTCGGCACGCAGGACGCGGTGCCGGCCGACGGTGACGCCACGGACCTCCAGCACGTCGCTGAACTCCGACGGGTCCACCACGTCGATCTCCAGGAACAGCACGTCCGCGGTGCCCGGCAGCGGGTTCATGCCGCGCTGTTCGCTCTCCTTCGCCGCGTACTCCGTCTCGTCGCCTGCCTGCCGCTTGTTCGCCAGCAGGTCGATGCGGCCGTCGTGCTCGATGCTGTCGGTGATGAACTGGCGGGCGGTCTCGTCGAACTCGATGCGTTCCACGCGGAGCTCGGTGGTGCGGGTGACACGGGAGATCAGCGACACGACGACGATGCCCGCGATGAACGCCGCCGAGATCGCGATGCCGTCGGGCTTCTCGACGACGTTGGCGCCCAGCGCGTACAGCAGGATCAGGGTGAGCACGGTGAACGCGGCGCCGGCCCTGTGCTGCCCCTTGCGGAAGGCGGAGATCGTCACCGCGACCGCGCCGGACACCATCATCGCGAGGATCCCGGTCGCGTACGCGCCGGCCTGCGCGTTGACGTCCGCGCCGAACGCGAACGTGATGCCGATGCTGATCACCGTGTACACGATCACGACCGGCCGCACCGCGCGGCCCCACTCCGGCGCCATGCCGTACGCCGGCAGGTAGCGCGGCACGATGTTGATCAGCCCGGCCATCGCGGAGGCGCCAGCGAACCACAGGATCAGGATGCTGGAGATGTCGTAGACCGTGCCGAACGCCTGGCCGAGGTGCTCGTGCGCCAGGTAGGCGAGCGCACGTCCGTTGGCCTCGCCGCCCTCCTCGAACGCCTCCGCCGGGATGAGCACGGTCGTGATGAAGCTCGTCGCGATCAGGTACACCGACATGACCAGCGCGGCCGTGGCGAGCAGCTTGCCGGTGTTGCGGACCTTCGACTCCATCCGCGCTTCCTCGGTCGCCCCGTCGGCCTTGATGAGCGGCATCATGGACACGCCCGTCTCGAACCCGGACAGACCCAGCACCAGCAGCGGGAACGCGAGCACGGCCGGCCCGGCGATGTCGAGGAAGCCGCCGCCGTTCTCGGTGAGCCGGTCGACCCACCGCGACACGGCGTCCGGCTCACCCAGCACGTCGACCACGCCGACACCCACGATCACCGCGTTGAGGACGAGGAAGATCGCGACGAGCGGGATCGCGACGCCGATGGCCTCGGAGAACCCGAGCAGGAACACCCCGCCCAGGATCAGCAGCAGGACGGTCGTGATCAGTACCTCGTGGCCGTGCAGGAAGCTGGGGAACGCGGGGTTCTCGACCATGTGCACCGACGCGTCCGCGGCCGACAGCGTGATCGTGATGATCCACGAGGTGGCCACGAACCCGAGCAGCACCAGCACGAAGATCTTGCCGCGCCAGAACGGCAGCAGGTTCTCGAGCATCGCGACGGAACCCTGCCCGTGCGGCGACTCGCGTGCCACCCGCCGGTACATGGGCAGCATGCCGAACAACGTGAGCGCCACGATCAGCAAAGTGGCGAGCGGAGAAAGCGCGCCGGCCGCGAGTGCGGCAATCGCGGGCAAATAGGACAATGTGGAGAAATAGTCCACACCGGTCAGGCACATGACCTTCCACCACGACTGTGGTTTCCCGTGCCCTTCCTCCGTCGCTCGCCCGATCGGCGCGACCTGGTGGTGCAGCAACCATTTGCCCACACCGCGCGGCTCGTCCGACTTGGCCGGACTGTCCACACTCGCCGGTAACACGAACCGCTCGCCGGCTTCCGTCTCCGCGTCCATTCAGCTCCTCCACCCGTGTGGGCGTAAGCATGCCGGACAAGAAAATCAGCCGTGCGGCGAACCGTGTATCCCGAACTATACGGTCGTCCGTACAGTTATCTGGCGTGATTGGGGCCCTGCCTGGGTAATGACCGCGCGGGGTGCCATAACTGTACGGACGACCGTAGGTTCAGCCGTTCTTCGGCAGGAGCGCGTCGCCGAGTACGCGCCAGAACGGCATCGCCGACTGTCCCGGCTCGATCCCTATCACCTGCACGGCGACGTGGTCGGCGCCGGCGTCGAGGTGCGCGTGGAGCTTCTTGACGATCACGTGCGCGTCGCCCCAGAAGACGAGGTCGTCGATGATGCGGTCGCTGCCGCCGCCGGCGATGTCGTCCTCGGAGTAGCCGAGCCGGCGGAACTTCGCGACGTTGAACGGCGTGGTCAGGTAGGTGTGCATGTGCTGGCGGGCGATCGCGCGTGCCTTGTCGGGGTTCGGCTCGAACAGCACCGCGTGCTCCACGCTCAGGAACGGGTCCGGCCCGAGGATCTCCCGCGCCTGGGCCGTGAACGTCGTGTTGACGTGGTAGGCCTGAACGCCGACGGCGCGGTCGCGGGCCATCTCGAGCATCTTGGGCCCGTACGAGGCGAGGATGCGGGGCGTGGGGTTCTCGAACGCGTCCAGCTCGTCGAGGTACTCGGCCATCACCGCGAGCGGCTTGACGCCGGGCCGCCCTCCGCCGATGCCGAGCCCCAGCGTGTAGCGGCCGGGGTAGGCCTCGGTGAGCAGGGCACTCGCGCCGTGCGTCGCCATGGCCGTCCGTTCCGTGACCCGCGCGATGGAGTTGGCGACGTGCAGTCGCTCTGTGCTGGCGAGCAGGAAGCCGGCCTGCGAGAACGCCTCGCGCCCGCCGCCGGTCTCGGGGAACCACACCGACCGCCAGCCCAACTCCTCCAGTTCCTGGGCCGACTCACGCATCAGCGCGGCCGGCTGGCGCTCGAAGTCGAACGTGTAGATCCCGAACGTGCCCAGGTCCATGCCAGTCCCTTCGAATCGAAGTATCGGAGAATCTCGATATGAAGCTACCATGGCTGACCCACGTGTGCCCGCGCCAACGATGTGTGCGCGGTCGACTACGTCATGTGTCCCGGTTTGAGCCGCAGATGTTCGATGAGCCGGTTGCGCGCGTCGTGCAACGCCGCCACGAGCCGCAGGCAGGTATCCGGGTGGTCGACGACGAGCCGCAGGGTCGCGGCACCGATCCGGTGCTCTCCCAGGGCGATCTCGACGAGGTTGTCCACGGGGTACATGTCCACGTGCATGGGGCAGTCGCGGTTCACGTGCGTGTACTGGTCGGTGCGTAGGTGCATGAGTGTCTCCCAGGCTGTGGTCGGGCGAGCGGGAGAGTTGAGGTAAGGGACCGTCGACGCCTATCCGCGCGCGGAGGCCGAAGCGGACAACGAACGCATGCTCACGCCGCTCGCCATCCCGGGCCTGCTACAGACAGTGGCGTATGCGCGAGCATCAACTCGTCGGGACGCCAGTTCCACGCTTCCGAACGGACGGAACGCTACGTCTCAGCGCGCATGAGCCGGCAGGCGCGGCTGACGGGACCGTCACCGCTCAAGCTGCACGCCCTGATAGACGAGGCGGTCGTCCGCCGCGTCGTCGGCTCGCCGCAGGTCATGGCGGAGCAGCTGGATCACCTGCTCGACATGGGGAAGCGCGACAACGTGACGATCCAGGTCGTGCCGTTCGATGTGGGCGCCTACGGCACGATGTCAGGCGCGATCATGATCATTGGCTACCCGGGCGACGACGATCTCCCAGCCGTCTACCTGGAGCACGCGGCTGGTGGCGTGTGGGTGGAAATGAGAGTGATGTCGGCGATTCAGCGCGATGTTCGACGAGATCGCGGGCCAGGCCCTGCCCTCGGCGAACAGCGCGGCGTTGATCGCCGAGGTAAGGGATTTGGAGCAGAGATGACCGACCACATCAGGTGGCGTAAGTCCAGTCGGAGCGGCGCCAACGCGAACGGGTGCGTCGAGTTCGCGCATACGCGGGACAGGGTGCGGGACAGCAAGAACCCGGCCGGTCCGTCCGTGCGTGTGGACCTGGACGCCCTGCTCGCCGCGGTCAAGGCCGACCACCTCGGCCGCTGACTCAGCCAGCACCCGTTGTGCGATGTCCCTCGGGACACTGGCTGGCCGCTAGAGCGTTTGGCCCAGGGTTGTGACCAGTTCGGTGATTCGCTGTTCGTCGCGTTTGTAGTGGGTCCATTTGCCCACTCGGGTGGCCTGGACCAGGCCTGCTCGTTGCAGTTCCGCCATGTACGCCGAGACGGTGGACTGCGCCAGCCCCACCTTGGCCTGGATGTGGGTCACGCACACCCCGACATCCATCGGGTCGGCGATGGCGCCCTCGAGCGAGAAGTGGCGCTCCGGCTCACGTAACCACGACAGCAGCTGCAGGCGCAGCGGGTTCGACAGCGCTCGGAGCGCGCGAACCACGTCGGGGTCTGGGGAGTCCGCCACGCCATCCAGCGTACCGACATTTCGCGAGACGTCGATATCAACTCAGGGTGCCAGTGCCGTGGCGATCTCCAGGGCGAGGGCCGTGGCCTCCCCGGCGGGCACGGCCGGGTTGCCGATCCGCGGGTCCCAGTTGAGGTCGTAGTACAGCTCGGTGACGCCCTGCTCGGCGAGCCATTCCGTGTCGGCACGCACGTCCTCGAACGTGCCCGACAGCCGGCCATCCCGGGGACCGAGGCGGACGACGCCACGCGTCACGATCCGTACCGACGGGTCGGGGGCCGCCTCGCGCACTACCGCGATGTCCTCGGCGATGCGGGACAGGTCCGTGGCGGCGCGGCTCATCCAGCCCGCGGCGAGCCGGCCCGCTCTCGTCAGTGCCGGGCGCACCACGCCGCCCAGCAGGATCGGTGGGCCGCCCGGCTGCACCGGGCGGGGTGCCATCCGGCTCGGCGGCACCGTGTAGAACTCGCCGTCGAACCGGGCCGGGTCGTCCGTCCACAGTGTCCGCAGTACCCGGACGTACTCCTCGGTCCGCGCGCCTCGGCGGGCCCGGTCGGCTCCGGTGGCCGTGAACTCGGTTCGGGACCAGCCGACGCCCAACCCCAGATCCAGGCGGCCCTGCGAGAGCACGTCGAGCGTCGCGGCCTGCTTGGCCAGGTAGGTCGGCGAGACGAACGGCATGTTCACCAGCGCCACCCCGAGCCGGATCCGGCTCGTGTGCGCGGCCGCGAACGTCAGCGCAAGCATCGGGTCCAACACGCTCTGGTACACCGGGTCGAGGTCGTCGTCCACGCCCACCAGCAGTCGCTGGAACGTCCACAGCGAGTCGTAGCCCAGCTCCTCGGCATGCGCGGCGAAGACAGCCAGCGTCTCCGGCGTCGCCCACCCGCCGGCCACCGGCGCACCCAGCCCGATCTTCACGAAACCCACGCTAACAAAAGGAAGGCCCGCCCCGAACCGGGACGGGCCTTCCGGTCAGCGAATCAGAGCTTGGCGCACTGCCCGAACTTCGGGCCGGACACCGTGTTCTTCTTGCCGTCGTTGCCCGGTGCCGGGTTGTTGCCCGAGCACGCGAGCGGACCGGCGACCGTGTTGCCCGCGATGACCGCCGTGCCGCCGGTGTTGTTCGTCACCGAGACCGGGCCAGTCACCTTTGCCGAGACGAGCTTCACGCCCGCCTTGTTGGCGTGCAGCAGGACAGGGCCGGTGATCTTGGCCTGGTCGATCAGCACGGCGCCGGTCGCGCCGGTCACCGTCACCGGGCCGAACACCTGCGTGCCCGTCATCGTGAACGTACCGCCGCCGGTGGCCGTCACCGGACCGGCGATCAGGCCGCCGGTCACGACCAGCGACGCGCCCGGCTTCACCGTCACCGGACCGAAGATGGTCGCGTTGTCCACACAGGTCAGTCCGGACGAGACGGTCACCGGGCCGAACTTCATGCCCGTGACCGTCACGTCACAGGCCCGGCCCACCGACGAACGCGGCGCCGGGTCCGCCGTCACCGGCGAGTTGGCGCCCAGGTACGCGTTCAGCATCGTCAGGTCGTTGTCGCCCGTGGTGACCGGGTTCGTGCCCTGCGCCAGCGTGAGGAAGTTGTCCCCACCCGCGGCCAGGAACGCGTTGACCGTCACCCGGTACGTCGCCGTCGAACTGATCGGCTGACCGTTCAGCTTCATCCCGGTGATGCGCTGGCCCGCCGGGTTGTCCGGCAGGTAGGTGTAGGTGAAGCCCTTGGACACACCCAGGTGCAGCTTCGGCCGCGACGCGCCGGCCGGCTGCCACTGCTGCTCCAGCACCTGCTTGATCTGAGCGCCGGTGTAGGTCTTCGTCACCACGTCGTTCGCGAACGGCTGCACCGCGAACGCCTCCGCGTAGGTAACCACTCCGTCCGGCGCGTACATCAGGTCGGCCCGCAGCCCGCCCGGGTTCATGAACGCGATCTGCGCCCCGCCCCGACCCGGATCGCGAGTGCCGGCCAACTGCACGTCCGCGACGAAGTTGCCGAGGACCGACTCGCTGCCGCGGTCCTCGGTGCCGCTCGCCGTGTACGCCCGACGGACGTCACCGGTGATCGACCCCAGCGGCTGCTTGCCCAGCTCCTCCGAGTTCGCCTTGGCCTGCGCGACGAGTGCCGCCACCTCCGGGTCGGACGGCGCGCCGACCACGTCGAGCAGCGCGGCGTCGGACGCGACGATCGTCTTCGTCACCGGGTCGACCGACAGCGACACCTTGCCCAGCTTCTCGCCGTAGTCCTCGGCCTGCAGCACCGGACGCAGCCGGTCCGTGCCGGGGATCGGCGCCTCGAAGGCGTACGGCTGGTGCGTGTGTCCACTGAGGATCGCGTCGACGTTGCCGCTCATCGACATGAACCTGCCGAACACCGGGTCGGCCTGTAGTTCCGCGACCGAGTCGATGTTCTCCGTCGCCGCGCCCTCGTGGGACAGCAGCACCACGACGTCCGCCTCGCCGTTGGCCTCGTCGCCGTCCTTCAGCGCCGCGGCCACCGACTCGGCCTCCGCCACCGGTTCCTTGAACGTCAGCCCGGCAATGCCGTCCGGGCTCACCAGCGAACCGGTCTGCTCGGTCACCACGCCGACGATGCCGACGCGAACGCCCGCGACGGTCTTCACCTCGTACGCCGGCAACGCACGCTCGGCACCGCGGTACACGTTCGCACCCAGGTAGGCGAACTGGGAACGCGGGATCACCCGGCCGGTCAGGTCCGCCATGCCCTTGTCGAACTCGTGGTTGCCGACCGCGGACGCGTCCAACCTCATGAGGTTCAACGCGTCGAGCGTCGGGTTGTCCTGGTCGATGGCCGAGATGAACGTCGACGCGCCGATGTTGTCGCCGGCCGACAGGAACAGTGTGTTCGGGTTCTGCGCCCGCAGCTGGTCCACGAGCCCCGCGAGCTGCGCCGCGCCACCGATCGGACCGGACGGCCCGCTACGCGGTGACTCGAGCCGACCGTGGAAGTCGTTGATACCCAACAGCTGCAGCTCGACCGGACCCGTCTTGACGCCGATCACCTTCGGGTTGTGGTCACTGGCCCGGTAGGGGTCCGGCGCGTAGAACGCCGGGTGGCCGTCGTACTCGAACGCGAACGACTCGTGGGAGTTGATCTGCCACACGTCCACACCGGTGACGCGCGCGGCGAGCGACGGCGTCGCCACGGCGTGGTCGAGCGTGCCCGACTCGCCGGTGAACACGTAGCTCGCCTCACCGTTGGACAGGTCGGTGAGGTTCGCGTCGTAGAAGACCTTCATCGGGTCTTCCTGCGTGTAGGCGTTGAAGTCGCCCAGGATCACCACGTCGTCGCTGCCGGACTCGGCCTTCAGCGCCTCCACGAACGTGATGAGCGAGTGCGCCTGACGGATCCGGTCGCCGTTGAACGGGCCCTGCCCGTCCCCGATGTCCGCGTTGTCGCCGGTCGCCGAGTCCGAAGCGGACTTCGACTTCATGTGGTTGGCCACCACGGTGAACGTGATGTCGCCTGCCGTGAACGTCTGCGCGATCGGCTCGCGGGCGTTGAACCACACCGTCTCGTCGTTGATCGTCTTCGACGCGCCGACCGGCGTCACCGCGGCGGGCTTGAAGATGATCGCGGCGGTGATGAAGTCCTGCTGATCCGCGGGCGGTAGGTTCGCGGGCGAGCGCACGTAGTCCCAGGTGCCCGCGCCGTCCTTCGCGTTGAGCACGGCGACGAGCCGCTTCAACGCCATCTGCGGGTCGTTCGCCTCGAACCGCAGCGAGTTCTCGACCTCTTCCAGCGCGACGACGTCCGCGTCCAGCGTGGACAGTGCCGCGACGATCTTGGCTTCCTGCTTGGCGAGCCCGGCCTCGTCGTCCGCGCCGCGGGCGTCGCCGCCGAAGTGGACGAAGTAGTTCAGCACGTTGAAGCTCGCGAGCTTGATGTCACCGCCGACCGCCTCCGGCGCCGGGGTGCGCGGGTTGGTCGACTTGAACGTGGTGCGCTGCAACGCCGGGGTCGTCGCGGTCACCGGGGTCGTCGGCTGCAGCCGCCACTCGCTGAACCCGAACGACAGCACGGCCGGCGCGAACTTCTCCACCTGGTCACCCACGCGCAGCGGCGCGTCCGGGTACACGTAGGGCGGCAGCGTGCCGGAGTTGGCCAGGTTCACCGAGGAACCGTCGTCGACCAGCACCTTGTCCAGTGCGTTCTGGGCCTGCCGGTTGATCGCCTCCGGCGTCCCCGGCCGGAACACGTCGGTCGGCTTGGGGAGCGGCCGGTCCCCGGCCGCGAGCACGACCTCGCCGAAGCGGTTGGTGTTGAAGACCTCCGACACCGTGAAGTCGCCGACCGGCGCCACCAGCATCGACTCGACCGACTCGCGCACGGCCGCGTCCACCGGCAGCGTCAGCGGGGCTGGCGCCGGCAGGGTCGCGTTGTTCGCGCACACCCCAACGTCCGCCTTCGCGCCGATGGTGATCTCGGTCAGCCCGTTGAACTCGCTGACCTTGCCACGCACCCGCACCAGGTCGCCGAGCGCGACGCTCGGGTGGTTCGCGGCGTTCGAGGTCAGGAACACGAAGACGCCGTTCGACGCGACGCCGGCCGCCGGCGCCTGCCCGCCGGAACCGGCGGTCTGGACGTAGATGCCGTTGTAGCCGCCGGTGCGGTGGTCGGCGGTGACGACACCCTCGACCGTGACCGTGCTGCCCGCGAGCGGGGAGACGTCACCGGTGCCCTGGACCTCGGCGATCGTCCGGTTCACGGGGAGCGCGTCGCAGCCAACCGGGTCCGGGTCGGGGTCGCCGCCGTTGCGGGTGCCGAAGGTGTTGGGGGCGGCGGCCTGCCAGACGCCGTCGAGCTTCTGGAGCGAGTAGCCGAGCGGGGTGCTGTTCGTCTCGGCGACGCCGATGTCGGTCGAGGTCATGCCGTTGGCGGGGCCGCCCGTCGCGGTCAGGGGGCCCTCGTAGCTCAGGAACTCGTCGACCGTGCCATCCGGGCGCACGAGCGCGACGCCGTCCGCGACACCGTTCTGGAGGCCGTCGGTCGGGTAGGTCTGGACGACCACGCCGGCAGCGGGAACCGTGCCGGACAGCGTGGTCGTGGTGTAAACGCCACCGCCGTTGCCGTTGTACAGGGCGAGTTGCCAGCCGGTCAGGTCGAAGCCGGCCGGGGCCTCGATCTCCAGGGCCTCGCCGGTGTCGGTGCCGACGTTGTCGTAGTGGATCTCACTCAGGAACGGGTCCGTCGGCTCGGCTGCCGTCGCCGTCGAGGCACCGACCAACGCGAAGGTTGCTATCGCGGTCAGCGCCCCGACGGTTTGTAACGAACGGACACGTCTACTACTGGGCATCAGGCCTCCATCCAGGAACAACCAGCGGAGCCTAAATGTGAAAGGTGTCCAGAAAAACGCGCCTGGATGTACGTTGCTCGATCGTTAATCACGCACTACACACGTGTGTAGTACGCTGCACGTGTGAGTAGTGCACCGGATCCTGAGGACCTCACCGCCCGAGCCCGCATCCGCGACGCCGCCATGCGGCACTTCGGTGAGCACGGGTTCGAACGCACGACGATCCGGGGTATCGCCGAGACGGCAGGGGTGTCGTCCGGGCTCGTCCGGCATCACTTCGGCAGCAAGGAAGAACTCCGCAAGGCCTGCGACGATTACGTGCTGCGCACCGTCCGCAAGCTCAACGACGAGACCTGGGCGGCCATGCGGGAGGGCGACCTCGGCAAAGCGGCGGCGGTGCGCAGACCAAGCGGCGCCTACCACCGTTACATCGCTCGTTCCCTTGTCGACGGTGGTGCGAGCGAGCTGTTCGACGAGATGGTCCGGATGAGCGAGGCCTGGTTGACGGCCTTTCCCAGGGAAGGTGCCGAGTCGGACGTCCCGCTGAGGGACAGGGCGGCCATCGGCACGGCCTGGGGGCTCGCCATTCCCATCATGTTCGAGCACCTGTCCCGGGCCTTCGGCGTCGATCTGTCCACGCCGGAGGGCGACGTGCGGCTCGCCAGCGCGCTCCTCGACCTCTACTCCCACCCTTTGATGAGCCCGGAGGAGGCCGCCGCCGCGCGGGCCGGGTTGAAAGGACTGCGACATGACTGACGCGATCAGCGTCACCGGTCTGGTCAAGACGTTCGGCCGGACCAAGGCTCTCGACGGCCTCGACCTGTCCGTGGCGACCGGCGAGGTGCACGGCTTCCTCGGGCCGAACGGCGCTGGCAAGTCCACCACCATCCGCGTGCTGCTCGGGATGATGCGTGCCGACGCCGGCACCGCGCGCCTGCTCGGCGGCGACCCGTGGACCGACGCGACGGACCTGCACCGCCGGCTCGCGTACGTGCCCGGCGACGTGACCCTGTGGCCGAACATGTCCGGCGGCGAGGTGATCGACCTGCTCGGTCGCCTGCGCGGCGGGCTGAACCGCAAGCGTCGCGACGAGCTGCTGGAGCGCTTCGACCTCGATCCGCGCAAGAAGGGCCGCACCTACTCGAAGGGCAACCGGCAGAAGGTGGCACTGGTGGCGGCGTTCGCCTCCGACGTCGAGCTGCTGCTGCTCGACGAGCCGACCTCGGGGCTGGATCCGTTGATGGAGGAGGTGTTCCGGGAGGCGGTGGACGAGGAGAAGCAGCGCGGCGACCGGCCGGTGTTGCTGTCGAGCCACATCCTCGCCGAGGTCGAGGCGCTGTGTGACCGGGTCACCATCATCCGGGACGGCCGCTCCGTCGAGACCGGCTCGCTCGCCGACCTGCGCCACCTGACCCGTACCTCGATCCAGGCGGACCTGTCCGGCGAGGCGAACGGGCTCGCGGACCTGCCCGGCATACACGACCTCCAGGTGCGCGACCACCACGTGAAGTTCGATGTGGACACTCCCGCGCTTGACGAGGCGCTGCGGGCGCTCACGGCCGCCGGGGTGCGGTCGCTCGTGAGCCAGCCGCCGACGCTGGAAGAGCTGTTCCTGCGGCACTACGAGGTGAACCGGTGACGGGCACCTGGTCCTTGATCAGGCTGGTCCTGCGGCGTGACCGGGTGATCATGCCGCTGTGGGTGATCTTCTTCGCCGTGGTGCCCCTGTCGTACATCACCACGATCGAGGGCCTGTTCCCTTCCGCCGCCGACAAGGCCCGGTACGCGGCGACCAGCGCCAACAACGCCGGCTTCGTCGCGCTGTACGGGCAGCTGTTCGGGTCGAGCATCGGCGAGCTGGTGGTGTGGCGGGCCGGGTTCCTGCCCGTGATGATCGGGCTCGCGGTGATCCTCACCGTCATCCGGCACACCCGTGCCGACGAAGAGGCCGGCCGTCGAGAGCTGGTCGGTGCTGGCGTGGTCGGCCGCCAGGCACAGCTCGCCGCCGCCATGATCACGACGTGTGTCGCCAGCCTGGTGATGGGTCTGCTGCTGGCCGCCGCGATGGCCGGGCAGGGGTTGCCGGGTGCCGGTTCACTGGCGTTCGGGCTCCAGATGGCCGCGTCCGGCTGGGTGTTCGCGGCCGTCGCCGCGGTCGCCGCGCAGCTGACCGCGAACTCATCCACTGCGCGCGGTATCGCGATCACCGTGCTGGGCGCGGCTTACGTGCTGCGCGCGGTCGGCGACATCAGCGGCGTCACGTCAGGGCCGCTCGCCTGGCTGACCGTTCTGTCGCCGATCGGCTGGGTGCAGGCGATCCGCCCGTACGGGGACGACCGGCTGTGGCTCGTGTTGGTGGTCCTCGTGATCAGTGCCGTGCTGGCGGCGGCCGCGGTCGCGCTGTCCGCCCGTCGGGACGTCGGCGCCGGTCTGCTGCCACCACGGCCGGGCCCGGCCGAAGGCGCGTTGGGCACGCCGCTGGGGTTGGCCTGGCGGCTGCACCGCGGGTTGCTCGCCGCCTGGGTCGGTGGGTTCATCGCGCTGGGGGTCGTGATGAGCTACCTGGCGGAAGGCGTCGGTGACCTGGTCGGTGACAACCAGGCGATGCGCGACGCGTTCGCCCGGCTCGGTGGCGCGTCCGGCCTGATCGACAGCTATCTGGCCGGGATCTCCGGCATGTTCGGGCTCGTCGCGGGCGCCTACGGGATCCAGGCGATGTTGCGGGCGCGGGTGGAGGAGACGTCGGGCCGCGTCGAACCGGTGCTGGCGACGGCGGCCGGGCGGCTGCGCTGGCTGGGCAGCCACCTGTTCTTCTCCCTGTTGGGGCCGGCCGTGGTGCTGGTCGTCGTGGGTGTCTCGATGGGGATCACCCACGGCCTCAACGTCCGGGACGTCGGTGGCGAGTTGCCCCGGCTGTTGGCGGGCACGCTGGTCCAGCTGCCGGCCGTGTGGACCCTGTCCGCCGTGGCGGTGTTGCTGTTCGGCGTGCTGCCCCGGTTCGCGGCCGTGGCGTGGGCCGCACTCGCGGCGTGCGTGCTGGTCACGCTCGTCGGCACGGCCATGGGACTCGACCAGTGGGTGCTGGACATCTCGCCGTTCACTCACCTGCCGAAGCTGCCGGGCGGCCATGTGACCGCCGGGCCCCTGATCGTGCTGTCCGCGATCGCGCTGGTGGTCGTCGCGGCCGGGCTGACCGGTTTCCGTCGCAGAGACGTGCCGAGCTGAGCCGCCTGTAACGAACCGGTCGCGGGGAGCGACCCCCTTATATGTTCGTGGAACTGCGGGTCCACGGGGTGAGCGGCACGCCGCCGGTGGACATGCTCGACCATCCACTGGTGAAGCAGGTCGCGGGCGATACGGACGGCCGGTTCTTCCGGCCCGTGGACGCCGCGGGAAACGAGGTACGTGCCGCCGACGGGCACATCCTCGAGGGATATCACTGGGGGCCGTTGACCTCCGGCACCTGGCGGCAGGCGCTGTGGCTCGCGCTGGTGCCGTTCGGGCTGGTCAACGCGTCGTATTTCATGCTGCCGCGTGGGGAGCGCGAGGGAAGGGCCGCGCGGGAAGTCGCCCGCGCGGCCCTGCGGGTTCTCGCGCTCGTCCTCACCGGCCTTGTCGTGCTGAGCCTCGCGCAGGCCGCCGTCGACCTGTTCGCCTGGCAGTGGACCGGTGTCGGCGGACGCGGCGGCGACCCGCGCTGGTGGCTGGTCGGTGGGTTCGCGACGGTCGTGGTGGCACTGCTGGTGATCCGCTTCCTCGTCGGGCCACCACGAAAGCTCCCGCCCAACGGCGCAGCCTCTGACGCCGCTGCCATGACCGGGCTGGCGGGTGGCGAGTTCTACACCGGCGACCGTGACATGCCCGCGTTGCGCCACCTGCACCTCACCGCTGGGCTGACTGTCCTATCCGTACTCGCCGCGGGGCTCGCCAGGGAGTTCGGCGGGGTCGGCTGGCTGTACTGGGTCACGCTCGGCCTGCTCGGGTGGACGGTGGTCCACACGATGCTGCTCGGCGACCCCATGCGGGAACGCCGTGGCGTGCGGGAGTTCTTCGCGGTCCGCCTGCCGGTGGTCGCGTTGCTGGCCGGAGTCGCGCTGCTGATCGCGTCGGTTGTCGCGATGGTGTCGGTGTCCGCCTATCCGGACGGCCGGCGCGGCATCATGCCCGGCATCGGCTCGCTCGGCAGGGGAGCGGCGGGGTTCGCGCTCTTCACGCTGCTGGTGTTGATCGCCGCGACCGCCGTGCTCGCTGTGTTCACCCGTGGTTCTCACACCCCACGGCCGTTTCGTCGGTTTCTGGGCGGTATGGCGGGACCGGTCGTCGCCGCGCTGGGCATGTTCCTCGGGGTCGGGTTCACCGCCGCGCTCGACTACGGCGTGCTGCGGCTCCTGCGCCCGTCCGGCGATCCCGCCGCGATGACGCTGCCCGTCTTCTACCTGCGGATCGCGTTCGCCGCCGGGGCCGCGGTGGTGCTCACTGTGGCCATCGCGCTGGTGCTGGTGGCCTGGATGTCCTTGTCCGCCAAGCGGTTCACGGCGATGGTGCGTGCCTCCGCCGACGCGGACCTGCTGCCGGAGGAACAGGTGCGCGGGGTGTCGCGGGCGTGGTGGCTGGCGCGGCTCAAGTTCTCGGTGCACTGGCTGGCCATCGTGATCGCCGCCGCCGGCACCGTGCTGACGTTCGCCGCGGTGGTCGAGGCCGTCATGGACATGGCCGCGGCCACGTGCCGGCCGAGCGGCACCTGGCTGTCCGACTGCCGCGACCTACCCGGCATGGACCTGGTGACCATCGGCACCGTGGCCCTGTTGCTGCTGTGCGGTTTCCTCCTGTACCTGGGGCGGCGCGCGGTCGGCGACAGCGCCGTCCGCCGGGTCGCCTGCGTGATCTGGGACGTGGTCGCGTTCTGGCCTGCCGCCGTGCACCCGTACGTACCACCGCCGTACTCCCCGAAGGTGATCGAGGACCTGCGCCGCCGCATCGAGTGGCACCTTTCGCGTTCGGGGACGTTCGTGGTGCTCGCCGGGCACAGCCAGGGCAGCCTGATCGCGGCCGCCGCGTTGACCAGGCTGTCGCCCCGGCAGCGGGGGAAGGTCGCGCTGCTGACCCACGGTTCGCAGCTGCAGATCGCGTACTCCCGTGCCTTTCCGGCGTACGTGAACCACCGGTTCCTGTGCTGGCTGAAGAACGATGTCCTCGGCGGCAACCGGTGGCTGTCCCTGTACCGGGAGACCGATCCCATCGGCGGACCGGTGCTGAGCTGGGACCGGACCGACACGCCGGAGTTCACGTCACGGCGACTGGGCAGCGACGAGGTGGGCGTCGACGAACACGACCCGAGGACGGGCGTTCGCCGTTGCGGCGCCGAGTGGCGGCTGCTCGATCCGTGTCCGGCAGATGGTATTACCGCGCCGCGACAAGCGATGCGGCGACACAGCTGGTTCAGTTTGGATCCAGTGTGGACGCTCGCGGTGGCGGAGCTGACCGCCCCGTACCGCCGTCCCGCCGACCGGGCCGTCCCGACCGACACCTCATGAGCCGCTGACCACACGCCGAGACCGAACCGCTACCCGATCGTGGCCAGAGGTCTGGCTAGGATTGCGGGAACCGTATCGACCGTCCGTGGTCGACACCCGGGGAGTGAGGGACGAGCAGGCCAGGACATGGTTGATGCGTTCAGCGGGACCCGCGGAAGATCCACCGCCACGCGAGTGCTGCTGATCGAGGACGACGACGGTGACGCGTTCCTGGTCGAGGAGCTGCTGCTCGAGACCGGCAAGACCTTCAACATGCAACGGGTCCGCACGCTCGCCGAGGCCAAGGCCGCCGTCCAGGACGCCGCGTGCGTGCTACTCGATCTCGGCCTTCCCGACACCTACCAGCTCGACGGTCTGCGCTGGCTCCAGCAGAACGTGCCCAGCGTCGCGGTGGTCGTGCTCACCGGCATGTCCGACGAGTACCTCGGCGAGGAGGCCGTCCGGCTCGGCGCGCAGGACTATCTGGTCAAAGGTCAGGTGGACGGACCACTTCTGGACCGGGTGATCCGCTACGCCGTCGAACGCGAGCGGTCCGACGAGCTGCAGCGCCAGCTCCGCGACGCCCAGATCTACGCCGAGGAGAACGGCCGCCTCGAACGTGGCCTGTTACCGACACCGATCGTGGCGGACTCCGGGCTGCGGGTCACCACGCGTTATTCGCCTGGCGGGCAGCGGTTGCTGCTCGGCGGTGACTTCTTCGACATCGTGGAGACCGAGGACGGGACCGTGCACGCCGTGGTCGGCGACGTCTGCGGACACGGCCCGGACGAGGCCGCGCTGGGCGTGTCCATGCGGGTCGCGTGGCGCACGATGGTGCTCGCCGCCCGCCCGTCGACCGAGGTGCTCACGGTCGTCGACCAGGTCTTCACGCACGAGCGGTACCGGTCGAACCTGTTCACCACACTGTGCATGCTCTCGGTCGACCCGTCCCGCACGGCCGGCACGTTGCACCTCGTCGGCCACCCGCCGCCGCTGCTGATCACCGGCAGCGGCGTGCGGGAGATGAAGGCGCCGGTGCGCACGCCGGTCGGGGTCGGCGACGGGCGGCGGTGGCCGAGCAGCGAGGTCGAGCTCGGTGAGCAGTGGACCGTCATGATGTACACCGACGGGTTGATCGAGGGCCGGGTCGGGACCGAGCGCAGGCGGCTGGACGTGGACGGGTTGATCGAGCTCGTCGAGGCGGCGCTGGCACAGGGTCTGCGGGACGACCACCTGCTGGACCACGTGATCAGCGCCGCCCAGGAGCTGAACGGCGGCCCACTGGACGACGACATGGCCGTGGTGGCGTTGAGCCATGGGTGAGATGACGCGCTGGCCGCTGCGACGGATGATCAGCGTCGCACTCGCCACTCTCGCACTGTTCCTGTTGGCCGCGCTCATGCTCGGCGGGTACGCGCTGTCGCGGCTCGCGGACGCCCGCGCCACCGTGGTCGAGCGCATCGACCCCGCGTTGCAGCAGGCGCTGCGGCTGGAGTCGGCTCTGGTCGACCAGGAGACCGGGGTGCGTGGCTACGCACTGGGCGCCGACCAGGGCGTGCTCACCCCGTACGTCTCCGGGGTCAGCTCGCAGCAGGAAGCGGTGTCACAGCTGCACCAGCTGCTCCCCGGCGTGCCGTCGGCCGAGGCCGAACTGCGCCGGGTCGTCGAGCGGGCCGACTCGTGGCGCTCGGGCTACGCGCAGCCGACGATCGCCGAGATCGCCCGTACCAACCAGCCGGTGGCGAACCAGTCGGTCGAGGAGGGCGAACAGTACTTCGCCCCCGTCCGCCGGGCCTTGGACGCGCTCCAGGACAACCTCAACACCGCCCGTGAGGGTGCCGCCGGCACGCTCGACAGTGCGGCCACCACCGCGAACGCCGTGCTGATCGGCATCGCGATCGCGTTCGCGTTGATCATCATCGGGCTCGCGATCGGTTTGCGGACCGCCGTCATCCGGCCGATCTCCCGGCTGGCCGAGGAGGTCCGCACGGTCTCGCGCGGCGACTTCGCCCATCCGGTCGAGCAGAGCGGGCCGAGGGAGGTGCGTGAGCTCGGCGCCGACGTGAACATGATGCGTGAGCGGATCCTGCAGGAACTGTCCGCGCTGAAGGCCGCGCACACCCAGCTGGACCAGCGGAGCACCGACCTGGAGCGGTCGAACGCCGAGCTGGAGCAGTTCGCCTACATCGCCTCGCACGACCTGCAGGAGCCGCTGCGGAAGGTGGCGAGCTTCTGCCAGCTGCTGGAGCGGCGGTACAAGCGGCAGCTCGACGAGCGGGCAGACCAGTACATCGCGTTCGCCGTCGACGGCGCCAAGCGCATGCAGATCCTGATCAACGACCTGCTCGCGTTCAGCCGGGTCGGTCGCGTGGTGCGCGAGCACGTGAAGGTGTCGTGCGACGACGTGCTGGAGCAGGCGATCGCGAACGTGTCGTACGCCATCGAGCAGGCCGAGGCGGCGGTCGAGGCGGATCCGCTGCCGACGGTGTCAGCCGAGGTGCCGCTGCTGACCACGGTGTTCCAGAACCTGATCAGCAACGCGTTGAAGTTCCGAGGCGAGGAGTCGCCGCGCGTGCGGATCACCGTGCGTCGCGCCGGCGACTTCTGGGAGTTCGCGGTGTCGGACAACGGGATCGGCATCGACGAGGAGTTCGCCGAACGGATATTCGTGATCTTCCAACGCTTGCACAACAAAGCGGACTACCCGGGCACCGGGATCGGTCTGGCCATGTGCCGCAAGATCATCGAGTTCCACGGCGGCAGGATTTGGCTCGACACGACGGTGGAATCCGGATCCCGGTTCTGTTTCACTCTGCCAGTGATCGAAGAGGATAAGGACTCCGATGGCTGACCTCACTCCGCTCGACGTGGTCGACGTGCTGCTCGTCGAGGACGACGACGGCGACGTGCTGATGACGCGAGAGGCGTTCGAACATCACAAGATCCGCAACAATCTGCACGTCGTGCGGGACGGGGTGGAGGCGCTACAGTTCTTGCACCGCGAAGGCGACTACGCGGACGCGCCGAGGCCAGGACTGATCCTGCTGGACCTGAACCTGCCGAGGCGCGACGGCCGCGAGGTGCTCGCCGAGTTGAAGGCCGACCCCGAACTGCGGGTGATCCCCGTGGTGGTGTTGACGACCTCCGAGGCGGAGGAGGACATTCTCCGCAGCTACTCCTTGCACGCCAACGCCTACATCAGCAAGCCGGTCGACTTCGACCGCTTCATCGACGTGATTCGCCAGATTGACGACTTCTTCGTGACGGTGGTGAAACTTCCCGGATGATCGAGCTGCCGGACACCTTCTGGGAGGTCCGGTATGTCGGTGCCCGCTACCCGGGTTCACCGGCCGTGCGCTCGCGTCCCGGCCTCACCCAAGGGGCGAACTGCCAGCTGTTCGCCTTCGAGGTCCTGCGACACTTCGGTCTGGCCCCACCGGACCTGCGTTCCAGTGAACTGTGGACAGACACGGCCGCCACCCAGAGAGTGGCGGTTCCTCGCCCTCTGGACCTGGTGTTGGTCAACACCACCCCGGACCCCTGGGGCGCCCACATCGGCGTCTGGGCCGGCGACGACAAGGTACTGCACCTCTGCGCGGAGGTGGGCCACCCAGCCCTGTGGAACATGGCCATGTTCGCCGCCCGCCCCAGCTACCGAGCGCTAGTGGGCTTCAAACGAGTAACAGCCCGCACAACAAACCCCACCCCCGTGTAACAACCGCCGCGAGTCGCGCGTTGGGCCCCTATGAGTTTCGTTTTCGTGTACGCCCCGGTGTTCCCGAAAACGCAACTCCCAGGGGCTGAAAGCGAGACTCGCGGGGGTTCAGGTCAGGTGGGCTTGGGCTTTGGTGATCAGGTGGTAGCCCGGGAGGTTGTGGCGGGCCAGGGCGGCGCGGGCCGCGTTGGCGCCCGGGGCGCCGTGGACGCCGCCGCCCGGGTGGGCCGACGCGCCGGCCAGGAACAGGCGGTCGATCACCGTGTCGGCGCGACCCAGCCCCGGTAGCGGCCGGAACACCAGCTGCTGGTGGATCGCGGCCGTGCCCGCGTTGATCGCGCCCTCCACCAGGCTCGGGTTGTGTGCCGCCAGCTCCGCCGGTCCGGACACCGCCCGCCCCACGACGAGCGACCGGAAGCCCGGCGCATGGTCCTCGAACACCTGCTCGATCCGGTCCGCGTACCGCAGCAGCCGCGACCGGCTCCACTCCGACCCGCGCGGGACGTGCGTGTACGCCCACACCGCCTCGGTGCCCGCCGGCGACCGGGTCGGGTCGGCCGTGGTCATCTGGCCGAGCAGCAGGAACGGGTGACGCGGCACCCGGCCGCACGCGAGGTCGTTGGCGAAGTCGGCCATCCCGTCGACGTCCGCGCCAAGGTGCACCGTGCCCGCCTCGCCGACCTCGGGCGCCGACCACGGGATCGGCCCGGACAACGCCCAGTCGACCTTGATCGTCGCGTCGTCCCAGTGGAAGTTCGCCAGGTCGGCGACGAGCCGCGCCGGCAGGTGTGCCTCACCGACCAGCTTCCGGTACAGCGTCGGCGCCGGCACGTCGGCCAGCACCGCTCGCCGTGCCCGCACGACCTGCCCTTCCGCGTCCCGCACCCCCAACGCCTGTCCGCCCGCCACCAGCACCGACGTGACCGGCCGGCCGCAGTCCACCCGGCCGCCCCGGGAGGTCAGCCGCCGCACGAGCGCCGCCGTGAGCTGGCCCGCCCCGCCTTCGGGCACGGGGAACCCGACGTCCTGCCCCAGCATCGTGAGTAGCCACCCGAACACGCCGCTGCCCGCGTTGTCCGGACCGAGGTCGGTGTGCAGCGCACAGCCGGCGAACAGCGCTGTCGCTCCCTCCCCGGCGAACCGCTCACGGGCGAGCGCACGGGCCGGCAACGTCAACATCCTGGTCAGACGTAAGAACTCAGCCGGGCCGAGCGTGCGGGCCAGCCGCAGCACCGGCCGTACCGGCGGGAACGGGGACAGGACCGCGTCGAGCACGTCGTCCCGCACGCGTCGCCAGTACGCGAACTCCCGGTGCCAGGCCTCGGCGTCCGCCGCAGCGAACTGCCCGACCGATTTGGCCGTCTCTTCAGTATGGGGAGCCAGGACCACGTGCCGGCCATCGGGGAAGACGTGCGCGAGGACGGCGGGCGCGTGCCGCCACCGCAGCCCGTGCTCCTCCAGTCGAAGCGACAGCAGCGCGGGCGACGCGGCTGCCAGTGGATAGAACGAGCTGCACAGGTCCGCGACGTACTGCGGCGCTGCCAGTTCGGCCGACGCCACCGCACCGCCGGGCGCGCCGGTCGCCTCACACACCAACACCCGCCACCCGGCGTCGGCGAGCAGGTTGGCCGCGACGAGCCCGTTGTGCCCGGCGCCGATCACGACAACATCGACATCCTCCACGGTGACGACGTTTCCACATCGCACGGTGGGGTAGCCACTGGTGTGATCGTCGACGGCCGTTACCGAATGGGCTCCAGGCTCGGGCGAGGCGGGATGGCCGACGTGTTCGAGGCATGGGACACGCGTCTGGGACGTCAGGTGGCGATCAAGCGATTCCGCGAGACCCCGTACGGCATCGGGCTGCGCCGCTTCCTGGCGGAGGCGGAAATGCTTGGCGGGCTGTCACATCCGGGCCTGCTGACGGTCTTCGACGTGAGCTTCGACGGCGAGCGCCCGTTCCTGGTGCTGCGCCTGACAAAGGGCGGCACGCTGCGCGACCGGCTCGACACGGGCCCGCTGCTGCCGGAACGGGTGGCGGAGATCGGCGCGGCGATCGCCGACGTGCTGACGTACGTGCACGAACACCGGATCGTGCACCGCGACATCAAGCCCTCCAACATCCTCTTCGACGAGGACGGCGAGTGCTACCTGGCCGACTTCGGCATCGCCCGGTCCCTGGACGCCGACCGCGTGACCGACTCGCACGAGTTCGTCGGCACCGCGGCGTACCTGGCGCCGGAGCAGGTGTCGGCCTCCTCACCAGGTCCCGCGGCGGATGTGTACTCGCTGGGCCTGGCGCTGTTGGAATCCCTGACGGGCGAACCGGAGTACACCGGCACCGACGTGGAGGTGGCTCTCGCCCGCCTGTCCCGCCCGCCCCGGGTGCCCAACACGTGGGGTCCGGAGTGGCGAGCGGTCCTGTCGGCGATGCTGGACTCCAATCCCACGGCGCGCCCCGACGCCGCGCGGTGCGTGGAGCTGCTGCGTGCCCTCCAAAAAGGACAGACCGTGCCGATGGTGGTGCCGGTGCGCCGCGCACCCCGCGTCTACGCCGGCGTGGCCACCCTGGCCGCGGCCGTTGCCGGGATCTTCGTGCTCGGCGCGGGGCCTGAGCCGTTGACCGGCGAGCCGACCGTGGATCCGGCGCAGGTGATCCGCGAACCCGAACAGCAGGCCCCGGTCGAACCTCCCGCGCCGCCACCACCGACGACCCAGCCGTCATCAGCCCAGCCACCGCCGACCGCACAAGAGGAGCAGGCCGGCGAGAAGTCGGGCAAGGGCAAGTCCAAGGAAGACAAAGGAAAAGGCAAGTCCGGCAAGGGCTAGACCCGGTTGCCTGCTTCTGTCAGCACCTCGCGCAGGATCTGTTCCATCTCGACGAAATGCGTTTCCTCGCAGATCAGTGGCGGGGCCAGCTGCACGACCGGGTCGCCGCGGTCGTCGGCCCGGCAGTACAGGCCCTTCTCGAACAAGGCCTTGGACAGGAAGCCACGCAGCAGTGCCTCCGACTCCGCGTTCGTGAACGTCTCCTTGGTCGCCTTGTCCCTCACCAGCTCGATGCCGAAGAAGTAGCCGTCACCGCGGATCTCGCCGACGATCGGCAGGTCCAGCAGGCGTTCCAGGTACGAGCGGAACAGCGGGGAGTTCTTCCGCACGTGTGCGTTGAGGTCCTCGCGCACGAACAGGTCCAGGTTCGCGAGGGCCACCGCCGACGCCACGGGGTGGCCGCCGAACGTGATGCCGTGCACGAACGAGTTCGTGCCGTGGCGGAACGGTTCGGCGAGGCGATCACTCGCCAGCATCGCCCCGAGCGGGACGTAACCACTCGTCAGACCCTTGGCGCAGGTGATGATGTCCGGCTGGTAGCCGAACCGCGTGGCGCCGAAGTACTCGCCGAGCCGGCCGAACGCGCAGATCACCTCGTCCGACACCAACAGCACGTCGTGCCGGTCGCAGATCTCCCGTACCCGCTGGAAGTACCCGGGGGGCGGCGGGAAGCAGCCGCCCGCGTTCTGCACCGGCTCCAGGAACACGGCGGCCACGGTGTCCGCGCCCTCGAAGAGGATCGCTTCCTCGATCCGGTCCGCGGCCCAGCGGCCGAACGCCTCCGCGTCCGTGCCGTCCGGCCCCGCCGTGCCGGCCGGCGCCCGGTAGAGGTTCGTGTTCGGCACTCTGATCGTCGACGGGACAAGGGGTTCGAAGTCCGCCTTCAGTCCCGGCAGCCCGGTGATCGACAGCGCGCCCATCGTCGTGCCGTGGTAGGCGATCGCCCGGGAGATCACCTTGTGCTTGCCGGGCTTGCCGACCAGCTTGAAGTACGCGCGGGCCAGCTTCCACGCGCTCTCGACCGCCTCCGACCCGCCGGTCGTGAAGAACACCTGGTTGAGGTCCCCGGGCGTCAGGGTCGCGAGCCGTTCCGCCAGCTCGACCGCCTTCGGGTGCGCGTAGGACCAGATCGGGAAGTACGCCAGCTCCCGCGCCTGCTTGGCCGCCGCGTCCGCCAACTCCTCGCGCCCGTGCCCGACCTGCACGACGAACAGCCCGGACAGCCCGTCGAGGTAGCGCTTGCCGTTGGTGTCCCAGACGTAGGCGCCTTCACCGCGTGCGATCGTCGGCACGGGGGCGTCGGCGTACGACGACCGGCGGGTGAAGTGCATCCAGAGGTTGTCGGCCATGCTTCGATTACCGCACATGAAGCGGGTCGAATCAAGCGGTTAGCGTTGTGAACGCGCATACATGAAACGGATTTCGTTGTCAGGCGGTGCCCCAGGAGTACGTCTGCTTCCTCAGCTTGAGGTAGGTGAACGTCTCCGTGGTCGTGACACCCGGTACCGCTCGGATCGCCTTCAGTATTTCCAACAGGTGGTCGTCGTTGCGGGCCACGACCTCCACCAGCAGGTCGAAGGAGCCCGCCGTGATCACGACGTAGTCCACCTCGGCGATCTCGGCCAGCTGGTCCGCCGCCGCTTCCAGGTCGTTCGACGTGCGCACGCCCACCATCGCCTGGCGGGGGAACCCGAGCTGGAGCGGGTCGGTCACCGCGACGATCTGCATGACGCCCGCGTCGAGCAGCCGCTGGACCCGCTGGCGCACCGCCGCCTCCGACAGCCCGACCGCGCGTCCGATCGTGGCGTACGGTCGCCGACCGTCCTGCTGCAACTGTTCGATGATCGCCTTGGAGACGTCGTCGAGTTCCGCCATTCAGTCCTCCTCATTGCGCCCAAAGTCTGGCGCATTTCGTTGTGTTCCGCGACCGTAACAACGGAATCCCTTGTCGAAGACCGAGGTGCCTGTCAGTATCAGTCGCCATGCGAACCGCGTCCCGCAGGACTGTTCTGAGTGGCCTGCTGGCCGCGACGGGACTGGCCGCCACCGGTTGCGGCATGCCCGGCACCCGCCAGGACCCCGCGGCGTGCCGCAGCGCCGATGTGTCGAGGTCCGAACGGGACCTCGTCGTCTCCAACTGGCCCCTGTACATCGACGTCGACGAGGACGACGAGAACAGGCGGCCCACGCTGGACGCGTTCACGGCCGAGACCGGCATCCGGGTGGCGTACCAGGAGGACGTCAACGACAACAACGAGTTCTTCGGCAAGGTGCGCAACCAGCTCTCCGCGTGCCAGTCGATCGACCGGGACATCGTCGTCCTCACCGACTGGATGGCGGCGCGGCTGATCCGGCTCGGCTGGGTGCAGCCGCTCCGGAAGGACAGGATCCCGAACGTCGAGGCGAACCTACTGCCAACGCTGCGCGACCGCCCGTGGGACGCGCACACCGAGTACGCCGTGCCGTGGCAGACCGGGCTCGCCGGCATCGCGTTCAACGGCAACGTGTCGAAGGAGGTCCGGACGGTCGACGAGCTGCTCACCCGGCCCGACCTCAAGGGCAAGGTCACGATGCTCGCGGAGATGCGCGACACGATGGGCCTCATCCTCCAGTCGATGGGCCGCGACCCGACGAACTTCACCGAGGACGAGTTCGAAGAGGCCCTGACCAAGCTCCAGCGGGCCGTCGACTCAGGACAGATCCGCCGCTTCACCGGCAACGACTACGCCCAGGAGCTGGCGAAGGGCGACATCGCGGCGTGCGTCGGCTGGTCCGGTGACGTGATCCAGCTGAACTTCGAGGACGAGAAGATCCAGTTCGTGACGCCGGAGTCGGGCGTGATGCTGTTCTCCGACAACATGCAGGTCCCCAACCGCGCCACGCACCAGGCCAACGCCGAAGCGCTCATGAACTACTACTACGAGCCGGCCGTCGCCGCCGAGCTGGCCGCGTACGTCAACTACATCTGCCCGGTGCTCGGCGCGCAGGACGAGATGACGCGGATCGATCCTGAGCTGGCCGAGAACGAGCTGATCTTCCCGAGCGAGTCCACACTGTCGAGCGCCCAGGTGTTCATGGCACTGAACGAGGCGCAGGAACGCATCTTCGAACAGAAGTTCCAGCAGGTGATCGGAGCGTGAGCCATGGCGGATGATCTCGTTCTGGAGAACGTGACCAAACGGTTCGGCGCGATGGTCGCCGTCGACGATCTCAGCGTGACGGTGCCGCAGGGCAGTTTCTTCGCGCTGCTCGGCGCTTCCGGCTGCGGCAAGACCACGACACTGCGGATGGTGGCGGGGTTGGAGGAGCCGACCGCTGGCACGATTCGCCTGGGGGACAAGGACATCACTCATCTGCGGCCCTACCGGCGGCCGGTCAACACGGTGTTCCAGAGCTATGCGCTGTTCCCGCATCTGAACATCGAGGACAACATCGCGTTCGGGCCGCGGCAACGGGGTGAGCGGGACGTGGCGAAGAAGGTCGCGGACATGCTGGAGCTGGTGCAGCTGCCGGCGTTCGGCAAGCGCAAGCCGGCGCAGCTATCCGGTGGCCAGCAACAGCGGATCGCGCTTGCCCGGGCGCTGGTGAACGAGCCGCAGGTGCTGCTGCTGGACGAACCGCTCGGCGCGCTCGACCTCAAGCTGCGCCGGCAGATGCAGATCGAGCTGAAGCGCATACAGACCGAGGTCGGCATCACCTTCCTGCACGTCACCCACGACCAGGACGAGGCCATGTGGATGGCGGACACGGTCGCGGTCATGAACCACGGCCGCATCGAGCAGCTCGGTGCGCCGTCCGAGATCTACGAGTTCCCCGCGTCGCCGTTCGTGGCGAACTTCCTCGGCCAGTCCAACCTGTTCGCCGCCGAGGTGTCAGGTACCTCCGACGGCGACATCCACCTTGCCGCATACGGTGAACGGTTCGCGGCGCCGGTCGCCCGGGCCCACTCAGCCGACGGGCGCGTGTGGCTCGGTGTGCGGCCGGAGAAGGTGCGATTAGCCATGCCCGGCGAGGAGGTGCCGGCCGCGCACAACCGGGTCCGCGGCGTCCTCACCGACACCTGCTACGCCGGGGTGAGCACCGAGTACCTGCTGAAAACCCCGTGGGGACAGGAGATGTCGGTGTTCTCGGCGAACGCGGCAGCCGGCGAGCCACTCGCCCCGGGCACCGAGGTCGTCGCGCACTGGTACCCACCTCACTCGTTCGTGCTGGACCGCCCAGCCGGCGAAGGCGACGAGGCCACCCAGTACTCGGCCGACCCGTTGGGGGTGGCCCCATGACCCGCAGGCCCTTCAGGACCGCGCCGGTGCACGAGTGTCCCATTCGCTCGGACTGGCCACCTAAAGTTGTCCACAGGGCCCCGCGAACTGGGGTTTTGTCTGTGTTGCTTGGTACGATGGCCTCGGGGTGGCCCCCCGGGTATGGGTGGGGGATGCCTGCGCAACCATCTGTGTTGGCGTTGATCATGAACCGCTTGCACGGGAACGTGGGCGGTGCCGTGGTGGGGCTCTGTCCATCCGGGGCGGCAGCGTGACCGCCATCGTCCACGCCGGTCCACCCGCGACCGCGTCCCCACCACCACCGACGCGCCGCCGTTGGCTCCCCTACCTCCTGTTGCTGCCGGGCGGCCTGTGGCTGTTGCTCTTCTTCGTCGTGCCGGCCGTCCAGCTCGCCGGCACCAGCCTCTACGACCGGTCCGGCAGCCTGGAACTCGGTTATTCGCAGACGTTCTCCGTCGGCAACTACGCCGACGCCATCGCCACGTACTGGCCGCATCTCGTGCGGTCCGCCGTGTACGCCGGTATCGCCACGGTCATCTGCCTCGTCCTCGGCTACCCGCTGGCGTACGCGATCGCGCGGAAGGCCGGCCGCTGGCGCAACCTGATGCTGGTGTGCGTGATCGCACCGTTCTTCACCACGTTCCTGGTGCGTACGCTTGCGTGGAAGTCGATCCTGTCCGACAACGGCCCGGTGGTCGGCTTCTTCCGGTCGCTGCCGTTCTTCCCCGACGACTTCCGGCTGCTCGCCACGCCGGCCGCGGTCGTGTGCGGGCTCGTGTACAACTTCCTGCCGTTCATGGTGCTTCCGCTCTACGCGAGCTTGGAACGCCTGGACGGCAGGCTGTTGGAGGCCGCCGGCGACCTGTATGCCAAGCCCGCCACCACGTTCCGCCGTGTGACACTGCCGTTGTCCATGCCCGGGGTCATCGCCGGCACACTGCTCACGTTCATCCCGGCGGCCGGTGACTACATCAACGCCGAGCTGCTCGGCACACCCAACGAGTACATGATCGGCAACGTCATCGACTCGGCCTTCCTCGTGCGGCTGGACTACCCGCAGGCCGCGGCCCTGTCTTTTCTGTTGATGGCAACGATCCTGGTGCTCGTGTTCTCCTACATCCGCGCGGCCGGCACGGACGAGGTGGTCTGATTGCGGTTCTGGCGCTGGGTCGCGGACCACTGGGTGCTCGTCGTCGGCCTGCTCGTGCTGGCCTACCTGTTCCTGCCGATCGTCGTCGTGTTCCTGCTGTCGGTGAACCGTCCCGCGAACCGGCTGTCCTACGACCTCTCTCCCGAGTGGACTCTCGACTACTGGTTGGACCCGTTCGGTGCGCCAGGAGTCGGCGCGGCGCTGCGGGTCAGCGTCGGCATCGCGCTGCTCGCCACGATCGTCGCGACCGTGCTCGGCACGCTGATGGCGTTCGCGCTGGCGCGGCACCGGTTCCGCGGTCGCGGGACGACGAACGTGTTGATATTCCTGCCCATGGCCACCCCGGAGGTGGTGATGGGCTCCTCGCTGCTGGCGCTGTTCGTGACGCTGCGGGTGCCGCTCGGGTTCTGGACCGTCGTGGTCGCGCACGTGCTCTTCTGCCTGTCCTTTGTGGTCGTCACGGTGAAGGCGCGCCTGGCCGGACTGGATCCTCGGTTGCGGGAGGCGGCGATGGACCTGTACGCCAACGAGTGGCAGACCTTCCGCAAGGTGACGTTGCCGCTCGTGCTCCCCGGGATCGCGGCCGCCGCCATGCTGTCCCTGTCACTGTCGTTCGACGACTTCATCATCACGAACTTCAACTCCGGCACGACGGTCACGTTCCCGATGTACGTGTGGGGCGCGGCGCAGCGCGGGATTCCCCGGCAGGTCAACGTGATCGGCACGGCGGTGTTCCTCGTCGCGCTGGTGCTGGTGATCGTCGTCCAGACGCGCGGACGGAGAAAGGCGCGGGTTGTATGAGGGTGCTGCAGATCGGCGCCGGCGCGGTCGGTTCCGCGGCGGTCGACATCGCCGCGCGCCGGCGGTTCTTCGAGTCCTATGTGGTCGCCGACCACTCGGCGGTCCGCGCGGACGCCTGCGTCGTCGACGACCGTTTCACGTCGGTGACGGTCGACGCGTCGTCGGCCGCGGCGATCACCGAGCTGTGCCGCGCACACGGGATCACCCACGTGTTCAACGCCGTCGATCCGCGCTTCGTGTTGCCGATCTTCGAAGGCGCGCTCGAAGCGGACGCAGACTACCTCGACATGGCGATGTCACTGTCCACCCCGGACTCCGAGAAGCCGCATTCGCGAACGGGCGTGAAGCTGGGTGACGAGCAGTTCGCGCAGGCCCCGCGGTGGGCGTCTCGTGATCGCCTTGCGCTGGTGGGCATCGGCGTCGAACCCGGCCTGTCGGACGTCTTCGCCCGCTACGCCGCCGACCACCTGTTCTCGACGATCGACGAGATCGGCGTGCGCGACGGCGCGAACCTCGTCGTCGACGGCCACGCCTTCGCCCCCACCTTCTCGATCTGGACGACGATCGAGGAATGTCTGAACCCGCCGGTGATCTGGGAGGCCGACCGTGGCTGGTACACCACGGAACCATTCTCGGAACCGGAGGTGTTCGACTTCCCGGAGGGCATCGGCCCGGTCGAGTGTGTGAACGTCGAGCACGAGGAGGTGCTGCTGATCCCACGCTGGGTTCCCGTCGGTCGGGTGACGTTCAAGTACGGGCTGGGTCGTGAGTTCGTCGACGTGTTGCGGACACTGCACAAATTGGGTCTCGATTCCGTCACGCCGGTCCGGGTCGGCGACGTGTCGGTGTCGCCGCGGGACGTGGTCGCCGCGTGCCTGCCGGACCCGGCCGGGCTCGGCCCGCTCATGCGGGGGAAGACCTGTGCCGGCACGTGGGTTCGCGGGCGGGACGTGACCGGCGCGGCCCGCGAGGTGTACCTGTACCACGTGGTCGACAACGAGTGGTCCATGCGCGAGTACGGCCACCAGGCTGTCGCGTGGCAGACGGCGGTCAACCCGGTCGTGGCGCTGGAACTCCTGGCGTCCGGCGAGTGGTCGGGCACCGGTGTGCTCGGCCCGGAGGCGTTCGACGCGGTTCCGTTCCTGGAGCTGCTGACCGAGTACGGATCGCCGTGGGGGATGCGAGAGAAGTAGAAATACGGGAGCCCTCCCGGCGTCATGCGCCTACCGTTGGCAGTGACGAAAGGAGTGCGCCGTGTGGCGTCAACGAATCCAGGCCAAGACGATCCGCGAGCGGGAGACCCGGAAACTTCTCGACCGCCCTCCCGAACCGCTCCCGACCGAACCGCCACAGCCGGCGGAAGAGCCCGAGAAGGCGAGCGCGAGCCCCGCCGAGCCCTAACCGATGTTGTGCATCACGTGCTTGACGCGCGTGTAGTCCTCCAGGCCGTACATCGACAAGTCCTTGCCGTACCCGGAGTGCTTGAATCCACCGTGCGGCATCTCCGAGATGAACGGGATGTGCGTGTTGACCCACACGCATCCGAAGTCCAGTGCCGCGGTCATGCGCATGGCGCGACTGTGGTCCTTCGTCCAGACCGACGCCGCCAGCCCGTACTCGACGCCGTTGGCCCACGCCACGGCCTCGTCCTCGTCACCGAACCGCTGCACCGTGATCACCGGCCCGAACACCTCGTCCTGGATGATCTCGTCGTCCTGGCGCAGAGCGGAAACCACTGTGGGGGAGTAGAAGTAGCCGCGATCGCCCACCCGCGTCCCGCCCACCTCGAGTGACGCGTGGTCGGGGAGGCGGTCGACGAAGCCGCTCACCCGTGCCAGCTGGTTCGCGTTGTTCAACGGTCCATACAGAACGTCCGGGTCCGACGGCGGGCCCGTGCGGGTGGCGCGTGCCTGCTCGGTGAGCGCCGCGACCAGCTCGTCGTGCAGACCCGGCGCCGCGAGCACGCGGGTCGCCGCCGTGCAGTCCTGGCCCGCGTTGAAATAGCCGCCGACCGCGATGGCCTCAGCCGCCGCGGCGATGTCGGCGTCATCGAACACCACCACCGGCGCCTTGCCACCCAGTTCCAGGTGGACACGCTTCAGGTCGGCCGCCGCGGCCTGCGCGACCTCCCGGCCGGCACGTACAGAACCCGTGATCGACACCAGCTGCGGCGTCGGGTGCGCCACGAGCGCGCGGCCCGTGTCCCGGTCGCCGCACAGCACGTTGAACACGCCCGCCGGGAAGAACTCCGCCGCGATCTCGGCCAGCAACAGCGTGGACAGCGGCGTCGTGTCCGACGGCTTGAGCACCACCGTGTTCCCCGCCGCCAACGCCGGCGCGATCTTCCACACTGCCATCATCAGCGGGTAGTTCCACGGGGTGACCTGCGCGCACACGCCTATCGGCTCGCGGCGCACGTAGCTGGTGTGGTCCGCGAGGTACTCACCGGCCGACTTGCCCTCGAGCAGCCGCGACGCGCCCGCGAAGAACCGGAAGTGGTCGACCGAGGGCGGAAGCTCCTCGTCGAGCGTGAGCTGGCGCGGCTTGCCGGTGTTCTGGCACTCGGCGTCGACGAGCTCCTCGGCACGTGCCTCGATCGCGTCCGCGAACTTCAGCATCGCGAGCTGGCGCTCCCTCGGCGGCGTGGTGCGCCACCCCTCGAACGCGCGCCCGGCGGCCCGCATCGCGCGGTCGACGTCCTCCGGGCCGGACAGGGGCGCGCACGCGAAGACCTCCCCGGTACTGGGATCGATCACGTCTGTGTAGCGCCCGTCGGCCGGGTCGGCGTGCGTGCCGTCGACGAAGTTCCGCAGTACACGCTTCTCGCTCATGTCTGCCATCTTCTCGACTGATTCCGCACCCGACAAGCCTCATCGCAACTGTTTTCGCGGAATTTCGCGAGTGGAAGGTTTGTCGCGCGCGCGTGTCGGTGCTCGCGCCTAATATCGCCCACATGGTCGAATCGCAGCTTTGACCGCCGACTGGGCAGCAGACCCAGTGCCAAACCGCTGACGAAGGGAGACTGCGTGGACTGCTGAACCGACAACTGAATACGGGACGTCGTGGAGCTGTGCAGGCCGGCGCCGCATCGAGGGCGGTGAGTGACTGGCCGTCGAGCCATCGAGCCATCAGGCTACCCAGCCATCGAGACACACAGGCACGCTCGCGGGCGAGGGCCCCGCCCGCCAGAGCGGTCTCGGTCGCCGCGCTGACTTGGGTGTCTGGCTGGCTCGGGCGCCGCGTTGGCTTGGGTGTCGGGCTGGCTTGGGGTGTCGGGCGGGTTCGGGTGCCGGCGGGGTCCGTCGCCGGGCTGGTCCTTTCCCGAGTCCCACTCGCAGCCCTCCGTCGCCTTGAGTCGCCGTGGTGGAGGGCTGCTGAGGGGGAGACGGGGCTCCTCGCCCGTCAGAGCGGTCTCGGTCGCCGCGCTGGTTTGGGTGTCTGACTGGCTCGGGTGCCGCGTTCGTTCGGGTGCCGCGTTGGTTCAGGTGCTGCGTTGGGTTCGGGTGCCGCTTTGGCTTGGGTGTCTGGCGGGTTCGGGTGCGGGGCGGGTTCGGGTGCCGGCGGGGTCCGTCGCCGGGCCTGTGCTTTCCCGGGCCCCACTCGCAGCCCTCCGTTGCCTTGGGTCGCCGTGGTGGAGGGCTGCTGAGGCGGAGGCGGGGCTCCTCGTGGTCAGCGGCCGGTGGTCAGCGGCCGACCACGCTTGTCGCCGCGTTGCCGAACACGAACGGGCTCGGCTCGCATTCGGCGATGAAGTCTGCTGGGAAGCCGCGCTCGAAGTCCGTCGACGCTTCCAGCTTGGCGACTGCCTCGGGCGGCAGCGTGAGGTCGAGGGCACCGAGGTTCTCGGTGAGCTGTTCCGCGCGGCTCGCGCCGACGAGTGGGAGCACCGCTGGCGACTTGGCTCGTGTCCAGGCCAGCGCGACCTGCGCCGGGCTCGCGCCCAACTCACCGGCGACCTCACGGACTGCGCGTTGGGCCGTGAGCTGTCGCGGCGTGAGCTTGTCGGGGTCGGCTCGTCGGCCCGCGACGCCCGTGAGCACGCCGGCGGCGAGCGGTGCCCACGCGGCCACGCTCATGCCCAGGCCCTCCGCCATGGGCAGGAGCTCTCGCTCGATGTCGCGGTTCAGCAGGTTGTACGGCACCTGCAGGCCCGCGAACGGCGTCCAGTCGCGCCACTCGGCGAGCGTGTTCGCGCGGGCGACGACCCAGGCCGGTGCGTCGGAGATGCCGACGTACAGGACCTTGCCGGCGCGCACGACGTCGTCGAGTGCACGCATCGTCTCCTCGAGAGGGGTGTGGCGGTCCCACACGTGCACCCAGAGGATGTCGACGTAGTCGGTCCGCAGCCGGCGCAGGCTTCGTTCCAGTGACGGCACGAGGTTCTTGCGGTGGTTGCCCGAGGCGTTCGGGTCGGCGGGGTCGCGGGACAGCGTGTACTTCGTGGCGATCACGAAGCGGTCGCGCCGCTCGATGATCGAGCCGAGCAGGCTCTCGCCGTCGCCGTAGGCCGAGGCCGTGTCGAGGACGTTGCCGCCCGCGTCCGCGTACGTGTCGAGGACGCGTCGGGCCTCCTGCTCGTCGGTGAGGGTCATCGTGCCGAGTAGCAGTTCGGACACGCGCAGGCCGGTTCGGCCGAACAGTCGATAACGCATGCCGAAACCATCGCCTGGACCGCCAAAGCTAGGGAGACCGTGGCAGGGGCCCTCTACTATCAGTGATCATGGCCGACAACGCACTGGGCAGGTTCCTGCGCGCCAGGCGGGAGGCGACCACGCCGGCCGCGCTCGGGCTGCCGACCGGCACCCGGCGCCGCACACCGGGGTTGCGCCGCGGTGAGCTGGCCGAACGCGCGGGCATCAGCGTCGAGTACCTGACCCGGCTGGAACGGGGGAGCGACCGCTACCCGTCCGGCCAGGTGCTCGGCGCGCTCGCCGACGCCCTCACGCTGAGTCCCGACGAACGCGTGCACCTGTACCGGCTCATCAAGGCCAGCAGTGGCGGGGCCTGCCAGCAGACGGCGCCGGCCGTGGTCCCACGGCCCACGGTGCTCGCGCTCCTCGACCGGCTGGAACCCACCGCGGCCCTCCTCGTCGACGCGGCTGGTGACGTGCTCGCCAGCACCGCCGGGTTCCAGACTCTTGCCGCGCCGACCGGCCTGCTCGACGACGACCCACCGAACCTGGCGCGTTTCGTCTTCGCCGACCCGCGTGCTCGCACGGTGTACCCGGAGTGGGACCGGATCGCCGACGTCCGCGCCGCGTCCGTCCGTGCCGCGGCCGACCTTGGCGACCCCGCCGCGGGCGCGCTGGCGGTGGAACTGTCGATCACGGCCGGGGCCGAGTTCGCCGACCGGTTCGCCGCGGCCGCCACGCTGCCGGCACTGACGGGCGTCGAACAGTGGGCGCAGATGCGGCTGGCGTACGAAACCCTTGCGGTGCCCGGCGTCGAGGAACTCCGACTCGTCGTGTACCTCCCCGACGACGCCACGGAAATCGCGGTACCCGCTCACTGACTGTTCAGGCGATGGTCAGATGCTTTCCCACAACCGCGAGTTGACAAATGTTTCCCTTGCGGCGCAACGGTTGTGCGCACGGGACAGATAACTACGATTTGTTCCATGCGGCTGAGCACGCTCAGATGGCGCGTCTACGTCCTCGTAGGCGGCGTGATGACGCTGCTTCTCCTGACGTTGGCGGCGACCTGGCTCTCGACACACCAGACGTGGGCTCGTCTGGTGGCTGTTCCTGCGGCGGCCCTCGCCGTCATCGGTGGTGCGCTGGTGATCGTCACCTTCGGCCGGTGGGTCGACTCGACGTGGGCACGCATCATGCGGGAGAACAGGTCTGCCGAGAAACGCGTGCGCCTGCGGGAGGCGGACCGCATCGCGCAGAGCCTCGGGTCGACGACGGTTCGTGACCTGTTCGGCATCAGTCTGGCGCTGCAGTCCGCCGCGGCACGGCACCCGTCGGCGGCGCCGGCGTTAAGGGCGGTCACGGCCGACATGGATCGGGTGCTGCGGGAGATCCGGTCGCACGTGTTCGAGGGCGACCCGACGATCGCCGAGGTGCTGACGGAACTCGACCCCGAGCTGGCGGCCAAGCCGAGGGTGGACGGCGAGGTCGACGTGCCCGCGTCGCAGGAGTGCGAGGCCTTCCTCCGGGAACTGTTGCCGCAGTTCCCGTCAGCGGTGCGGATCGCGGTCACCACGGCGGACGGCCAACTGCGTGTCCTCATCACCGGCACCGCCCCGGACGACCCGACCACGCTCAAGGAAACCGCCGCGGATCATGGCGCCACGACCAGCTACGAACCCGACGAGGTGACGGTCGAGTGGTCGGCGACGCTTTGAGGAACCACCCGTAGCCGGTCGGCCACCTCCGGGTCCGGTTCGTCCTGCCAGCCCGCCGGCCAGCGCCGTTCCGCGGTCGCGACCGCCGTGGCGTCCGTCAGGTTCACCGTGCGTCCGGCTGGCGGATCCTCGCCGAAGTCGACCTTGCCTTCGAACGAGGCCTTCTGGAAGAACGCGCGCTCGAACGTGATCCCACGCAGGTCGGCCGTGCCGGCGAAGCGGACCCCCTGGAAGTAGGCGCGTCCGGTGACCTTGGTGCCGCGCAGCGCCCCGATCCCGTGGAAGGTCACGTAACGGAAGTCCACCTTGCGGACCTCGCAGTCGCGGAACCAGAAGAACTCCAGGAAGGCGCCGATCAGGTTCAGGTCGATGTCCGGCCAGAAACGGTCCGGCTCCGCCGGTTGCAGGTGGGACTCGAGAACCTCCTGCACGCTGCTGCGGACCTGGCGCTCCTCCTCGGCAACCGGGTCCTGGTCAGGCTTGAACGGCATGCGAAGGTAGGCGCTGAGCAGGTTCACGACCGTCTGGCGGTGCTTCGGCTCGTCCTGCGCCAGCCGTTCCAGCGCGTACACGCCGGCCAGCCGCACCGGCGCCTTGTCGCTGCCGAGCTGGTCGGCCGCCTTGCCGTACAACTCGGTCAGGCGGCGCTCGTTCGCGTCGTACTCCTTCTGCTCGAGATCGAGCTCGACGTACCGCTGACGCCGCGCCGCGAGCAGCAACGCCGCCGCCCCGCCGGCACCGATCACGAGGCTCGACGCCGTCCGGATCGCGTCGAGCCGGCGAGCGTCGGCGGGGTCGTCACCACCGAGGAACATCCACAGCAGCGTCACCGCCACCGCCGCGGCCACCACGAGGCCCACGGCCCACACGACAATCGTCCTGCTCGACAGGGCTCGCGACACAGCACGCATGATCTCAGAGCCCCGCGCCCGGAGCCGAGACTCAGGTACCGGAGTGGTGCGTGGAAATGTGGGGGGACAGCGCGCGGAGGAAGTCGGGCGCGTCGAAGATCTCACCGGCCGAGGCGACGCCGACCGTCCTGGTCCGCCCCGTGAGTATGCGGTCAACCGCCTCCACCACGAGCGGCGCGGTGACGGCGTAAATGTCCTGTCCTCTAGCCACGGCGCGCCGTTCACGGTCGCCGGACCGCACGACGACGTCGACCACGAAGGTCTGCGCGGACCGACCATCCTCGTCGACCGCGGCCGGCGTGGGAGCGTCAGGGGTCGAGATGTCCCTGGCCGCCTCGACGGTCATGTAGGTCCGCACCTCGGGGATCGACAGGTGACTGGGAACGGTGACGACGTCAGCCATCGTGAACTCGCCGATGACGGTTCGGGCTCCCATCGGGTCGGGGAAGGGCCACTCCAGCGTCGGCGGCTCGTCATCGCGGTATTCCAGCTGGCCGTTCGTGTAGCGGACGCGTCGGCCGTCCCGCCGCTGCCGGGAGACCACGCCGGCGGCACGCGTCCCGGCGGTGGGGTGCCAACTGTTCAGCCCGTACGCGATGTGCGCTTCGTCGGCCGTCGTCCAGTCACCCATCGCGGCGGTGGTCAGCAGGTCGCCCAGGCCGCCGTAGAAGGCCATCGCGGGGACGATCACGGCTCCCGCGGCGCGGGCGCGTTCGCTGAAGTGCGTGAACGTGTCGACGTTGGCCTCGATCTCGGCCGCCACGTCCACGTACGGGATCCCGGCACGCAGTGCCGCCTCGATCACGGGTGTGGCCGTCGTGGCGAATGGCCCGGCGCAGTTGATCACGGCTGCCGCACCGGCCAGTGCGCGGTCGAGCGAAGCCGGGTCATCGACCGACGCGGGGCGGGCGTCGAGCCCTGATTCGTACGCCTGCACCTTCAGCTTGTCGGCGTCGCGCCCGGACAGGATCGGAACGAACCCGCGCTCCAGCAGCCGTGCCACCACGAAGCGCCCGGTGTGCCCGTAGGCGCCGAACACCGCAACCGTTTGTCCTGTTCCCATGGGGTTCTCCTCCGAATGATCTCTGTTGCGGAGATCCTGACGGAGACGCGTGTTCGGCACGAGTGTCCGGAACGCCACAACCCATACAATTCCGGACATGCACACTGTCGCGCTCGCCGTCACCGACGGCATGCTGCACTTCGAGCTGTCCCTGGCGTACGAGGTCTTCGGCGCGGGTCCCGCCAGCCTGGCCCGGTACGACCTCGTCCTCTGCGGGCCGGGTGACGTGCGAGCGGGCCGATTCGGGCTGGTGCCCGACCACGGCCTCGACCAGCTCCGGCGCAGCGACACCGTGATCGTTCCGGGCTGGGCCGACGTCGAGGTGGATCCCCCGGCCGGCCTGGTCGACGCGATCCGTGCGGCCCACGAGGCAGGCGCACGTGTGGCCTCCCTCTGCACGGGGGTGTTCGTGCTGGCCGCCGCCGGGCTGCTGGACGGTAAGCGCGCGACCACGCACTGGGCGCACACGGAGGCGCTTGCCGCCCGCTATCCCAAGATCGACGTGGACCCGGACGTGCTGTACGTGGACAACGGCAGCGTGCTCACCTCCGCGGGCAAAGCCGCCGCCATGGACCTGTGCCTGCACATGGTCCGCCTCGATCACGGCTCCTCGGTCGCCAACGAGGTCGCCCGGCGCCTGGTCGTGCCGCCGCACCGGGACGGCGGCCAGGCCCAGTTCGTCACCACCCCAGTGCCCGCGCCGGACAACCACCCGCTCGCCGAACTGTTCCCATGGGTGATCGAACGACTGGACCACCCGCTGACCGTGGATGACCTGGCCCGACAGGCGCGGATGAGCTCACGCAACCTTGGCCGCCACTTCAGGTCGGTGACCGGCACCACTCCGCTGCAATGGCTGCTGACGCAGCGAATCCGGCACGCACAGGAGTTGCTGGAGACCACCGACGACAGCGTCGACACCATCGCGTCGGCGACGGGCATGGGCACCGCAACGACACTGCGCCGTCACTTCAACCGCACGGTCGGCGTGCCACCGGACACCTACCGCCGCACGTTCCGCACCCCACGGCTGACTGTCCCCATGCCCCGACGTTCGGGGATGTCACCGGCGCGGCCTAGCTAGGTCTCCGGCAAGAAGGTGCACGAGTGTCCCTTTCGCTCGGACTGGCCAGCGAAAGTTGTCCACAGGGGTCCGCGACCTGGGGTTTTGTCTGTGTCGGTTGGTACGATGGCCTCGGGGTGGCCCCCCGGGTATGGGTGGGGGATGCCTACGCAACCATCTGTGTTGGCGTTGATCATGAACGGCTCAGGCGATGTTCGGGGCGTTGAGCCTGTGTGGTGGTTTCGCGGTTGTGCGGTCCGATGGCGGGCAGAGCCCGCTTCGCGGGCACTTCGAGTCGGTGGCCGTGCGAGGAAAGGCTCACCGCACCGCCCTCGGCCAGGTCCGGTTCCCGGATGCGCTGAAGGGCACCCTCGGGACGTTCAGCGTCCTCAAGGGCACCCTTGAGACATCGGGCCCCCAGCCGGGTGGCGCAACCCAGGCCGCCCGCCCGGAGAAATGATTCTCGCGGTTGAACTCGCCGGCTCTGTTGTCGAACTCGCCGGGTTCTGGTGTTGGACTCGCGGGTCCTGAGTGTTGGACTCGCGGAGCCTGAAAGCGAGACTCGCGGGGGCCGAACGCGTAACTCGCGGGGGCTGAAAGCGAGACTCGCCGGGGCCGAACGCGAGACTCGCGGGTGTAGTGGGTTTGGGCGCGAGGCCGCCGGGGGCAGGGGCGGGCCTCGCGCCCGGTTGTTGGGGTGTCAGGGGCGGATTGGGGGGAGTTCCTCGATCGTGGGGGTCAGTGCCGCGAGCGGGAGGCGGGTGGTGGTTTCGCCGGCCGATGGGCGGCGTGGGGGGACGCGGCGGGCCATGCGGAGGCGCATCGCCTTCGTGGTCTGGGCTTCCAGTTCCTTGGTCCACTTGAGCATGGCCGCCGGGGTGTCCCAGCCGATGAGGCCGACCAGGTTGCCGTTCGTCACGTAGCCCGTCACCCGGCGGCCGACGGCGACCGGGCCGGTCAGCAGGACCGTGTCCTTCGCGAGGGCCGGGGTGCCCGCGCCCTGGATGCGCATGCCGTGCTGCTCGGTCCAGAAGCGGGGGAGCGGGGTGTACGGCTTCGCGTCCTGTTGGCCGGCCAGCAGGTTCTCCGCCGCCGCTCGGCCCATCTCCGACGCGTTCAGCCAGTGTTCGACCCGGCGGGGCGCGGTGTCGAAGCGCAGGTTCGGCCAGCGGGCGGCGTCGCCGGCCACGACGATGTCCGACGCGCCGATGGCGTGGCAGGTGGGGCCGCACATGACGCCGTCGTCCAGGATCAGGCCCGAGCCGCGTAGCCAGCTCACCGCCGGGACGCTGCCAACGGCCAGGACCACGCAGCCCGCGAAGACGACCTGACCGGTGTTCAGGTGCATCGCGATCCCGTCGGGCTGGGGCACCCAGTGGTGGACCCACGCGTTCGTCACGATCTGCACGCCGTTCGCCTGGTGGAGGGCGCTGACGGTGTCGCTGAAGTCGTCGCCGGGCACGTGGCGGAGCAGGGAGGGGCCGCGGACGATGATCGTCGCGTCGCGGCCCATCGAGCGGGCTGCCGAGGCCAGCTCGCATGCCACGAACCCGCCGCCGATCACGACTAGGCCGTGCCTGGTGCGGGACAGGTTCTTCTGGATCGCCACGGCGTCGGTGACGGTGCGCATGACGTGCACGCGCGGGTCGTGGCGCGGGGCGCCGGGCAGGTGGCGCGCCTGGGCGCCGGTCGCGATGATCAGGCCGTCGTAGCGGATCTCCTCGCCGCCCGGCAGGTGCAGCAGGTGCTCGTCCGGCTCGAGGTGCGAGGCGCGGGTGTTGTACCGCCACGTCGCGTCGAGCTCCTCCAGCACCGGGAGACGCAGGTCACGTGGCCGCATCTTGCCGGTCAGCAGTGGCTTGATCAGCCCCGGCCGGTGGTAGGGCCGGTACGGTTCCTCGCCGACGACGGTCAGTTCGCCATCGAACCCCCGTTCCCGCAACCGCTCCGCCGCCCGCAGACCGGACGGGCCGGCGCCGACGACGACGATGCGCTCACTCATTTACCTCTCCTCCAACTCGATCGCCAGCGTCGGACAGCTACGCACGGCCGCCTTGGCGTCCGGGAGCGCGTCCGTTGGCACAGCACGCAGGTAGCGCAGCCCGCCACTCGGGGTCAGGCGAAACAGCTGTGCTGCCTCGGCGGCACAGATGCCGTACCGGCGGCAGCGGTCGTTGTCCACACTCAGTCGAAACCGGGAACGGGTCATGGTCCACCTTCCGCGAGTCCGGCGGCTTCGAGTGCCTTCGGTGGCACGAACCTCAAGAACATCACCGCAAGCGTGGGCACCAGCAGCGTCAACCCGACCAGGTACACCGCGGAGAGCGTGCCTCGGGCGAGCGCCTGGAAGAACGCGTGCAGCACGCCCAACACGAACGCGGGGTACGCCAGCCGGTGGATCCACAGCCAGCGCCAGTAGGTGGTCCACCGCTTCAGTCCCACCGCGATGGACGCCGCCAGCATCCCCTCGAAGGCCAGCGTCCCGAACGTGTCCCGCAGTGGTCCGGTGAACGGGAAGATGAGCCGCCCGAGGGGCAGGGAGGAGTCCAGCACGAGAAACGCGACGCCATGCACGAACACGAACGTGAGCGTGATGGTCGCGAGTACCTGATGCGTCGCACGCACGGCCTGCCGACCCGTGAGCCGGTCGAACCAGCCCGTCGAGGTCAGCACGCCCCACGTGAGCGTCAGGCACATGAGGGTGTACGCGAGCCGTGCCGAAAGTACGGACATCTCGCGTACACCGTCATCATGGCTGGCAGCAGCCAGTTCTAGCATCGCCGTCCTGAGTTGATGCAGTTGACAACCTGGTTCATGAGCTTGTCGCCCATGACGTTCACGAAGTCGTTGTGGTCAGTGATCGGGTTGTGCTTCTCGTCGGGGAAAGCATCCAGCGCGAACACCCTGCCCTGTGGGAGGTTGTATTTCAAGGTGATCCTCAACTGAGGGATCGCCACGAAGCCACTCGGGCAGGCGCCGCTGCGGTCGGCGAACGCCAGGTGGGTGCGGTGGTTGGCGCTGTCGGTGTTCTTGCCGTCCCAGCAGCCGGGGAAGTCCGCGATCCGGACGGTCTGGCTGCCGCGCGGGCACAGCGGGTACTTGGTGGTGATGCGGTTCTCGAAGCCGGTGCAGGTCCACTTGGCGTTGGCGTTGGCGCCACCGTTGGTCGAGGACTTCGCGTCACCGGTCAGGATCCGGAGGAACTGCGGCGCCGCGACGACCTTGCTGCGTGCGTTGCCGCGGAACTGGAGCGTGGCGCGCACGTTGGCGATGTCACCGACGTTGTGCGCGTTCAGCGGGTCCACGGCCTTCGAGCCAGGGTTGCGCACGCGGATGACCGGCCAGAAGTACGCCGACTTGTCGCCGTTGCGGCAGGTCGTGCCGGCCGCGGCAAGGCTTTCGTTGCTGGAGAAGCCGTCGGTGGTCAGGTTGCCGACGTAGTCGTGCGTGTGCTGGGCGCCGTTCACGTTGCCCGGCGCGGCGATCATGTTCGCCGAGTTGAAGTGCTTGTTCTCGTTGTTGCCGCAGGCCACGTTGAACGTGCCGGCGGAACCGCCGCGGCGGACCTGCGGCGAGGCCGCGAGGTTGTTCGGGCGGACGTTCTGGATCCGGATGAAGTCCTTCGCGAACGGGCCGAACTGGTTCTGGCACTGCTGTCCACTACCGAAGGTCCGCTCCGTCGAGGCGGCATCCGGCGCGGGCGCCTGGTCGGGAGGCTTCGGGCCGCCGTAGTCGTTCGGCGTGGTCGGCTGGCTACCCCCGCGCGGGCCGTTCAGGGACAGCACGTCGTCGCCGGCCAGTCCCTGTGTCTGGGACGTGGAGGTGTCGGAGATCACCGTGCCGGGCGGCGTCGTGGTCTCGGCGCTCTGGCTCTGGGACGTCGAGGCTGGCGGAGCGGTCTCGGTCGGGGTCTGGGTGGTGGGCGGGGCCTGCGGCGGAGTCGTTTCCGCCGGCGGTGGCGCTTCGGTGGTGGTGGTGACCGGCGCCACGGCGGCGGCCGTCTGGGCCGGCAGGCACCCCTGGCTCGCCGCGGGCGCTCCTCGGTCTGCCAGAGCGCTGCCGTAGATGCCGATGCCGACCGCGGCACCGAGCACCGTCACGGCAGCAACCCCGGCGACCACCAAACGTCTCTTGTTGTACTGCGGATTCTTGTGTCGCGCCATCGTTGGCTTGCCTCTTTCAGTGCGGGGAATTTCGGTAGTTCGGGGAACGCAGACGTGGGCGTACGCGAGCCGGTCGGCTCGCGTACGCCTCGTCGTCGGCTAGTAGCCGTTGATCTTCACTAACATTGCTGTCCGTTGTTGATGCAGTCGACGACCTGGTCCATCAGGTCCTCGTCGAACACGTTCACGAAGTCGTTGTGGTCAGTGACTGGGCTGTGGAACTCGGTCGGGAAGGCGTCCAGAGCGAAGATCTCGCCCTGCGGCAGGTCGTAGGTGATCGTGATCCGCAGCTGCGGGATCGCCACGAAGCCGTTCTGGCACTCGCCGTTCTGGTTGGCGAACGCCACGTGCGAACGGTGGTCGGCACTGTCGGTGTTCTTGCCGTCCCAGCAGCCGGGGAAGTCCGCGATCCGGACGGTGTTGCTGCCCTCCGGGCAGAGGGGGTACTTCGCGGTGATGCGGTTCTCGAACCCGGTGCAGGTCCACTTCGCGTTCTGGTTGGTCCCGTTCTGGCTGAAGGACTTGGCGTTACCGGTCAGCACCCGCAGGAACTGCGGCATGGCCTCGACCTGGTCGACCGCGTTGCCGCGGAACTCCAGCTTCGCCGACACCGGCCGCTGGATGTCACCGACGTTGTGCGCGTTCAGCGGGTCGACGGCGTCCGAGCCCTCGTTGCGAACGCGGATGACCGGCCAGAAGTACGCCGACTTGTCGCCCTGGTTCTCACAGGTCGTGCCGGCCGCGGCCAGGCTGTCGTTGTCGGAGAAGCCGTCAGAGTCCTCGTTGCCGACGTAGTCGTGGGTGTGCTCGGCGCCGTTCTCGTTACCCGGCGCGACGATGAAGTTGGCCGAGTTGAAGTGGCCCTCCTCGTTGACGCCGCAATCCGACACGAACGTGCCCTCAGAACCGCCATCCTGGGTCTCCGGGGAGTCCGCGAGGTTGTTCGGCTCGACCTTGTTGATGTCGATGAAGTCGTTCGCTACCGGACCGAGCTGGTCCTCGCACTCCTCGCCACCGGGGAACTCGTCCACGGGCGCGTCGGCCGGCGGCTCAGGCGCCTGCGTGGGCGGCTTCGGGCCGCTGTAATCGTCGTCCCCACCGTTCTGGCCGCCACCGTTCTGGCCGCCACCGTTCTGGTCGCCGTCACCACCCGGCTGGCTGCCCTTCGGCCGCTCGCCGTTCAGGGACAGAGGCGCGTTCGCGGCGAAGCCGTAGCCGCCCTGACCGCCCTGCTGCTGGTCGCCCTGCTGGTCACCCTGCTGCTGGTCGTCCTGCTGCTGGTCACCTTGCTGGTCGCCTTGCTGCTGGTCACCCTGCTGGTCATCGCCCTGCTGCTGGTCGTCACCTTGCTGGTTGTCGCCCTGCTGCTGGTCGCCCTGCTGGTCACCTTGCTGGTCGCCCTGCTGGTTGTCGCCCTGCTCGGGCGGAGCGTTCTCTTCGGGCGGTTGTTCCGGGTTCGCGTTGTCCCCTGGTGCTGGCAGACACTCCTCGCTCGCGACCGGGTTCTGGTTGCCCCCACGATCGGCGAATGCACTGCCGTAGATGCCGATGCCGACCGCGGCACCGAGCGTCGCCACGGCCGCGATACCCGCGATCACCAGGCGTTTCCGGTTGTATTGCGGGTTCTTGTGTCGAGCCATCGATGGTTGCCTCGTTTCATGTGTTGCGCAGGACTTGTCGTCGCGAGCGGAGGTGGCGCATCGCGACGGGCGTTACCTCGGGTGACGAGGTCGCCGGTCCCAGTGCGGTTGTGTGCTCGAACCTCGCCGGCGCCGGCTCCGTTGGCGCAGCGGCGTGATGGGCCGGGTGCTATCCCGGCCGATCAGGTGGTCGACCACGAGGTTGTCGGAGGGAACGATCACGCGGACCCGCGTTGCTCGCGTATCGTCTGGACTGTTGGCTCACCGGGACCGCCCAGTACCCGGTTGACCGCACGCTGGTGAGGAATTTTCCGTTGGTGGTGGCCTCCCCGCCGCCGCCCAACTGCACGGCGGGGGATGCGCTGCTGGGGGACGGCGGGAGGCCGGACGCTCCTGGTCCGCCCACCCCGCCGGCCGCGTAGGCAACCGGGGTGGGCGGCGCCAGTAGCGTCACCGCCACGACACGACCGAGGCGTTCTCCGTCCATACTGGATCAAGCATCGCCAGCGGTGGCACGGTGATCAAGAGGGGCGATCGTCGCGACCTCCGCTCGCCGGTCGCATCGGGTGCTCATGAGTTTTCCTTTCTTTGCAAGGAGTTCCTCCGGGAACACCAGCACGTGCGGTCACCAGCAAGTACGGACAACGAAGAATCACGGTTCAGTCACGACAAGAAAACAAGTGTGACCTGGGTCACTCGACTTCCGGGGGCATCTACGGCAAAGATGTCTCCCCGTGAGCCGGCGTCCAAGATTGGAATCCGTCGGCGCGGAAGATGTCTCGGATAGACACGAGGCGCTCATCAGGACTCTCTACAGAGAGTTCGGCGGAGCGTTGTTTGGTCACGTACTGTACCTGACCGGCAACGACCGGCAATGGGCCGAAGACGTAGTACAGGAGACTCTGGTCCGCGCCTGGCGAAACGCGGATCGACTCGACCGCGAGTCCCTCGGCGTGCGCGCGTGGTTGTACACGGTCGCACGCAACCTCGTGATTGACGGAAGACGCAGCTCAAGGGTGCGTCCCACCGAGGTAGACGCCGCGCCGCTCGAGACGATGGCAGTACCCGACGATTCGGAGAACTCCTTGTCCGCCATGGTCATCGCCGACGCCCTGCAGGCGTTGAGCCCCAAGCACCGCGAGGCCCTCGCGGAGACCTACCTGCGCGATCGCACCATCGAGGAAGCTGCGAAGGTCCTCGGTGTGCCGCAGGGAACGGTCAAGTCCCGCGTCTACTACGCGCTGAAGGCACTCCGTAACGCGCTGGAAAAGGAGTGACAACGCCTTTTGGCGTAAGTACGGTAGGCCGAACAGCCGCTTCTGGGAGGGCTCGCATGGTCTACCGGCAAGGATTTTCCTTTTGTTGATCTTTTCAGATGGTGACAGCGCCTACCCGCCTCAGCTCCTTTCGACAATTCCGGTTGCGCGGCCTACGTAACGTGAGGCGTCGTGGAACGCATTCTTGTCACAGGAAGCGCCGGGCATCTCGGTGAAGCGTTGGTACGAGTGCTGTCTGACCAGGGTCGATCCGTCGTCGGGCTCGATGTCATGGACTCGCCGTACACGACGGTGGTCGGCTCGATCGCCGACCGGGACGTGGTTCGCGCGGCCCTACGCGGTGTCACCGCGGTCGTACACCCCGCGACGCTGCACAAGCCGCACGTCGGATCGCACGACCGGCAGGACTTCGTCGACACCAACGTCACGGGCACGCTGAACCTGCTGGAGGAGTCCGTGGCGGCCGGTGTCGACCGCTTCGTGTTCACCAGCACGACCAGCGCGTTCGGCAAGGCACTGACCCCGGGCGACGGCCAGCCGGCGACGTGGATCACAGAGGACGTCGTGCCGGTGCCCCGCAACATCTACGGCGTCACGAAGACGGCCGCGGAGAACCTGTGCGAGCTCGTGCACCGCGACCACGGGCTGCCCGTGGTGGTGTTGCGCACGTCTCGCTTCTTCCCCGAGCCCGACGACCGCGACGAGGTCCGCGAGGCCTACGAGGACGCGAACCTCAAGGCGAACGAGTACCTGTACCGGCGGGTGGACATCCAGGACGTGGTGGACGCGCACCTGCTCGCGCTGTCCCGCGCGCCCGACCTGGGCTTCACCCGCCTGATCGTGAGCGCGACGACCCCGTTCACCCGCGCCGACCTGGCCGACCTGCACGGCGCGGCACCGTCCGTGGTGGCCCGCCTGTTCCCCGACCAGCCGGCGGAGTACGCACGCCGCGGCTGGCGCATGTTCGACGAGATCGACCGGGTGTACGTGAACGACCGGGCCCGGGCCGCGCTCGGCTGGACCCCCAGGTACGACTTCGCGCACGTGCTGTCCTGCCTGCGTGCCGGCGAGGACTTCCGCAGCCCGCTCGCACTGGCCGTCGGCGCGAAGGGCTACCACGCGGAGACGACCGGCGTGTACACGGTGCGCTGACACAGCGAAGGCGGGGAGCCCCACTTCCGGGCTCCCCGCCTTCGTCTTGGTGCTGGTCGGGTCAGACGAACTCGAAGACGATCTCGGCGACGCCGGTCGTGTTGGAGTTGCGGAAGAACCACGTGCCGGGCTCGGCGACACCCGCGGTGTCGGTGTTGTTGTTGTCCCAGTCACCCGGCACCGGCCAGTGGTCCGGCCACTCGGCGCCGTAGGAGAAGGCAACGTCGGCGGCACCCGAGGAGTTGGAGTTGCGCAGGAACCAGTTGCCCGCGCGAACCAGGCCGATGGTGTCGTAGCCGTCGCCGTTCCAGTCGCCGACGACCTCGAAGCCCGTCTCGTACTGGTCGCCGTAGGTGAACGTGCCGTCGGCGCCGCCGGTGGAGTTCGAGTTCCTCAGGAGCCAGACGTTGTCCCGGCGCAGGCCGGGCGTGTCGGTGCCGTTGCCGTCCCAGTCACCCGCCACCGGACGCCCGACCGGGCGCCCGTTCGAGCCGGTGTCCCCGTAGGTGAAGGTCACGTCGGGCGTGCCCGCGGTGTTGGAGTTCCGGAGCAGCCACGTGCCGCCGCGGACCAGGCCGATGGTGTCGTCTCCGTCACCGTCCCAGTCACCCACAACGGGGTAGCCGACCTCGTTGGTGTCGCCAAACGTGAACGACAGGTCCTCCTGGCCGTCGGTGTTGGAGTTCCGCAGTTGCCAGACGCCCGTGGGGTTGAAGTACCAGCCGGCGGTGTCGATGCCGTCGCCGTCCCAGTCACCGGTGACGAACACCCCAGTGGTGGACTGGATGCCGGGGCCGGGTTCGGCGGTGGCGGAGACGCCCGTGACGGCCACCAGCGCCGCCACGGTGCTCGCCACCACAGCGAGTCGACGTGTGCTCAAAGGTCTTACCTTTCTTGGACAACAGCACGGGCGGGGGAACCCGCCCGTGCTGTTGGGTCAGACGTCAGCGTGATCAGAAGTCGAAGACGATCTCGGCGACGCCGCTCGTGTTCGAGTTGCGGAAGTACCAGGTGGTCGCGTTCGCGACGCCCGCGGTGTCGGTGTTGTTGTTGTCCCAGTCGCCGGGAACCGGCCAGTGCTCCGGCAACGGGGCGCCGTAGGAGAAGGCGACGTCGGCACCGCCCGAGAAGTTGGAGTTTCGCAGGAGCCAGGTGCCGGCACGGACCAGGCCGATGGTGTCGTAGCCGTCGCCGTTCCAGTCACCGACCACCGGGTAGCCCGTCTCGAACTGGTCGCCGTAGGTGAAGGTCCCGTCAGCGCCGCCGGAGGAGTTGGAGTTCCTCAGGAGCCAGACGTTGTCCCGGCGCAGCCCCGGGGTGTCGGTGCCGTTGCCGTCCCAGTCACCGGTCACCGGGTACCCGATCGGGAACCCGCCCGGGTCGGCGTCGCCGTAGCCGAAGGCCAGGTCGGCGGCGCCGGTGGAGTTGGAGTTCCTCAGGAGCCAGGTGCCGCCCCGGACCAGCCCGATGGTGTCGGTGCCGTTGCCGTCCCAGTCGCCGACCACCGGGTCGCCGATCTCGTGGCTGTCGCCGAAGTTGAAGGCCAGGTCCGGGAAGCCGGTGGTGTTGGCGTTCTTCAGGTACCAGGTGCCCGTTTCCCAGTTGAACCAGCCGGCGGTGTCGATGCCGTCGCCGTTCCAGTCACCGGTGAGGAGGACTCCGGCGGCGGTGGACTGGACGCCCACTCGAGGGTTGCCGTTCCGGTCTTCGGCCGCGGCGGTGGCCGCCGTGCCGCTGACGGCCACCAGTGCTGTCACGGCTGTTGCCGCGACCGCGAATCGCATGTGCAATGTCTTGCCTTTCATTGGACACAGTACGAGCGGGGAGCCCGGGAAAGGCTCCCCGCTCGTCAACTGTCTGAATTACTGCTCGGCGCCGGGGAAGTCGAAGACTGTCGTGCCCGGGCCGCTGCTGTTCTCGTCACGGAGGAACCACCGGACGGTTCCGTCCTCGTGGGGCTCTGCGACACCCGGGGTGTCGGTGTCGTTGTCGTCCCAGTCGCCGGGCACCGGCCAGTGCCTCGGGAACGCGTCACCGTAGGCGAACGCGATGTCCGCGGGGCCCGTGGTGGTGTCGTTGCGCAGGAGCCAGTTGCCCACGCGGACCAGGCCCTGCGTGTCGTCGCCGTCGCCGTCCCAGTCGCCGGTGACGGGGATACCGACCTCGTTCTGGTCGCCGTACACGAACGCGGTGTTGGCGTTGCCGGTGCTGTTGGCGTTGCGCAGGAACCAGACGTTGTCCCGGACGAGGCCGGGGGTGTCGTCCCCGTCGCCGTCCCAGTCACCGGTCACCGGGAGGCCCGACTCGTCGTCGTCGCCGTACTGGAAGGTCAGGTCGGCAACACCGGTGTCGTTGGTGTTCCGCAGGAGCCACGTGCCGCCGCGGAGCAGACCGATGGTGTCGTCGCCGTCACCGTCCCAGTCGCCGACGATCGCCCAGCCCTCTTCCGGAGCGTTGCCGAACGTGAAGATCAGGTCCGGGTCGCCGGCTTCGTTGCTGTTCTTCAGGAACCAGGTGCCCGAGTCGTAGTCGTACAGGCCCGGCGTGTCGTCGCCGTCGCCGTCCCAGTCACCGCTGAGGAACTGGCCGGTGGACGTGGACTGGATGCCGAATTCGGTGCCCTCGGGCGCGGCGGTGGCGGTGGTGCCGGTGACAACAACCAGCGCTGCCGCGGCGGTCGCCACGACAGCGAATCGAGGCATGCTCAATTCTTGCCTTTCTTCAATAAATTGGATTCACAAAACTATTCGCACGCAGTCGATCGCGCGAATACCCCGACGCGTCAGTGAAGGCCGCATGGCGGCCAAAATTCTTCCCCAGTTGATCGTCCCCACATTGCGCCGCAAACCTACCGGATGAATGTGACGGCGTCAACGAGTATGAAACTTCCGGGTAATCCGTGGCGGTCGTACGCACGGAAACCATGCATATCGTCCAGCCGAATGGTCTCAGCGGACCAGTCATTCGCCCGAATGGCGCAGTGTGTCCCGGTAAGGTGGCCGACGACTCGATGGGCCGGCCGATCCCGCTGTGCCGATGATCACCGACGGCGTGCGTGACGAGGGTGGAGGGCTCCCCACTGCCCCCCACCCACCCGTCATGTCACTCGAAGTCGAAGACGATGGTTCCCGGTCCGGTCGAGTTCTCGTTGCGGAAGAACCACGTGAAGGGGGACGGCCTCTCCTCGACTACCCCCGCGGTGTCGCTGTCGTTGCCGTCCCAGTCGCCGGGTAGTGGCCAGTGGCTGGGAAAGCCGTTGCCGTACAGGAACTCCACGTCCGCGAAACCGGTGCTGTTGGAGTTGCGCAGCTGCCAGTCGTTGATGCGGACCACGCCGATGGTGTCGTCACCGTCGCCGTCCCAGTCGCCGGCCACGGTGAACCCGTCGAACGGGTCGCCGTAGGTGAAGTCCAGGCTCGCGACGCCGGAGCTGTTGGAGTTGCGCAGCAGCCAGTTGTTGCCGCGGCGCAGACCCGGCGTGTCGTCCCCGTCCCCGTCCCAGTCGCCGGCCACCTTGTGACCTTCTTCGAAGTCGGCGTTGCCGTAGAGGAAGTCGAGGTTCGCGGTGCCGGTGGAGTTGCTGTTGCGCAGCAGCCAGTTGCCGCCACGGACCAGGCCGATGGTGTCGTCGCCGTCGCCGTCCCAGTCGCCGACGATCGGGTATCCACCTTCCCATGGGCCGCCGTACGTGAACTGCACGTCGGCTCCGCCGGAGGAGTTGGTGTTCCGCAGCGACCACGTGCCGGTCTCGAAGTCGAACCAGCCCGCGGTGTCGATGCCGTCGCCGTCCCAGTCGCCGGTGACCTGCACGCCGTCGGCGCTGGACCGGATTTCCGGTTGTGCGGCACTCGCGGCGGGCGCGATGACGACGGACAGTGCTGCTGTCGCGACGGCAGTCGCGACAGCGCCGAATCTGAGCTTCTTCATTTATTTCCCCAGTGTTTCGAATCGAACGATTGCAAAGGTGAATATAGTCCGCCGCGGGCCCGGGGTTGTGCGCCCGCGAATTGTCCGCACAATTACTTCCAGCCGCTGGGCCGTTCGGCGCAGCCACGGGCGGCAAATGGTGAAACTTCCACTGGGAGAGGGCCGCCGGTAGGTTGCGGCCATGGCCTCCTTTTCCCTGCGCAGGGCCGGTCTGATCGTGTTGGCGGCCGCGCTCGCCGGACCGCTGCTCTCACCGCCGGCCGCGACCGCCACACCCCGCCCACCGCACGTCCAGGGCACCCGGACCGTTCCCGTCTACGACTATGCCGGCGCCATTCGGGAGAGCGTCTGGGTCACCACCCGGCTCGACAACGACGGCGACGGCGCCCCCGACAAGGTCGTGGTCGACCTCGTGCGGCCGAGGGAGGCGGCGGCCGGCAAGGTGCCGGTGATCATGGACGCCTCGCCCTACTACCAGTGCTGCGGGCGGGGCAACGAGAGCGAGCGGAAGGTGTACGCCGCCGACGGCACGGTCACCAAGTTCCCGCTCTTCTACGACAACTACTTCGTGCCGCGCGGGTACGCGTTCGCCGCCGTCGACTTCGCGGGCACCAGCCGGTCCACCGGGTGCGGGGACGTCGGCGGCCGTGAGGAGATCGAAGGGACAAGGGCCGTCATCGACTGGCTGAACGGACGCGCGAAGGGCGCCTACGCCGACGGCACCCCCGCCCGCGCCACCTGGACCAGCGGCAAGGTCGGCATGATCGGCAAGTCGTGGGACGGCACGGTCGCGAACGGGGTCGCCGCCACCGGCGTCGAGGGGCTCGAGACCATCGTGCCGATCGCGGCCATCTCCAGCTGGTACGACTACTACCGCGACAACGGCGCTCTCTACACCGTGAGCGGCGGCCCGCACTGGCTCTCCGGGTTCGTCAACGGCCGGCCGCAGGAGGTGTGCCAGCCGGTACGCGACGCCATCCTCGCCGGGTCGGACAACGCCACCGGCAACTACAACGCGTTCTGGGCCGAGCGGGACTTCGTGCCCGACGCGCGCAAGGTCAAGGCCAGCGTGTTCGTCGTGCACGGCATCAACGACCAGAACGTCGAGACCAAGCACTTCGCGCAGTGGTGGGACGCGCTGGCCAAGCACCGGGTGCCGCGCAAGATCTGGCTCGGCCAGGAAGGGCACGTCGACCCGTTCGACTTCCGCCGCACCGAGTGGGTCGCCACCCTGCACCGCTGGTTCGACTACTGGCTGCAGGACCTGCCGAACGGCGTCATGCGTGAGCCGATGGCGACCATCGAGCGCGCCCCGGACACGTGGGTGGACGAGCCGACCTGGCCGGCGCGTGGCACGTTCACGCTGCCCGTTGCGCTCGGCGCCGGTGACGGCACGACCGGCACGCTCGGCCTCGCACCGAGCCGGCCCGGCACCGTGAAGACCATGGTGGACACCCCCGCGTTGCGGGAGCGGGACGCGATCGCCAACCCCAACGCGGCCGTCGCGGGGCGGCAGGTGTTCCTGTCCGCGCCGCTGCCGAGAGACCTGCGGATCAGCGGCACCACCACGATCTCGTTGCGGGTCAAGGTGGACCGGCCCAACACCGAGCTGTCGGCACGTCTCGTCGACTACGGTGCCGCCACCCGGATCAACTACCTCGGGCCCAAGGAAGGCATCCGCGACCTCACGACCGAGTCCTGCTTCGGCGTGTCCACCCCGGCCGATGACGCCTGCTACCGCGACACGGTCAAGGACGTCGTCACCGCCGACGCCGCGGTACTGACCCGAGGTTGGGTGGACGCGGCACACCGCGACTCGCTGACCAAACCGACCCAGTTGGAACCGGGTCGCTGGTACACGGTGAAGTTCGACCTCATGGCGCACGACGTGGTGCTGCCGGCGGGTCGCGTGCTCGGGCTCGTGCTGACGGTGTCCGACCCGCAGTACACCGTGCCGTTCGACACGGGCGCGACGGTCGAGGTCGACCTCGGCCGCAGCAGGCTGGGTCTGCCGGTGTCGCTGGCGCCGGGTGCCACGGCCCTGACGGAAACCTCTGTCGCGCCAACGGTTTCGGCGACGAACGTGGTCGCGCCGGAAGCACGGGAGGCCGACCGGGACGCCCATCGCGTCCCGATCGGCTGATTTCACTGGAGTGGAGGGACCTCTCCGAGAGGGGACACGAAGAGGTCCCTCCAGCCTGAGTGGACGGTCACATCGGCGGCGTGAGCACCGAGTCGATCAGGTAGACCGTCGCGTTGGCGGTGCGGACGCCGCCGCAGACCACGTTGGCGTCGTTGACTTTCAGGTTGTCACCGGAGCCCGAGACCGTGACCTTGCCGCCCTGGACGGTGGTCTGCTCGCCCACGATCGCCTCCGGGGTGACCTGGCCGGGCACCACGTGGTAGGTCAGGATCTTCGTGAGCGTGTCCGAGTCGGTCTTCAGCATCTCGATCGTCGCGGCGTCGACCTTGGCGAACGCGTCGTCGACCGGGGCGAACACCGTGAACTCGTTGCCGTTCAACGTGTCGACGAGGTTCACGTTCGGGTTGAGCTGTCCGGACACGGCCGAGACCAGCGTCGTGAGCAGCGGGTTGTTGCTCGCCGCCACGGCGACCGGGTCGGCGGCCATCCCCGCCACCGAACCGGGTCCGTCCGGCACCTGGTCCGCGTAGCCCGCGCAGCCGGGCCCGACCAGGTCGGCGGCCGGATCGGCCATGCCCGTCGCGCTGGACGTCGACGTCGTCTCGGGAGCTGGGGTGGACGCGGACGGCTCCTCGGAGTTCCCACACGCAGTGCCGAGGAGCGCGACGAACGCGATCCCAACAGCCAACGCGCCGCGTCGGATGGTGGACTTCATGAGTTGGTCTCCCTGTTGTTGTCCTGCGAACGTCGGTGATTCGGGGACCGTTCGGCGGCGGATGGGTGCGTTACCCACTCGTTACTGGGCAATCCGCGACAGTGCCGGCGCCGAACCACGGGCATGCTCACACTCGCGCTGATCGGGCTCGTCGGTGGTCTTGTCACCGGCATCTCGCCGTGCATCCTCCCGGTGCTGCCGGTCGTGTTCTTCTCCTCCGTCGAGAAAGGACAGAGGAAGGCGCGGCCGTACCTCGTGATCGCGGGTCTCGTCGTGAGCTTCACGCTCGTCACGCTGTTCGGGTCGCTGCTCCTGTCGGTGCTCGGGCTGCCGCAGGACGTGTTGCGTTGGGCCGGTCTGGTCGTGCTCGCGCTCATCGGGATCGGGCTGATCGTGCCGAGGTTCTCCCATGTGCTGGAGAAACCGTTTGCCTGGCTCCCGCAGCGCCGCCCGGACGCGAGCAGGAACGGCTTCTCGCTCGGACTCGCGCTCGGCGCCGTCTACGTTCCTTGTGCGGGGCCGATTCTCGCCGCCATCACCGTCGCGGGCGCCACCGGGCGGATCGGCGTGGACACCGTCGTGCTGACCGTCTCGTTCGCGCTCGGCGCCGCCGCGCCCCTGCTGGTGTTCGCGTTGGCCGGGCGCGGGATCACCCAGCGGGTACAGGCTTTCCGCAAGCGGCAGCGCGGTGTTCGCGTCACCGCCGGCGTCGTGATGCTCGTGCTGGCGGTCGGCCTGGTGTTCAACCTGCCTCAGCTGCTGCAGCGCGCGGTGCCCGACTACACGGCCGGCCTGCAGGAGCGGATCAACGAGAACGGACAGGTGCGTGCGGCGCTGGAGCTCGGCGGTCTGGAGAACGAGCAGAACAAGGAACTGGACCTGTGCACGGAAGGCGCGACCGAGCTGGAGCGGTGCGGGACCGCGCCGGACATCCGCGGCGTCCAGCAGTGGCTGAACAGCCAACCGGTCGACATGAAGTCGTTGCGCGGCAAGGTGGTGCTGATCGACTTCTGGGCGTACTCGTGCATCAACTGCCAGCGCTCGCTGCCGCACGTGATCGCCTGGGACGCCGCCTACCGGGACGTGGGCCTGCGGGTGATCGGCGTGCACGCGCCGGAGTACGCCTTCGAGAAGGAGACTGGCAACGTCGCCGACGCCGTCGGCCGGTTCGGCATCCGCTACCCGGTCGCGCTGGACAACTCGCTCGCCACGTGGACCAACTACCGCAACCGGTACTGGCCGGCGCACTATCTCGTCGACGCGTCTGGCACCGTGCGGCACATCAGGTTCGGTGAGGGCGGCTACGACACCACGGAGAGGCTGATCCGTGAGCTGCTCGTGGCCGCGGACCCGTCGACCGCGCTGCCGAAGCCGACCGACACCGCCGACGACACGCCGGACACATCGGTCATCACCCGCGAAACCTACCTGGGTGGGACGAAAGAGGTGAACTTCGCCGGCACACAGCCTTACCGCACCGGGACCTTCGTGCCACCGGACAAGCGACCGATGCACAGCTTCGTCCTGTCAGGACCGTGGACGGTCACGAGCCAGCACATCACGCCGGGCGGCCCCGGCGCGCTGATCAGCCTCAGCTACCGCGCGAAGGAGGTGCGGATGGTCCTGTCCGGCACCGGCACAGTCAGCTGCACGTGTGGCGAGGCACCCATCGAGGTGTCGGGCACGCCACGGTCGTACCGCCTTGTGTCCACTCAGGACGTGCGTTATGGCGCGCTGACCGTCTCGGTCGGCGCCGGTGTCCAGGCCTATTCGTTCACCTTTGGTTGATGCGTCGTTCGCCGAAAGCGGCTAGAAAGCGCCTATGAGCGGAGCTTGCGGAGCGAGTCATCGATGTCCAGGTCGGCTCGGAGCCCGCGGAGGGCGCCGGAGTAGCGGAGCCTGCGGAGCGTTCCGGCGCCACGCAGCGGGCGAGGAGACGGCATGACGAATGAGCGGGTCAGCAGGCGGACGGTGTTGCGGGCGGGTGCGGTCGGGGCGGGGGTGCTCGCGGCCGGGGTGCCGGGGTTCGCGCTGGCGGCAGGGCAGCGGCCGGCGCTCACGCACGGCGTGCAGACCGGGGACGTGACCACCGACGGCGCCGTCGTGTGGACCCGCGCCGACCGGCCATCACGCATGCTCGTCGAGGTCTCCTACGACGACGACTTCCGGCGGGCCAGGACCATCCGCGGCCCGCTGCTCACCCCGGACTCCGGCGGCACCGGCAAGCTGCGGCTGCGGCACCTGGCACCCGGCCGGACCGTGCACTACCGCGTCACGGCCGAGGACATCGACGGGCGGACCCGGAGCGTGCCGCTCATCGGTTCCTTCCGCACCGCGCCCACCGGCCGCGACGACGTCCGGTTCACGTGGTCCGGTGACGTCGCCGGGCAGGGCTGGGGCATCAACCCGGACATCGGTGGCATGACCGCCTACCGCGCCATGCTCGCCCGCCGGCCGGACTTCTTCCTGAACAGCGGCGACACCGTGTACTCGGACGGCCCGCTGCAGGAGACCGTCACGCTCCCCGACGGCCGCGTGTGGCGCAACCTCGTCACGCAGGAGAAGACGAAGGTCGCCGAGACCCTCGACGAGTTCCGCGGCCAGTTCGCCTACAACCTGCTCGACGAGAACGTGCGCGCGTTCGCCGCGCAGGTGCCCAGCGTGGTCCAGTGGGACGACCACGAGGTCACCAACAACTGGTACCCGGGCGAGATCCTCACGCTGCCGCAGTACACCGAGAAGCGGGTCGACGTGCTCGCAGCCCGCGCGTTCCAGGCGTTCCACGAGTGGCAGCCCATCGACCAGAACCGGGCCGTCGACGGTCGCGTGTACCGCAGCTTCTGCTACGGCAAGCACGTCGAGATGTTCGTGCTCGACATGCGCACCTACAAGGACGCCAACACCTCGCCGCGTGACGGGCAGGGCGTGATCCTCGGCGCGCGGCAGGCGCGCTGGCTGGTCGATGGCCTGACCCGCAGCCGGGCCACGTGGAAGATCGTGGCCGCCGACCTGCCGATCGGCCTGACCGTCCCGGACGGCACCGACATCGAGGGCGTCGCGAACGGGTTGCCTGGCGTGCCGGGTGGCCGGGAACACGAACTGGCCGGCGTCCTGCGCACGCTCGCGCGCCGCCGGGTGCGCAACGTGGTGTGGCTCACCGCGGACGTGCACTACACCGCCGCCCACCACTACTCGCCGGACCGCGCGGCCGTCGGCGACTTCGACCCGTTCTGGGAGTTCGTGTCCGGCCCGCTGCACGCCGGCGCCTTCGGCCCGAACACCCTCGACCCGACGTTCGGGCCCGAGGCCGTGTTCACGCACGTCCCGCCACGTGCCAACACCTCACCGCTGGAGGGGTTCCAGCATTTCGGCGAGGTGAACGTCGACGGGGGCAGCGGGGCGCTCACGGTCGACCTCCGTGATGGACAGGGAGTCAGCCTGTGGTCGAAAACCCTTGTGCCCCAGCGGTAGTAGTACCCTGCACTGCGTGTCGATGAAGAAGCTGCCGGTCGGACCGGCGGAAATCAGGGTGCTGCTCTCCCTCACCAGCGACTGGACCCCCGCCGGGGTCGAAGCCGCGCTGTTACAGGCGGGCTGGGCCGTGGCCGGCACCCCTGTCGAATGGTCCGGCGGCGCCGGCTCACCCCACTTCTTCGGCGACGAGGAGAACGGGTGGCGGCTGGAACTCGGTGACCCGCCCGGCGAGCCGGGCGGGTCGCTCCGGCTGCCGTGCGCGCTGTCCTGGCCGGCACTGGACATCGACGAGGACGCCGACGACTTCGACGACGACTTCGAGTCCGACGTCGAGGACGTCGACGACCTCGACGACGAGTACGCCGAGTCGTGGGAACGCGACCCGGACGCGGACCGCGACGCCTTCGAGGACGAGTTCGCCCGCCTGTCCAACCTCCTGCGCGCCGAACTCGGCGAACCGGACAAGCGCACCGAAGGCCTGGAGCCAGAGGAAACCTGGCACCGCGACGGCTTCGAGATCCGCCTCGAGATGACGGACGACATCAACTCGTACTCCCACTACGACCTGATCGCGATCCAGATCCGCGCCACCGACTAGGTCGCCGCGATTCGATGGCACAACCAGGTCAGTGCCAGTGGGTAGCGGTACTCGATGGCTCCGTGGCGGCCGTCGAACAGTTCGAAGTGGACGCGGTCGTCCGGTACGCCGGCGTCGGTGAGTGCGCGGTGGAAGGCGGTCGCGCCGAGGTCGAGGTAGTACTCGTCCGACCGGCCCGCGTCGATCCAGATCGCGGACAGGGAGCGGAGGGCTTCCGCGTACCGGGGTTCGGCGGCCATGCGGACCGGGTCCCAGGCCAGCCAGCGGGCCCACACCTCGGGCACGAGGGCGCCGGTGTCGTCGAAGGGAAGTGACACCGTGCCGTCCTCGTTGCCCGAGTATGCCGCCGCGTAGCCGTATATCTCGATGAGGTCGAGGTCGCTGTCCCTGGTGCCGTGCAGGCGCTGGCCGTGGTCGGTCAGGAAGGCCCGGTAGTCACCGCCGTACTCGTCGCGCAGGATGCGGGCCAGGCGCGGGAAGTCCGGCGGGTAGCAGACGTCGAACAACGCGTCGCCCGCGTGCGTGGCCAGTGCGCTGAACAGGTCCGGGCGCAGCATGGGGGTGATCATCGCGCCGTAGCCGCCGCTGGACTTGCCGGTGATGGCTCGGTGGGCGCGGTCGGCGAGCGTGCGGTAGTGGGTGTCGACCCACGGCACGACCTCCTCGCACAGGTACGAGTGGTAGCGACCGGTGGCGGGGGAGTCGAGGAACTGGCTGCCGCCGTACGCGGTCCACGCGTCGACGAACACGACGATCGCGGCCGGCGTGTCACCGGCGGCGAACACCTCGTCGGCCAGTTCGGGGTACGGCCGGCGGAACGGCACTCGGTTGAACCACATGCCGACGTGCCCGGTGTAGCCCTGGATCACGTACACGGTCGGGTAGTTCCGCCCCGATTCGTCGTAGCCGGGCGGCAGGTAGACGTAGACCGGCCGCTCGTGCGGGTCGCCGAGCGGGTTGTCCCGCAGAAGTTCACTGTGGACGGTCGAGTGCTCGATGCGGCCGGCGAGCGGCGAGGACCAGGGCAGCATGCCGCGGAGCGTAGGGGATCCGGGCCCCGGCGGTTTCGGCCGCCCGGCGCGGCGATGCCCCGGTCACTACGGTGAACCCTGTGCGTACACGTTTGTACCGGAACGGGGTGCTCGAGGCGGAGGACGTCCCGGCGACGGAGATCTCCGAGTACCTGCGCGACGAGGAGCTGGTGGTCTGGCTGGACCTGGGGTCGCCGGACGAGGAGGGCCTCGCGCTGGTGGCCGACGAACTGGGGCTGCACGAGTTGGCGGTCGAGGACGCCGTCGACTCGCGGCAGCGGCCCAAGGTCGACGAGTACGAAGGCCACTGCTACCTCACCGCCTACTCGGCCGTGTTCCACCAGGACACCTTCGAGCTGACCAAGGCCGAGCTGGGCGTGTTCATCACGGACCGGGCTGTGGTGACGGTCCGCCCCGGCGAGGTGTTCGACATCGACGAGGTGGTGAGGCGCTGGGACAACCAGGCGCACCTGGCGAAGAACGGCGTCGACTTCCTGGTGCACGGCCTGCTGGACCATGTCGTCGACTCGCACTTCGACGTCGTGGAAGCCCTCGACGAGCACATCGAGGGCCTGGAGGACATGGTCTTCGCCGAGCGTCCGATCGACCGCGACATGCAGCGCCGGGCTCTCACTCTGCGCCGGTCACTCGTGACGCTGCGACGCGTCGTGCTGCCGATGCAGGACGTCGTGACCACCGTGCTGCGGCGCGCGACGGACCCGGCCATGGCGCCGTACTTCCAGGACGTCTACGACCACGTGCTGCGCGTGGCGGAGTGGACGGAGTCGTTGCGCGAGCTCGTCGCCACGATTCGCGAGACGCAGCTCAGCCTGCAGAGCAACCGGCTCAACATGATCATGAAGAAGGTGACCGGCTGGGCGGCCATCATCGCCGTGCCGACGGCCATCACCGGGTTCTACGGACAGAACGTGCCGTATCCCGGTTTCGCCGCACCGTGGGGGTTCTGGACCTCGACCGCCGTCATCGTGGTGGTGGGCGGCGGGCTCTACCTCATGTTCAAGCGCCGGGACTGGCTGTGACGGGCGCGTCTGCCGTTGCGACGCGTGATGGCGCCAGCTCGGTACGTGAATGCCGGGTAATTCGTCCATAACGGCTGAAACACCCCCGGTTTGGCCTCCGGAACCGGGGTATTCGGGGCGTCTGGTTCTCAGCTTCGAGGAGGGATTGTCATGACCAACACCATGAGTACGAGACGCCCCGTGCAGCTGGCCGCCATGGTCATCGCTGTCGTGTTCCTCCTGGTCGGCCTCGCCGGCTTCATTCCAGGGGTGACCACGGACTACGACGGGATGACGTTCGCCGGCCACGAGTCCACCGCCATGCTGCTCGGCGTGTTCCACGTTTCGATTCTGCACAACATCGTCCACCTGCTGTTCGGCATCGTCGGCCTTGCGCTGGCGCGCACGGTCTCCGGCGCGAGCAACTTCCTGGTGGGCGGTGGTGTGGTGTACGCGGTGCTGTGGCTGTACGGCCTGTTCATCGACCAGGACAGCGCGGCGAACTTCGTGCCGGTCAACGGCGCGGACAACTGGCTGCACCTCATCCTCGCGGTGGCCATGATCGGTCTTGGCGTCGCGCTGCGCGGCCGCACCTCGCGTCGGGTGGCGTGAGCACATGAAAGGGCGGGGCCGGCTGTCCGACCCCGCCCTTTCGTGTGCATTACTCCGAGCGTCGAGGTGTCCGCAACTCCCGCGCCACCGAGCCCTCGTCCTCGGTCTGACCCCGGCGCGCTCCCTCCTCGAAGTCGCGTGCGAACGGGATCTCGCCGTCGCCGGTCGCCGGGCGGCCTTCCAGCTCGCCCTCGGCGTCCATGCGGTCCAACTCGTCGCGGGGTTCGGGTGGGGGAGTCGTGTCGTCCGGCTGCTCCTCGCGCAGCCGGTCGTCGAGGTCGCGGCCCTCGCGCTCGTCCCGGGCGGTCGTGGCCTGGTCCATCGCCGGTGACCAGTGCTCCGGCGGGTCCATGCCCTCCTCGAGCGGGTCGAGCCGCAGCCGGTCCTCGTCCAGGTCCTCCGCGGCGTTCAACGCCGCCGGATCCGATTCGGACGGTGTGGTCGCCATCGTGTCTCCTCCTCCGTCGGCGGGGCGAGATCACCACGGGAATGCCCGGATTTCCCCGGCGGAAACACCTCACGGAGGTCGGAGTGGATCTCCAGCCCGTCGGCCAGACCGCTCGCCACCAGCACACGAAGCACCGCCGTGGTGGAAGCCACGACGGAGAACCGCCGCCCGGTGTCCCGCGCGTGCCCGGCGGCGAGTGCGATGGCCCGCGCTCCGGCCAGGTCCAGGAACTCGACGTGGGTGAGGTTCACCACCGTGTGCGTGGCCTCGGCCTCGCCCAGGGCGTAGCGCAGTAAAGGGATCGTGGCCAGATCAACCTCGCCGACGAGGGTCCACACCTCGCGACCCTTGTCGTGGCAAGCGTGCCGCACACGCAGATAAGGAGAGTCCACCCGCCCGTGCCTCCTCGGAAGGGGTGCCAACTCCAGCTGCGGCTTAACTGGTAACAACCACGACCGTAGCCCGTTCGGTGCAAACAATCCACCCGCGCGTTGTAACGGCGGACCCATGGGTACTCCGAACCACGCGGACCACTGCCTCACTCAATGACCTGGACCGAGCGGGGCGGTGGTCCGTCGACGGCCGGGTTCTCCTGAGGACGGTCACTCGGACCTTTTTCCCAGCTCCCACAGCGGACCCGCGACCAGCCAGATCCCCACGAGCATCCACAACCCCTGGATATACCCGTACAGATGCTGGTCACCGTTGGTGAACAGCCAGGCCAGCCCGAGCAGCGTGACCGACGCGATGGCGGCCGCGTTCACCACTCGATACCACTCGCGCCACAGGTGTCGCCGTCGTTCCGGCCCGTGCTTCGGCACCTTCACCGGCCGGGGCCCACCCGCGAACCGGTGCGCGAACCGCACGTCCGCCCACCGCACCAGCGCGGGGCCGAACGCGACGCTGAATCCCAGGTAGACGGCGCCGAGGCCGTGGATCGACGAGACGGGTGTCCCCCGGTTCAGGTCGAGGGCCACCGCGACCACGAGCACCAGGTCGAGCAGCGGGATGGCCGCCAGCACCACCGTGCTCGTGCGCCGCGACCGCATCAGGTACCGCAGCACCAGACCGGCGCCGACCATCACCCACAGGCCGACCTCGCACAGCACGATCACGGCCGCGATCGGGTTGTCCCGCAACAGCTCCAGCATGATCCACAGCGTGCCGGGGCCGCGGCGGATTCTCGTCAGGACAACGTCGCGGACGGACTCATCACTTTGACGGATGTCCGACATGTCGCAGCTTGGCCATCACGTTGGTACTGACAGCGGCCGGCGGTGCCACGAGCCTACGGGGCATGCAGTGGAGAAGCAGGGTGTCAGCCGTCGTCGCCGGTGGGGCACTGGTCCTCGCCGGGTTGTCCGCGCCCCAGGCCGCGGCCGAGCCGGTACCGACGACCAGCGGCTCGACCTTCTCCGTCACCCTCGTCACCGGGGACGTGGTGCACCTCGAACGGTTCGCCGACGGCAGGCAGGCCGCGACCGTCGTGCCGGGGCCGGGACGCGAGCACGTCACGTTCCACCAGCAGGAGGTCGACGGCCGGCTGTCCGTGCTGCCCGCCGACGTGCTGCCGCGGCTCGGCGACCGCCTCGACCCGGCGTTGTTCGACGTCACCGGGCTCGCGGCGCAGGGCTACGACGGCGCGCTGCCGCTGATCGTCACCTACGCCGAGGGCGCACCGAAAGCCAGGGGACGGGACCTGCCCAGCATCAACGCGCGAGCCGTCGCCGCCGACGCCGCGTTGCTGGCGGACCCGGGCGTCGAGAACATCCGGTTGGACCGCAAGCTGCGCGCCACCCTCGAACACAGCGTGCCCCAGATCGGCGCGCCCGCGGCGTGGGCCGCCGGTCACGACGGCACGGGCACCACGGTCGCCGTGCTCGACACCGGATACGACCCGACCCATCCCGACCTGGCCGGGGTGGTGACCGCGGCCGAGAACTTCACCGACACGCCGGACGCGACCGACCGCTTCGGACACGGCACGCACGTGGCGGCCACGGTCGCCGGCACGGGAGCGGCGTCCGGCGGGCGGCGCAAGGGGGTCGCCCCCGGCGCGGACGTCATCGTCGGCAAGGTGCTCGACGACAACGGGTCCGGCTACGAGTCGTGGGTGCTCGCCGGCATGGAATGGGCGGCCCGCTCTGGCGCCGACGTGGTCAACATGAGCCTCGGCGCCGACCCGACCGACGGCACCGACCCGCTCAGCCAGGCCGTCGACGTTCTGACCGCCGAGACCGGCACGCTGTTCGTGGTCTCCGCCGGCAACTCCGGCGAGACCGGCCCGAACACGATCGGCTCGCCGGGCGCCGCGTCGTCCGCCCTGACCGTCGGCGCCGTCAACCGCGACGAGAAGCTCGCGTACTTCTCCAGCACGGGACCCCGCCTCGGTGACCTTGCCGTCAAGCCCGACCTCACCGCGCCCGGCGTGGACATCGTGGCCGCGCGGGCGGCGGGCACCAGCATGGGCTCGCCGGTCGACGGCCAGTACACCGCCGCGTCCGGCACCTCGATGGCCGCGCCGCACGTGGCCGGCGCCGCCGCGATCCTCGCCGGGCAACATCCCGACTGGACCGGCCAGCGACTCAAGGACGCGCTGGTCAGCACGGCGGTCGGCGACACGGCCCGGTCGGTGTACGAGCACGGCGCCGGCCGGGTCGCCGTCGACCGGGCCGTCAGCCAGGGCGTGTACGCGACCGGCACACTGGACTTCGGTGAGGTCAGCGAGATCACCACGAAGCAGGTCACCTACGTCAACACGACGGCCGTCCCCGTGTCGCTGCGGCTGAGCACCACCACCGACGCCGTCCAACTCGGACAGTCCACGGTGGAGGTGCCGGCGAACGGCAGCGCGACGGCGACCGTGACCGCCGACCCCGCCAGGCTCACCCCGGGCGCGCACGGCGGCCGCCTCGTCGCGACCGCCGGCACCATCACCGTCCGCACCTCCATCGGCGTCACCGAGACCGCCCCCACGCACGAGATCACGTTCCGTGCCAAGGGTCCGAACGGCGAACCCCTGTTCACCGAGTACGTCGCGGTGTACGGCGCCGACCGCCGACAGGACGTCCTCGACTACATCCACGCCGGCGGGTCGGTCACCCTGTCGGTGCCGGAAGGCGACAACTACCTGACCGCACTGCTCTCCTCACCCGACGAGAGCGTCTCCTACCAGATCATCGACCCGGCGTTCCGTGTCACGGGACCGCGGGAGTACACACTGGACGCCGGCAGAACCACCAAGGTGCGCGTCGAGACCCCGCACAGGGCCACACAGCAAGGAATCTTCAGCTTCTACGCGCACCGCGAGTTCGGCGACCGTCACATCACCAACTACGCCATGAAATTCGACAACACGCGGGAGCTGTGGGTCACGCCCACGGCGAAGACCACCGGCGTGTTGGAGTTCGGTGCCCGGTGGAGCCTGGTCGCGCCGCCGCTGTGGGCCAGTGCCGGCGGTCTCGACTTCGAGCCGCGGTATCTCGGTGACTCGCCACGGATCGACGGGCGGCGCACGCTGGACCTGGTGCCGGCCGGGGACTTCACGCGGGTACGCGGCAAGATCGCACTGGTCGCGCCCGACCCGAACCCGGACTGGGAAGGAATTGCCGCCGCGGCGAAGAAGGGCGGCGCCGTGCTCGTACTGCTGACGATGCCGGGCGTGTCGAGGGCTGCCGTCCCGCAGCTGCCGGTGCCGATGGCGACTGTCCTCCCGGCCGAGGGCGCCCGCCTCGCCGCCGCGCTCGACCGTGGCCGGGTGCGGATGTCGTTGGACGGCACCCCGGACAGCCCGTACCTGTACGACGTCATGCAGGTCGAGCGCGACCGGGTGCCGAGGGAGGTCGTGCACCGGGTGTCCGGCCACAACTCGGCGACCGTGCGGGCCGAGTACCACAACTCGGGCGGCGACCCGTACGCCAAGGAGCAGCGGTTCGCGTGGCGGCCATGGCAGACCACGGCGATCAACCAGTACCAGCGGATCGTCGAGACCGGGCGCGTTCGCCCGGAAACGGTCACCTCGGGAGACACGATCTGGCAGCACCGCGTCCGCCACTACCGCAGCTGGGAAAGCATGAACCCGCTCGCCAACGGGCTCGTGGACACGCCGAGGACCTTCCGGGCGGGAGAGCGGGTCACCGAGTCGTGGTTCGCCCCGGTCGTCCGACCCGCCGCGCTCGAGTCCACTCGCGACGGTGACACGCTGACCGTGCGCGTCCCCGACTTCGTCGACGCGGCAGGGCATTACGGCCGCGCGGAGGGCGCGGGCTGGGACGACACCCCACCGGACAGGACCTCGGCGCGCCTGTACCGGAACGGGCGGCTCGTCGCCGAGGCACCGTCGGCGTGGGGTGAGTTCGCGGTGGCGTCGGAACGCGCGACCTACCGGTTGGAGCTGACCACGGCCCGCGCCACCCCGGAGTGGTTGTACGCCACCGCCACCGAGACCGCGTGGACGTTCCGGTCGCAGCGGGTCGAGCACGCGACGCTGCCGCTGCTGAACGTGGACTACGACGTGGACACCGACCTGAACAACGAGGCCGCCCGCGTCACCCGGCTCACGTTCACCCCGAGCACGCAGGCGGACGTGCGGGCCTGGCTGTCCTATGACGACGGTCGCACATGGACGGAGGTCCGGCTCGACCGGCGGCACGCGGCCACCGTGCACCACCGGCGTGGCGGGTTCGTCTCGCTGAAGGTACAGGCGACCGACCGGGCCGGGAACTCGGTGGAGCAGAAGGTGTTACGTGCGTACGGCGTGCGGTAGCCCGTCGAGCCAGCCGAGCCGGCTCGCCTCCCAGCCGAGCTGGATGCGGGTGTCGGCGCCGGTGCGGCGCATCAGCTCGTAGATGCGCCGCTGCACGGTGCGCTGGCTGACCCGCAGCTGCGTGGCGATGGCCTTGTCGGTGACGCCGGCGACGAGCAGCGACAGCAGTTGGCGTTCGTCGCCGGCCAGTGGGCCGACCGGCGCCCCGTCGAATCGCAGCGGCGAGCCACGTTCCCAGTAGGCCTCGAACAACGCGATGAGCGCGGCGAGCAGGCTGCTGTCGTGCACCAGGGCGGCGGTCGGCTCGTCGCCGTTCGCGGTGTGCTGCACGAGCGGACACAGCGCGACCGCACTGTCGGCGATCATGAGCCGGATCGGCAGGGTGGACGTGGCCCGCGCGATCTCACCGTGCCGCACACCCCGCTCGATGTTCTCGATCATGCCGGGCTCCTCGACGAGCGCGGTCTCGTACAGCACGCGGTAGGAGACCCCGCGCGCGAGCGCCTCGAACTCCTCGGCGTTGTCCTCGGACGGCATGGCCACGTGCCCGGAGCGGCAGAACCAGCGCAGGTCGCTGCGAGCCCCGAGCTGCATGTTCATGACCTGCTGCCGGATCGCCGCCGCGCCGGTGATCACCTCGACCAGCCGGGCCGAGTCCCGCCGCCGTGCCCCGACCCGGTAGGTGTCGACCAGCTCGTGCACGCTGCCCCGCGCCGCCTCGAGTGCCTCCTGACCCCGCAGGAGCAGCGGTCCGAACGCGGCGTCCGGCGGCACGGGCATGTACTCGGACCGGCCGGTCCGACTGAGCAGGCCGAGGTCGTGCAGTGAGCTGAGCACGCCCGCGACGGCGTCCATGCCCAACCCGACCCGATCCGCCAGCTCAGCCGGACGTGCCCGGTACATGGTGAGCACGACGCGGTAGACCCGCTCCTGGTCAGCCGTCAACCCAATGGCTTCCAACATGGCCGGATTGAAACACCGCGTCCCGACGTTTGTCACAGCCCCGGCACGGTGAGGACGGCGCTGATCGCGGCACTCAGCAGCAGAGTCGCGCCCATGACCGGCCCGGCCAGGCGGCTGCTCGTGACGGTGTCGCCCCGCAGGCGCCGCGCCACCATCCCGAGCGCGACCAGCTGGACGACGCCGACCAAGGCCACCCCGATGTCGTCGAGAAACAGTGCCAGGGGCGGGAAATGCGCCGCCACGACGACCGCCACCCACCAGGCCATCCACCGCGACGCGCCACGCCTGGCCAGCACGAGACACCCGACCCCGGCGGCGACGACCTCGGCCGCGACCAGGACCCCGAACCAGACGTACTTGCCCTCCAGCGCGGTCGGCTCGTCCCAGTTCGTCGCGGTCAACACGCCGAAGGCGGCGGCGAACCCGAGGCCCAGCACTGATCCAAGACCCAGCCAGACCCGCCAGCGCTTGGGCGGGTCCTCCTGCGACCAGCCGAACCACACGAAGGCCATGAGCCCGAACCACGCGGTGGTGAAAACCTGGTCACGTAAGAAGTCGGTCAGCATCGGCACTCGTCTCGTCGTTGGGAAGTCTGCTCCGCAGCCCGTGGTCCATGGCCACGGCTACGAGAGGAAGATCCACAGCGGCGAGGGTAGATCAGCGCTACCGGAACGCCTCCGCCAGCCACCAGGAGCCGCCGTCGTTGGTGAGTTTCGCGTCGATCAGTAGTGGACGGTCGCGGGGGCCGGACAGCCAGTTGGTGACGCCGGTCAGGTCGGCTTCCGTGCGGACGGTCAGGCCCGAGCAACCGAAACCGGTGGCCAGCGCGGCCAGGTCCGTGTCCGGGAACGTGACGGTCGAGTGGTCCGCGTCCGGGCCGAAATGATGGATCTCGGCGCCGTACGCCGCGTCGTCGTACACCACGATCACCATCGGGATGCCCAGGCGTACCACGGTTTCCAGCTCCGCGACGCCCATCAGGAAACCGCCGTCGCCCAGTGCGGCCACCGGGAGGCGGTCGGGTTGGGCCAGCGCCGCGCCGATCGCGGTGGCCAGGCCGAGGCCGATCGACTGGAACGCCTGCGTGAAGCAGAAGCCGTACTGGTCCGGCACCGACAGGTACGCGCTCGGGTAGCCCATGAAGTTGCCGGAGTCCACCGACACGACCCGTGCCGAGGGCAGCAGGTCGTCGAGGCGTGCGCTCAGCGTGCGCGGATCGATACGGTCCGCTGTGGACTCGTCGTCGAATCGCTCGTCTCGCAGGCGCACCGCGCCCACCGGCGCAGTCCGGTAACCGTCCTGCGTGTATCCCTCCAGTGCGGCGAGGACGTCCGCCGCGGTCTGGGCCGCATCGCCGACCACGCCCAGGTCACACCGGTTGTGCGCGCCGAACGCCGCCGGGTCCACGTCCACCTGAGCGACGGTCCCGCCCAGCAGCTCGCCGCGCTTGGTCGTCCACTTGTTCAACGCGCAGCCCCAGCCGACGACCAGGTCGGCGTCGGCGATCAGCGACGCCGTGCGGGTCGACGCGAAACCACCCGAGATGCCCAGCGACCACACCGAATCCGCGAACAGTCCATGTGCGACGGCCGATGTGGCCAGCAGCGCGCCGACCGCGTCGGCCAGCTCGCGCAGCTCACGCCCCGCGTGCCGGGCCCCGCGGCCCGCGACGAACACCGGCCGCCGGGCCGCACGCAACGCCGCCGCCAGCGCGGAAACCGCCTCGGCGTTGGGCCGAACCGGTTGCGGCGCAACGGGAACCATCACCGGTGTCGGCACGGCCGGCGCCGCCTGCACGTCAAGCGGCAGGTTCAGCACCACGGTCCGCCGCTCGTGCACGGCCGTCCGGTACGCCCGCACCGCATCCGCCACCGCGGACTCGGGGGAGTGGACCCGCTCGGCGACCGCGCCGACGGTCGTCACCGCGGCGGCCTGGTCGATGCGGAAGTTGGCGGTCACCGCCGCGCCCGCGGTGTCCGCGGCCAGCACCAGCAGCGGCGTCCGACTTTTGGCGGCCTCCGTGATGCCGGTCAGCGCGTTGGTCAGCCCGCAGCCCTGGTGCAGCGTCACCGCGGCCAGCCGGTCGCTCATCCGCGCGTACGCGTCCGCCATCACCGTCGCGCCACACTCGTGGCGGGCGGCGACATACGGCACCCCACCCGCCCGCAACGCGTTGGTGACCGCGAAGTTGCCGCTGCCGACCACGCCGAACGCCTGCGCCACCCCGAGTTCCGCCAGTGTCGCGCCAACGAGTTCTGCGGTGGAGGTCACCGCTCGACCAGCGCGTACACCCGGGCCGGACTGCCGGAGCCGCCGACGATCGGCAGCGGCGAGACCACCAGCACGGCACCGGTCGGCGGAAGCGACGCCACGTTCCGCAGTTGGGTCAGCCCCAGCTTGCCGGCGCCGAGAAAGTAGTGGTGGCACGGGAAAGCGGGCTCGAAACCGTGCGCGGCACCGGCGTCCGTCCCGACCGTTTCAACGCCGAGCCCGACGAGCGGGGTCTCCTCAGCGAGCCACCGCGCGCACTCCGCTGACACCCCGGGCGTGTGCGGACCGGTGTCGTCGGCGTTGAGGAAGCGTTCGGCGTCGGTCGACCGCTCGTCCCAGCCGGTGCGCAGCAGCAACCAGCCGGCGGGCAGCGAACCGTGCTCGGCCTCCCACGCCCTGACGTCGTCGATCGACAGCAGAAAGTCCGGGTCCGCGGCGGCCCGCTCCGACACGTCGACCACCACAGCGGGCGCCACGAGGTTGGGCAGCGGCACCTTCGACACGTCGACGCCGTCCTTGCCGGACACCCAGTGCACGGGCGCGTCGACGTGCGTGCCGGTGTGCTCGCCGGTGTGGATGTTGTTCCAGTACCAGGCGGGCCCGTTGTCGTCGTAGCGGCTGATCAGCTCCAACGAGAACGGAATCGTGTTCGAGAACGGCGGCGGCAGTTGCAGGATCGGGGTGTCGGCGGACAGCGGAGCGGTCAGGTCGACGATCTCGACCCGCCCACCGGAGATCGCGTCGAGCAGGTCCGTGAGCAGCGGCATGGTTGTGGTCTACCGCACGACGAGCAGTGGCACCAGTTGCTCCGCCGAGGTGAGTGAGCCGTGCTGTCCGATCAGCCCGGACAGCAGCGGCTCCGCCCTTGGACGGATCACGCCGGCCGTGCCGAGGGCGGCGACGACGACGTCCCCGATCCGGTCGGCGTACCGGGAGGACAGCGGCCCGAACCAGCCCTCGTCGACGGCCTGCTCACGGGACACCGCCCAGGCCGCGTCCCCGAGCACGTCCCGCCACGCGGACAGCACGTCCGTCGCCGCGCCGGGTTCGGCGTGCACGTGCCGTCCCCGTGGGTCCCCGCTCAACACCCGCACACCCGCGAGCAGGTTCGGATCGGACTCGGCGTCGAAGGTGTGGTCCATGGTCACCATGCCGTGGTCGCCCGTCACCGCCAGGAGGGCGTCCGGTGGCAGGCGGGTCGCGATGCTCTCCACCAGCCGGTCCACCTGTGCGAGCTGCAGCCGCCACTGTGGCGATCCCGGCCCGTACACGTGCCCCAACGTGTCGAGGTCCGAGTGATAGCCGTACACGAGTCGCCGGCCCGGTTCGGCCAGGCCGGCCAGCATCCCGGCGGCCAGGTCGCCGAACGCGAACGCGCCGAGGTAGCGCCCGCCCCGCAGCGCCGCCCTCGTCAGGCCGGACCGTTCGAACTTCGGTGGCGACAGCACGGTCACCTCGACCCCGGCCGCGGCGGCCCGTTCGAACACCGTGCCGGCCGGCTGCAGCGACTCGGGCGGGAACGGCTCGCGCAGGTCGACCTTCTTCTGCGTGCCGTGCTCGGTCCAGTGCAGCGTGTCCATCACGACCCCGTCGGACACCAGCATCGACGTGCCGAGCAGCCCGTGCCCACCCGGTGGCAGGCCCGTGCCGAGCGAGGCGATGCTGATCGCCGTGCTGGACGGGAAGCCGACCGTGAGCGGTCCGGCGTCGGTCAGTGTCGCGAGGAACGGCGCGTCGGCCGCGTGCGCGGCCAACAGCTCCGAACCAAGCCCGTCCACCAGCAACAACGCGGCGGCTCGTGCCGGTTCGATCGACAGGCCGCCATCGAGCAGCGCGGGCAGCACCTGGGCCAGTGAACGGTCGTAGTCGGGGATCACGTCTCCGCCACCAACTCTCCCTCGGGTTGCGGCACCGGGTGGCCGAGATGGGTGAGCCAGTCCCGCACGACCCGGTGCAGCTGTTCGGCGCCCACGATCTCGCCCGGGCTGGGCAGTGTGGCCGGGTACATGAGGAAACCACGCGACTGTCCGCCGCCCAGCCCGCCGTGCGAGCCGACGTGCACCTCGAACGGTGACGCGTCGTCGGTGATCTCGTTGTACCGGCTGTTGATCACGATGTCCGGGCAGTGCGCGAACCCGTTCGTGCGCCGGATCAGTTCCACCGCGTGCGGCCCGTAGCCGGCGAGCGGGTCCGTGCCTTTCACCCCGTCGTCGCCGGGCATGTCGAGCCGCCGCACGCCGTCCCGGCCAAGCACGACCGGGCCCGACCGAACACTGCGGACCAGCATGAACCCGACACCGGGATGGTCCACGAGCGCCGGCAGCAGGTCGGGAAAGTCCCGCTCGACGGTCTCGATGTCGACCCGGCCAGGATGCTCGGTGAACGACACCATCGCGACATGCCCGGACACCACGACGACCACGCCGGGTGCCGCGCGCGCGACGGCCGCCGGGTGGCCCTCCGCCGTGCGGTGCCGGTCCGGCGCACCGGCCTTCGCGGCCCGCTTCCGCAACGCCATCGCGATCGGCCCGTCGCCCGTGGACGCCTCGGCCATCGCCGCGCCAAGCTGCCACGCCGACCGCGGCGGCTTGCGTGCGCCGCCGTCCTCCGGGTGCCCGCCGCACAGCCGGCCGATGTACTGCTCGATCGACTCGCCGAACCGGTCGGTGAACGCCCAGCCCTGCGTGACACCGTGGTCGGACAGCACGACCAGCTCGTAGCGGCGGGGCGCGAGCCGCTCCGCACGGAACAGCCGGCCGATCTGCTGGTCGATGGACCGGATGACGGCCAGCGCGTCGAACCGCTCGATGCCAGTGTGGTGGGCGACCTCGTCGTAACCCAGGAAGTCGGCGTACACGACCGGCCGCCCGGCCAGCATGTCGCCGATGATCGCGGACACCACCAGGTCCCTGGCGATGACCGTGGTCCCGGCCCGCGCGAACGGGAAGAAGGGGCCGCGCTTGACCCTCGGCCGCACCCCGGCGCGCTTCTGCCGCACCGACGCGGAAATCTCCCGCAGCACGTCGACGAGCGCGGACCCGAACGTGCGCACCACGTTGATCGGGTTGGCGAAGTAGGCGTAGTAGCCGGCGCCGATCGTGTCCCCGCGCTTCTGCCGCGTCAGGAACGGGATCGCGCTCATCGTGAAGCTGACGTGGTCGGCGTCGCCGGTGAACAGGCCGCCACGGGCCGCTCCGCCGCCGGCCAGCAGCCCCCGGCCGTCCGAGTGGCGGCGCTCGATCTCGGCCGCGTCGGTCGGGTGCGCGCACGCCATCACGTGGTCGCGGTCCTTCTCGTACCAGCGGAAACCGAGGATGTCGTCGTTGCTGCCGTGCAGCAGGCCGCACACGCTGGCCCCCGTCTGGGAGCTCCAGTCGCAGTGCCAGCCGGTGAGGGCGTGGCTGCCCTTGGCCAGCCAGCGGGCGAGGGTGGGCAGGTCGCCGTCGCGGATGCCGCGGCGCACGGTGTCGTAGCCGAGGCCGTCGATCTGTAACAGCAGCACGCCGGGCGGCTCGTCGGCCATGTCCGTGCCGTCGCGGCGGAACCGGCGGGCCGCGCGGCGGAAGAACAGCTCGTCCTCGTCGATCGCGAGCAGGCTGGAGACCAGGCCGGCGACCGCGGCCATCACGACCAGGACGATCACGGCGGTCTCGAGGGTCGCCACCACCACGTCCGGCACCACGAACGAGATGCCGAGCACACCGGCGCCGAGCAGCAGGAACGAGCCGAGCCCGAGGAACAGCACCGCGCGGGGCGGCGCGAACCGCATGATCAGCGGCCAGAGTCCCGCGCTGAGCGCACCGAGGATCGCGGCGAACGCGGTGGGCTGCCACCAGCGCGGCAGGGAGAAGTCGACGAGCCAGAGGTCGAGCAGGTGCAGCGCGACGGCGACGAGCGCCCAGACGAGCACGAGGCGGGCGACGACCCGCCCGCCACGAAGGAGTCGTCCCCGGTCAGCTGCTTGGGACACGGTCGCGTTCCCGCTTGCGTTCGCGCAGCCGCGCCACCAGTCCGACGAGCATGGTGATCACGAGGATCAGCATCGTCGCGATCAGCGTGGCGACGAGCGGGTTGTCGAACAGCCCGCCGCTCACGACGCCGAGCAGCGCGTACGCGACCGCCCACAACAGGCAGGCGCCGGTGGCCGCGGGAACGATCCGCCGCCACGGGTAGTCCAAAGCGCCGGCCGCGAGCAGCACGGGGATCCGCCCGGCCGGCACCATGCGCCCGATCACCACGAGCACCCAGCCGCGCTGGGTGAACCGCTCCCGCGCGCTCGTCAGCTTCTCGCTCGACTGTCGCCGCTCGAAGAACCTGGTCATGGGCCCCCGCCCGCCCCGGCCCGCGGCGAACGTGACGAGGTCGCCGACCAGCGCCCCGGCCATGGACAGCAGCACCACGAGCACGAGGTTCAGCTGGCCGGTCATCGCGAGCGCAGCCCCCGCGCCGACCACCGCGCCGGTCGGCAGCACCGGCACGATCGAACCGATCAGCACCCCGCTGAAGATGACGGGGTAGCCGATAGAGGACGGATGAGTCCAGTCAATCCCTAAGACGCCGCTCACGCCGCCCCCTCGCAGGCTCCGGGGCGGTGCTCGTCGGCGTGGTGTCGATGGTTCGCTCCGCAAGCTCCGCGAACGGCGCTCATTACTCAGGCACGCCGTCGAGCAGGCGGACATCCTCGCCCGGCGGTGTGACCAGCACCTTCGTCGGTGACCCGGCTTCGGACACGGCGGCCTCGAACTCCCGCGGCGGGTGTTCGAGCAGGTGCCGCATGCGCCGGCCGTGCTTGCCCGGCGCCCTGGTCAGACCGGTGAGCGCGAGCGTCCCCCAGTGCACGGGCACGGCGACACGCGGTTTGAGGAGACCGACCGCGGTGGCGGCGCGTTCCGGGTTGAGGTGGCCGGGCCCCAGCGTCGGCCCCCAGCCCCAGACCGGCAGCAACGCGACGTCGAGGTCGCCGAGGTCGGCCATCTCCGGGAAGAGGTCGGTGTCCCCGGCGGCGTAGACCCGGCGGCCCCCGCCCTCGATGACGTGCCCCATGGCCTTCGCCTGCGGACCGTGGGTCAGCCGTGGCCCCCAGCGGTGCCCGGAGTGGTCGGCCGGCACCCCGATGACGCGCAGGTCGCCGTGCTCCAGCTCCTCTCCTGGCGCGAGCTCGTCGACCCGGCGGATGCCCTTCGCACGCAGCCAGTCCCCGGCACCGCGCGGCACGATCACCCGCACATGCGGATGCAACAGCCGCAGCGACGGCAGGTGCACGTGGTCCCCGTGCAGATGGGAGAGCAGCACGAGGTCGACGTCGGCCCGATCGGCGGCGGTACTGGGCGGCGTCACCCTGGTGAGCGCCGACACCCGGTTGGTCAGCACGGGGTCGGTCAACACGACGTGTCCGCCCAGCTCAACCCGCACGGTGGAGTGTCCGACGAACCGCAGCCCAAGAGAACTCACCTGTCGAGTATTACAACTCGCGAGGGCCGACGCCCGCCCCGTGAGCAACCTGCCACTCGCCCCGCACGTCCTCGCAGGAGTCGCCATAAGGCATAGTTGTGGACATCCCCCGATGACGTAACGAGGTGAAGTCACGCGTGTGCGGTCTGCTTGGACTGATCTGCGCCACCGAGAACCACGCGACCGCCAGGCGGGATGCCGTTCGTGCCGCCATGCGTTGCCAGCGGCACCGCGGTCCGGACGAGACCGACACCTGGGCACAGGGTGAGGTCGTCTACGGCTTCAACCGGCTCGCGTTCATCGACCTCGAGCACAGCCACCAGCCGCTGATCTGGGGTCCGCCGGAGAACCCGACCCGCTACACCCTGAACTTCAACGGGGAGATCTACAACTACCGCGAGCTGCGCATGGAGCTCGCGGACCGGTTCGGGGTGCGGTTCAACACCAAGGGTGACGGCGAGGCGATCGTCGCGGCCTACCACCACCTCGGGCCGAACGCGGTCAGGAAGCTGCGGGGCATGTTCGCGTTCCTGATCTGGGACGCGCAGGAGAAGGTCATCTTCGGGGCGCGGGACCAGTTCGGGATCAAGCCGCTGTACTGGGCCGGCGGCCCCGGCGGCGTCGCGTTCTCCAGCGAGAAGAAGAGCCTGCTTGAGCTGTCCGGCCCGCTCGGCATCCGCGAGGAGCTGGACCGCCGGGCCCTGCAGCACTACCTGGTGCTCCAGTACGTGCCGGAGCCAGAGTCGATGCACACGGCCGTCCGCCGCGTCGAGTCCGGCACGTTCTTCCACGTGCGGCCGGGGCAGCGGATCCAGTTCGAGCGGTACTTCTTCCCGCGCTTCGACGCGCGGCCCGTGCCGGACTCCGAGCGGTTGTACGACGAGATCGCCGAGGTCATGCGTGACTCGGTCGGCAAGCACATGATCTCCGACCCGGACGTGACGGTCGGCGCGTTCCTGTCCGGCGGCATCGACTCGACCGCGACCGCGACGCTGGCCCGCGAGCACAACCCGAACCTGATCGCGTTCACCACCGGCTTCGAACGCGAGGGCTACTCCGAGGTCGACGTGGCCGCCGAGACCGCGCAGGCCATCGGCGTGCGGCACGTCGTGAAGACCGTGTCGCCGCAGGAGATGATGGACGCCCTGCCGCTGATCGTGTGGTACCTGGACGACCCGGTGGCCGACCCGGCGCTGGTGCCGCTGTGGTTCATCGCCCGCGAGGCCCGCAAGTACGTGAAGGCGGTGCTGTCCGGCGAGGGCGCGGACGAGCTGTTCGGCGGCTACACCATCTACAACGAGCCGGTGTCGCTGGCGCCGTTCGAGAAGATGCCCGACGGCATGCGCAAGGTGCTCGGCAAGGTCTCCACCAAGATCCCCGAGGGCGTGCGCGGCAAGGACCTGCTCCGCCGCGGCGCGCTGTCGCTGGAGGACCGCTACTACGGCAACGCCCGCAACTTCCGCGACGAGCAGCTGCGCGCGGTGCTGCGCCACTACAACGAGAACATCGGGTTCAAGGACGTCACCATGCCCTGGTACCGGGTGTCCCGCGACTGGGACCCGGTGGCACGCATGCAGCACGTGGACCTGTTCACCTGGCTGCGCGGCGACATCCTCGTCAAGGCCGACAAGGTCACGATGGCCAACTCGCTCGAGCTGCGGGTGCCGTTCCTCGACACCGAGGTGTTCGAGATCGCGTCCCGTCTGCCGAGGTACATGAAGCTGGCCGGTGGGACGACGAAGTTCGCGCTGCGCCAGGCGTTGAAGCGGATCATCCCGCCGCACGTGCTCAACCGCCGCAAGCTCGGCTTCCCGGTGCCGATCCGGCACTGGCTCCGCAACGAGATGTACGACTGGGCGCGCGCCATCATCGCCGAGTCCCAGACCGACGAGCACCTCGACCGCCGCGCGGTGATGGACATGCTGGACCTGCACCGCGCCGGGGAGCTGGACCGCAGCCGGCAGCTGTGGGCCCTGCTGGTGTTCATGCTGTGGCACGGGATCTTCGTGGAGAACCGCATCAAGGTCCGCGTCCCGGAGCCGGCCTACCCGATCAAGCTCTGAACAGGTCTGCCAGGTTGGGCGCGCGGCGCCACGGGGACCGGGGTACCGCGCTAACGAGCAGCATGATGAGCAGAGTGTGAGCGACCGTGCACGCACCGGCCGGGCTCGTCATTCGCCACGCCCGGCGTGGACGATGGGTGCCAGATCGTCAGTGGTGTGCTGTGGCGCGCATGGTGGAGCGCTGGTGGCCGGCCGACGACGCCAAGCCCCGAAAACCCCACGCGCACGGAGAATCCGGCGGTTCATGACGACCGTCATGATCGGGTGTCATGACGCCTGTCATACCCAAGAGGACCGCTGGGCCACACGGTCGCCTGCTCGGCGTCCACGAGTTGCCCCTTTTGCATGAGGAAATCGGGGGGTAGTCGGCTACGTTCTTATCTGTGAGCACAGTTGAGGATGCCTCCGGCTTACCGGACGGCGCCGCCCGCGCGATCCGCGGGACCGGCGCCGTCGTGCTCGGTTTCCTTGCCGCCCTTCTGACGGGCAGAGCCCTCGACGCGGTGGACCACGGCGAGTTCTGGTACATGCTGTTCGTCCTCGCGCTGTTCGTGCTGCCGGTGTGGTTCGCCAGCGGGCTCGCGCGTGAGCAGTGGACCAGGTGGCGCTGGTGGCTGCTCGGGGCCCAGGCCGTGCTGACCTACGTGCCGTTCGCGATCTTCGGCAACGGGTGGGTCAGCGGACTGTCCGGACTGCTCGCCGGGCTCGTGCTGCTCGCGGTGTCGGCACCCACCTCGTGGGTGGTGTTCGGTCTGCTGCTCGTGCTCGAGGAGATCCTCTGGCTCACGGTCGGCCTGCCGTACGAGCCGGAGCTGAACTCGTCCATCTGGCTGCTGTTCACGTTCGCCGACAACGCTCTTGGCCTGTTCGGCCTGACCTGGCTGGCCGAGCTGGTGCGGCAGGTGAACGCGACCCGCGACGAGTTGGCGGTCGCCGCGGTCACCCGGCAGCGGCTGGCGGTGGCGGAGCGGCTGCGGTCGATGATCGGCGAGCGGATCCAGATCGTCGCGCAGCGCGCGAAGGCCGCGCAGCGCGCGCTGCCGGACGACCCGGCGGCGGCACGCACGGAGATCTGTGCCGCCGGCGTGACCGCCCGGGAGATGATCGCCGAGGCACGGGCGATGACCTTGGACCACAACGACTGGTCCGAGCCGGCACGCGAACCGCGGGAGGACGTCGCCATGCTCGCGCCACGTCTCGCCAAGGGCGTGCTGCTCGCCGTGGTGATGATGTTCGCCGCGCAGAACCTGCTCAACGTCGCCCTACCCGACGGCGACCCCTTCCCGCCGGGTGTGCTCGCGCTCGCCGCGGTCGTGTCGGTCTCGATCGTCGTGCTGCAGCTGCGGCACTCCGTCCGGCACCGGCCACGCGGCTGGCAGTGGACCTTCGCCCTCCAGGCGGTGCTGACCTACGCGCAGTATCCGTTCATCGACGATGGCATCGGGCTGATCTTCGTCCCGTTCCTCGCCGGCTCGGCACTGCTGTTGATCAACGGCTGGTGGCGGTGGCTCTGGTTCGGCGTGATCGCCGCGACCATGCCGGTGCTCAGCCTGCTGGCGCCGACCGCGACCTCCATCACCGGCGTGCTGCTGCGGTGGACCGGATACGCGAGCGCCATCGCGGTCGCGTTCGGGCTGCTCGTGTACGGCCTGTCCCGGCTCGCGCGTCTCGCGGTGCGGCTGGCGGACCTGCGGGTCGAGCTCGCCGAGTTCGCGGCCGTGCGCGAACGCCTGCGTCTGGCCCGTGACACCCACGACCTGCTCGGGCTCGGACTCTCCGCCGTCGCGCTCAAGACGGACCTCATCGGCGCGCTGATCGGCAGGGACGACGCCAGGGTGCGGACCGAGATCGACGAGCTGCTCTGGCTCTGTCTGAAGGCCGGCAACGACGCCCGTCTGGTCGCGGAGGAGAGCCTGCGGCTGTCGCTGGCCGCGGAGTTGGGGCTGGCCTACGACATCCTCACCTCGTCGGGGATCGTCGTGCGCCTACCCGACCGTCCACCCCCGACCGCGACGGAGGTCGACAAGGAGGTCGACGCCGTGCTGGCCACCGTGGTGCGGGAGGCCGTCACCAACATCCTCCGGCACAGCGCGGCACGGCTCTGCACGATCGCGCTCGTCGACGAGGGCGACATGCTCCGCCTGCGGATCAGCAACGACGGTGTGGCCGAGGACGCCGCGCGGGAGGGCGGCCGCGCCACCGGTCACGGCCTGACCAACCTCCGCGCCCGCGTCGAGGCAGTGGACGGCCGCTTCACGGCCCAGCACATGGTCGGCGAGTTCGAACTGCTCGCCGAGTTCCCCTACCGCGTGCGCTGACAAAACCCGATCTTCCTGGGACAGCGGAAAAGGCGACGAATTGTCGGTGGTGCCGCGTACCATTCGGGTGTGACGGCTGGCAGGACGACCGTTGACGAACCTCTGCTGACTATCTCTCCTCCACCCCGCTTCTGGGGATCCCGTTTCGGACGGGCTTTCGTGGCGGCCCTGTGTGTCGCGCTCGTCGGCCTCGCCGATATCCACCTCAGTGAGACCCGGACACCGGCCGAAGCGGTCGTGACCGTGAAAGGCATCATGGCCTCGAAGGAGGACTTCTTCAAGGACGACAGGGTCCAAACGCTGTTGCGCCAACACAATCTCCGGGTCGAGGTCACCACGCGGGGTTCCCGCGAGGTGGCGCTCGAGGTGATCAACTCGGCGGGCGACGAGTACGACTTCGCGTTTCCGTCCGGACAACCGGCGGCCGACCTGATCAAGAACCATCGCCGGCAGAACGGCATGTACCAGAGGACCAACGAGTTGTTCAGCAGTCCCATCGTGCTCGCCAGCTACCGGGAGTACGCCGACGCGCTGGCACTGGAGAACATCGCTATACCACAGCAACAGGGGTCGGGGCCGCCGCTCTATTACACGCTCAACATGGCCGAATTCATAAGACGAGGTGAACTGGACCAGACGTGGACCGGACTCGATGCGGGAGTGAAGAACGGGAACCGGATCCTCGCGCACACCTCCGGTGTGTGCCGGTCGAACTCGGGCGCCACCTACCTCGGTCTGGTCGCGTTCGTGAAGAACAACGGGAACCCACCGCAGACCGAGGCCGAGATCGACCGCCTCGCGCAGGAGATCCAGCCGCTCATCGCCGCGACCGGCATGCCGGAGGCGGGCCTGTTCAACTCGTACGTCACCCCGGAGGGGAAGAGTCAGGGCCCCATCGTCGTGGTGTACGAGCACCAGTACCTGAATTACCAGATCGACCACCTGGATCGCTTCGAGGTGCTGGACACCGACCGAGTGCTCCTCTATCCGGAACAGGAATTCCAGACCGACCCCGAATTCATCTCGCTCAAGCCAGGCCCGGCCGACAAGCTCGCCCAGTTGCTCGCGACGGATGAAGCGTTGCGGGAAAGAATGATGCAGCTCGGTTACCGGGTCTTCGACGCGACGGACACCGTCGGGAGCAACCAGCTGTTCCGGTACCTCGAGGGCCAGGCCATTCCCGCCCCTCGCCGCACGGACGCCACCAGGGCGTTCCTTCCCAACCTCGACCTGCTGGAAAGCCTCATCCGCAAGGCCGGCAGGTGCTCGCAATGACCAGGCGCCGGCTGGTCGTGCTCCTGGTCTGCGCGGTTCTCGGGCTCGCTGGGTGCACGGCCGACGAGCCGGCCACCACCACGTTGCGGGTGCTGGCCAGCTCCGAGCTCGCCGACATGCGGCCGCTGCTCGACGACCTGCGCCGGGAGACCGGGATCGAGCTCGTGCTGGACTACCAGGGCAGCCTGGACGCCGCCAACGAGCTCGTGCCCGGCGACTACGACCACGATCTCGCGTGGCTGTCGTCCGACCGCTACTTCCAACTCCGGTACGAGGCCTCGGGCACCACCGAGCCGCCACCGCTGTCCACGAAGATCATGACGTCCCCGGTGGTGTTCGGGGTGCGGGCGGAGACGGCCGAACAACTCCGGCGCAACGCCCCGGACCCGCAACTGTCCTGGGCGGACATCGCCGACGGCGCGGCCGCCGGGCTGGTCCGCTTCGGCATGGCCGACCCCGGTCGCACCAACAGCGGGATGTCCGCGCTGGTCGGGGTGGCGACCGCGGCCGCCGGCACCGGGAGCGCGCTGCGCCAGGAGGACGTCGCGTGCGACCGGCTCCGCGGGTTCCTCAGTGGACAGACCCTCACCTCGGCCAGCTCGAACCAGCTGGTGTCCGACTTCGTCGCGGACCAGGACAAGGCCGACGGGCTGATCAGCTACGAGTCGGTGCTGCTCTCCCTCAACGCCAGCGGCGAACTCCAGGAACCGCTGGAGATCATCTACCCAGAAGACGGCATGGTGCTCTCCGAGTACCCCTTGCTGCTACTCGATCCCGAGCGCCGCGCGGACTACGACACGGTCGTCGGTTGGCTCAGGAGCGAACCCGTCCAGGAACGGATCATGGCGCGGACTCTGCGCCGCCCGGTCGATCCGGACGTGCGGCGCGACTCCCGTCTGGACACCGCGATCGGCAACGCCCTGTATTTCCCCGCCCAGCTGGAAGTCATCGACACACTGCTGGCCAACTACGAGCCGGACGCCAGGAAACCGGGGCACGTGATCTTCCTCCTCGACTTCTCCGGATCAATGAAAGGCGAGCGCATCGCGGCACTGCGGTCGACGTTCACCGGGCTCAGCGGCGCCGACGACACCTCGACCGGAAGGTTCGTCCGGTTCTACCGAGGAGAGACCTTCACTCTCACCCGGTTCGGCGGGCAGGTGCTCGCCGAACAGACCTTCACCGTCAACGGCCCGACCGACGCCGTTGCCATGCGCGACTTTCTGGCGCCCGACGAGTTCGACGGGCACACCGCCGTCTGGTCCACACTCGACCACGGCTACCAGCTAGCCGCGCGGATCGTCGGCGAGAACCCCGGACAGCCCGTCACGATCGTTCTCATGACCGACGGCCGCAACAACGTCGGTGTAAGCCTCGACGAGTTCCTCGGGCGTTACGGGGCGCTCCCGCCCGAGGTCCGCACGGTGCACACGTACACCATTCGGTTCGGCGACGCGGATCCCGGCGAGCTCGACCGTGCCGCGAGGACGACCGGCGGGCGCATGGTGGACGCCACCGCCACGTCACTGCACGACGCCTTCACGGAAATCCGTGGCTGCCGATAACCCCTTGGGAGAAGGAATGATCCCGTGGCTGCTGACGGGCGCCGCTCTGCTCGCCGCCGTGCTGACCGTCGGCGCGTACCTGCTCGCCGTGCGCCGGCACCAGCGCACCCCGGATCCCGGGCATGTGGGGATCTGCTTCTACCTCCACGAGAAGCACGTCATGAACCTCTACCTGCAGGGCAACTACGAGGCGCTCAAACAGGAGGTCGAGGAGACGACCCGGACCGAGACGGGAACCAGCCTGGGTGCCAAGGTCGCGGGGATCCAGGGCCGCGCGAGCCGCGACGCCGAGAGCGAGAAGATCAGCCGGTACATCCGGGACGTCGGCCCCATCACGGTCATCGGCCGCATCGTCGAGGAACTGGAACGGACGGACAACATCGTCTACGTCAACCTCTTCGAGCGGCTGCTCGAACCGGGCAAGGGCCTCGACCGCGCGTTGCGGTCGGCACGTCACCGCAACGCCGCCCGCGAAGCACGCCTCTCCGACCTCAGCTCCTTCGTGTTCGTCTCGGTGACGGGCCGGTTCCGGGTGACCGACAAGACGGATGAGACGATCGTGCTGTCGGCGCCGTACGGCGACCCCGTCACGCCCGGGGACGAACCGCTGCTCAGCGTGACCTGTCTGAACAGCCAACTCCTCGCGGACGTCCCGTCGGGACCGTTCTCGGCCCGCTGTCTCGGCCGGATCCAGGGATGGGACCCCGACACACGCAAGTTGGTGATCGACCCGGCCCTCGCGCTCTACCGGTAGCCGGAGCTGTGAGTCACCGGCTGCCCGGTGGTCACGGTGACGTGGTCGGGCACCTCGTCGTGGTCGTCACCCACCGAGAGGGTGCCCGTCGGCTCCACGAGGAGCACCACCGCGCCGTCCGATGAGGACGGTCGGTGGAAAACGCCGCGTGGCACCACGAACAGCTCGCCCTTGCCAAGCGTCACACCACGTTCGCCACCCGGCTCACGGAGTCCGATGTGGATCGTCCCGTCGAGCACGAGGAAGAACTCGTCGGTGTTCTCGTGCACGTGCCAGATGTGCTCACCGGCGAACCGGGCGAGCCGGACGTCGTAGTCGTTGACGTTCGCGACGATCCGCGGGCTCCACGCCTCCGTGAAGCCGGCCAGGACGGCCCGCAGGTCCAGGGGTTGGCTCATGCCGATCATCGTCGCGGTGGCGCGTCCGCCACGCGAGTGCTAGGAATCGCACATGCCGCAAGAATTCTCGCACCGGGTGGCGCTGCTCGTGGACGAGGGCTCGAACCCCTTCGAGATGGGGGTCGCGACCGAGCTGTTCGGTCTGCGCCGCCCGGAGCTGGGCCGGCCCTGGTACGACTTCACGCTGTGCGCGGCCAGGCCGAGGGTCCGGATGCACCTGGGCATGTTCACGATGACCGGCATCGCCGGCCTGGCCGCCGCGGAGGTGGCCGACACGCTGATCGTGCCGAACCGTCCCGACCCGGAGCACCCGTCGAGCCAGGCGATCCGTGCGGTGGTGCTGCGTGCCGCCGAACGGGGTGCACGGCTGGTGAGCTTCTGTACGGGTGCGTTCACGCTCGCCGAGGCCGGCGTGCTCGACGGCCGCCGCGCGACGACGCACTGGAAGTGGGCGGACGAGTTCACGCGCCGCTTCCCGTCCGTCCACCTGACACCGGACGTGCTGTTCGTCGACGACGGCGACGTGCTCACGGCCGCCGCCGGCAGTGCCGCGGCGCTCGACCTCGGGCTGCACCTCATCCAACGGGACCACGGCGCCGAGATCGCGAACGCCGTGAGCCGACGACTGGTGTTCACCGGCCACCGCGACGGCGGTCAGCGCCAGTTCGTCGAGCGTCCCGTGCCGACGGTCGCGGACAGCTCGCTCGCGCCGGTGCTCGCATGGGCACGCGCTCGGCTGGACCAGCCGCTGTCCGTGCCCGACCTCGCGGCCCGCGCCGCCGCCAGCCCGGCCACCCTGCACCGACGGTTCCGCGCCGAGCTGGGCACCACCCCGCTGGCCTGGCTGACGAACGAACGCGTCACGCTGGCGTGCCGCCTGATCGAACGGGGTGAGCTGCGGCTGGACCGCGTCGCCGAGGCGAGCGGGTTGGGCACGGCCGCGAACCTGCGTGCGCAGCTGCGCCGCCACACCGGCCTGTCCCCGTCGGCCTATCGCCGCCGCTTCGGCCCGGCGGCGTGAACGCCGGCTACCGCTGGCTGAGCAGCTGGTACTCGGAGTCCTCGACGTCGGTCACGAACATGTGGCCGGGGGCGTGGGTGATCGCGAACGGTGGCCGGGACGCCATCAGCACCGCTTGCGGGGTCACCCCGCACGCCCAGAACACGGGCACGTCACCCGGTTCGGCGACGGGTGCGTCGCCGAAGTCCGGCGTCGCCAGGTCGGCGATGCCCAGTGCGCCGGGGTCGCCGACGTGCACCGGGGAGCCGTGCACGGCCGGCATCAGCGCGGTAACCCGGATGGCCGTGTCGACCAGCGACTCCGGGATCATCCGCAGCGACACGACCATCGGGCCGTGCAGGCGGCCGGCCGGGCGGCACTCCCGGTTCGTCACGTACATCGGCACGTTGCGGCCGTGTCGCAGTGGCACACCGGCCGCCACCAGCGCCGCCTCGAACGTGAAGCTGCAGCCGATCAGGAACGCCACCAGGTCGTCCCGCCAGTGGGGTGTCGCGTCGGTTGGCTCGTCGACCAGCGTGCCGTCCCGCCAGACCCGGTAGCGGGGCACGTCGGTGCGCAGGTCGGCGTCCGGTGCGAGGACCGTGCGCGGGCTGCCGGGGTCGCTCACGTCCAGCACCGGGCACGGCTTCGGGTTGCGCTGGGCGAACAGCAGCATGTCGTACGCCAAGTCACGCGGCACCGCGATGAGGTTGGCCTGCGTGTACCCCGGCGCGAGGCCGGCCGTCGGACCCGTCGCCCGCGCCCGGACCTCAGCCGGACCGTCGTGCGACACCTGGGTTGTCTCCTGCGTCATCACCGGCCGCCTTCCCTTTCGGACAGCCCCTTGCGGATTGGCCCAGCCAGTACAACAGATGGAATTACGGATACGAACAATGTGTGCCGGGGGATGGAACTGTTTCCACTCGGTAGCGTTGTCGCCCTGTCGGGTGCAGGGAGCGGGACCACGTGAATGGCTATTGGTGGAACATCCTTCTGGTCGTCGTCCTGATAGTCCTCAACGGCGTGTTCGCCGGCAGCGAGATCGCGCTGATCTCGCTGCGGGAAGGACAGCTCAAGCGGCTGGAACGACGCGGGACGGCCGCGACCAGGACACTCGTACGGCTCGCGCGTGACCCGAACCGGTTCCTCGCGACCATCCAGATCGGCATCAACCTCGCCGGGTTCCTCGCGTCGGCGGCCGCGGCCGTGTCGCTCGCCGAGCGCGTCGCGCCGCTGTTCGCGTTCCTCGGCAGCGCACGGGAGGTCGTGGCCATCGGGGTGATCACGCTGATTCTGACGTTCGTCACCCTCGTACTGGGCGAGCTGGCCCCGAAACGACTGGCCATGCAGTACGCGGAAAGCTGGGCGCTCGGCGTGGCCCGGCCGCTCGACCTCCTGTCCCGCGTGTCGCGGCCCGCCGTGTGGATGCTGGGCCGGACCACCGACCTGGTCGTGCGGCTGTTCGGCGGCGACCCGAGAGCCGCGTCCGAGCAGCTCAGCCCGGAGGAGCTGCGTGACCTGGTCATCGGCCACCGGGGACTCAACGCCGAGCAACGCACGATCATCACCGGTGCGCTGGAGATCCACGAGCGCATCCTGCGGGAGGTCCTCGTGCCGCGCCGCAACGTGTTCACCATGCGCGCCGACGTGCCCATCGCGGAGGCCCGCGCCGCGCTCGCCTCGTCCGGTCACAGCCGCGCCCCGATCGTGCAGGACGGTCACCTGGACGATGTCATCGGCGTGGTGACCCTCCGCGATCTACTGGACGACAGGCGGGCACTCGTGGACGTGGCCCGCCCGCCGGTCGTGTTCCCGGACTCCGTGCGCGTGTCCGACGCCCTGCGCCGGTTCAAGGACGAACGGGAGCAGTTCGCGCTGGTCGCGAACGAACACGGGGCCATCGACGGCATCGTCACCCTGGAGGACCTCCTCGAGGAGATCGTGGGCGAGATCTACGACGAGACCGACCGCGACGTGATGGCCGTCCAGACCCGCCCGGACGGCGCGCTCCAACTGCCCGGCACGTTCCCGGTCCACGACCTGGTGGACGTCGGGGTGGAACTCACCGACCGCCCGGACGGCGACTACGCCACGGTCGCCGGCCTCGTGCTCACCGCGCTGGGCCGCATCCCCACCCAACCGGGTGACCGCGTGGTACTGACCGAGTGGACGATCGAGGTCACCGCGGTCGCGCACCACGCCATCACGGAAGTCCGCCTGCACCACCACCCGAGCGGCCCGCCGATCACCGCCTGACGACAAGGGCGAAAGACGCGTTCGGGGCATCGCCGATGTCTCGAAAGACGCGCTGATGACGTTCAACGACTTGAAAGCGTCTTTCGGGACAGCGCCGGTGGCACACCGTTCGCAGCAGTGCGCACCTCCCCATCGCGTCTTTCAGGACACCGGGCACATGAGTCCACCGTCTGTATAGGACGCACCATGTTTCGTCGCCCGCGGCGCGCGTTCACACCGGTGTCAGGGGCAAGGCCGAAAGGGCAGTAGGTAACCTGCGGGGGGGGGGGGGGCGGACCGCGAGCGGTCGTTCGCGACGGTCTGGAGTGGACACTGGGCGAGCGGGTGCGGGGAAGGTGGGGGACATGCGGATCGTGGTGGTGGGCGCGGGTGGCGTCGGCGGGTACTTCGGCACGCGGCTGGCGGCGGCCGGGTACGACGTGACGTTCGTGGCGAGAGGGCGGCACCTCACGGCCATCCAGGAACGGGGGCTGCTCGTGCGCAGTCCGCTCGGCGAGTTCCGCTCTACCGCGAACGCGGTGGCGAAGCTCGCCGACGCGGGGCCGGCCGACCTCGTGATCGTGGCCGTCAAACTGTGGGACACCGAGGATGTCGTGGCCCAGCTCGATCCGAACGCCGGCGCGCGGGTGATGTCGTTGCAGAACGGGGTGGACAAGGACGACGTCCTGCGCGCACACGTGCCGGCGGGCGCGGTGCTCGGCGGGGTCAGCTACATCTCGGCTGCCATCGCCGAGCCCGGCGTGGTCACGCACAACGGCACGCTGCAGAAGCTGGTGTTCGGTGAGTTCGACGGGAAGCCGTCGGCGACGACCGACCAGTTGCTCGCCGCGTGCGTGAAAGCCGGCGTCGACGCGTCGGTCAGCGCCGACATCGCCCGCGTGACCTGGGAGAAGTTCGTGTTCCTCGTCGGCATGTCCGCAACGACGACCGCGACCCGCCAAACCATCGGCGTCGTGCGTTCGAACGCCAGGACCCGCACGCTCCTGCGTGACGTGATGGCGGAGGTCGTGGCGGTCGGCCGCGCGTCCGGCATCGAGTTTGCGGACGACTTCGTCGACGAACGCATGGCCTTCGTCGACACGCTGCCGGCCGACATGGCCGCGTCCATGCACCACGACCTCATGCGTGGGAGCCGGCTCGAGCTGCCGTGGCTGTCCGGCGCGGTCGCCACACTCGGCGAGCGGCTCGGGGTGCCGACACCGCGGAACCGCACGGTCGCGGACATCCTGGCGCCGTTCGAACTCGGGCCAGCCGTTTAGTCCATGGCGCCGAGGTCAACGTATCCGGCATGACGATGACCTACACGGGCGCGGTGTTGGACGCGCCGGACGCCCGCGCGCTCGCGGACTTCTACCGGCGGTTGCTCGGCTGGGAGGTGATCGAGGACGGCGGGGACTGGGTGTCGCTGCGGGAACCGGGCGGCACGGCCCGCCTGTCGTTCCAGACCGAGAAGCTCTACCGGCGGCCGGCGTGGCCGGCGGAGTCGGGTGCGCCGCTGATGATGGCGCACCTGGACATCGAGGTGGACGACCTGCCCGCGGAGCTGGCGCGCGCGGTCGCCGAGGGCGCCGAGGTGGCGGACTTCCAGCCGCAGGAGCTGGTCCGCGTGTGCCTCGACCCGGCGGGACACCCGTTCTGCCTCTGGGTGAACGAAGCTGACTGAAAGTAACTGCCCCGAGCGGGCCCCGCGTTCGTCCGGTCGGCGCAATTTCAGTCGGACGTGGAACTTTCCGCTTACCCCAATGGTCGGATCCGACGAGACTGACAGCGAGTGCACGCCGAAACGTGGGAGTCGCCGTGATTCAGCCAGTCAACCCGACCGGGCCACCACCAGGGATGCCGAACGGAACGCAGCGCCGGACCACGATCGTGCTCAGTGTTCTCGTCGCGGTGCTCGTGGTCGCGGCCGGGGTGTTCCTCACCTTGTGGATCATGGAGCGGGGCGAGGTGGGCGACGTGGAGACCCAGGTCGGCGTCACCGAACGGCAGATCGACGCCGAACAGGACGCGCTGGCCGACACGCAGTCCACTGTGGACGAACTGGAGCAGCAGGGGAAGGACCTCCAGACCACGAACGAACAGCTCCAGGCCTGCGCGGACGCGTCGAGGAAGACCATCGACGCGGCGGACGGCACCGACGTGGAATTCGAGGCTGCCTACAGCGAGATGCAGATCGTCTGCGCGCGGTGAGAGGAGAAGGCTGATGACCAACTACCCGCCCTCGTCCTACCCGCCGGGCTCGCAGCCGCCGCCGTACTCGTCGGGGCACCCGTCCTACCCGTTCCCCGCCCAGCCCGGCACCCCGCCGCAAGGGCAGCCGCATCCGTCCTTCCCGTTCCCCTCACAGCCGCGCACCGCGAACTTCCCCGACGCCTCCACGTTCTCCTCCTACTACTCGCCCCAGGAACCCACGCCGCAGCCGACCGGGAAGTCCCGGTCGCGACTGGTCCTGACCGTGGTCGCGGTGGTCATGTTCGTGGCCGCCGGGGTGCTCGGCGGCCTGTACATCGCCGCCGGCAGCGCGCACGAGAAGGCGACGTCGACGTTGCAGGACAAGAAGTCCGAGCTGACCGACGTCCGCGGCCAGGTCTCCGCCGCGAAGGAGGAGAAGTCGACCGCCGAGCAGAACAACAGCGACCTGGAGACGAAGAACGGCGCGCTCCAGCCCTGCGTCGAGGCCACGCAGCGCTACCTGTGGGACGGCCTGGAGGGCGAAGCACGCACAGCCGCCATCAGCGCCATGATCGATGCCTGTAGCTAGTAGGCTCGCACTCCCAAAAGAATCGCGAAGGTGAGGCGCTAGATGACGGATACGGTTCCGGAGATTTTCGGTCCGTATCGGATAGAAGAGCTGCTTGGGCGCGGTGGCATGGGGGAGGTGCACCGCGCCTACGACACCAGCCACGACCGACACGTCGCACTGAAACGGCTGCCCACCTTCGCCGACCTCGAGTTCCGGGCGCGGTTCCGCCGTGAGGCCAAGCTCGTCGCCGCGCTCGACCAGCCGCACGTCGTGCCCATCCACGACCACGGCGAGATCGATGGCCGGCTGTACCTCGACATGGCCCTGATCGAGGGACCGGACCTCAAGCGGGTGCTCGCCGACGGCCCGCTCTCGCCAGAGCGCACGATCCAGGTACTCACCCAGGTGGCCAGCGCGCTCGACGCCGCACACGCGGCCGGTGTGCTGCACCGGGACGTCAAACCGGCCAACATCCTGCTCGACGAGGCCGGCAACGCCTACCTCGCCGACTTCGGCATCGCCCGCCCGCTCGCCGAGGACGTCACGCAGCTGACCAACACGGGCGACTACGTCGGCACGCTCGACTACATGGCGCCGGAACGCCTCATGCGCGGCTCCGAAGGCACCATCGACGCGACCTCGGACGTGTACTCCCTGGCGTGCGTGCTGTTCCAGTGCCTCACCGGACGGGTGCCGTTCCCCGCGCCGGACACCGTCGGCAAGCTCGCCGCCCAGCTCAACGACCCGCCGCCCGCGCCGTCGCTGTTCGACCGGCGCATCCCGCCTGCCATGGACCTCGTCGTGCGGACCGGCATGGACAAGGACCCCAAGCGGCGCTACCCGTCGGCCGGTGAGCTGATGGCTGCGGCCGCCGCGGTCACGGCGGAGGCGCCGACGGCCGTGCGGATGGACGCGCCGTCCTCCGGCGACCACTTCGTCGGCCTGCTCATGAACTTCCTGCGGGAACAGGCGAGCCCGCACACCAGCCAGTTCACCGACAGCTGCCCGTACCCGGGACTGCAGAGCTTCGGTATCCGGGACAGCGACTGGTTCTTCGGCCGCGAGCAGTCCGTGCGCGACCTGCTGGCCCGGCTCTCCCGCCAGCGCGCGAACGACGGACCGCTGATCATCGTCGGTGCGTCCGGTGCCGGCAAGTCGTCGCTGCTGAACGCCGGACTGCTTGCCGCACAGGCGAAAGCGGGGGAACGGTCGCTCGCCATGACGCCGGGGGACCGGCCGCTCGGCACGCTGGCCGCGCGGCTCGCCGCCCTCACCCGCACGGACGCCAACCAGATCGCGCAGCGGCTGTGGCGCCGGCCGGGTGACTTCGGCGAGCTGTGCCGTGCCGCGGTCGGTGACGCGCCGCTGGTGGTGACCATCGACCAGGCCGAGGAACTGTTCACCCTGTGCCGCAACACCCGTGAGCGGGAGGCGTTCGCCATCGCGCTCGCGAGCGCGTGGCCAGCACGGGTCGTGGTGGCGGTGCGGGCGGACTTCGTCGAGCACTGCATCACGCTGCCGCCACTGAAACCGTCGCTGGACGCGCCGTACGTGCTCGGCCCGTTGACCGCCGCGGAGCTGGCTCGGGTGGTCACCAAGCCGGCCGAGGCGGCGGGGCTGGAACTCGAGCCCGGCCTCGTCGACCGCCTCATCACCGACGTCGGTGCGGGACGTGACCTCGGCGCGCTGCCCCGCCTCGCCCACGCGCTGCGCGAGACGTGGCACAACCGCAGCGGGAACCGGTTGACGCTCAACGGATATCAGCGCACGGGCGGGGTCGACCGGGCCGTCGCGCTCACCGCGGACGGCGTGTTCAACCGGCTCGCAGAACCGGACCGGTGGGCGCTGCGTGCCGCGTTGCTACGCATGGTGACCCTGCTCGACGGCGGCGGCATCGCGAAACGCCGCGCCAGCCGTGCCGAGGTGCCGCCCCGCATCCTGGAAAGCCTGGTGGCCGCGCGGCTCGTCACCGTCGACAGCGAGTCGGTGTCCCTGTCGCACGACTCGCTGCTGACCGCGTGGCCGCGCCTGCGGCAGTGGGTGGAGGAGGACCGTCACGGCCTTCTCGTGCGCCAGCAGCTCGGCGAGGCGGCGGCCGGCTGGCGGGCCGGCGGGCAGGACCGCGGCGACGTGTACCGGGGCGCACGGTTGGCCGCGGCGCTGGACTGGGCGAACGGACGGGTCGACCTCACGCAGGACGAACGCGCGTTCCTGCTGGCCAGTGAGAAGGAACGGCGACGCAACACCCGCAGGCTGCGCGGGGTCGTCGTCGGCCTCGCGACCCTGCTCGTCCTCGCGTTGGTCGCAGGCGGCATCGCGTTCATCGCCCGCGGCGAGGCCGACCAGGCACGCAAGGACGCCGAGTCCCAGGCACTCGCGGCGGAGTCGCTCGCGGAAGCCGACACCGACCCGGTCGGTGCCATGCGCAAGGCCGTCCAGGGCTGGCACACCAGTCAGACCGTGGAGGCTCGTGGCGCGTTGCTGTCCGCGCCCACGCTCACCTACCCGTCGACCTTCCCATCGGGTCTCGGGCAGGTGTACACGATCGACGTCAGCTCGGACGGCAAGTTGGTGGCTCTCGGCTCGGGCGATGGCAAGGTCGTGGTCTGGGACCTGGACGCCCGCAAGCGGCTGGACATCGACATCACCGTGGCCAACACCGTGATCGCGGTGCGGTTCTCCCCCGACGCCAGCATGCTCGCGGTGTCGGCCGTTGACTCGAAGAGCGACGACAGCGGCGTGACGATCTGGTCGATCCCGGACGGCAAGATGGTCGGGCGCCTCGTGTACGGCGCTCAGATCGCGATCGGGCCCGTCGCGTGGAAGCCGGACGGCACGGCGGTCGCGTCGCCGGCACTGCGCGAGGACGCGACCGTCGGGATAGGCGAGTGGAACCCGAAGACCGGCAACCTGAACCGCTGGGTGGCGGACGGGCAGACCAACACGTTCAGCCTCGCCTACAGCCGGACCGGGCACCGGCTCGCGCTCGGCAACGGCGACGGCCGCCTCAGCCTGTGGGACCCGGAGACGGCGACGCTCGTCTCCACCAACACGAAGCACGCCGAGACCGCCGTGGTCGACCCGGACCGGCTGGTGTCGGTCAACGTCAACTTCTCGGCCGACCTGCTCGCGAGCGCCAGCATCTCCGACAACACGATCCGGCTCTGGGACGCGACGACCGGCGAGTTGGTGCGCGAGTTCGCCGACATCACCCGGCACGTGACCGACCCTGGTCAGGGGCCGTCGGCGCTCGCGTTCAGTTCGGACGGCAACGTGCTGTACACCAACAGCGACACCACCGCGCTCACCGTGTGGGACCCGCAGACCGGCAGCCTCGACGGCGCCCTGACGCAGGGGCCGCAGCGTGGCACGACTGCCGGTAAGACGGTGCAGGCGATCGCCGTGTCCCGCGACGGGAGCACCAGGGTCGGCGGCACCAACGACGGGCGGGTACTGCTCTGGCATTCCAGCCCGTACTGGAACTCCAGCCCGAAGGCGTCCGTGACCGGCCTCGACTTCGCCCCTGACGGCAGGTCCGCCTCGGCCGCCGACGCCGACGGCGCGCTCGAGACCTGGACGGTCGGCGACGGGGAGAAGTCCGGGGACGACATGACCTTGCCCACCGCCGCGTTCGCCCTTCGGTACACGAAGGACGGGGTACGGATCGCCGGCTCCGCGGACGCCACGTTCACGATCTCGAAGACACAGGGCGGGGTCGTGCGCTCGCGGACCATCAGCCTCGACGACCGCGAGTTCCGCGGCGCCATCGCGGTGTCGCCGGACGGGTCGATGTTCGCCGCCGCGCACCAGTCCCCGCTGAACACGGTCGGGGACGAGCTCAGCTCCAGGGTCGGGGTCTGGGACGTCGACACGCTCGAGAAGCGCGCGGACCTGGACATCGGCACGCTGACGCCGACCGACCTGACGTTCTCCCCGGACGGCCGCCGTCTGCTCGCGCTGGGCAACCTCGAGGACCTCCCCGGCACCGAGACCGAGGGCCAGGACACGGCGACCATGGTGTCGTGGCGGGCGCCCGACTTCACCGACGAGAAACGGACCCCGCTGGACGCCGACGCGCTCACGACAGCGGCGTTCACCCCCGACGGCCGGTCGATCCTCACGGGCGGCACCGGTGGCGTCATCCAGATTCGCGACGCCGTGACCGGCAAGCTGCGGGGGGCTTTCGGCCAGCACACCTCGGCCATCCGGGAGATCGCCATCTCGCCGGACGGCCGCACGCTCGCGACGATCACCACGGACGACCCGTTCGTGCGGCTGTGGAACCTGCCGGACCGCCGGTTGTCCGCCATCCTCACCGGGCATCTCTCGTCGCTCAACGAGGTCGTGTTCTCCCGGGACGGCCGTCTGCTCGCGACCGGTGGCACCGACACCGACGTCGGCATCTGGCGGCTCGACCCGGAGGAGTCCGCGAAGCAGATCTGCGCCAACCTCGCCGACGCCGGCGCCAAGGACCTCGCCTCGATCGGCTGCTGACCCCCGGCGGAACGTTCCTCCTCCGGTTTCCCCGCCACCTTGGGAGGATCGCCGGTATGACGGTGTCGAACGTGCGGACGCCGCTGGGGAGTGCCCGCAAGGTAGCCTGCTCTCTCGGCGGTCGGTTGGCGGTGGGGAGCGGGATGCCGCAGGTCATGGTGCGGGGCAACGACTTGCACCCGGTGATGCTCGGTCCCGGCGAGCGGATGGTGTTCGGGCGCGACCCGCATTCGCCGGAGGGCCCACGGCCGGGCCGGCTCGAACTGCGGCTGCCGGGGTGCGCGCCACACGTGTCCGGCACGCTCGCCGAGGTGGTCGTCGGCGCGGAGGCGGCGTGGCTGCGGTGGATGGGCGCCGGAGAGGGCCGCCTGTCGAGCCTGCTGGACGCCCCGGGCGGCGCGCGCCGGGTGACGTTGATCCAGGGCATGACGGCGTTGCTGGACGCCGGCAAGAACGAACTGGTCGTGCTGGCCGGCAAACGGGTCGGCGTTGACCTGTACACGGACCTGCTGATGACGTTCTCCGTGCACGCGGAACTCCCGGCCGAACGCCCGGCGACGCCCATGCACCACGACACCGAGCTGAAGCCCCACGTGCGCAAGGGACAGCTGACCCGCCACTCCAAGGAGTGGTACGTGGCCCTGGCACTGGCCGAACCATGGCTGGCCGGCGACGACGACTCCCCGTTCCCACCGACGAACCGCCGGATCTACGAACGGATCCTGCACTGGCGCCGCGGCGACGCGTGGAACCTGGAACGCCCCCAACGCGTCGACGACGCGATCCGCACGGTGTCGCAGATCGCCTTCGGCGAGCTGGCCGACCCGTACTCCGAGGCCCGCAACGGCCGCATACAGAACCCCCGCTTCGCGGTGGGCAAGCGAGTGGCCGAATACCGCCTGGTGACAGCGGAAGACCTGGACGAGGTGGAACTGGCCGCGCGCACACAGGGCTGAGCGCCGGTGTCCCGAGGGCTGGGGGTGCCCCGGGGGGATGTCCTGAAAGACGCGGTCATGTCGTTGAGCGTCCTGATCGCGTCTTTCAGGACGCCGGGCCGTGCCACGGTGTGCGAAGTATCGTTGACTTTCGGTGACGGCGTGCATAGTTTCGGGTGAGTCGCACAAAAGCCTCTACCCCTGCGGAGGCCGCAATGTCGCGCTCCGGAAGAGTCCTGCTCGGCGTGCTCGCACTCGTCGGATCCGGGTTGGTCGGCACGGCCGGCGCCTCGGCGCAGCCGTTCGACCCGCTCCCGATCGAACCGTCGCCCGCGGTGGCCGTCTCGTCCACTGTGGACTCCGGGCCCGTGCCGCTCACGGTCGACTTCGTCGCGGACGCCGACCTGTACCGGGATTTCCTCAGCTATGCCTGGGACTTCACCGGCGACGGCGTCCAGGACGCCGAGGGCCGGACCGCGTCCTGGACGTTCACCACGCCCGGCGAGCACGTCGCGCGGGTGACGGTGAAGGACGAGTACGGCCTCGTCTCGTCCGGCGAACTGCCCGTCGTCGCGGGTAACGCCCGGCCGGCCGTCGTGATCGAGGCGCCGGCCGACGGCACCGTGGCCGCGCCGGGCGAGCCCGTGCCGTTCCGGGTCGCGGTGACCGACGACGGTGTCGTCGACTGCACGAAGGTCGTCGTGAGCTACGAGGCGACGGAGGTGCCCGCTGGGCCGGACTGCACGGGCGTGCTGACCGCCGGCGCGGGTGTCGTGAGCGCCCGGTACACCGACGCCGGCGCACCGGACGTGCCGTCGTTGAGCGGTGCGGCGGAGGTCGTGCTCAACCCGCGCGAGCACCAGACCCCGTTCGTGGTGCCGCGGGTCAACCTGGCCGGCGTCGACCACCTGTCGGCGGAACTCGTGGCACAGCAGCCGGGTGGCACGCTGACGGTGCACGCGGACTCGCCGGACGGCCCGGTGGTCGCGACCTTCGCGAACGTGCTGTCCACACAGTGGCTGGCGGCGGACGTGGCCGACCCGACCGGCGTGCACGACCTGTACTTCGTGGCGGACCGGCCGGACCTGTCGGCGCGGACCGTCCGTTTCCAAACGGTCCCAACGGTGACGGCGACGTTCCCCAACGGTTGGCACACCAAGGATCTGCCGACCACGGTCACCGCGGCCCCGCTGTGGGACCCGCAGGTCTCACTGGACGGCGGCGCGACGTGGACGGCGCCCCCGGTGCTGTCGGCGGACGGTGCCTACGACATCCGGTACCGGGCGGTGGACGCGGCAGGCCGAACATCCGAGATCGGCGCGGCAGCCGTGAAGATCGACAAGACGGCCCCGACGGTCGCCGTCCCAGCCGGCGCCCACGAACACGCGACCACACTCGACTTCACGGTAACGGACGCGGGCTCAGGCGTAGCCACCGTCACGGCGACGCTCGACAACGCTCCGGTGACGTCACCGATCGAGCTGTGGCACTACCCGGCCGGCGCCCACCAACTGACCGTCACGACAACGGACGTGGCCGGCAACACGACCACGCACACGTCAGAACTGACGATCGCGGCGACACTCCCGGGTCTACGCCCACTGACGGACCGGTTCGCGCTCCCGTTCGTGAAGTCACTGATCATGCGCCTACAACTGACAGCGGCGGAAGAGGCCTACGAGAACGGCGACCGAGCCGAGGCCGCAGCCTGGCTGGAAGCCTTCCACTACTCGGCCTCCCTGCTCCGCAACCCCGAAGCCCGCACCATCCTGACCACAGAAGCAACCCTGCTGACCCAACAACTCCACTAACCCCCGCGAGTCGCGCGTTCGGCCCCTGCGAGTTTCGTTTTCGTGAACGCTTCGACTGTCGGGTGGGTGGTGGCGGTGCCAGTGAAACACCGCCACCACCGCGATCACGACAAGAGCTTGCGGACCTGGTCGATGAGTGTCAGGACACTCAGGACGCCGAACAGCGCCACCGACCAGCCGAGCACCGCGGTACGGGCCCCGCTCGTGCGGATCTGCTGCGGCAACACCTTGCGGTTGAGCAGGATCAACAGTCCGGAGTAGATGAACATCATCACGCCGCCGACGCACGCGGAGATCACCAGCAGGACCAGTGGTTGTGCGAACCCGGCGAGCACGACGACACACCCCACGACCACGAGCACCCAGACGACGCCGAAGTAGAGCGTGCTTTCCTTGCGCTCCCTGGCGTACGAGGTCTTGATGACGTCGGCGACGAGCCGGCTGGTGTAGTCCACGATGCCGAGCGCGGCCGCGAACAGCGAGAACGCGCCGATCACCCAGAACAGCGTGCCGAACCACGTGCCGACGGTGTCCTTGAGTACCTCGCCCTCGACCTGGAGGAAGCCGATGTTGTTCTCCAGACCGGGTTTCCCGTACACGGTGGCGTAGGAGAGCAGCGACGTGAACACGATCGTCAGGAACGTGATCAGCACGAACGTGTACAGCTGCTCCCGGTTGGCGAACCGCCACCACGAACGCCAGCGCGACATGTGTTCGTCGGTCGGCTCGAAGATGAAGCCGGTGCTCGGCGCGGCTTCCGGCTGTCCGGTGACCGGGCTCTTGATCCGCGGCACGTACCGGCCCATGCCGAAGCCCTTGTCGCGGATCCAGTTGCTCTGCACCAGGTTCTGGCCACCGCCGGCACCGGCGAACGCGAGGGCGCCGAGCAGCAGCGCGAGCCCGAGCGGTTCCACCGGCACACTCGCGTCCGTGATGATCTTCGGCGTGTCCGCCCACGCCTCGGCCGAGATCGCGACGATCGCACCGACGGCCAGCAGCACCAGCACGGCCGCGACCTTGAGCATCTCGGCCTTCTCCAGCGCCACGTACACCACGGGCGCCAGCGAGAGGATGAGGCCGATCGCGAGCAGGAGCCCGATGGTGATCCAGCGGACGTCACCGCCGACCAGGTAGGTGATCATCGTCGCGGAGCTGGTCGCCCAGCCGGGCCACAGGTTCGCGAAGATGGTCAGTACGGCGAACACCAGGCCCCAGTGCCGCCAGAAGCGGCTGAAGCCGGTGAGCGCCGTCTCCCCGGTCGCGAGCGTGTACCGCTCGATCTCCATGTTCAGGAAGAACTGGGTGGCCAGTCCGACCAGTGCCGCCCAGACGAACACCAGCCCGACCTGGGAGGCGATGTAGGGGAAGAGGATGAACTCGCCCGACGCCAGCCCGACGCCGGCGGCGATGATGCCGGGGCCGATGATGCGCCGGGTGGAGGTGGGCGCCTCGGGTAGCGGCCGCACTTCTGGCCGCGGCAGGTGCTTGGCGGGGAACCGCCACGCCACCGAGGAGGACACTTCGTCGTGCTGCCTCGTCATAGTGATCCCTTCGCAGGATAAAGGAGATCTCGGACAAGATCGTACCGTCTGCGCAGGTCGCTCTGGGAATTGTGGGAAGGCGGCTCTCTTGCCGGCCGGGGAAGCGGGTGGTGAGCTGGGTTCGAACGGTGACCGTCCGGTGACTGTTCGTTCCCGATTCACCCCTGCACGCGGCCTCGCGGCCGCAGAATCGAGAAGCACGAGATGAAGTTCGCAAAGCTTGCCCTCAGCGCGCTGGGGGCGGCACTCGCGCTGGCCACGATCGCCCCGCAGGCGGTCGCCGCGCCGGAGGAACCCAGTGGCGGCGCCACCCCGATGATCATCGGTGGCGGCAACGCGTCGAACGCCCCGTGGGCGGCGCGCCTGTTCGCCAACGGGCGGGAGAACTGCACGGCGACGATCATCGCGCCGACCTACATCCTCACGGCGAAGCACTGCGTGTCCAACACCTCCGCCACCTACACCTTCCGCATCGGCAGCCTGGACCAGACCTCCGGCGGCACGATGGCCACGGGTGTCGCGATCACCCGCCACACCACGGCGGACATCGCGATCGTGCGGCTGGGCAGCAGCGTCTCCGCGACGTACTCGCCGCTGGGCACGACGAGCAACGTGTCGGTCAACCAGACCGTGCAGGTCTACGGCTGGGGCGCCACGTGCACCGGCCAGCCGGAGATCAACTGTCAGTCCCGGCTGCTGAAGGTCGCGGACGTGCGGGTCACGTCGGTGAACTGCCGCGACTACAGCGGTGGCGTCGCGGTCTGCGCGCAGCGGGGCAACGGCATCACCGCCGGCGGCGACTCGGGCGGCCCGATGTTCGCCTCGGGCCGCCAGGTGGGCGTCGCGTCGACGAGTGACCGCGCCACCCGCACCGCCTACACCAACATCACGCAGTACCGGAGCTGGATCAGCTCGATCGCCGGCGTGTGAGGCGTCAGGGGCTGGGCGTCGACGCGCCCAGCCCCGCGTGGTGCTCCAGGAACCTCGCGACGTCGTCCGGATCCGTCAGCGGCAGCGGGTAGACGACCAACCGGTCCACGCCGAGCGCGGCGTAACGGTCGACGGCCGCGCGGTCCAGCCGTACGGGGTCCAGCTGCGTGTACGTGATCTCCAGCTGTCCCAGGTGCGCCGGCCGGTCGACCTCGGCCGCCGCCCGCCGCAGACCGTCGAGGTGCCGGGGGAGATCGTCGGGCCCGCCGGTGCCGAACCAGCCGTGACCACGGGACACCGCGCGCCGGAACGCGGCAGGACTGTGCCCGCCGACCACGATCCGCACGTTGTCCGGCCGCGGATGCGCGTCGACGTGGTCGAACGACACGTGCCGTCCGTGGAAGGCCGGCGCCGGGTCGTGCCACAGCGACGCCATGGCGTCCAGGTACTCGTCGGTACGGCTGCCCCGCGTCGCGAGGTCGACGCCCACCGCGGTCAGCTCCGGTTCCAGGTAACCGGCGCCGACGCCGAGCAGCAACCGGCCGCCGCTGAGCACGTCCAGGCTCGCCGCCTGCTTCGCCAGCACCAGCGGGTTGCGTTGCGGCAGGATGATGATCCCGGTGCCGAGCCGCATCCTCGTGGTCACCGCGGCGACAAAAGTCAGGTGCACCAAGGGGTCCAGGATCGGGTCCGTCGCCTCCATCGGCGCCGCCGGCACCCGGGGACTCGGCAGCACCACGTGCTCACCCGCCCACCACGACGTGTAACCCAACTCCTCGGCCAGCCGCGCGAGCCGTGCGGTGTGACCCGGCGCGATCACGGCCTTGGCGTTCAACCCCTGCACTCCCAGTTCCATGGGGTGAGCGTTGCGCGGTCGGACGGCGGCGGTCCAAGACCTTCTCTTATAGCCTTCGGTTATGGACCCGCACCTCAGGGATCTTCGGTACTTCGTCGCGGTCGCCGAGGAGCTGAGCTTCACCAGGGCCGCGGGCGAGCGGCTGTTCATCTCACAACCCGCGCTGAGCAAGCAGATCCGCCAGCTGGAGAACACCTTGCGGGTCCGGCTGTTCGAGCGCGACCGCCGCACCGTGTCGCTGACCCCGGCCGGCGCCGAGCTGCTGCCGAGGGCACGGCGGCTCATCGCCCAGTGGGAGGAGGCCGAGCACGCCGTGGTCGCGGCCGGCCGCGACACCACGCTGACCGTCGGGTTCCAGACAAGGATCGGTCGCGGGCTCATCCCCGCCGTCACAACGGTAATGGCGGACTGGACCCTGTCCTTCCGGCAGGTCTCCTGGCGCGACCCGACGGCCGGACTGGCGCGGCGTGAGGTCGACGTGGCGATCGCGTGGCTTCCCGTGCCGGGCAGCGGGTTGACGTGGCGCGTCGTCGCCACCGAGGAGCGGTGGGTGGCGTTGCCCGCCGGCCACCACCTCGCCGCGCACGACACCATCCCGTTCGCCGCGCTCGCCGGCGAGCCGTTCGTCGCGTTGCCGGCCGGTCCCGCGCGGGATTTCTGGCTGGCCACCGACGAACGCACCGGACCGGCCCGGGTGAGCGCCGAGGCGGAGACCGCCGAGGAGGTGTTCGAGGCCGTCGCGTCCGGCGCGGGGGTGACCCTCGTCGCGGCGGGCAACGCCGAGATCTACCAGCGCGACGACGTCGTGTGCCGGCCCGTCAGCGGGTTGGCGCCGAGTGAGCTCGCGGTGGTCTGGCGCACGGACGACGACCGGCCGGCCATTCGCGTGTTCGTCGAGTCGTGTGCGCGGTGCTTCTGTGTCACACCACCGCCCACTCCGGCGCCGGCTCGATGACCACGTCGGGCCCGCCGTCGAAGCGGTAGCCGATCCCACGTACGGTGCTGATCCGCGGCCGGTCCGCGCCGAGCTTGTCCCGCAACCGTCTGATGTGGACATCCACGGTGCGGCTGTTCAGCGGCTCGTCGATGCCCCACACGTCGGCCATCAGCTGCCGGCGTGGCAGCACCCGGCGCGGCCGCTCCGTCAGGTACAGCAACAGGTCGAACTCGAGCCGGGTCAGCGTGACCGGTAACCCGCGGCGCAGGACGGTCCGCGAGTAGGGGATGATCCGCAACCGCTCGTCCGAGTCCCAAGTAGACACACGGTGCTGGGGCAAGCCAGGCTGGCGGATCGCGACACCGGGCAGCTCGGCCACCGAGTGCAACAGGTCGGACAGCGCGGCGAGCGTGTCCGGGTGGCTCGGAAGCTCGATGTTCAGCTGGACGACCACCGTCGTGTTCGGGGACACGGGTATATCGGACCGAACCGGCGCCCTGCCGGTCAACGGTTCCCATCAGGTGGACGGGGCGGCGCGTGCCGCACGAAGCCCGTAGCGTCCCCGACGTGGGGTCACATGCCATCGCGATCGTCGGTGCGGGTCCACGCGGAATCGGGTTGCTGGAACGCATCGCGGCCAACGCGCCCGAACTGCTGCACGGCCGCCTGACCGTGCACCTGGTCGACCCGTTCCCACCCGGTCCCGGCCGGGTGTGGCGGTTCGCGCAGTCGCCGCTGCTGCGGATGAACTCCATGCCGGAGGACGTCACCATGTTCACCGACGACAGCGTGCAGTGCGCAGGCCCGATCCGGCCGGGACCGACGCTGGCCGAGTGGGTCACCGCGGTCCGCGACGGCGAACTGGCGGCCACTGTGGACAGCTCGCTGCTCGCCGAGCTGCGGTCGGTCACCGCCACCACGTTCCCCACCCGTCGGCTGCAGAGCGCCTACCTGAACTGGTTCCACAGCTGGGTTCTCGACGCTCTGCCGGACACGGTGGAGGTGCGGGTGCACGCGACGCGGGCCGTTGACGTCACCGGCCCGCCCGACGGGGTGCAGACGGTCTGGCTCGCCGACGGGCGCGAGCTGGTGGTCGACATGGTCGTGCTGGCTCTCGGTCACCTGGACGCCGCACCCGGGGCGGAGGAGGCGCGGCTGGCGGAATACGCCCGCAACCATCAACTCCGCTACATCCCACCGGCCTACACCGCCGACCTGGACCTGTCGGACATCGAACCCGCGGAAACGGTGCTGTCCCGCGGTTTCGGGCTCGCGTTCGTGGATCTGGCCGTGCTGCTCACCGAGAGCAGGGGCGGCCGTTTCCGGCCGGATCGGGACGGCACGCTCACCTATCACCCGTCCGGCCGCGAACCCGTGCTGTACGTGGGTTCCCGCCGCGGCGTCCCGTACCACGCGAAACCGCGGTACCGCTTGCAGGGGCCGCGGCCGGAACTGCCCCGGTTCTTCGGCCCACCCGAGATCGACGACCTGGTCGCCCGACCGGGCCGGCTCGACTTCCGCACCGACGTGTGGCCCCTGATGGCCAAGGAGATCGGGTGGGGCTACTACCACGAGCTGTTCACCGGCCACGCCGACAAGGTGCGGCTGGACCTGGACGAGTTCGCCGACCGGTACGCCGCGCTGGACTGGGACAGCACGGACATGCGCGTGCTGGTCGCGAAGGCCGTGCCGGACGAGCGGGACCGGCTCGACCTCGATGCTGTCGACCGGCCCTTGCGTGACAAGGAGTTCGCGGACCGGGCCTCGTTCACCACACACGTCCTCGACTACGTCGGGGCTGACCTGACGCGCCGCGCGAATCCCTCCTACAGTGCCGATCTCGGTGCCTTCCTCACCCTGCTGTCGGTGTTCGGTCAGCTCGCCCGCCTGGTGGCCGAGGGAAAGCTGCGTCCTTTGTCCCAGGTGGACGATGTGGACGGGTGGTGGTTCGGGTTCTTCAGCTTCTTCGCGAGCGGTCCGCCCGGGCACCGGCTGCGGGAGCTGGTCGCACTCGTCGAGGCGGGTGTGGTCCGGCTGGTCGGCCCGGACATGTGGGTGCGTGCCGAGGGCGGTCGGTTCGTCGCGGGAAGCCCCGCCGTGCCCGGTCAGGTCGAGGCGACCACGCTGGTCGAGGCGCGCCTGCCGGCACCGAGCGTGCGCCGCGCCACCGATCCCCTGCTACGCACCATGTTCCAGCGCGGCGAGCTGGCCGAGGAGGTCCTGCTCGACGCGGCGGCCGAGCACAGCACAGGACGAATCCTGACCACTGGCACGGGATTGCTCGTGGACGCCACGGGATGGCCACACCCACGGCGGTTCGCGTTGGGCCCTCACACGAGCTCCCGCGCACCGGGCGCGTTCACCAGACCCAACACGAACGCGGTCGGCTTCCGCCAGAACGACGCGGTGGCCCGCCACATTCTGGCTCATCTGTAGAAAACCGGAGGTTCTGTTGTCCTCGATCGTTGCCCTGGCCGGTAGCCCGTCGACCGAGTCGCGAACTGTCGCACTACTGCGGCATATCGCGGGCTCACTCGACGGCCATGACGTGCACGTGGTGCCCGTGCGGGCACTGCCCGCCGACGCGTTGCTCGGCGCCGACACGGCCGACCCGGCGATCAGTGCGGTGGTGCGGCAGGTGACCGACGCCGACGGCCTCATCGTCGCGTCACCCGTGTACAAGGCCGCGTACTCCGGCGTGCTCAAGACGTTCCTCGACCTGCTGCCAGCGAACGCGTTGGCCGGCAAGGCAGTACTCCCGGTGCTCACGGGCGCCGCACCGGTCCACGCGCTGGCCGTGGACTACGCGCTGCGGCCGGTGCTCGCCGCCCTCGGCGCCCGGCACGTCGTGCAAGGACTGTTCCTGATCGACAAGCAGATCGAGCGCACGCCGGACGGGGTGGTGCTCGCCCCCGACGTCCAGGCGAGCGTCGACGCGGCGGTGGACGGGTTGACGTCCGCCCTGCCCGGGGTCCTCACGGTGCGGTCATGAGACACCCTCTGTCAACCTCAAGGTCACCCCAGGCCGAGTGCTTCGCAACCGCTCCTCAGGGAACGTGACGCAAGCCAGCCACAAGTACGTGACCAAACTGAGCCCTCCGTCCGCCAACGTGACCAACACATTGAATTCCGGGGAGGCGGACCAGCCATGACCGCGCCATACCTCGCCGTGGCGCTGGACGGCGCCGGCTGGCACCCTGCGGCGTGGCGGGAGGCCGACGCGCGCCCGACCGAGCTGCTCACCGCCCGCTACTGGACGGACCTGGTCCGCGAGGCGGAGGACGGGCTGCTGGACCTGGTGACGTTCGAGGACTCGTTCGGCCTGCAGTCCACACGCGAAGGTGTGCGGGGCCGGCTCGACGCGACGCTGATCGCGGCCGCCGTGGCGCCCCGCACGAGCCGGATCGGCCTGGTGCCCACGGTGATCACCAGCCACACCGAGCCGTTCCACATCTCCAAGGCCGTCGCGACCCTCGACTACGCCAGCACGGGCCGAGCCGGCGTGCGGGTGCGAGCCTCGGCAGAGCACGCGAAACACGTCGGCCGACGCCAGGACCTCGGCGTCGACGACCTGCTCGACGAGGCCGCCGACTACGTGGAGGTCGTGCGGCGGCTGTGGGACAGCTGGGAGGACGACGCCGAGATCCGCGACGCGGCCACCGGCCGGTTCGTCGACCGCGACAAGCTGCACTACATCGACTTCGTGGGTCGCTGGTTCAGCGTCAAGGGCCCGTCGATCACACCGCGCCCACCGCAGGGACAGCCGCCCGTGTTCGCGCTGGCGCACGCCGCACCCGTGTACCGGTTCGCCGAGCGGTCGGTGGACGTCGTGTTCGTGACCCCTCGCGATGCCGACGACGCGGCGGCGATTACCGCACAGATCACCGGTGTGCCGCACGTTTTCGCTGACCTGACGGTGTTCCTCGACGACTCCGCTGGTGCCGCCGCCGACCGGCTGGCGCGACTGGACGACCTGGCCTCGTTCACCACGGACACGGCGGTGTTCACCGGCACACCAACGGGGTTGGCCGATCTCCTGCTGGCATGGCAGGTGAAAGGACTCTCCGGGTTCCGGCTGCGACCAGGCGCGCTGCCGCACGACCTCACCGCGATCACCAGGGGTCTGGTGCCGGAACTCCAAGCACGCGGGGTGTTCCGCCGCGGGTACGGCGCCGGCACGTTGCGGGACCGGCTGGGCCTTTCCCGGCCGGCCAACAGGTATGCCGTGGGGGCACGATGACCAAGCAGGTTCACCTCGCCGCGCACTTCCCCGGCGTGAACAACACGACCGTGTGGAGCGACCCGGCGGCGGGCAGCCACATCGAGTTCTCGTCGTTCGAGCACTTCGCGCGCACGGCGGAACGAGCGAGGTTCGACTTCCTGTTCCTCGCCGAAGGGCTGCGGCTGCGTGAACAGGGCGGCCAGATCTACGACCTGGACGTGGTGGGCCGGCCCGACACCTTCACCGTGTTGGCCGCACTGTCCGCCGTGACCGCCCATCTGGGACTGGCGGGCACGATCAACTCGACGTTCAACGAGCCCTACGAGGTGGCCCGGCAGTTCGCGAGCCTCGACCATCTCTCCGGCGGCCGGGCGGCGTGGAACGTGGTCACGTCGTGGGACGCGTTCACCGGTGAGAACTTCCGCCGCGGCGGCTTCCTCGCCGAGGTCGACCGGTACGCCCGCGCCGAGCAGTTCCTGCGCACGGCATGGCAGCTGTTCGACTCGTGGCACGGCGACGAGATCGTGGCGGACAAGGAGACCGGACGGTTCCTGACCACGTCGTCGCCGGGGGAGTTCGCCCACCGCGACGACCACTTCGACATCGCCGGCAACTTCAACGTGCCACGAAGCCCGCAGGGCCGCCCGGTGATCTTCCAGGCCGGCGACTCGAACGAAGGCCGCGAGTTCGCCGCGGCCACCGCCGACGCGATCTTCTCCCGGCACGGCACACTCGAGGCGGGGCAGGCGTTCTACGCCGACGTGAAGGGCAGGCTCGCCCGCTACGGGCGCACCCCGGACTCACTGAAGGTGTTGCCAGCGGCCACGTTCGTGCTGGGCGACACCGACGCGGACGCCCGGGAGCTGGCGGCGGTCGTGCGGCGCCAACAGGTGAGCGGGCAGACCGCGATCAAACTGCTGGAGCAGGTGTGGAACGCCGACCTGTCCGCCTACGACCCGGATGGCCCACTGCCCGAGACCGATCCGCTGCCGGGCGAGCACACGTTGTCCAAGGGCAGGGCGAGCGTGCGCATGACCCGTGATCCCGTTGCCACGGCGCGACAGTGGCGCGAGCTGGCCGAGGAGAAGAACCTGTCGATCCGTGAGCTGATGATCGAGGTCAGCGCCCGGCAGACGTTCATCGGGTCCGCGTCGACGGTGGCCGAGCAGATCAACGACCTGGTGCAGCGCGACGCGAGCGACGGGTTCATCCTCGTCCCGCACCTCACTCCGGGCGGGCTGGACGTCTTCGCCGACACGGTGGTGCCGCTGCTGCAGGAGCGGGGCGTGTTCCGCACCGAGTACGAGGGCACCACCCTGCGGTCGCACCTGGGCCTCCCATGAGTATGGGGGTGACGCTGCCGGCCGGCGCCGGCATGGACAACGTGGTGGACTCGGCGGTGGCGCTCGCGCGGGAGGCGGCCGCCGCCCGGGATACGGTCGGCCGGCTGCCGCAGCTGTTCGACGTCGACTCGATAGCGCTGGCCGGCATCGTGGGCCGGGAGGTGCCCGAGCTCGCGGTCGGCTCGTCCGTGGTGCCGATCTTCGCGCGGCACCCGATCCTGGTCGCGAGCCAGGCGCAGACCACGCAGGCGGCCGCCGGCCGTTACACGCTCGGCGGCGGTCTCGGTGCGGAGCTGTTCGTCGAGCCGGTGTTCGGCGTGCCGTACGACCGCCCGATCCTGCGGTTGCGAGAGTTCCTCACCGCGCTTCGGTACGTCGTGGACACGGGCATGGTCGACTTCACGGGCGAGACACTGGTGGCGAGGACGCCGATACCGTCCGCGGTGGCAGGTGGCTCGCCGGTGCCGGTGGCGGTGGCCGCCATGGGCCCGCAGGCTCTGCGGGTCACCGGCGAGCTGGCCGACGGCACGTTGCCGTTCCTGGCTGGTCCCAAGGCATTGGCGGACCACATCGTCCCCGCGATCACGGCGGCCAGCGCAGCGCCTGCTCGGCGACTTGGCGAAGGGGCGTTAGTGCCACCCGGGAAGCAGGGCCGGTAGCTTCTTTCGTCCGGCGGTCGTGATCACCAGGTCCCTGCTGTCCGGCACCCGCTGGACGAGTTTCTCCCGCTCCAGAGCGGACAGCAGGGCCGCGCCGAGCGCGCCGCCGAGGTGCGGGAGCCGGTGGCTACGGTCGAGGCACGCGGTGACGAGCTTGCGCCGGCCGGCGTCCACAGTGGCCGGATCGACGCCGAGGTCCCAGAATGCCAGCTCGTTCGGGCCGATGGCGACCTGGTCATCCACAGTGGACAGGGCGGCGCGGTCGACGAGCGTGGCGAACACGGTCACGCCCAGCCGGCCGGCCACGTGGTCGTAACACGTGTGCGCGAGGTCGGCCCGGCTCGGGCTCCTGGCGAACGACGGCGCGTCCCCGTGTGCGAAGTGGGTCAGCGTCGTGAGCACGGCGCCGAGGTCGGCACGAGCCACCCGGTACCGCGCGTGCCGGCCCTCGTGCGTCACGGCCACCAGCCCCGCGTCACGCAGTCGCGCCAGGTGGTTGCCCATCCTCGGTGTGGACACCCCGACCGCGTCGGCGAGTTGTGCCTGCGTGTGCGGGCCCTCCGTCGCCAGCAACTGGAGCGCCGCCAGGCGGACCGGGTCCGACAGCTCGCGCGCCAGCGCGGCCGTGGTGTCGAGTACGGTGTCATGCGGTCGCACACCATTCAGGATAGCGTGAATGGTGGAGGTGCGAAATGCGAGGACTCACCCTGCTGTTGTGGGGGCGCGGGATCTCCGCGCTCGGCGACGGTCTGTGGTTCACACTCTGGGCGATCTACTTCACCCGTGTCGTCGGGTTGGCGCCGACGGTCGTGGGACTCGGCATGGCCGTCGCCGCCGGCGTGGGCCTCCTCGCGACCGTGCCGCTCGGCGCGCTGGCGGACCGGACGAACGCGCGCACGGTGCTCGTCGTGCTCGCGGCCGTCGAGGGAGTCGCCATGGCGGGTTACCTGCTGGTGTCCGAGTTCTGGTCGTTCCTGGTCGTCACCATGGTGTTCGTCGGCGTCACGAACGGTGCCGGTGCCGTGCGGACCGCCCTGGTCGCCGCGCTCGTGCCCGGCACCGCGGAGCGGCTGACGGCGCTTGCCGGCCAGCGCGTCGCGCAGCACGTCGGGTACGCGGCCGGCGCCGGTGTTGGGGCGCTGGTGCTGACCGCCGACCGGCCGGTCGTCTACACGGCCGCGATTGTCGGCAACGCGGTGACGTTCGTGGTGCTGGCGGTGCTCACCGCACTGGTGCCGTCGGCGCCCACATCGGTACGCCGGCTGCGGACCAGGCACGCGCTGGCCGACCGGCCCTACATGGCGGTGATGGCCGCGACATCCGTGCTGTCGCTGTGCTGGGCGATGCTGTCGACGGGCCTGCCTGTGTGGCTCGCCGGGTTCACGTCGCTGCCGCTGGGACTCGGCGGTTTGGTCGTGGTCATCAGCTCGGTGGGCATCGCGGCACTGCAGATCCCCGCGGGCCGCTTCGCCCAAACGGCAAGACAGTCGGCACGCACCGCGATGGTTGCCGGGGGCGCGTTGGCGGCCAGCTGCGTTCTCCTCGCCACCACGGACGGGCTGGCCGGTGCCGCGGGGGTGGCCGTGCTCATGGCCGCCGCGCTGCTGCACCTGACCGGCGAACTCGGCTACGTCGCCGCGCAGTGGGGACTGTCGGTCACCCTGATGGACGAGCGTGCCCGAGGGGTGTACCAGGGCATCAGCCAGTCCACGACGGCGACCGTGCAGATGTTCGCGCCGGCCGTGTTCACCATCGCGCTGGACATGTTCGGCGCGGGCGGATGGCTGTTGGTGGGGGCGCTGTTCGTGTGCGCCGTGCTGCCGGTGCCGGCACTCACGTCGTGGGCACTACGAACCCGGCCGGAGGTTCCCGCAGCCGCCCAGCCCGTGCCCGAAACGCCGCGACGAGCACGAACGTGACGCTGATGAGCATCGCCCACGCACCGAACTTCGCCGGGTCGACGAGCCGCCACGCCGCCAGCTGGTGCGGGTAACGCCATGCGCCGAAGTACGTCGCGATGTTCTCTGCGAGCCACAGGAAGAAACCGGTGAGCACGAACGCCAACGCGAGCGGCATCCGGTAACGGTGACCGCCGACGGTGAAGTGGACGGTCGCGCCCCACGTGACGGCGACGAGCAGCCCGGCAAGCGGCCACCGCAGATCCGGCAGCCAGTGGTGGGTGATCAGGTTGACGTAGATCGCCCCGGCCACCACGGCCGTCGGCGCCGCCCGGTAGCCGGACACGCGCAGCTCGAGCAGCCGCCAGGCCGCGACCATGTAGCTGCCCACCGCCGCGTAGAGAAAACCGCTGTAGAGCGGCACACCGAAGATCTTCGTCCACGCCGGCTCCGGGTAGCTCCACGAACCGAGCGGCACCTTGACGAGTTCGAACACCAGCCCGATGAGATGGAAACCGGCGATGATCAGGACGTCCCGGGTCGTCTCCCAGCGGAAGATCAGGAACACCATGGTGACCAGGACGCAGTAGATCAACAGCGCGTCGTAGCGCGGGATCGGCAGCGGCACGATCTTCGAGAGTGCGAGCCCGCCGAACACCGCGACCGCGAAGGCGCAGCAACGAGCTTCGAGCCACGCGAAGCGGAGCAGTTGCGCGACCACGAAACCCATGACTGGTGGACGCGCACACCGCGGTGCGGGTTGCCCGGTTTCGTTGATCGATGTTAACGCTGACAACGCAACGCTTTTCCATCTGTCCACAATGGAGGTGGTGCGCACCGGTGTCGGCTCGACTAGGCTTTGACTTCCCCCAGGTCGTGGAGGTGCCATGACTGACTTGGACGCGTTGCTGTGGATACAGCGCACGGTGGAGAACCACTCGGTGGTCGTGCGGGTGTGTGGCGACCTCGACATCCTGACCGCTCCGAGGTTGTCCACGCAGCTCGACCTGGCCGAAGCGATCGTCGTGCCGCCGGCGCCGGTGGTTCTGGATCTCACCGGGCTCAACTTTCTGGCCTCGGCCGGTTTGTCCGTCCTCTTGGCACACCACGAGCGATGTCGCACGCTGGGGAGCAGGCTCGAGATCCTGCCCGGTGGGCGTGCGGTCACGCGGCCACTGGCCGTGACCGGACTCGACCAGATCCTGGACGTCGCACCCAATTTTGTCGGTGACCCCGCCTAGTCTGCGCCCCATGGCTGAAGAGATCACCAAGGACCTGCACCGATACCTGCGACAGAGCCGGGAAGCACTGCTGGGCAGGCTGGACGGTCTGTCGGAGTACGACGTCCGGCGCCCGGTGACGCCGAGCGCCACCAACCTGCTGGGCCTGGTGAAGCACCTGGTGGGCATCGAGTTCGGCTACCTGGGCAACTGTGTGGGCCGCCCGGCGCCGGTAACGCTGCCCTGGGAGGAGGACGGCTCGGTGTGGGAGGGCGCCGACATGTGGGCGAAGCCGGACGAGAGCCGCGACTACATCGTGGGTTTGTACCAACGCGCCTGGCAACACAGCGACGAGTCGATCGAACAGTTGGGACTGGACGCACCCGCCTCCGTCCCGTGGTGGCCGGAAGACCGTCGCCAGACCACCCTCGGCTCACTGGTGGTACGAACGCTGACCGACACGGCCCAGCACGCGGGGCACGCGGACATCATCCGGGAGGCGATCGACGGCCGCGGCGGCAAGGACCACGACGAGATGGGCGACGAGCAGTGGTGGACGAACCAGTGGAAACGAGTCCAGGAGGCGGCCGACCACCACCGCTGACCGCCTTCGTCAGGCGGTGAAGGACTGAGGCCCGAAACGGCCCCAGGCAACGACGGCGGCGAGGACCAGTAGCACCAGGTTGATCGGGATCGCCTGGTTCTCGCGGCGCCGGGCGTGCACGACCACAGCGCCGATCATCATCAGCACCAGGCCGAGCGCGGCCAGGGGTACCAGCACGGGCGCGATGTCGAGCACGGCCGGGAGGATGAGCCCGATCGCGGCCAACACCTCGAGCACGCCGATGGCCTTCAAGGTGCCAGGGCTGAAGTCCTCGGCCCACCCCATGCCGGAGGCGGCGAGCTTGTCCTTCGGCTGGGTCGCCTTCATCACGCCGGCGGCGAGAAAGGCGGCCGCTAGCAAGCCGGCGATGATCCACAACACGACGTTCACAATGCTCTCCTGTCACTTCAAGCTTGAAGTCACTGTAGATAGATTGACTTCAAGCTTCAAGTGATCGTCCTACACTGGCAGACATGAACCCGGAACCGACGTCCGGCGGTCAGCAGGAGCCGTGCTGGCTCACGGCGGACGAGCGCGCGGCCTGGCTGTCACTGGCGAGCGTGGCGATCCGCCTTCCGTCGGCACTGGACACCCAACTCAAGCGCGACGCGGGCATCACACACTTCGAGTACCAGGTCATGGCGGCCCTGTCCGAATCGGAGGGACGCACGATGCGCATGAGCGAGGTCGCCATGTTCGCCGAGGGCTCGTTGTCACGGTTGTCCCAGGTCGTCACCCGTCTGGAGAAGCAGGGCTGGATCCACCGCACCCCAGACCCGACCGACGGCCGCTACACACTGGCGACCCTCACCGACGAGGGCTGGGACAAGGTCGTCGCCACGGCCCCCGGCCACGTGGCGGAGGTCCGCCGCCTGGTCATCGAGCCACTGACCAGGGCCCAGCTACAGCAACTGACCACCATCGGCCGCCGCATCATGCGAGCGGTGGACCCGGAAGACCGCTGCCTGTAGCGCGCACGTCCCCGGCCCGGCCAACGGCGGTCGACGACGCTGCGCTGGACGCGACCGACCACACTCTTCACCGCCGACGAGATCGCCGACCGCGCCGCGTGCCTGCGCCTCGCCCGCGCGGAGCGCACTTGACTCAGCGTTGTTCGCCTATCGCCGGCCAGCGCTGTGGAATGCGTTCGGCGTGCGGGCCTCGCGTCGGGTGTGCGTTCGGCGTCTCGCCGCGCATCTCGGGCTCCGCGCCTCGGGGGCACGCCCCGGGGCGCAGGTGTCGGGGTCGCGTGCCCCGACCAGCGCCCCCTCAGGAGGTCAGGCGCACGTGGTGGTCGAGGACTGCCGCGACCAGCGGCCGGGTGCTGGTCGGTGGGCCGTCCGCGCCGAGTGCCTGGGCGGTGGTGTTCGTGCCCTCCCAGATGATCGACAACTGGTCGGCGAGGGTCTTCGGGTCGGCGACGCCCAGCTGTTCGGCCAGTTCACCGAACCGGGCGCGGATCCACTCCTTCGCGCCGACCGCGCCCCGGTGTGCCGGGAGCGCCTCGTCGGGGAACTCCGCCATCGTCATCATGCACGCGCAGCCGCGGAACACCTCAGGGCGGATGTCCTCGGCGAGCGCGTCGAACATCGCGAGGATCTTGTCGCGCGGGTCGGGGCCCGCCGCTTCGGTGGCAGCGTCGAAACGCTGCTGAGAGGCGGTCACCAGTCCGTCGACGTATGCCGCGATGAGGTCGTCCTTCGTCGCGAACGCGCGGTACAGCACGTTCGTCGACACGCCGGCCTCCGCCGCGATCTTGTCCACGCCCGTCGCGCGGATGCCGTGCCAGTAGAACAGGCGGGTCGCGACCTCGAGGATGTGTTCCCTGGTCTCCGCCGCCGTGCGGCGCATCGTCGTCCCCCCTTGCTCGGTTGACCCATCGACGGTACCGTAGGCTCGATGTAAGGGAACGTTCCCTTACAAATCTGACAGGGGAGAACAATGGCAGACCTCGCTGGCAAGACCGCGCTCGTGACCGGTGCTTCCCGTGGCCTCGGCCGGGCCATCGCGGAGCGCCTCGCCGCGGACGGCGCGCTCGTGGCCGTGCACTACGGCACCAACAAGGCCGCCGCGCTGGCGACCGTCGCCGCCATCGAGTCGGCCGGCGGTCAGGCGTTCCCCGTCGCGGCGGACCTCGAGCGGGACGACGGGGTCGACGTGCTGTTCGACGGGCTCGTGGCGGGACTCGGCGGCCGGCCGTTGGACGTTCTCGTGAACAACGCGGCGGTGTTCGGCGAGGGCATCGACGCGTCGGAGGAGCACTTCGACCGCGTTTTCCGCGTGAACGTGCGCGCGCCGTTCTTCATCGTCCAGCGCGCGTTGTCGTTGCTGCCCGACGGCGGCCGGATCATCAACATCTCGTCGGGGGTCACCTGGTTCGCGGTCCCCGAGGTGGTCTACGCGATGACGAAGGGCGCGCTGAACGTACTCGGCCGCAGTCTCGCGAACACGTTGGGGGAGCGGGGAATCACCGTGAACACGATCTCGCCGGGGATCACCCGCACCGACATGAACGCGTGGTTGGACGACGTGCCGGGCGCACCGGAGGGGGTCGCGCGCATCGTCGCCCTCGGTCGCGTCGGCGAGCCCGTCGACATCGCCGACGCGGTGGCGTTCTTCGCCTCACCGGACAGCCGGTGGGTGACCGGCCAGGTCCTCGACGTCAACGGCGGCCTGTACCTGGGTCCGAAGGCCGCTCTGCATCACTGATCGGGCGTCAAGTCCACGCACGTGATCGTACTGTGCCGGCTAATTCGGCTAATTCGCCGGTGTTTGATCGTGTCGGCGGGTTACCGTGCCGCGGGGGCTCCTCACGCACGGGAGGTTGCGGCACATGAGGTTACGTTTTCTGAAGTCCATGGCAGTCGCCGGGTTGGCAATCGGGTTGTTCGTTTCACCCGCCGCCGCGGCCGTCAGTTCGCCAGGAGATCCAGGCATTGGGGACTCGTACTATCCGCTCGACGGTAATGGCGGCTACGTCGTCGACCACTACGACATTCGTCTGAGTTATCTGCCGGCGAATGACCGATTGTTCGGCACAACCACGATTCTCGCGACGACAACGCAGGATGTGACTCAGTTCAACCTCGACTTTCTCCTGCGGGTGTCGTCGGTACTGGTGAACAGTCGGCCTGCGGAGTTCAGCAGCGACGGCGGCGAACTGACCATCACTCCGATCGCCCCGCTCCCCGCGGGCCGGCGCCTCACGATCGTGGTCCGCTACAGCGACACTCCCGAGTCCTATCGCCTGTACGGGAACCCGAGCTGGCTGCGCACCGCCACCGGCGCCGTGGCCACCAACGCTCCGCATATCGCGCCATGGTGGTTCCCCAGCAACGACCATCCGCGGGACAAGGCGACTTTCGACGTGTCGATCGCGGTGCCACCCGGTGTCGAGGCGCTCTCCAACGGTGAGCTCATGGCTATCCGGCAGGAAGCGCCGCAGTGGGTGCGGTGGAGTTGGCGCAGCCTGAGCCCGCAGGCACCGTATCTGGCGTTTCTGGCGATCGGCCAGTTCGATCTGAAGGTGGCTCCCGGCCCGACCGGGCAGACCTTGATCACGGCATACAGCGACGCCCTCGGTGCGAACGGACCGGCGGCGCGGGCTTCGGTCGAACGAACACCGGAGATCATCCAAGTTCTGGAGAACTGGTTCGGCCCGTACCCGTTCGAGACCCAGGGCGGTGTGGTCGTCGACGCCGGGCTCGGTTACGCCATGGAGACACAGACCCGACCGGTGTACGACAGCGTCTTCTTCTTCCCTGGCACGAACACGTCCGTGGTGGCGCACGAACTCGCGCACCAGTGGGTCGGCGACTCGGTGTCGGTCGACGACTGGCGGGACATCTGGTTGAACGAAGGCTTCGCCACCTACGCCCAGTTTCTCTGGTCGGACTACGAGGGTGAAGGCACGCCGGCGGAGATCGCGCAGTTCCGGTACGACACCATCCCGGCCGATGACCCCTTCTGGCAGGTGTTGCCCGGCAACCCGGGTGTGCCGAACCAACTGCACCGCGCGGTCTACTTCCGCGGCGCCATGACCCTACAGGCACTCCGAACCGCCGTGGGTGACGATGCTTTCTTCGCGATCCTCCGCACCTGGACCGAAGAGCACAAGTACGCCACCGCCACGACCGACGACTTCATCGCGCTGTCGGAGGAAGTCTCGGGCCAGCAGCTCGATGACCTGTTCACGACGTGGCTCTTCACGCCGGGAAAGCCCTCAGCAGGCCCGAACGGCCCAGCGGCGACCCGCACGACGACGGCGAAACCCACGTCGTACGACAAGATCGTGTTCAACGTCGACCTGATGTCGGCCGGGAAATGACAATCGCCGCGGCGGCCACTGGCCGCCGCGGCGATCTCACTGCGCTAACCGCCGTTGACGACGAACTGCGAGCCCGGTTCCACGACGACGTTGCCCGCCGCCGAGTTGGTGATCGTCACGTTCGTGAGCGTCGCGCTTCCTCGTGCGCCGCTGTGCGCCAGGAGTCCGGCGCCATTGTTGGACTTGTCGATGCGAACGTTCGTGATCGCGGCGTTGACCTGGCCGCTGCCCGACTTGAACTGAATTCCGTCGTAGGTGGAGTCGTGGATGTCCGTATCTCGCAGGGTTACGCCAGGGATGTCGAGACCTTGCGCGAAGAACGTGACGGCGCCGAACTTCTGCTGCTCACCCCAGAAGACGCCGCCGCAGCGGTAGAGCCCGTTGTTCGCGATGATCGTCTGTCCCGAGAACGGCAGCGGGTCGTGGTCGGTCGCCAGCATGATGCCGGGGTAGTTCATCGTGTCGTGAACCACGTTGTTCTCGATCCGGTTGCCGTAGCCGCCGTAGATCGCGATTCCGTTGGCGCGCCACGGAAGTTGGACGGTGTTGTTGACGAACGCGTTGTCGTGCGCGATGTCGACGGCCGGGTCCTTCACATAACGGTTGGCCCACACCGCGAGGGCGTCGTCGCCGGTGTTGCGGAACGACGAGTTGAAGACCCGCGAGTTCCGGGTCCCGTTCGTGAAGTTGATGCCGTCGGCGTAGGTGTTGCGGATGCGCATACCGCTGAACTGCAGACCGTCCGCCGGGCCCCACAGCGCCGGGACGTTGCCGTAGTCCCGGCCGACCCACACACCGACGTTCGCGTGCTCGATCCACACGTTGCTGATCGTCGTGCCGGTGCCGAACCGTCCGTTGAGGCCGACGCCGCCCTCGGCGCCACCGCCACCGCGGATCCGGCCCGAACCGAAGATCGCGATGTCGGAGATCTGCACGTTCTTGTCGATGTCGAACCCGAAGTTGCCCTCGTGCGGGTGGTTGATGCCGCCGGCGTTCTGCGGCTCGATCAGCGAGTACAGCTGTGAGTGCCACATCCCGGCGCCGCGGATCGTGACGTTGCTGATCCCGATCTGGTTGTACCCGTTGTCGTTCGGGTCATCGGTGAGGATCTTCCGTTCCTGCCGCCACTGGCCGGCCGGGATCCACACGCAGGAGATGACGCCGTTCTGGTCGTCGGTGACCGCACGTTGTAGTGCGGCGGAGTCGTCGATTCCATCGCCGGACACCGCGCCGTACTGCGTTATCGACGTACAGCCGGCCGGTTGCTGCGACGGCGGCGCGACTTGCTCCAGATCGACCAGGTCGATGACGTAGAACGCGGCGTTGTCCCCGGAGTCGCGTTGCAGGCGGAACCTGGTGCCGGGCGGGTAGGACTGGCCGAGCAGCGCGTGCGACTCGTCGAACAGGCGCCGGGCATCGGACTGCGGCGTGTTCGTCAACCCTTCTGGATCGTCGGTGTTCCCGTACAGCCAGCTGTGCTTCGACGACAGCGTCAGTTTCCGCGCGAAGGCGCCGTCGATGTACAGGCTGATCGTCGCTTCCTGACCTCCGCCCCCCGACGCGTCCGGGATCGAGTTGCGCACCACGATCGAGTTCGCCTGGTTGGTCGAGGTGAACTCGACGTACTGGCCGGTGTTGTTCAAGCGCACCGACCTGCGGCCGGACGACTCGGTCGCGAAGTTGGTGTGCCCGAACGTACGCAGCGGATCGGCCTCCAGCAGCTGGCCCTGGTACTGCGCCGACTCGGCCTCGTACTCCACGTACGGCACCGCGGCGCCGCGGCCGACGACGAGCGGCACGCTCAGCGCGTTGTTCGTCTCGTTGGTCTCGGCGACGACCCCGGTGGCGTCTACCGTCGCGGTGACCGTGGCGCCCCCACTCGTGGCCGTCCACGTGCCCACCTGCACCGCGACCGTCGCGCCGGCGGCGAGCGCGCCGGTGTTGGCGTTGAGGGTCGTGCCACCCACGGCCACCCGGGTGACGCTCGCGGCCGCACCGGACGTGCCGCGGTTGTGCACGTTCACGGTGAACGTGACCGGCGCGCCGATGGCCGGGTTCGGCGGGTTCGCCGTGACTCCGGTGACCACGAGGTCCGGGCCGGGCGCTTGCGTGATCACGAGTGGCGACGGTGCTGTGTGGGTGTTGTTCGTGTCGTTCTGTTCGATGACCGTGTTGGCCGGGTCCACGGTGGCGGCGACCGGGTAGCTGCCGGCCGGCCGCGTGCCCGCGTTGACCGACACGGTGGTCGACGCGCCCACCGCGAGCGCACCGACCTGCGCGGTGCCAACGACCGCGCCGCCGAGGCTGATGCTCACCGCGCTCGCGGGGGCGCTCGCGGTGCCGGCGTTCCGGACGGTGGCCGACAGGGTGAGCTGGCTGGCCTCGGTCGGGTTCGCGGGTGTCCACATGGTGTCGGTGGCGATCAGGTCCGGGTTCGGCGCGGGCGTGCCGAAGACCTGGAGCTCGGCGACCTGCCCGCCGGGCGCACCGGTGTTGGCGAAGAACTGCAGCCGCACGTCGGCTGTTCGTGCGGTGACCGGGATCGTCACCGCGTTCTGGTTCGTGGCCGGGTTGAACGCGTAGTCGGCGCGCGCGACCAGTTGGGTGTAGCCGCTCGCCCCTTGGTCCCGACCGAGAATCTGGATGTTCTGGCTGCGCGGCCCCCAGATCGGATCGGGGTTGAGTTTGACCGCGATCGACGAGACATCGGCGTTGGCGCCGAGCCTGACGGTCAACGTGCTGGGGTAAGTGGCGGCGGATTCCCAGTAAGTGCCGACGCTGTCGTCGTTGGCGTTGGTCGCGACAAAGGTGTGCACCGTCGAGGACGCCTCGATCGGCTTACCGAGGGCGAGGTTCGCCGCCGTGCTGGAGCCCGGTCCGTACAGCTCGAACTCCGACAGTTGCGCGGCCGGCCACCCGGTGTTGGCGGTGATCTGCAACCGCACGTAACGGGTGCTCCCGCTGACGGGGATGGTGACGGTGTTGGCGCTGGGGGAGAAGGTGTGGCCGGTCGAAGGGACGAGCCCGGCGAACGAGGTTCCGTCGGAACTGCCCAGCACGGCGAAGGTTTGTGTGCGTGCCTCCCAGGTGGTCGGCAACTTGAGCACGATCCTGGTCAGCGCCTTGGTCGAACCGAGGTCGGCCTGGATCCAGTGCGGGAACGCGTTGTTCGTGCTTTCCCAGTAGGTCGCCTGGTTGCCGTCGACCACGTTGGCGACGGGGTAGCCCGGCAGCGCGCTGCTCGCGGACACCGTTCGTGCGAGGGGCTCCTCGGCGAGCGGCGCCTGGGTTGCGCTGGGGAGCACTCCGCTCGCGGCGGAGGCGGGGGTGAAGGAGATCCCCACGGCGGCGAGACCCGCCACGAGGATGCCAGCAGTCAGCCGCGAACGTGTCATGGGCGTCTCTCTTCTTTGAGACAGCAGGGGTGCCGACGTTCGCTCAACAGCATGCAACAGCAACGCGAGTCTTAGCAAGAATCCGACGGAACATCGAAATTTTGCGACGGCGTCGGTTGTGCGGGTCAGCAGCCCGCTTGCGGCACCTGGTGACCGGCGAGCTGACGCTGACCGACGTCCGGCCCTTCCGGGCGACGGCGGTCAGTGACTCGCGGTTTTCTACGCCGAACCGGGATCGCCGTCGGCCGCCGGGCTCGAACTCTTGGACAGGGCGGAGATCTCGTCCACGACCGCCACCGCCTCGACGTAACGGCCGAGCGCGCTGAGCGTCTGTTCCAGGTTGCGCAGGGACGCGACCAGGTCCGGCTCGTAGCGCTCGCGGTCCTCGGCGAGCAGCCGTCGGCGGATCGCGACCGCTTCCTCCAGCGGAGGAAGCGCGTCGGAGCTGTCGCCGAGTTCCTGGCAGACGGCGCCGAGGTTGTTCAACGCCATGGCCCGGTCCGCCACCCGTGCCGGTGGCAGGCGCCGCGCAAGCTCCGCCGCTTCCTCGAACGCGGGCCGGGCTTGGGTGAACTCGCCACGCTGGTGGCGCCAGAAGCCGACCGAGGTCAGTGCGGCGAACAGGATCGGCTCGAACCGCGCCTGGTCACCCGGCACCAGCGTGCGGTAGATGTCGACCGCGCCCTCCGCGGTGGAGACGGCCTCCTCCATGTGACCGAGCTCCGCGAGCAGGTGCGCCTTCATCAGCAGGGCGGCCGCCAGGTTCGGCGCGTACCGCAGCGGCTTGGCGTGGACGTGCCGACTGCCGATGTCGATGGCCTCGTTGAGCGCGGCGAGCGCGTCCTCGTGGCGGCCCGCCTCCGCCAGGCGTCGGGTGTAGTCGAGCAGGATCGAGCCGACGTCGAACTCGTGCCGGGACCATCGCGCGGCCATCCACCGGGAGAGGCGCAACATGACCTCGGCGTTGTCGAGATCGCGCGTGAGCCAGTCCTGCCGCTTCCGGCGCCATCGCCAGCCGCGTCCGATTCCCATTCCACCCCCTACCGGGGTAACAGCCCGCGCACGAACGCGGCCTGCCCCGCGTGCTGCAGGTCGTCCGACACGACGCTGACCAGCCGAACCCCAAGTGTCACCGGCGGGTTCCAACGTCGGTCCACGATGCGACCGAGATCAGCGTCGGTGACGTCGGCAACATACTGGATGGTCTGTTGGTAGGTTTCGTCGTGGTAGCCGATCAACAGCTCACCCGGCACCCGCACCGCCTCGACCGCACTCGGGCCGTGCCCGTAGCCGGTGTCGCGCGGGCTGAACGGCAGGCCGAAGCGATCCACCCACTTCGGCCACACCTGGTCGATGCCCGCCGCGTCGGCGACGTGATCGTCCTGGATTCGGGTCAGGTGCCACACCAGCCAGGCGATGGAGTTGGCCTCTGGTCCCAACCTGTGCGCCAAGCGGTCGTCGCTGAGTCCGTCGACGACGTGGTGGACGACCTCCCTGACTCGCCCGAACGCGTCGATGAGCAGCTCCGCACTCGTCACCTTTTCGACGTTACGCCGTTCGGCGTTCGGTTGGGCGGTACGGCGGGGCCGAACACCGGACCGCGCGTTTGTCGCAGGATCCGACCTCCCATCGCGTTTACCCCTGTCGTGGACACCCCCGATCGCTTTCCACGATGGACACTGAACCCATCAGGGGAGGCGACTGTGGGGAGTCGGCTATGGCATCGATGACGGGGACGACACTGACAACACTGGATGGGCGCGCGGTCGTGGTGACCGGCGCTGGGCAAGGACTTGGGCGGGCATTCGCGCAGCATGCGGCGGGGGTCGGGGCGGCCGTGGTGGTCAACGACGTCGACGCCGAACTGGCGTACGAGACGGCGGCCGCTATCACGGCTTCCGGCGGTGTGGCGGCGGTCAGCACACACTCCGTGGCCGACGCCGAACAGGCACGAGCACTCGTGGGGCTGTGCATGGCCGAGTTCGGCCAGCTGGACGGGCTGGTGAACAACGCGGCGCTGAACTACACGGCGCTACCGTGGGACGACGACCCCGACCGGGTGCGCGAACTGGTGGAAGTGAACGTCCTCGGCGTCATTTACACCGGACTTGCCGCGATTCGCGCAATGCGGCCAGGCGGGTCGATCGTCAACATCTCCTCCGGCGCGGCACTTGGCCAGCGCGCGCTCGGCACATATGCGGCCAGTAAGGGCGCGGTCGCCTCGCTCACCTATTCGTGGGCGCTCGACCTCGAGGCGGCGGGCATCCGGGTAAACGCGGTGTGCCCGCTCGCCCGCACGAGGATGGTGCTCGCGAGTGAACGCTCGATGCGCAACTGCCCGCCCGACCGCACGCCGGAGCGAATCGCGCCGCTGGTGACGTTCCTGCTCGGTGACCGCTCGCGTGGTGTCACCGGCCAGGTGATCCGTTGCAACGGACCCCAACTGCACCTCGTTGGGCAGCCCTATTTCAAGGAACCGGTCCTGACCAGGGAGAACTGGGACGACGAAAGCGTGGCGCGGGCGTTCGCCGAGGTGTTCGGCGCGCACCTCGAACCGTACGGGCTGGAGAAGCGGTTGCCGCCGACCCTGCGTGACTGGCTCGACCCCGCCGCCGTCCTCTGAGTTCGCTCAGCTGGGTGGTACCACGTCGATCACGACGTTGCCGACCTTGCGTCCGGTCTCGACGTACCGGTAGGCCTCGACGATCTGGTCGAGCGGGTAACGCCGGTCGATGACGGGCTCGTACTTCGCGGATTGGAGTAACTCCCCGAGGTATTGGACCATCCTCTGGTCTTGCTTCGGAAACGGGAACCGCACCTTTTTGTCGCGGCCTAAGGTGACCAACGGTAGAAACAAGTTCTGCGCCCATGGCCCCAACTCCGAGGACACGTACGCGCCGCGCGGGTTGAGCAGCCGCTTGCACCGGCCGAACCTGCTCTTGCCGACCGCGTCGAAAACCGCGTCGTATCGCTGGTCGTCGTCGGTGAAGTCCTCGGTGGTGTAGTCGACGACGCGGTCGGCGCCGAGCCCCTTGACGAGCTCCATGTTGGCCGTGTCGCACACGGCGGTCACGGTGATGTCCAAGCTCTTCAGCAGTTGCACCGCGGCCGAGCCGATGCCGCCGGTCGCGCCGTGGACGAGGACGGACTGCCCGGCCTGGACACTTGAGACCCTGATCATGGCGAGCGCGTAGTGGGACCCTTCGGTGCCGGCCGCGGCGCTCGCGAACGACACGCCGGCCGGGATGGTCGCGACAGGGCCGTTTGCCGGCACCGACAGGAACTCGGCGTGTGTGCCGAACGCACCCTCGTTGTAGCCGAACACCTGATCCCCGACCGTGAACGACGTGACCTCCCGGCCGACCTCGGTCACCACACCGGCGAACTCGGTGCCGAGGATCGTCCGCTTCGGTCGGGTGAGCCCGGTCGTCGTCCGCACGAAGAACGGCTTCGCCGCGCGGTAGGCGCAGTCCGTGCGGTTGACCGTCGTGGCATGGACGGCGACGAGAATGTCCTGTTCCCCCACCGGAGGCTTGTCCACCTCGGCGATCGAAACCACGTCTGGTGAACCGTACCTGGTGTGCACAGCGGCCTTCATGGTCGAACTTTAGGGCTACTTCATGCGGAAACGGGAGCACTTGGTTCGATCGAGGCAGTGCTTTTCGTGCCGAGCCGCTCGGTTGGCACCCGGTAGGTTTCGCGAGCGGTGGCGACCGCGAGGACGTTCACGAGGCACAGCACGCCGATGAGCACGGCGACGGGCACCCAGTTCGCGCCGTCCTCCCCATCGATGGCCGCGGCGATCGTCGGAGAGAAACCAGCGATGGCGAAACCGATCTGCGTGCCGATCGCCATGCCCGACAGGCGAACCCGCGCCGTGAACATCTCGCCGTAGAACGACGGCCAGATACCGTTGGCAGCGCTGTAGACGACGCCGAACATCACGATGCCGACCAGGAAGATCAAGGGGTAGCTGCCGGCGGAGATGGCCCCGAGGTAGGCGAACATCAGCACCCCGCTGCCGAGCGACCCGGCGATGAACACCGGCTTGCGACCGATGCGGTCGGCGAGTGTCGCGCAGAGGGGAAGCGCCGCAAGCGCCACGACATTGGCCAGCACCCCGACCCACAACATCGGAGTTCGTGCGAGCCCCACAGTGTTGACTGCGAAACTCAACGCATAGACGGTGAAAATCGTACTAACAGATGCGATCACCGCGGCAAGTACGACGCGGAGCACGTCACGCCAGTGGTCCTTGAAGAGTTCGACGACCGGCAACCGCGAAACCGTCTCCTGTTGCTCGAACACCGGGGTCTCGGTGAGCCGGCGGCGGATGATGTAGCCAACGGCGATCACGACCACGCTGGCCCAGAACGGCACGCGCCATCCCCACGAGAGCAGCGCGTCCTCCGGCAACGCGGCGACTGGCAGAAAGGCCGCGGTCGCAAGGATTTGGCCCGCCTGGGTGCCACTGAGCGTGAAGCTCGTGTAGTAGGCCCGGCGATCCGGTGGCGCGTGCTCGAGCGTCATGGAGTTGGCCCCGGCCTGCTCACCCGCCGCCGACAGTCCTTGGAGGAGCCGTAACACGACCAACAGGACCGGCGCGAGCACACCGACCTGGTCGTAGGTGGGCAGACACCCGACGAGGAACGTCGCGACCCCCATCAGCAATAAGGTGAAGACGAGAACCTTCTTACGCCCGAAGCGATCCCCGACGTGCCCCAGGATGAAGGCGCCGACCGGCCGAGCCGCGTACCCAACCCCGAACGTCGCGACGGCGAGCAACGTGCCGGTGGCCGGATCCGAGTCGGGAAAGAAGACCTTGTTGAACACGAGCGCGGCGGCCGTGCCGTAGATGAAGAAGTCGTAGTACTCCAGCGCACTACCGATCCAAGCGGCAACCGCAGCCTGCCGCGGCTTTCCTTCTGGGCTCTTCCGACCGGCGAGGGAATCGGTCACGGCGCGCTCCTCATGTCAGGCATCGTCGGCGAACAAGAGAACGAACGAACTGGATAGTTAATACGAGGGAGAGGCGGGGGTTGTCAAGGGTGGAGGAGGTCGAGGGGGCCAGGGCCAGGGGGATCCGAGGGCGATCAGGCGGATCGGGCGAGCTGGCTGGGTGGGCAGCTGATCGGGCGAATGAGAGGCCCGGCGAGCAGAACTTGCGAGGGACGTTGGCGAGCGGATCGCGCGAGGGAGATCAGCAAGCGAGCAGGGGAGGGCAGGCAAGATCGCGTTCATGATCAACGCCAACACAGATGGTTGCGTAGGCATCTCCCACCCATGCCCGCAGGGGTTCGTCAAAGTCGATCACCCGCATGGGAGGCACGGTCTCTGGTTGATCATGTGGGTGTCTAAGAGCCCGCGCAGGTTGAAGAAGGTAACGGGGGCTGGTTGGCCCGGCGTGAGGAGCAGGCACGGGCTTGGTGATCATGAAGTTGCTGACGCTTCGTGATCACCTGGAGTACCCGTGCCTGCTCTGCCATCATGGCTTATCAACCCGTTGTGGGACCAGTTCGCCGCGCT
>NZ_DASUVO010000169.1:0-121968 GCF_036378875.1 Actinophytocola sp.
GCCTGCGCCGTCTTCCGTCGACGTAACCATCCACTCAGGACGCTACGTTCCTCGTCGGACAACACCACCGGGGCGACTTTCGGGCTCGGCACGCCCACACTCTACCAACTACCGACGAACTAATGACTCAGGACACTAGCGTGACGGCATGGGCATTCGTTACTCGTCGGCCGCTTGCCGGGAACTCGGCGGGCTGCTGCGCCGGATCCGGGACAACGCGGGTCTGACGGCCATGGAAGTCGCCCGCAAGGTGGGCTGGCCGCTGACGAAGATCTCGCGCATGGAACACGGCTGGCGAACCGTGACCACCACGGAGGTGATCCTCTACGCGGTCGTGTGCGGCCTGACCTTGCCGGAGGCGGAACCGCTACTCGAACTAACGAGACGAGCCGAACGCAAGCAGGGCTTCTATCTGTCAGACGAACGAATCGGAGGCTCGCTGCAGTCGCTGATCTTCCACGAATCCTCGGCCGAACACTCGATCATCTATGAACCGCACCTGATCCACGGACTGCTGCAGACACCCGAGTACGCCCGTGCCCGCATCCGTGCCCTCAACTCCTCAGGCGTCTCCGAAGAAACAGTTGCAGGCGGTGTTCGCACCCGAATGGAGCGGCGACAGGTTCTGAATCTCTCGCGGTTCACGATCTACATCCACGAACAGGCGTTGCGATTCCGGGTCGGCAACGACCGGATCATGCATGAGCAACTGCTGCATCTCGTGCTCACCGCCGCGCTCGATAACGTCACAATCCGGATCGTGCCGAGCACCGCCGGCCGGTTCGGTGACGCGTTCCACCTGATGGCCTTCTCCGAGCACCAACCGATCGTGTACCTGGACAACCTTCGGTTCGGCGGCCTGATCCTCGAAGATCCAGGCTATGTGAACAGTTATCGCGAGCAGGTACCGATGCTCGCTGAGGTGGCGTTGGATGCGGGACAATCTCGGGAGTTCGCGGCCGAACTGGCCGACGCGTACGACCGAGGGAGTTGGCGTGTCACAGCTGATCTGGCGCAAGAGCAGCCACAGCAACGACGTGGGAACCAGTTGCGTGGAGGTGGCGTGGTCGACCCGACCCCGATCTACGAGTGAGGGGGTATTGGTCCGCGATTCGAAGAACCCGGATGGCCCGGTGCTCACGGTCCCCACCACCGCCTGGCAGCACCTCCTCACCACCCGCTGACCTGAACCCTCGCGAGTCGCGCGGGGGCCGAACGCGCGACTCGCGGAGTTGGACGGTTCGGTGATCGGAACGTCGTGCTCGTGTCGGGTGACTGTTGAGTGCTCTCATGGCCGGGTTCCCGAAAAGATAAGGAGAACTCGTGGCGACGACCAAGCCGATCCACCGCGTCGGCATTCTGGGGTGCGGCAACATCTTCGGCCGCTACATGACCGGGCTGAGCCGCTTCCCCGAGCTGAACGTCGTGCGGGTCGCCGACGTCGACACCCAGCGGGCGAAGCAGGCCGCCGACGAGTTCGGTGTGTCGGTGTGGGGCGACGACGGTGACCTGTACGCCGACGACTCCGTCGACATCGTCGTGAACCTGACTCCGCCCGTGCACCACGCCGCCACGATCATCGCCGCCACGCGTGCCGGCAAGCACGTCTACGTCGAGAAGCCGCTCGCCACCACCGTCGAGGCCGGGCGTGAGGTGATCGCCAACACGTCCGGGCGCATCCTCGGTTCCGCCCCCGACACGTTCCTCGGCAGCGCCAGCCAGACCGCGCGCCGGGCGCTGGACGACGGGCTGATCGGCGAACCGGTCGGCGTTTCGATGTTCGTCGGGCACAGCAAGGCCGAGCGGTGGCACCCGGACCCGCGGTTCCTTTTCCGGGCCGGCGGCGGACCCGTCCTCGACATGGGGCCCTACTACCTGGCGATCCTCGTGAACCTGCTCGGGCCGATCCGGTCGGTGGCCGCGGCGAGCCGGATCGGCGCACCGGTCCGCACCCTCACCGCCCCCAACCGGGCGGCCGACAGCGTCGAGGTCGAGGTCGCGACCCACGCCTCCGCGGTGTTCACGTTCACATCCGGGGTTCTCGGCACCGCACAGCTGAGCTTCGACGTCTGGGACAGCGAACTGCCCTACATCGAGGTGTACGGCACCGAAGGCACGCTGTCCCTGGCCAACCCCAACAACTTCGACGGCGATGTGCGCGTGAAACGGCACGAGGACGAGTCGTGGCGCGTGCTCGACCCCGTGGTCGAACTGTTCGGCGCCGTCGGCACCCGCGAGCAGCACCGCCGCGGCCTCGGGGTCCGGGACCTGGCCGACGCCATCGAGGGCGGCCCGCACCGCGCCAACGCCGAGTTCGCGTTCCACGTCCTCGAGGCGTTGTGCGCGGTCGACGATTCCTCCGGCAAGGGCACGATCATCCAACTGGACAGCACATGTGAGCGCCCACAGCCCAGGTGATCACCTGAGTGGCTGGACCCGGTCGGCGAAGTCGGCCACGAGCCGCTCCGGCAGGTCGTAGGAACCCACGTGCTGCAAGAAGATCGCCGTGGCGCCGAGCCGACCGGCCTGTTCGATGCGGTCCACGATGTCCTCTGGCGTGCCGAAGAGGCAGAACGTGCTGGCGAACGCGACCGCGTCGTCGTCGCTGATCCACTGTGCACAGACGTCGACGGCGTGGTCCCAGTCCTCGGCGTGGACGAGATCGGGATAGACACCGGGGATGTCCGCCGGGACATCGACGTCGATACCGGCCGCGGCCAGTGCCGTGCGCCCACCTCGCTGTGCGATGCCGGCACAGATCGGCTTGAGCACGCGTGCGTCCCGCCGCAGGTCGTCGGTCACCATGGCGTACGCGGAAACGGTGATCTCGGGGTCCCGGCCGGCTTCCCTGACCAGCTCGACCGCGCGTGACAGCGGCGCCGGCGCGACGCCGGACAGCAGGATGGCGCCGTCGGCCAGCTCGCCGGCGAGGCGCAGGTTGCGGGGACCGGTGGCCGCCACGTGGACCGGAATGTCCGGGTGCGGGTCACGCATCCTGGCGCCGTCGACCTCGTCGCCGGCGACGAGTCTTCTGATCTGGTCGATCCCGGCCCGCAGGTCGGCCTGCGTGCTGGGCCGCAGCCCGACCGGTTCCACCGAACTGTGGCCCACGCCGAGACCGAGGAAGAACCGGCCCGACGCCTCTTCCGCGACCGTTCGGCACAGCGACGCCACCACGCTCGGATGGCGCGTGACGACGTTCGACACGGCGGTCCCGAGCCCGAGCGTCGTGGTGCGCAGGGCGGCGGCGAACAACGTCAGGTAGGAGTCCCGCCACAGGAGCTGTGAGTCCGGGACATACAACGTGTCGAAGCCGGCAGCCTCCACGTCGGCAGCGAACGCCGCGACCTCGGTCGCCGGGCGGCAGGGCGGGACTCGGACACCGATCCTCATCGGCCGAGAGTAGAGCCGCGCCCGGCTCCGCCACGGCCTCTTCCGGATCGCTCACCGGACCGGTCACCGGTCCGCCTGGCGAACCGGTGATGTTGTCCGGGCGCGTGAGCTGGTGCTGTGCTCCCCGGAACGCACGCGGACGTGCAGCCGTCACACGACCCGGGAGCCGACATGGCCGAGACCGTGCCACCACCCATCTCCCCACCGGCCATCGCCGCGTTGTCGCTACGCGGCGTTCGCGTCGCGTTCGGTGAGTTCGTCGCCGTCGACGACGTGGACCTCGAAATCCATCCGCACGAGTTCCTCTGCCTGCTCGGCCCGTCGGGCTGCGGGAAGTCGACGCTGCTGGCGCTGATGGCCGGCTTCGCGGCACCGAGCGCCGGCACGATCGAGATGGGTGGCGAGCCCATCACCGGTCCCCGTCCCGAGCTGGGCGTGGTGTTCCAGAGTTCAGACGCCCTGTTCGACTGGCTGACAGTCGCCGACAACATCGCCTTCGGACCACGCATGCGGGGCATGAGCAAAGTGGACCGCGCGCCCGTCGTTGCCGAGCACCTTCGGCTCGTCGGGTTGTCCGGCGCCGCGGACAAACGTCCGCCACAGTTGTCCGGCGGCATGCGCCAGCGGGTGCAGATCGCCCGCGTGCTCGCCAACTCACCGGACATCGTGCTGATGGACGAGCCTTTCGGCGCGCTCGACGCCCAGACCCGGACCGTGATGCAGCGGGAGCTGGACCGCATCTGGCGGGAACGCAAGAACACCGTCGTGTTCGTGACGCATGACATCGACGAGGCGCTCATCCTGTCCGACCGGATCGCGGTGATGAGCGCCGGTCCGAAGGCCGGCATCAAGAGCGTCTACGACGTGACACTGCCGCGCCCAAGGGACGAGGACTCTTCGTCCTATGTGGATCTACGACATCAGATCCGCGAGGACATCGCCGTGGAGGTCGAGAAGTCGTTGGGAGAGCAACCATGAGCCTGGTGGCAACGGAAACCCGGCGTTCCGCGCGGAAAGCCGGCTACACGGTCGTCTCGCTCGTCGCCGGCATCGCGGTGTGGCAGCTGGCGGCCTGGTACTTCGGCCCGGGCCTGGTCAGTGCTCCTGGTGTGACGTTGCAGGCGGCGATCGAGCTGACCAAGGACGGCACGCTGATCGAGTCGTGCCTGGTGTCACTGCGCCGAATCCTCATCGGGTGGGCGTCGGGCATCGTCGTGGGTGTCCCGCTCGGGATCCTCATGGGCCGGGTCAACGCCATCCGTGTCCTGCTGGACCCGTACATCGAGTTCTTCCGTTTCATCCCGCCGATCGCGTTCGTCACGGTGGCGATCGCGTGGTTCGGCATCGGCGAGACGTCCAAAGTGGTCCTGATCTTCTACACGTCGGTCTTCATCATCACGATCAACACGATCGCCGGTGTGCTGGCCATCAACGAATCGAAACTGCGTGCCGCGGAAAGCCTCGGCGCGGGCAAGCGGCAGATCCTCGTGTCGGTCGTCCTGCCCGCCACCATCCCCCACGTCGTGACCGGCGCGCGGCTCGCGCTCGGCAACAGCTTCCTCACCATCGTGTCCGCCGAGATCGTGGCCGCGCAGACCGGGCTCGGCTCACTGATCTGGACCTCCCGCAACTACGGCCGCATCGACTGGATCTTCGTCGGCATCATCGCGCTCGGCATCCTCGGCTACCTGTGCGACCGCGCGATCCGCCTCATCGCCCGCGCCACGCTGCGCCACTACAACGTCAAGGTCTAGGAGGCCTTCGGATGAAACGGCTATCTCTGGCAACAGTCGCGTTTGGACTAGTGTTGGCGGCGTGCGCCCCGGCCGCGTCGGACGGTGGCGGGATGAAACCCGTCGTCCGCATCGCCACCGGCGTGGACCCGTCGTTCACCCCGGTGTACGTGGCCGCGGAGAAGGGCTTCTTCGACAAGCACGGCGTGACGGTCGAGTACATCACCACCGAGGGCGGCCCGACCATGACGCAGGCGGTCATCGCGGGCGAGGCGCAGATGGCGACGCAGTCCGACGCCACGACGGTGACGTTGATGGCGTCGAACGCCGGACTTCGTGCCCTGTCGGTGTTCGAGCAGTCGTCCACCTACATCAAGGTCGTGTACGGAAAGGACGTCAAGACCCCGAAGAAGGTCGGTGTCGTCCCCGGACTCATGGCCCTCGCCACCGACAGGTACCTGAAGAGCAAGAACATCGATGGCGTCGAGAAGGTCACGGCCACCCCGCCGGACATCCCCACGCTGCTGGAACGCGGCGACATCGACGCGGCGGTGATCTACGAACCGTGGGCGTCCCGCGCGGCAGAGCAGTCCGGCGGCTCGATCGTGGGCGACATCGGCGACTTCGGCCTGAGCTACGCACAATGGCTCGTGGCTGACGAGAAATGGCTCAGCCAGAACGAGAAGGCGGCCGCGGGTGTCGTGGCCGCGATCGAGGAGGCGGGTGCCTACGCCACCAAGAACCCGGACGAGGCCGCCCAGATCACCGAGAAGGCCATCAAGATCCCGAAGGACCAGGCGCTCGACATCACCAGCGAACTGGAGTTCGTCACCCGCGACTTCACCGACGCCGACCTCGACCAGGCCAAAGCCGCGGCCACGTTCTTCGTGGACTCCGGCGCGATCAAGTCGGCCCCGGACGTCGGCAAGCAGGTGTTGAAGGGCTGGTACACCGAACACGTCAAGTCCTGACAGCTTCGCGGGGCGGGCACACGGCGCCCGCCCCGCGTCTGCGAACATCGGGGTGTGAACTACCGGGAGGCGACGGCGGGCGATGCGGAGGCCATCGCCGACCTGCACGCGGACAGCTGGCGGCGACACTACCGGGGCGCACTCCTGGACTCCTACCTCGACGGTGATGTCGTCGAGGAACGAAGAACCGTGTGGACCAACCGACTCTCGCGACCCGCGCCGGACCGGCACACCGTGGTAGCCGATGTGGACGGTGCCATCGCCGGCTTCGCACACACCGTCCTCGACGCCGACCGAAGGTGGGGCTCCCTCCTCGACAACCTCCACGTCCGTCACGACTTCACACGCCAGGGAATCGGCGCACGCCTACTGACCGAGACAGCACGAGCGGTAACCCGGTCCAGACCGTCGACCGGCCTGTACCTGTGGGTGCTCGCACAGAACACCGCCGCCCAGGCGTTCTACCGCACACACGGCGGCATCCGCGTCGAACGCGAACTCGCAGGGCCCTTCCCGGGCGGCGGCCGAGCCTTCGCGTTCCGGTACGTGTGGCGGGATCTTTCCGAACTGATCGGATAGCTGGCCGTCCCTTCAACTGGTCGTCGACGTGTCGACAGCGGTAGATTGTCGTCGGATCATGACGAAATCGGCGTTGTGCACGTCGCTTGGCTGCTGGAAGGAGGCTCATCGTGCTGATTCGGTTCGAAGTGTCGAACTTTCGTTCGATACTTGATCCAGTCGAGCTGTCGATGGTGGCGGTCGACAAGGATCGGAGTGAGACGCACGCTGTGCCCAACCTGGGCGAGAGCCTCCTCCCGGTCGCGGCCATCTTCGGCCCCAACGCCTCGGGCAAGTCCAACGTCCTGGCCGCAATGGAATGGCTTCTGTCCGCGGTGCGTGATTCCCTGCGGTTCTGGGATGGCGAGATCCCGTTCGAACCCTTTGCGTTTGCCGAGAGCCCGGTGCCCGCGGAGTTCACCATCGAAGCCGTCATCTCGGGCGTACGTTTCGAGTACGTTGTTGAACTGGACCGGGAAGCCGTCAACCACGAGGGACTTTTCCATTATCCAGAGAAAAAGCGGCGACGCGTCTTCGAACGTGAGGGCACCAAGGTGACGTTGCAGCGCGGGCTTGGCAGCTTGTCCGGAACTCGCGAGCTGCTGACGGCGCGGACATTGGCGCTGTCCATCGCGCGGCGATTCGACGAGCCTCTCGTGGCGGAGTTCGCTCGTTACCTGCTCAGCGTTCAAGTGCTTGGTGTTGGGCCGTACATGGATCTGTCGCGCGTGCCGGAGGTGCCGAACTTCCCGACACGGCGTTTGTTCGAGGAGCTCGTCGATGACGGGCCAGATCGAGCGCAGGCGCTGGCCATGCTGCGTATGGCCGACCTCGGCATCGACGACGTCGCGATCGATGTGCACGAACAACGGAGAAAAGTGCGTCTCGTCCATCGAACGGCCGGTGGGCCGATGCCGCTCGAATTCCATGCCGAGTCGGCCGGCACTCAGGCATGGTTCAGGCTGATTGGACCGGTCCTGGCAGCACTCAAGGAGGGCTTCCTCGTCCTGTTCGACGAGTTGGACGCGAGTTTGCATCCCACTTTGTCTGCACACCTGGTCCGCCTGTTCCACGATCCGGCGACAAATCCCAAGGGTGCGCAGTTGGTCTTCACATCCCACGACACGAGCCTGCTCAACTACCTCAACCGCGACGAGGTCTGGCTCACCGAGAAGTCGGACGATGGCGCGACACGGTTGGGAGCGCTGGCGGAGTTCGCCGGTGAACGGGTGCGGAAGTCACAGAACCTCGAAAAGGCATATCTGCACGGCCGGTTCGGCGCACTCCCGGACGTGGACCGGACCGAGATGCTACGTGCACTTGGATTGATCGGCTGACCCGGTGCCACGAAGGACTCGCGCGAAGGACCTCAGGCGAAAGGTCGCCAGCCGACCGGAACGCAAGACCGTGGTCATCTTCTGTGAAGGCGAAGCGTCCGAGCCGGACTACATCAACGCGTTGAAGCGGCTACCGGAGGTTCGGGGCAACACGTCGATCAACATTGAGATCGCCACGGAGCGTGGAGTACCGCTCCCGCTGGTCCGGCGGGCCGTCGAGCGCGCCTGCGATGACGAGGTCGACGAGTGCTGGTGTGTGTTCGACGTCGAGTGGCCCAAACACCATCCGAATCTGGACGAAGCCGTCCGCTTGGCGCAGGAACACGGCATCAGGCTCGCGATCTCGAACCCGTGCTTCGAACTCTGGCTGATCCTGCACTTCGAGGAACAAACCGCCTTCCTGAGCACGGCCGACGCCGAGCGGAAGAGTCACAAGCTCGACGGCCGAGCAGGCAAGCGAATCGACGCCGCGGCCTATATGGACCGAAGGACCACGGCGACCGTACGCGCGTTGCGTCTTTCGCGTCGTCACGAGAAGAACAGCACTATTTTCCCGCGACAATCCGTCTTCGTCGATGAACGACCTTCTTGCCGCGATCGAACCGCCCGCGTGATCAGGTGTTGCGGAGGAACTCGTTCACGAATGTCGCGACTTCGTTCGGGCACTGCTCCATGACCGGGACCGTGCCGCCCTCGATGGTTCGTACTTCGACCGATCGCGCGTTGACCAGGTGCTCACGCAGCACCGGTAGGCCACGCATCCCGAACGGGTCGGCGGAGGCGCCGAGCAGCAGCACCGGCGCGGTCACCAACCCCACGCGGTCCTCCATCACATAGCGGCCACACGCTCGATGACCCTCCACGGGGTCGACGGCCAGCGCGTCACGGACGAACCGTTCCAGCAGGTCGGGTCGGCCGGCTGGGTAGTACGGCTGCCGAATCCGCCAGAGCGACGTCAGATGGCTGCCGTCCTCGGCGCACGGCACGTTGTCCACGGCGGGGGAGTGCGTCCGGTACTCGGGACCGGTCCACGGCGTCGACGACAGGACCAGCGCGCGCACGCGGTCCGGTATGGACGCGGCCATTTCCATGGCCACCACCGCGCCCGTGTGGTGGCCCAGCACGGCGACGTCCGGCACGCCGAGCGCGTCGAGGAGCGCGAACGCGCCGGCCGCGAACTGTTCGATCCGTTGCGGGGCGGGCAGCGGCGCGCTCATACCGAAGCCCAGCATGTCCATCGCGATCACGCGCCGGTTCACGGCCAGCAGTGGCTGTACCTCACGGAACTCGTCGTGTGAGCGCGGGGTTTGGTGCAGCAGCAACAGCGCCGGGCCCGAACCCGCCGACGCGTAGTGCAGGTGGCCGAACGGGGTCTCCGCGTACGCCCTCACAGGCCAGCGACCAGCGCGGTGTCGACGCCGACGTCGCCGATCTTCTGGGCGCCGCCCGGGTCGCCGAGTGGTTCGGGGCGCCCGGGCAGCGGAAGGGCGAAGAACGCCCGGGAGTCCTCCAGGTGCACGTTCAGAACATCGTCCTTCCGTGCGACCCGGTCGACCGTGATCGCCGAGACCGGGCACTCTTCCTCGCACGCGCCGCAGTCGATGCACTCGGTCGGGTTGATGTAGCTCTTGCGCTCACCGACATAGATACAGTCGACCGGACAGACCTCGATACAGGAACGGTCGAGTTCGTCGACGCAGTCGGCACCGATCACGTAGCTCATGCCGCCCCCTCGCTCGCTCCGTGGCGCCGGTACGCTCCGCAGGCTCCGCTACACCGGCGCCCTCCGCGGGAGAGGTGCCGTCCTGAATATCGATGATTCACTCCGCAAGCTCCGTTCATGCGGCTCCTTCCGTGGAATGGCCGGGAAACAGGGTGAGTGACGGGTCGATGTCGACGGCCGCGTGGTTCACCGCGGTCGCCACCTCGCCGAAGCCGACGGACATCAGCTTGACCTTGCCGTCGTAGGCGGTCAGGTCGCCTGCCGCGTAGACGCCGGGGAGGTTCGTCCGCATCGCGCGGTCCACCGCCACCGAGCGGGCTCGTAGCTCCAGACCCCAGTCGCGCAGTGGGCCCAGATCGCTGACGAAGCCCAGCGCCGCGATCACATGGTCCGCCGCCACGACCGTTTCCTCGCCGGACTTCGCCCGCAGCGTCGCCTTTTCCAGGCGGTCGGCGCCTGTTAGCGCTACCACCTGCGTGTCCGTGTGGATCCTGGCGTGGGAACGCACCCGGTCGAGCGTGGCGGCGTGGCCCCGGAACGACGCACGGCGGTGCACCAGCGTGACCGACCGGGCGATCGGCGCGAGCGCGTCCGCCCAGTCGAGTGCGCTGTCACCGCCGCCGACGACCACCACGTCCTGGTCCTCGTGCGCCGACGGGTCCACCACGAAGTACGACACGCCATTGCCGACCCACTCCGCGCCGCATTCCAGCGGCCGGGGTGTGGGGGTGCCGATGCCGGCCGTGAGCACGATCGCGCGGGAACGGACGGTCGTGCCGTCGTCGAGCGTGACGGTGAGGTCGTCCGACAGTGCCACGGCCTGGCGCCCAAGAAGGAACGTCGGGTCGTAGGCGGCCGCCTGCTCGACGAGGGCGCTCACGAAGTCCCGGCCGCGGATCGCGGGAATCCCCGCCACGTCCCGGATCTCCTTCTCCGGGTACAGCGCCATCACCTGGCCGCCCGCCTGCGGCAGCACGTCGACGACGGTCGTGCGCAGGCCGCGAAACCCGGCGTAGTAGGCGCCGTACAACCCGGTCGGGCCGGCGCCGACGATCAGGACGTCGGTCTCGTAAGTCGTCACGAGGCTGACGGTAAGGACGGCGCGTGCCGGCGGCCGCATACCGCGGACCGCTCACCGGAATGCGCAGGTCCTGGGCTTCCGGGTTCGGTAGGCGGACCGACATCCTTGGTTCGGCGGGAGCGCCGGTGGTCTGCTCGGAGCGTGACCGAGACCGTGAACTCGAAGCCCGCCAGGCGGCACCGCGCGGGCCGGCTCCCGGGCCGCCAGGACTGGTCCAGCTGGCCGCACTACCAGGCGGCGAACGCCGGCTTCCGCGGCTACTGGTATCCCGTCTGCTTCTCGAACCAGGTTGGCGAGAAGCCGCACGCCGTGACCCTCCTGGGGGAGCGGCTGTTCGTGATCCGCGACAAGGGCAAGGTCTTCGGCATGAAGGACCGGTGCCCGCACCGGGGTGTGCCGCTGAGCTTCGGCAACAAGCAGTTCCCGGGCACAGTGTCCTGTGTGTACCACGGGTGGACATTCGACCTGGAGACCGGCGAGCTGAAGGCCGCGATCACCGACGGTCCACAGTCCCCGATCTGCGGCAAGGTCACCCAGCCGACCTACGACGTCGAGGAACGCCTTGGCATGGTGTGGGTGTTCGTCGGCGACGGCGAGCGGCCACACCCCATCGACGAGCAGCTGCCCGAGGAACTGGTGGACAACCCGGCCGTCGTGGGGGTGCGAATCCAGTCACGGGAAGGGAACTGGCGCTTCGCCTGCGAGAACGGCTACGACGAGGGGCACGCCAAGTACCTGCACCGCACCTCCCTGTGGCGGCTGTTCAAGCCGATGCCGGTGTGGAACACCACCAAGATCGTGCGCCGCGGCCGGTGGATCTTCCGCGTGCAGCAGGAACAGCACTGGGAAGCGGACTTCCCCGGGCTGGGCCCGTGGTCCGGAACGGCGTGGTACAAGGCCCGCCCGCCCAAGACGACGACCAACGTCGGCAACACGGCCACGCACCGCGAGGTCAACCCGACGATCGCGGCGCAGGAGTTCCCCGGGTTCGCGTCGGTGAGCATGCCGGGCGTGCTGAGGATCGTGTACCCGACGTTCATCCACTACGAGTTCTACGTGCCGGTCGACGCCGACAACCACCTGTATGTGGGTGTGCTGGCCGACTTCCGGAAAGGCTTTCGGGCGCTTCCGTTCTACGCCAAGTACCTCGGCGCGGTGCGGTGGCTGTTCCACGGCCAGTTCTCGGGGCAGGACAAGTGGATGGTCGAGGTGACCGACGCGCCGCCGGAGAAGCTCTACCGGCCAGACGACTCGCTGCTGCAGTGGCGCAAACTGGCTGAGGACGTCACCGAGGAGCGCATGGACCGGTTGCGTGCGCAGGGTCTGGTGGGGGACTGACATGTCGGGGATCGTGCTCGGGGTGGGAGCGTCCCACTCCACCTTGATGAACACGCACTGGGACAAGGTCGTGCACACCGACCGTGCCGAAGCGTTTCGTGACGCGCTTTCGACCGCCCGCCAACGGATCGCGGACGCGGCACCGGACGTCGTGGTGATCGTGGGCTCGAACCACTTCCGCGGCTTCTGGCTCGACCTGATCCCGTCGTTCACGATGGGGGTGGGCGAGGTCATCGCCGCCGGCGAGTCCGGCACACCCAAGGGTCCACAACGGACTGACCCGGAGTTCGCGCAGGCACTGGCGACCCAGCTGGTCGAGGCCGGCACGGAGGTGGCGATCTCGGCACGGCTGCAGATCGACCACGGGCAGTCGCACGCGATCCAGTACCTTCTGGACGGTCTCGACGTGCCGGTGGTTCCGTTGGTGGTCAACGTCTTCGCGCAACCACTGCCCACACTGGACCGCTGTGTCCAGCTCGGGAAGAACCTGGCCGCGGCCGTCGACCGGCTGGACCGGCGCGTGGTCGTGATCGCCTCCGGCGGGCTGTCCCACCAGCTGCCATGGCCGAGCGACTGGACCCAACCCGACGGCGACGACGAGGAGTTCCTCGTCGAGGCCTGGCTCAACGGGCGAGGGGAGTGGGAGCGCTACGACAAGCGGCGACGGGAGATCATCGTGGCCGCCCGCCCGACTATATTCCCCGAGTTCGACCAGGCGTTCCTCTCCGACCTCGAAAGCGGCGAGCTCTGGCGCTACGCGTCGATGACGACCGCCGAGCTCGAGGACGCCGCCGGCAACGGCGGCCAGGAACTGCGTACCTGGCTGGTGATGGCGGCCGCGTGCGGTTTCGCGCCGGGCAAGGCGCTGGTCTACTCGCCGATGCCCGAGTGGCTCACCGGCATGGGAGCGGCGGTGCTGGAACCATGACTGTGCCCGAGAGCCGGTTCGCCGACGCGGACGGCGTCACCTACCACTACCACGAGCTGGGCGCCGGACCCGACACGATCTTCCTGCACGGCGGCGGCCCCGGCTGCACCGGCTGGAGCGACTTCGGCCCCGTGACACCGTACTTCGCGGCCGACCGCCACTGTCTGCTCGTCGACATCCTCCAGTACGGCAAGTCGGACAAGTGTCGCATCCAGGGTCCTATGTGGAACTTCCACGCCGCCAAGACCGTCGCGCTGATGGACACACTCGGGGTGGAACGCGCGGACTTCATCTGCAACTCCTGGGGCGGCACGATCGCGCTGTGCCTGGCCGCCCGGTACCCAGACCGCGTCCGGTCGCTGGTCGTGACGGGGAGCATGCCGGTGTTCTACGGCCCGCTCGCGCCGCTGCCAGAAGGTGGCCGGCGCGGCCGGAACGCCCGCGACGTCTACTACGGCGGCTCCGGCCCGAGCATGGCCAAGATGCGGGACCTGATCACCCGGCTGGAATGGTACGACCCCGACAAGTTGCCCGACGAGACGGTCGAGATGCGGTGGCGGCAGAGCCTCGACCCTGGCGAGCGTGAGCTGGCCGCCATGTCCGACTCGCCACGCGGCGACTGGCAGGACCTCACCGAGGAACTCGGCCTGATCGAGGCGCCCGTGTTGTTCATGTGGGGGCGTGAGGACGCGTTCCTCACCCCGGACTACCCGCTCATGCTGTCGCGCATGGTGAAGCGCGGAAACCTGCACGTCATGGACCACGTGTCCCACCACCTTCAGGAGGAACGTCCGGCCGCGTACCACGCGGTGGTGGACGGGTTCCTCCGTTCGTTCGAGTGAGGCGTTCGATGAAGTGGCTGATGATCCTGCTCCTACCGGCCCTGGTCTACGCGCTGCGTAAGGCATTCGCCAGGAGCAACACCCAGGTACACCGAATCAACCAGGGGAGCGACCGATGACGATCTGGACCGAACTGGCCGGCACCGACTTCCGGATGACCACAGTGGACGCCGGCGGGGTGCCGACCCGGTCGCTCCAGGCCGGTGCCGGTGAACCGGTGATCTTCCTGCACGGCACCAGTGGCCACCTGGAGGCGTTCACCCGCAACATCGGCGCCCACGCGCCGCGGTACGCCTGCCACGCCATCGACATGCTCGGCCACGGCTACACGGGCAAACCCGACTACCCGTACGAGATCCCGCGCTACCGCGACCACCTTTTGTCATATTTGGACGCGTGTGGCATCGAGAAGGCCCACATCGTCGGCGAGTCCCTTGGCGGCTGGGTCGGTGCGCGGACGGCGATCGACGACCCGTCCCGCGTGGCGTCGCTCCAGCTGCTGTGCGCGGGCGGCACCGTGGCGAACCCGCAGGTGATGGAACGCATCCGCACGAGCACCCGTGAGGCGGTGTCCAAGGACGACATCGCGCTGACGAGGGCACGCATGCGGCTGCTGATGGCGAACGAGGAGGACGCGACGGAGGAACTGGTCGAGGTCCGCCACGCCATCTACCACCAGTCGGACTTCGTCGCGAACATCGACAACCTGCTGTGCCTGCAGAACATGGAGGTCAGGCTGCGCAACGTGTTGCGCCCGGAGCACCTGGCGCAGATCGCCGTGCCGACGCTGGTGGTGTGGGGCAGGAACAACCCGTTCGGCGACGTCCCAGAGGCGACCGCGATGCACGAGGCCATCCCCAGCTCGGAGTTGGTGCTGTTCGAGGAGTGCGGGCACTGGCCGCAGCACGAACAGTCCGAACAGTACAACGAGATCAGCCTGGAGTTCCTGGCGAAGCACTCTGTGTCATGAAGGCGGCACGGATCCATTCGTGGGGCGGGCGACCGAGTCTCGACGAGGTCCCCGACCCGACGGGCGAGACCCTGGTCCGGATCGAGGCGGCGGCTGTCGCTCACCTCGATCTCACCGTCGCGAGCGGCAACTTCCACATCAAGCCCGACCTACCGCACATCGGCGGCGTCGAGGGCTGCGGGATCGTCGTCTCGTCGGACGTGCACGAACCCGGCACCCGGGTCATGCTCCGCGGCGGCGGCCTCGGCCTGATGCGCGCCGGCACATGGGCCGAACTGGTCGGGACGCGCAGCCGCAACGTGGTGCCACTGCCCGCGAACCTGTCGCCCGAGCTGGGCGCAACGTACTTCGTCCCGACCACGACCGCGTACACGGCGCTTCATGTGGTGGCCCAGTTGGGCGGTGACGAGACCGTCATCGTGGCCGGAGCCGCCGGAGCCGTGGGTTCCATGGTGGTGCAACTCGCGCTCCGGGCCGGGGCGACCGTGATCGGGCTCGTGGCCGGTGAGCAGGTCGATCGGCTGCCGGACGGTGTCGAAGCCGTGCGGCTCGACGACGAGGCCCGGGCCGCCGAACTGACCCACGAACGGCCAGCCACCCTGCTCGTCGACACGCTCGGTGGGCAGGGGCTCGCCGGCCGGTCGCGGTGGGTGCGGCCCGGCGGGCGGGCGGTCGCCGTCGGCTACGTCGCCGGCACGGACGTCAGGCTGGACCTACCCAACTGGCTCCTCGAGGATGTGGCGTTGCTGCCGGTGAACATGATCCGCCGCGACGCCACCGCGCGTGAGCACGCGCCCATGCTCGCGCGGCTGCTCGCCACGGGGGAGCTGGCCCTCGAGGTCGAGTCCTTCGACATGGCCGACGCCGCCACGGCACTCGACCGGCTCGCCACCGGCGGCCTCCGTGGCAGGGCAGTGCTCACGCCATGATCGCCGACGTGATGGCGCACGTCACCCGCGAACGGCTCGCGGAGGCCGTGTGCGGCCTCGTCGACGTGGCGAGCCCCACGGGTGACGAGGCGCCGGCCGCGGCCTGGCTCGCCGGGTACCTCGCCGACGCCGGTCTCGCCGCCAACGTCCAACCGCTCGACGACCGGCAGGCCAACGCCGTCGCCGTTTTGTCCGGTAAGGACGGTCCGTCCACCCTGCTCTACGCCCCGCTCGACACGTTCACCACCGGCGATCCCGCGCACGACCTGCCGTGGGCGGGACCCGAGATGCGGCCGGACATGCTGGCGCGCGCGACCGTCCACGGCGATCTCGTCCAGGGGCTCGGGGCCGGCAATCCCAAGGGGCACGCGGCCTGTGTGGCCGTCGCGCTCGCGGCGCTGGCCCGGTCGGGTGTCGAACTGCCCGGTGACGTGGTGGCCGGCTTCGGCGCCGGTGGCATGCCGAGCTTCGCCGTCGACAGCGGTGGGCGCCGCAACACCGGGCACGGCGTCGGCGCCGGGTTCCTGCTCGAACGCGGGTACACCACCGACTACGCGGTGATCGCCAAGCCGGGCTGGCACGTCTCCCACGAGGAGGTCGGCCTGGTGTGGCTGGACGTCCTCGTGCCCGGCATCCACACGTACGTCGGCAGCCGGCACCGCCTGCCGTACGACAACGCCGTCGCGCGGGCCGGCGAGGTGGCCGCGCATCTCGAACAGTGGTTGGCCGAGTACGCCGAGCGCAACGAACACGAGACGATGCGTCCACAGGGGATCGTCTCGTCGGTCACCGGCGGTTTCGAACGGCTCGCGGCCTCGACGCCGGCGGCGGTGCGTCTGCGGCTCGACGTGCGGATCACCACCGCGCAGTCCCCGGCCGCCGTGACCAGGGAACTTCGGGCGGAGATGCGGCGGTTCGGCGCCGAGGTCGCGCAGGTCGCCGCCATCCCGGCCACACACACGTCACCTCGGTCGCCGATCGTGCTGGCAACCGTCGGTGCCTGGGAGGCGGTCACGCGGGAACGCCACGAGCCCGTCACGGGGAACAGCGGCGCGACCGACGCGAACATCCTCCGGATGCGGGGCGTGCCCACCGCCAGGGTCGGCATGCCCAAGGTGACGGCTGGGCCGGACGGGGGTCCGGTCGACTTCACACTCGGGATGAACCTGGTGAGTCTCGACGCGATGGCTCGCCTGGTCGAGGTGCTCGTGCGTACAGTTTTTGCCATCGCGGAGGTCGAGAAGGGGGCAGCGTCCACACGAGAGGCGGGTTGACGTGGAACCTGTGCATTCGCGACCGTACGGAGAAGGGCTCGGTGAGGGCGCCAACAGCGTGCTGGGCAAGGCCAGGCTGATCCTCGAAGCGTTCCAGATGGACGATGCCAACCTGTCGCTGTCGGAGTTGTCCCGCCGCAGCGGGGTGTCCAAGGCGTCCGTGCACCGGCTCGCGCAGGAGCTGCTCGAGTGGGGCATGTTGGAACGCTCCGGCACCGACTACCGGCTCGGCATGCGGGCGTTCGAGCTGGGCTCACGGGTGCCGCGGTTCCGTGTCCTGAGGGACGCCGTGCGCCCGTTCATGGAGAGCCTGCACTTCGCCACGAAGGAAGCGGTGCACCTGGGAGTCCTGGACGGCCTGGAGGTGCTGTACCTGGAAAAGGTCGCCGGCGGCCCCCAGTCCGCCAAACCGACCCGCATAGCCGGGCGAATGCCGTTGTACCCCACCGCGACCGGGAAGGTACTGCTCGCCTTCTCCCCACCGACGGTGCTGGAACAGGTCCTGGCACGACCACTCGATCGACTCACCCCGTCGACCGTCGCGTTGCCCGGCGTGCTCACCGAGCAGGTCCGCAAGGTGGTGCGCTGCGGACACGCGATCGAACTCGAGGAGGTCGCGATCGGCTACTGCTCGGTCGCCGTACCACTGTTCGGCACGAGCGGCCTGCTGCTGGGCGCGTTGTCGATCACCGCCCCGACCTTCCGCGCGGACACGGGAAAGTTCGTCAGCCTGCTCACCGGGGTGAGCCGCAAGGTCACGGCGTCCCGCCAGATCAACTAGAGCCCGACGGGAAGACACGCACGGTGGGCGCTGCCGCCCGGTGAAGTGCTACAAGTCGCGTTCGAGGCAAAGGTGGTGTCCTGAAAGGCGCGCTGGGGACGTTCGAGACAGAGCCGGTGTCCTGAAAGGCGCGCTGGGGACGTTCAATGGCATGAGCGCGTCTTTCGTGACAGTGGGGATGTCTCGAGCGCGTCTTTCGTGGCGGAGGCGCGGCCCTGTGGGGCCTGCTGCGCGGGGCTGCCGGCGTAGCGGTTTCGCCCCTGTGTCCTCGATGTCGTGAAAGGTTGGGCCTGGCCGGTGTGAGGAAGCGTCCTTCATAACGCCCAGCGTGAAGAAGGCTCCCTTCAGCACCCTCGCCGCGACGGGCCCTGCGATCGGGCCTTGCGTTGTGGCCGGCTGGTACGCCGCGCTTCGCGGGCGCTGGCTGGCGAAGCGCTCGGCGGGGGCGGTGCCATGAGAGGCGCGTTCAAGACGAAGCTGCTGTCCTGAAAGGCGCGCTGGGGACGTTCAATGACATGAGCGCGTCTTTCGTGACAGTGGGGATGTCTCGAGTGCGCCTTTCGTGTCGGAGGCGCGGTCCTTGCGCGGCCTCGCTGTGTGGAGCCGCGCGCTCCGCCGGCCACGTCCGCTCCGCGGCAGGAGCGATCAGCGGACTGGGCTCGCCCGGTGGTCAGGGGCCTCGGCTAGTGGCCCGTGAACTTCGGTGATCGTTTGTCGAGGAATGCCTGTAGGCCCTCGGCCGCGTCCGACAGTTGGATGTTGCGGAGCACGTACTCCTCCTCCACCGCCATGGCCTCCTCGATCGGCAGCCCCCAGCCGCGGTCGATCACCTGTTTCACCAGGCCGATCGTGGCTGTTGGCAGGGCGGCGAGCCGGGCTGCCTCCTCGGCGACGACGGTCTCGAAGTCGTCGCCCGCGACCAGGTCGACGAGACCCTGCGCCAGTGCCTCCGGGGCGCTGAGCCGGGTGCCGTCCATGATCAGGCGCTTCGCCCGGTGTGGGCCGATCAGCCGGGGGAGGCGTTGCGAGCCGCCGGCGCCGGGGAAGATGCCCAGCCGTGTCTCCGGGAAACCGAACGTGGCCCGCGCGTGCAGGATCCGCACGTCACACGCCAGCGCGAGCTCCGCGCCGCCGCCCAGCGCGTGTCCGTTCAGCGCGGCCACCACCGGCTTCGGCGCCAGCTCGAGCAGTCGCTGCACCTCGACCCAGCGGCGCATCGCCCGGTAGACGTCCGCGTCCAGCTGGCGCATCACCCGGATGTCCGCGCCACCAACGAAAATCTTGCCCGTGCCACGGACGACGACGCACCGCACCGCCGGATCGTCGGTCACCGCCGGCAGCGCGTCGATGAGCCCCTCGATGACTCCGGGATCAACGGTGTTGGCCGGCCCGTTGTCGAACACCACCGTCGCGATCGGACCGTCGTGGGTGATCCGGAATCCGGTCATTCGAGCACTCCATCGGCACGCAGCGAGTCGAGTTCCGGCGCGGTCAGGCCCAACAGCTCGGCCAGCAGCTCGTCGGTGTGTTGCCCCAGCAACGGCGCGGGCGTCCACACCCCGCCCGGGGTGTCGTGCAGGCGGGCCACCACGCCCTCGTGCGCGACCCTGCCGGCGAGCGGATGATCCAGCTCGACGTAGAAACCGCCGGCCGCCAGCTGCTCGTCGCTTTCGACGAGGTCGCGGCCGTCGCGTACCGGGTAGGCCGCGATTCCCTGTGCCTGCAGGCGAACGGCCAGTTCATCCGCGTCCTCGGTGGCGACCGTCGACGGGTCGAGGTCGTCGGTGGCCACGGCGATCCACCGGTCCTCGCCGCGGGTTCGGAGGACGCGGGTCGTCTTCGGAGGTGGTGGCGTCAGCATGGCAGGGCCCAGGTGTGCCGCCATCGCCTCCAGTTGGGACAGATCGACATAACCACCGTGGCCCCGGTACAGCAGGTCCAATGTGGCCAGTGCCGCGGCGTTGGCGGCCACGATGTCGCCGAGGCCGAACGTCAGACCCTGGTTGCCGGTCTCGTGGGTGAGACCCGACATGGCCGCGAGCGTGTCGGCGAAGGTCACCGCCCGCCGCCATGGGCCCGTCTGGCCGACGCCCGCCATCGACACCAGGATCACGTTCGGGTTGATCTGCCGCATTTGCTCGTACCCGAGACCCCACTTGTCCAGCACACCCGGACTGAAGTTCTCGATCACGACGTCGACCTCGGCGACCAGCCGTCGCAGCACTTCCTGTGCCCGTGGTGTGCGGAGGTTGAGCGTCATGCTTCGCTTGTTGCGGTTGAAGTTCAGGAAGTAGCCGCTCTCGTCCGGCGACGCGCCGGGCCGCAGCCGCATGGACGGGGCGAACCGGGTCGGGTCCTGTCGGTGTGCCGACTCGACCTTGACGATGTCCGCGCCGTGCTCGCCCAGGATCTTGGTCACGTACGGGCCGGCGAGCACCCATGTGAGGTCCAGAACGCGCGTCCCGTCGAGCGCCGCACCACGTCCCGACGCCGGCGGAGGCAGGTCCCTGGCGGGCCAGTCCACTGTGTCTACATGAGCCGGAGCAGACAGACGCCTTCGCGACGCGAACGGGAAGCCCACGTTCGTGACCGGCCCGGACGGCGTGTCGATGTCCACGAAGAAGTTCCGATACCGCAGCTGCGGGTTGTCGGCCAGTTCGCTCGGCGCGGCCACCGCGGCCCACGGCAGCGCACGCGCCCTGGCCTCCGACGCGATCTCGTCGACCGTGCGCCGCGCCACGAACGCGGCCACCACGTCGTCCACGTGCGGCCGGTTCTGCCAGCGGTACACCGGGTCCTGCCAGCGTTCCTCGGACAGATCGCCGGCCTCGTCCTCCTCGACCAACCAGGCGAGCAGGTCCGTCCACATGCGATCGGGGCCGGAGTAACCGCCCGCCACGTGACCGTCCTTGGCCGCGAACACCCGGTGCGCGACGTGCCCGTAGACGCCGGATGTCCGGCCCGGCACCGTGCCCCCGTGGAGCCACGCGATCGCGCCGGTCTCGAGTGTCGCCGCCACCGCCTCCTGCACGGACACCTCCGCGAGCTGACCGCGACCGGTGCGTCGCCGGGCCAGCAACCCGAGCAGCGCGGCAATGGCGGCGTGATCGCCGGCCAACTGCCCAGCCTGGTCGCGAGGCGGCGGAACGGGCGGCTGGCCAGGATCACCGCCGAGCCAGGTCATGCCACCAGCGGCACTGGCGACGAGGTCGTCAGCCAGCCAGTCCTGGCGAGGCCCCCACATGCCGAACGGGGTCACCACCACGTGGACGACGTGTGCCCAGTCCTCCGGGGACGCCTCACGCCGGGACGGTGTGCGCAACCGACGCAGCGGCCCCGACTCCAGCACGACGTCGGCCCCGGGCAGCAGCCGCGCCAGCACGGTGTCCAGGTCGCCTCGGACGACTCTTTTGCCGGCGTGCCAATGCAACTCGTCCGACGAGGTGCCATCGTCAACCCGAACCACGTCGGCGCCCAGGCCGACGAACAGCCGTGCCGCCTGCGGGGCGAGATCGTCGGTGAGGTCGAGGACTCGAATCACATAGTCTCCTTGTCGGCGTCCCAGGCATCGGCCGGAAGGCCGCGAGTGCGCAGTGTGGCCCGAGAGATCTTGAGGTTACCGTTGCGTGGCAAGGAATCCTGGATGCTGACAAACCGGGGGACCGCGAACCGGGGCAATCGCTCCCTGCAGTGCCACCACACGTCGACCGGGTCTACAGAGGACTCCGGCACCACGACGGCCAGCACCTCGTCCTCCGTCAGTTCCGACGGCACACCGACGACCGCCACCTCCGAGACACCCGGCAACGTGGCGATCACCTCTTCGACGGAGTCCGGCGAGATGTTCACGCCCCGCCGCCGCACCACGTCCGCCGACCGGCATTCGAAGTACAGCCACCCGTCGTCGAGCCGGACGCGGTCGCCGGTGCGGAACCAGCCGTCGCCCCAGGCTCGCGCGGTCGCCTCGGGGTCGCCCACGTACTCGAGGAACGTCAGATGGGGTCGGGTCGGCCGCACAAGCAGTTCACCGTCGACCACCTGGAGCTGGTATTCGGGCACGGGCCGTCCGGCCGCGCCGGGGCGGACGTCACCGAGGTGGGTGGTGGACACGTCCCCCAACTCCGTGCAGGCATAGGCCTGGTGCAGCGTGATGCCGAAGCGCTGCGCCATGGCCGCCACCATCGGCGCGGGCGCGGGCCCACCGTAGGCACGCCGGACGAGGTGGTTCCGATCGTGCGCCGACGGCGGCTGGCGGAGCAGGATCGCACACACGGCGCCCATGAAGTTGAACGCCGTGACGCCCTCGGCGCGGACCACGTCGAGGAACCGTGACGCGGAGAACCGCCGGTCGATGACCAGCCGGGCGCCGGAGATGACGGCGGGGAGGAACCCGGCGTGGCGGGCGTTGATGTGGTGCCAGGGAAAGAAGTTGTAGAGCACATCGGTGGCGTCGTATCGCATGGCGCGCTGAACCCGTGCCGCCTGGCCGGGCCCGGCGGCCACCGGCAGCAGCGCGCCCTTGACCTGCCCTGTGGTGCCGGAGGTCGTCATGACGAGCGCCGGTTCACCAGGATCGAGCCGCCGCAACCCGACGGGCCGGCCGGAGTTGGCCAACTCGTCGAGCGACACGATCACGGGCACGGACGGGTGCGACCCGAGCAGGCCAAGGAACGGACGATCCCGCAGCGCGTCGGGAGTGGTCACGGTGGTCACGCAACCGGCTGACCTGGCAAGCGTTTGCGCCCACCGACCGTCCACTTCGGGATCGAGGGGCAGCTCCACCGCACCCAACGCGGAAAGCGCCGTGGTGACGGCGATGGCCTCTGGCCCGGCGGGCAGGCACGTGGCAACGGCGTTCCCCACCCCGACGAGACCGGCCAACCCACCAGCGATCGCCATCGACCGCTCCCACAGCATCGCGGCGGTCCAGCCGGGCGAACCCACCAGCCGCACCAACTCGTCGTCGGGCCGACTCTCGGCCCGCGCCGCGACCACGGCCGCGAAGGAGGGGAACATGGCTCCGATCATTGCCGCGCCTCCCGCACGGCCAGAGCGCTTCGGTCCGCTCAACGAACCGCGTCGAAGGTGCGCTGCGATGTGGGGTGTGTGGCTCGGGTGGCGGGTTCGTGGATTGGGTGTCGTGTGCCGGGCTGGTCGAGCGTCTGGCCGGGCCGCGGGCCCGCGCTGCGTTGTCGCGGTAGGCGCGTTGGGGGCATGGCCGATGTCCTGAAAGACGCGTTGATGGCGTTGGATGACGGGAAAGCGTCTTTCGGGACATCGCTCGACCTGCTCACCCAGCCCGCGCGGTCGTCGGTAGCCCTCAACGAGCCGCTCTGATGAGTGTCTCGAGGATGTCGATCCCCAGTGGGATGGCTCGTTCGTCCACGTCGAAGGTGGCGCTGTGGTGTGGGCCGGGGCTCGCGGCGCCGACCATCAGGTACGCGCCCCACCCTCCGCGTTGCTGCACGTGGCGGATGAGCAGGTTGGCGTCGTCGCTGCCTGCTAGCGACCGGGTGCGCTCCACCGCGTCGACGGCGTCCTGTGCCTTGGCGGCCGCGATGATCAGGTCCACCAGTTCGTCGTCGGGGCATACGGTTGCCGACTGGCCCATCAGCGCGAGCGAGACCGAGACCCCCTGCGCGAGTGCCGAACCCTCCACAATGGACCGTACGCGGTCGACCAGTTCGTCGACCGTGTCGTCCACGGTGGCCCGTGCCTCGCAGGTCATCGTCGCCGTCGACGGGACGATGTTCACCCCGTCGCCCGCCACCAGTGTGCCTACGTTGAGTCTGGTGTCCACGGAGCCGAACCGTGGGATCGCCATGATCGCGAGCGCGGCCATCGCCGCGGCGAGCAACGCGTTGCGGCCCGCTTCGGGGGTGCCGGCTGCGTGGGAGGCCTTGCCCGTGAAGTCGACCTTCAGCTTGCGGGTGGCCATGCCGCCGGTGAAGCTGCCCACGACCGCGCCGACCGGTGTGTCGCCAGCCACGTGCACGGCCAGCATGCGGTCGATGTCGTCGGCCACGCCAGCGTCGAGCATCGTCTGCGCGCCGCGGACGCCTTCCTCAGCCGGCTGGAACAGGACCCGCAGCGAACCGGGGAAGTCGTGGTCGGACAACCGGTGGAGCAGTCCGACACCCATGGTGGTGTTCGCGTCGTGACCGCACGCGTGCATCGCCCCGTTGGTCGACGCGAAGCCGTTCGGCACCGGGAAGTGGGTCGGGTCGGTGGACTCGCGCATCGGCAGCGCGTCGATGTCGACCCGCAGTCCCCACCGCGGGCCCGGCCGGTTCCCCGCGATGTCCACCACCAGCGCGGTGCCGTTGCGCCGGAAGTACTCGGCCCGCTTCGGCGGCACACCGGACGCGACCGCGCGGTCCGTCCATTCGTCCAGAGTAGACGCTGACGGGTAGTTCACGACCGGCGCGAGGTGCTGTGCGTCGGCACCCGTCAGTACGGACACCGGCAGTCCCTCGATCGCCTGTTCGATCCGGGCGGCGGTGCCGATCTCGACGAATGCGGGTTCCGGGTTGCGGTGCAGTTCCCGGCGGAAGGCGCTCAGCTGCTCGACGTTCACCCGCTCACGCTAGGAAACGTGCCGCGAAATAGTGGTGATCAGCGTGGACTCGGCACGAAACTCCCGAATTCGCGCAACCGTGTGCACGCTAGTGCTCGAAGACTGGCTGGTCTCCCAGTGGGACGAAGCGGAGCCGGCGGCTGTCGTGGTCGAGGATGTACCCGGTGCGCTTCGCGATCCTCGGCACGATCCACCGATCCTTGATCATGACGTTCGGGAACACCGACGCCACCCTGCTCTCGATGACGTCCAGCTCCTGAAGATCGCGCAGCCACAGGAACGCCGCGAGGTTGGCCTCCCCGGTGACCGACGCGCACAGCCGCACGTTGTCCAGCAGCTTGAGCGCGTTGGTGATGCGTTCCAGGTCCGAGTGCGGGACGTTGAGCCACAGCACCGCCGCGGCGGACCAGCCGAGCAGGGTGTGCGCGAAGTCGACCCGCCACCTGACCCATGGCGCGGCCAGCACCGCGTCGATGTCCCGGGAGATGACGGAGATGGACCGGCCCAGCTTCTTCTGGAGGTCGGCCGCGGTTCGCCGCACGTCCGTCGCCAGCGCGGCCACGATCTCGTCATGCACCGGCTTGCGCTCGCGCGGCGGATCCGACGGGCGCAGGTGCTCCAGCGCCGTGACCTGCGCGGCGGAGAGCTCGTGCAGCCGCCAGTTCGCCCCCTCGACGTAGATCGTCCGCAGGTAGTGGGTGCGGGTGGCGGTGATGCCCGGGATCACCGCGATGTGTTCGTCGATGTAGGTGTCCATGGCGAGCAGCGTGTGCGTCGAGATCATCACGTAGAGGTCCCGTGCCCCGGTCGTGCAGTGCACGCTGAAGATCGGTCCCTGCCGGCCGAGCTCGGCGATGACGTCACCACGGCGGCCTGGCACACACCGGATCTCCACGAGGGCGTTGACTCGCTGCTCCGGTGCCAGCGGCCCGCCCTCGTAGCAGGTCGTCCACACCTGGCGTTGTGTGGTGAGGGCGGTCCAGCGCCGGGAGATCGTCGACGCGTCGACCCGCAGGATCTTGCCGAGCTGGGCCCATGGCACGCGTGCGTGGATCTGCAACGCGTTGATGATCTGCAAGTCCAGAGTGTCCACCATGGCGGCATCATGCGTCCGAGGGGTCCGATAACGCAATTCCATGCACAGTCGCCGCTGGAACGCGCCGATGCGATGCACAGCGACCTACGCTCACTCAAATTCTCAAAGCCCCAGGAGGACCTGTGTTGCGACGTTCGTGGGTCGCGGCTGGTGTGATCGCCGCCGCGGTGGTGAGTCTTGCGGCGTGCGGCACCGATGCCGGCGCCACGTCGACCGACACGGTCAGCATGTCACTGAACACCGATCCGGCCACCTTCGACCCGGCGCTCGCCAAGGGCGGCGACGACTTCACGGTCGCCCGGCTGCTGTTCGACACGGTGGTGCGCCGGGACGAGAAGAACACCCTCGCCGGCGGGATCGCCTCGAAGTGGTCCACTGAGGACGCCGCGCACTACACCCTCACGATCCGATCCGGCCTGTCCTGTTCGGACGGAACGGAGATCAACCCGACCGTGGTCGCGAACTCGCTGACCCGGTTCGCCGCGAAGGAAACCGGGTCGTCGGGCCGGACGCTGGCACTCGGCTCGGCCACCGCGACGTTCACCCCCGACGACGCGGCCGGCACGGTCACGGTGGCACTGTCCGCGCCGTGGTCCGACTTCCTGACCGGACTGACGCTGCCGCAGTCGGGCATCGTCTGCCCGGCAGGCCTGGCAGATCCGGCAGGTTTGGCCGCCGGCACGGTCAAGGGCGCGTTCTCCGGGCCGTACACGCTGAGCTCGTCACAACCCGCCGTGCAGTACGACCTGGCCCTGCGCGGCGACTACAAGGCGTGGCCCGAGTTCAAGAAGCCGTTGACCGGTGAGGCGCCGAAGAAGCTGAACCTCATGCCGATCACCGACTACGCGACGATCGCCAACCAGCTGCTGGCCGGCAGCCTCAACGTGGGCGTCATCGCCGACCAGAACGTCGCCCGGTTCGACAACACCCCCGGCTACACCACGGCCCAGGCGGTGAACACGACGACGTACCTGATGTTCAACGAGCGACCCGGCACCGCGTTCGCGGACCGCCCCGACCTGCGCAAGGCGGTGGCGGAGGCCGTCGACTCACAGGCGTTCAGCGACATCATCTCCGACGGGCGCGGCGAGACGCTCCTGTCGGTCAGTTCAGCGAAGACCGCCTGCGTCAACACGGATCGCTCACTCGTGGCCAAACAGGACACCAAGGCCGCCGGCGAGGTGCTGAAAGGCGTCAAGATCAGGATCGTCGGCACGAACCTGCTCGCCAGCGGCAACGAGTACATCGCAGAGGCACTGCGCAAGGTCGGCGCGGACGTGACGGTCCAGTCGCTCGACAACGCGAACTGGTCCACTGTGACCACCGCAGGCGGCACCGACTGGGACATCAACGTCCAGGGCGACAACAACCAGCTGGGGACGCTCACCTCGTCGCTGCTGCGGGTGATGGGTCCGACGGTCGAGAACGGCGGCCGCAACAAGACTGGTTCGGTCAACGAGGATGGCTACCGCTTCGTCGGTGAGGCCATGACGCAGACCGACGCCAAGGCGAAGTGCGCGGCACTGAAGTCGGCGCAGGAGTCGTTCCTCGACCGGGTCGACGCGGTTCCGCTGGCGACACTCCCGACGCCCGTTGTCGTGGCCGACGGGTTCAGCGTCCGCCTCTTCGACGACTACTTCGACGCCGCCACGGTGCGCGTCGACACCGACCAGTCATGACACTCCCTGTGCCAACCCCGGGATCGAAATCAGGCCGAGCGCTTCCCAACCGCACCTCAGGGGAACGTGACGCAAACCAGCTACAAGTACGTGACCAGACAGAACCCTCCTTTCCCAACGGAACCAACACATTGAATTCCGGGGAGGCGGGACAGTGCCCGGCGCGCGCGCTCTGGTTGCGGTTCGCGGTCCGGCGGTTCGCCAGTCTGGTCGCGATCTTCGTCGCGCTGCTGGTCGTGGCGTTCCTGATCGTCCATCTCATCCCTGGGGACCCCGCGGTCGGGCTCGCCGGCGCCAACGCGGACCGCGCGGACGTCGAGCGGCTCCGCCAGCAGCTCGGGCTGGATCTCCCGATCTGGCAGCAGTTCCTGAACTACGTCGGCGACGTCTTCTCCGGCAACCTCGGCACGTCGTTCCAGTACCGCCAGCCGGTCGAGACGATCGTGTTCAACCGGCTGCCGTTCACGGCCACGATCGCGCTGGCCGGCATCGTGGTCGTGCTGCTGGTGGCGATCCCGCTCGGCATGCTGGTCGGCGTCGCCACCCGAGGCGGCCGGCGGTCCTGGTTGGACACGGTTTTCGGGGCGGTGACGGGGTTCCTTGACTCGGTGCCCGGCTACATCATGGCGTCGTTCCTCGTCGTCGTGTTCGCACTGGGTATCGGGTTCCTGCCGCTGTTCCCGCCCGCGTACGCGCCGCGGTTCGGCGCCGCGTCGTACGTACTGCCCGTCGCCGCGATCGCGCTCGGTCCTATCTGCACGGTTTCTCGTGTGGTCCGCCGGGAGACGGCGGTCGTGCTGGAGGAGGACTACATGCGGACGGCCCGCGGGTGGCGGCTGCCGGCCCTCACCCGACACCTCAGGTGGGCGCTGCCGAACCTGCTCACCTCGACGCTCACGCTGAGCGGGCTCGTGCTCACCGGCATGATCGGCGGCGCGATCGTCATCGAGTCGGTGTTCGCGCTGCCCGGCCTCGGTAGCGGGATCATCAAGGCCATCCTCGACCGCGACTATCCGGTCATCCAGGGCATGGTCATCGTCATCGGCATGATCGCCGCAGTCGTCAACCTTCTCGTCGACGTCCTGTTGGGACTGATCGATCCGCGAACCCTTGGCGGGAACCATGTCTAGGCGTCGCTGGAACCTCGGGTTGGTGCTTGGCCTTGTGCTGCTCGGCATCGTCGTGCTGACCGCCGTCCTGGCCCCGTTCCTCCTCGGCACATCGGCGGAGTCGATGGGCGAGCGGGCCGCCGCGCCGTCCGGCGAGTACTGGCTCGGCACGGACGCGGCCGGGCACGACCTGTTCGCCCGCAGCCTCGTCGCGACCCGCCTCACCCTGCTGATGGCGGCGGGGGCGACGGCGATCGCGGTCGTCCTCGGTGTCCTGTTCGGCACGTCCGTGTGGCTCATGGGACCGCGCCTGCGGGGCATCTGTCTTCGCGTGATCGACGCGATGGTCGCGTTTCCCGGACTGCTGCTCGCGTTGGTCGTCGCGGCGGTGCTCGGCGCGGGCGGCTCGTCCGCGGTGGTGGCGATCGGGTTCGCGATCATCCCGTACTTCGCGCGGTTCACCGCGAACCTCGCCGCGAAGGTGTCGCAACAGGAATACGTGTCCACCGCGCGCCTGCTCGGCGTGAGCAACGCCAGGATCGCGTGGCGGCACCTGCTGCCGAACATGGCCGAGCCGCTCCTCGTGCTCACCGCGTCGACGTTCGCGCAGTCGCTGACCGCGATCTCCGCACTGTCCTTTGTGGGGCTTGGTGTCCAGTCGCCGGACTATGACTGGGGAAAGCTGCTGAACGAGGCGCTGCCGTCACTGCTCGCCGGCCGGGCGTACGAGATGGTGGGCCCGTCGGTCCTCATTGTCCTGACCGGCCTCGCGGCGGTCCTGGTCGGTGACGGGCTCGCCGCGGCGGCGAACCCACGTGCGGCTCGAAAGCAACCAGCCAGCGTCGCGGTCGTGCCGAGCACGGCCGAACCGCGGCCCGACCTCCTGGTCGACGTGCGGGACCTCACGATCAGCAACGGTGAAACACCACTGGTCAAGTGCATCTCCTTCGGTGTCAAGCACGGCGAGATCGTCGGCATCGTGGGGGAGAGCGGGTCGGGCAAGACCCTCACCGCGATGGCCCTCGCACGGCTGCTGCCCGACGGCCTGTCGTCGAGCGCCGCACGGATGTCCCTCGGCGAACTCGACCTGCTGGGGACGATTCCCCCGCGAGTCCTGGCCGAGACGGTCAGCCTCGTCTACCAGGACCCGGGAACGACCTTCAACCCCGCGTTACGCATGGGCACCCAGCTCACGGCGGTGCTGCGCACCCACAAACGCATGGGTGCCCGTGCGGCAAGGCAACGCATGCTCGACGCGCTGCGGGCAGTGCACCTGACCCGGCCGGAACTCCGCATGCGCCAACACCCGCACGAGCTGTCCGGCGGCATGCGTCAGCGCGCGATGATCGCCGCCGCGCTGGCCACCGAACCGCGACTGATCATCGCCGACGAGCCGACGACGGCCCTCGACGTCACGGTCCAGAAGGAGATCCTGCGCGAGCTCAAGCGCGTCAACGCTCAACTCGACACGTCGATCGTGTTCATCTCACACGACATCGGCGTGGTCCGGGCGCTCTGCGACCGCGTGCTCGTGATGTACCACGGCGAGATCGTGGAGGAGATCGCCGCGGCGGACCTCACCGTGGAGTCGGCCGGCCACGAGTACACCAAGGCGTTGCTGGCGGCCACCCCGTCGATCGAACCGAACAAGGAGCTCTCGCATGGCTGAGCCCGCCGTCGACGTCGGCGACCTCGAGGTGAGCTACGGCTCGCTGCGCGTCCTGCACGGCGTCGACCTGACTGTCGCCAAAGGACGGACGGTCGGCGTCGTCGGCGAGTCCGGGTCGGGGAAGTCGACGTTCGCCCGAACACTCGTTGGCGCGTTGCGGCCCACCGAGGGACACGTGCGGATCGGCGGGGTGGACGTGACGGCCGTGCGTGGCCGTCACCGCACCGAACTGCGCAGGAAGGTGCAGCTGATCCCGCAGGACCCGTACTCGTCGCTCGACCCCCGGCGCACGATCGGCGAGGCGCTGGCCGAGGCGGTGGATCCGCGTCGCGCCAACGTTCGTCGCCACCGGGACGAGATCGTTCGCTGGCTGGACACCGTCCGACTGCCGGCCGACACCGTGTCCCGGTACCCGCACGAGCTGTCGGGCGGCCAGCGTCAGCGCGTCGCGATCGCCCGCGGCCTGATCCTGCGGCCCGAGGTCGTGATCGCCGACGAGATCACCTCGGCGCTGGACGTGTCGGTACAGGCGGAGATCCTCGACCTCATCGCACGGCTGCGGCGGGAACTGGAGATCACCATGGTCTTCATCTCACACAACCTCGCCGTGGTCCGGCAGGTCAGCGACGAGGTTCTGGTGCTGTACCAGGGTTCGGTGGTCGAGCACGCCGCGACGGGCGAACTTTTCGAGCGCCCCCAGCACGAGTACACGCGCACGCTGCTGAACGCGGTCCCAGGCGCGCCCGGCTTCGACATCGAGGCCGCATGAGGTTCACAGGAGCCCGCATCATCGACGGCACGGGTTCGTCGCCCATTGTGGACGGTGTGCTCGACGTCGAAGTGGACGGTCGTATCGGGTACGTCGGGCCGGCGACGAACGCCCCGCACAGTGATGCCCGGGTCATCGACCTCGGCGGCCGGACCGTCCTACCGGGATTCATCGACTGCCACGTGCATCTGGGGATGACGCTCGCCGACGGCCCGTTCCACGCGCTGCAGAGCGATCCGGCGCTGGTGGTGCTGGAGTCGGCGGCGAGGATTCGCGCGACCCTCGACGCCGGCGTCACGACCGCCAGGGACCTGGGCGGCCTGTCCCATGGCTTCCGTGACGCGGTGGACCGGGCCCTGATCCCCGGGCCTCGGCTCCAACTGGCCGTCAAACCGATCAGCCACACCGCGGGCCACGGCGACACCCACCTGCCCGGCGGCGCGGTGGTGCCGGCCGTGCCGGAACTGATCGAGATCGCCGACACGGTCGACGAGGTCCGCACCGCGACCCGGCGCATCCTGCGTGCTGGCGCGGACCTGGTGAAGATCTGCACGACGGGCGGCATGGGCAGCCGCCACGACCACCCGGACGACGAGGGCCTGACGCTGGAGGAGGTCCGGGCGATCGTCGACGAGCTGCGCCGCCACGGCGGCCGACCGGTCGCCGCCCACGCCCAGGGCCGGCAAGGAGTCCTGACCGCCATCCGAGGCGGCGTGACGAGCGTCGAACACGGCTACGGCGTGGACGACGAGTGCGTGGACCTGATGGCGGAGCACGGCACGTTCCTGGTGCCGACGCTGTCGACGGTGTTCGCGATCGACCGGGAGACGATGCAGCCGCACCACTACGCCAAGAAGGTGGCGTGGTCGGAGATCACCAGGCACAACATCGCCCACGCCATCGCCCGAGGCGCGAAGATCGCCATGGGCACCGACGCGGGTGTTGGCCCACACGGCCAGAACCTGCGAGAACTGGGCTACCTGGTCGAACTGGGCATGTCCCCCATGGACGCGATAGTGGCGGGCACGAGAACAGCCGCCGAACTGCTGGGCATAGCCAACGAGGTAGGCACCCTGACCCCGGGCAAACAGGCAGACCTGATCATCACGGACGCAGACCCACTACAGGAAATCAAAGCCCTGGGCGACCCACCCCGCATAGAGGTAGTGCTGCGCTCAGGCAAACCCATGAAAGACCTGGCCAACCTACTGGTCTAGACCTCGCGAGTCTCGCTTCTGGCCCCCGCGAAGGGTCAGCGTTCTGCGGCCAGTTGGATCGCCACGTCCAGGATCATGTCTTCCTGGCCGCCTACGTAGCCGAGCTCGCCGCAGCGGCGCAGGATGTCGTGGGCCGGGACCTTGTAGCGTTCCGCCGCTCGTTCGGCGTGGAGCAGGAATGACGAGTACACGCCGGCCCAGCCCTGGACGATCGCGTTGCGGTCCATCTTCGGCCAGCGGGGCAGGTACGGGCGGACCACGTTCTCCGCGGCCTCGAGCAGGCCCAACACGTCCAGGCCGGTGTCGACGCCGAGCCGGTCGAAGACGGCGGCCAGTACCTCCGTCGGCGAGTTCCCCGCGCCGGCGCCCAGCGCGCACAGCGATCCGTCGATGTAGCGGACGCCCGCCTCGTAGGCCAGCACCGAGTTCGCGACGCCCAGGCTGAGGTTCTGGTGCCCGTGGTAGCCCACCCACGCCTCGTCACCGACCTCGGCGACGAGTGCCTCGAACCGGGCCTTGGCCTCGTGCATGAGCAGGGTGCCGGCGGAGTCGGTGACGTACGGGCACTGGCAGCCGGCGTCGACCATGATCCGGGCCTGCTTGGCCAGGTCCTCCGGTGACGTCTTGTGCGCCATCATCAGGAACCCGACGGTCTCCATGCCCAGGTCACGGGCGGCGGCGAAGTGCTGTGGCGACACGTCGGCCTCGGTGCAGTGGGTCGCCACCCGGACCATCTCGGCGCCGGCGTCGTGCGCCTGCTTGAGGTGCTCGACCGTACCGATGCCCGGCACCAGCAGCACCGCGATCTTGGCCTGCTTCGCCTCCTCGCGGGCCGCGGCGATCAGCTTCATCTCGTCGGTGTGCGAGAAGCCGTAGTTGAACGAGGACCCGCCGATGCCGTCGCCGTGGGACACCTCGATCGTGTCAACACCCGCCCGGTCCAGCGCACGGACCGTGTCCCGCACCTGCTCCTCGGTGAACTGGTGCGCCATCGCGTGGCTGCCGTCCCGCAGCGAGGTGTCGGTGATCCGAACAGCGTGCTTGAGTTCCGGCCTGGTCATGCCGCCCCCTCGCCCGCTCCGTGGCGCCGGAACGCTCCGCAGGCTCCGCTACACCGGCGCCCTCCGCGTTCGAGGTGCCGTCCTGAATATCGATGATTCGCTCCGCAAGCTCCGCTCATGCCGCCACCTTCGCTTGTGCCATCTGCTCGCCGACCTGGGCGGCCGCCGCGGTCATGATGTCCAGGTTCCCGGCGTACGGCGGCAGGTAGTCGCCGTTGCCCTTCACCTCCAGGAACACCGCGACCCGGCCGTGGTCGCGCCAGTCGGGGCGTGGGTCGTCGAACTGCGGTTCGGCGCGCAGCGTGTAGCCCGGTACGTACTGCTGCACCTCGCCGATCATGTCGTGGATCGAGCCGGTGATCGCGTCGCGGTCGGCGTCGGGGGAGATCATGCAGAACACCGTGTCCCGCATGATCATCGGCGGTTTCACCGGGTTCAGGATGATGATCGCCTTGCCTCGGTCGGCGCCGCCGACCTCCTCGACGGCGCGGGCCGTGGTCTCGGTGAACTCGTCGATATTGGCCCGGGTGCCCGGCCCGGCGCTGCGGGAGGACACGGACGCGACGATCTCCGCGTAGGGAACCGGTGTGATCCGCGAGACCGCGTGCACGATCGGGATCGTCGCCTGCCCACCGCAGGTGATCATGGAGACGTTCGGCGAGGACAGGTGCGCGGCGCCGTTGACCGGCGGGCACACCATCGGCCCGAGGTGCGCGGGAGTCAGGTCAACGGCCTGGATGCCGGCCTCCTCGTAGCGAGGGGCGTTGGCGATGTGCGCCTTGGCGGACGTGGCCTCGAACACCAGCTGCGGCAACGGGTCCTGGCGGAGCAGCCAGTCCACCCCTTCGGCGCTGGCCGCCACCCCGTTGGCCCGTGCACGGGCCAGACCGTCCGACTCGACCACACCCACCACGTAGCCCACCTCGATGGTGGCGCTGCGTCGCAGTTTCTCGAACAGGTCGGTGCCGATGTTGCCCGGCCCGACGATCGCGGCGGTGACTGTGCCCATGGTCTGGACTCTCGCACCACGACGAGCGCACCATGAAGTCGTGCGTACCGCTGAATGGAACGGCGGGCCGAACTCGGTGCTGGGCCGCGCGATGACCCTGCTGACCGCGTTCCGGCCCGACGAGGTCGAGCTGAGCCTTGCCGAGCTGGCCAGGCGGACCGGGATGGCCAAGTCCACCGCGCACCGCCTCCTGCGCGAGCTGACCAGCTGGGACCTGGTCGAACGAACCCCCGGCGGGGTCCGGTTGGGCATGCGGCTGTTCGAACTGGGCTCACAGGTGCCGCGTCAGCGCGGCCTGCGCGAGGCGGCCGCCCCGTTCCTGGCCGACCTGTTCGAGGCCACGCACGAGACCGTGCACCTGGCCATCCCGGACGGTGTCGAGGTCGTGTATCTCCAGAAGCTGGAGCGCCGCGGCGGCCCGAAGGTCCCGTCGCGCGTTGGCGGCCGGCTGCCGGCGCACTGCACGGGCGTCGGCAAGGCGATGCTGGCGTTCGCCCCGCCCGAGCGGCTCGAGGCGGTACTCGCGGCCGGGCTGCGCCGCCGTGCCCCACGCACGGTCGTGGCACCTGGCCTGCTGCGCCAGGAACTGGCCGAGATCCGCGAACGAGGCGTCGCCCTGGAACACGAGGAGTCCACGGTCGGCATCACCTGCGTGGCCGCGCCCATCCTCGACGCCGAGGGCATGGCGGTGGCCGCCGTGTCCATCACCGGCTGGGTGAACCGCCTCGACCCGGCGCGGTTCGCGTCGGCCGTCCGCACCGCCGCCCTGGGTGTGTCCCGCGTCCTGCGCGGCCCGTCCTGACCCCTGGCGATCTGGGAGCGCTCCCAGTAACGTGTTGGTCCGTGCGCAAAGCGTTGACGCTGGCGGTAGCGGCCCTCCTTCTGGCGATCCCCGCGCCGGCCGGCGCGGCCAACATCCCACCGCCATGCGGTGAACTGCTGTTCTGCGAGGACTTCCAGTCATTGCCGACCGGCGGCGCGACCAGCCTCAGGTGGGGCGTGGACACCAGCCACGGCACGCTCACCGTCGAGAAGCTGAGGCGGGGGCAGAAGGTTCTGCATGTGCACACCGAGGGCAACGGCCGCGCGTTCCTGCGGGTCGAGGACTTCGCCGCCCCGGGCAACAGCTTCTACGGGCGGGTCCGGCTCAGGGTGGACGCGTTCCCGCGGCAACCCGACTGGGCGCACTACACCCTGATCGAGGCGACCGGTCAGGGGCCGGAGATCGTGCGGCCGCTCGGTGGCCAGTACGTGCCCACGCTCGACAAGGCGCTGTGGGGCGTCGGTGCGGACGGTGGCCCGACCGGTGACTGGACGAACTGGCGCGAGTCGGCTCCGTCCCGCGAGGACGTGTGGCAGTGCGTCGAGTGGCGCATGGACGCCTCCGACAACCGGATCGAGCTGTGGTTCGACGGTGTCGCACAGCCCGACCTGACCGTGTCCACCACCGACCACGGCGGCAACGCGGTGGACTTCCTGTTCCCCCGCTTCGACACGATCAAGTTCGGCTGGCAGCTCTACCAGCCCAACGACGCCGGCCACGACCTGTGGCTGGACGACATCGCGCTCGGCGCCGAACGGATCGGCTGCTGACCCCAGTAAATGGATAATGCGCGCCGGTAATTTTATTGACATCCACCGGCGCGTGCGCGACCATGAACGCAAGAAAGCGAAAAAGGAGCAGTCATGACGAGCATGTGGAAGCGAGGCCCGCGACCGCGGGACGCCGCCGCCTGCCCGTCACGCGAACGGCTTTTCCTGCACCAGCATGAGAACACCGTGCTGAACGGTGAGGGCTCCCCACCGTGACGTAGTCACCCGTCACGTCGAGGGAGCCGCCCATCGGAATTCCGATCGGGCGGCTTTCTTTATTTCGCGTGCCAGAAAAATGCTTTTGTACCCGTCCTGTAGCTCAATTGGCAGAGCATCCGCCGGGTGTGCGGAGGGACCCAGGTTCGATTCCTGGCTGGACGGCTGTGGTCGAAGCCGAAGTAGACGAGGCCCCGGACTGTGAATCCGGGCGAAGCCGGTGCGAGTCCGGTCGGCCACCCCATGCCCCTCTCCGCCCGCGTCGATCGACCGGAGGACACTTCTCCAATGCTGGCTCAGACGATCATCCGGAAGACGCTGCGCGTGCCGTGCGGCACCGGTCCCGAGGGGGACGGCGCCGGCGTGGCGCGGCAGATGGACGCGGTCCTGGCCGGCGTCGGGTTCAAGGCCGCCCGTGACCTGCTCGAGCACGTGTCCGGCCTGGCGCCGGGCGCCGCGATGGACCTGGCGCTGCAGGTGATCGGCGCCGTGCGCGGGCTGGTCGGCGACCACGTCACGCACAACGCCTACTTCATCAACTTCCCGGACGGTGTTCCGGACACCGTGGAGTTCTGGGTGCGTTCCCTGCGTAACGCCCTGGTCGCGTCGCGGGCCGTCGGCGACCGGGTGTTCACCGACGCCGAACTGCTCGCCGCACTCGACAACGGCTGGGTCGGGCTCCTCGAGCTGCCGACCTACGGCCGCTACCGGCACACCTACGCCGAACTGCTCGCCGTCCACGACGAGCTGGTCGAGTCGGTGAAGGACCGGGTCACCGTCCTGCACCTCGGTGGCACGGTCGACGACGAGGCCCGCGAGCTGTACCTGGCGCTGGCCGGATCGCCGACGCCGCTGGGGGAGGCGGACCTGGTCCTGCTCGCCCAGCTCGCGGAGACGTGCGGTGAGGTCCTGCCCGAGCGGATCCCGGTGCGGGAGAACCGTGCCGTGATCAACACTGTCCGGCTGGCCGCCGGGCGTCCGCTGGTGGCCGTGGACACCGTGGTCGACGTGCTGCGCGTGGCGTGCCAGGCCAGCGCTGGTGACGTGACGCTGGCCGCGCCGACCCGGTTCCGGAGCTTCGCGAGGCGGGAGCGGCGTGTCCTGCTCGCCGCACTGGACCAGGTGGACGCCGGCAAGCTCGCCGACGTCACCCGGTACGCCGGGCCGTTCAAGCGGCTGGGGGAGCGGCTGCACCCGCACGAGTACCCGCTGTTTCCGCGCGCGCAGGACGTGTTCGCGGTCGCGCGTGGTGAGCGGACGGTTCGGACCTTGGCCGGGCGGGCGGAGGTGGCGTTCGCCGCTGGCGACGTCGGTCGCGCCGCGACGGTCCTCGCCGCCGCGCCTGGCATGCTGCTGCGGTCGCTGGACCGGTTGCTGCGTAACGCGAGCACTCCGGCCGAGCTGGACGCGGTGCTCGACGCGATGGCCGGAGTGCTCCAGTCGGTGTCCGGTCGCGTGCTGTGCTCGGTGCGTGAGCATCTCGCGAACCGCTCGGTCCCGGACGCCGCGCGCGTGTTCATCACCCGCGGCCGCCGCGCTTGGGTGACACCGGACGCCCGTGCTCCGCTGCCGCGCGAGGTGATCGAGCGGGCCGGCGTGCTCATCGACACCGAGCTGGCAGGCCGACTGCCGGTCCACGAGCGACTGGTTGTCGACCCGGCCGTGCTCGACGTCGCGCTGCCGCTGTCGGGCAAGGCCGCCGAGGACGGGTTCGCCGTGCTGCCGCGCGGTTCCCGCTCCCGGGTCGACGGTGAGGTGCTGCGATTCTTCACGTACTGGCGGCAGGCAAGCCGGCGGACGGACTTCGACCTGTCGGCGCTGCTGCTCGACGAGGAGTTCTGCTACGCCGGGCACGTGTCGTGGACCCGCTACCACGAGGGAGGCGCGGTGTACTCGGGGGACATCACCGAGGCCTCGAACGGGGCGACCGAGTTCATCGACATCCCGCTGGACTCGATCGAAGCCGCGTACGTCGTTCCGCAGGTCCACGTGTACTCCGGCGAGGGCTTCGAGCAGGTCGCGGAGTCGATGTTCGGGTGGATGACCCGCGACCGCGCACAACACGGCGCACCGTTCGACGCCCGCACCGTGCGGACCCGCTCGGACATGCGCGGCACCGGCCGCGTCGCGATGCCGATCATGTTCGGCCGCGACACGGACGGCACCTGGACGGCGACCTGGCTGCACCTGTACCCGTCCGGCTCGCCACGCTTCGACCGGGTCGAGGCCAACCGGGTCAGCGCGGGCCTGCTCGCCCGCGGCCTCGTCAACCGTGAGTACCTCACGGTGCGCTACCTGGTGGACCTGCTGCGCGCCAAGGAGATCATCAACTGGGAGCCGGGCACCCGCCTGGCCGAGCCGGTGACCTTCCTCGGACTGCACCGGCCCGAGGACCTGCCGGAGGGATCGACGGTGATCACGCTGGACCGGCTGAACCAGTTGATCCCGCAGTGAGCGGTCGGATAACCTGACCATGCGAGGCCATGAGGGAACTTCCTTCTACGGGACACGGCCAGCGCGCAAGCGCACCGTGCTATTGCTAGTTCCCTCCCTCTCCTCGCGCTGATCACAACCGCTGGCCTGCCGGACATCCGGCAGGCCAGCGGTGCATAGCCGATCTGTGAAGGGCTTTCTCAGCGCTGTGGATCGGCGAGTTCAACGTCGGTCAGTTCCACATGGCTGCCGGCACGGACAAGCCGGGCGACCTACAGGGGTGCGCAGATGCTCGCCCGCGGGCGAGGCCCGCTTCGCGGGCGGTTTTCGTGCTCTCTCGCAAGGTGCGACATCCCCGCAAGATCATCGATGGCTCGAGGCTGAACGAGCCCAACGCGTCTCGCGCCAACCTGAAACGGTGGTCTGCCGAACCTTTCGGCAGACCACCGTTCACCTGTGGCGATCCATGCGATAGGCCGGGTACCACGAGGACCCCGGCCCTGCCCGGGGTCCTCGCGTGCAGGCCTTCAGATCATGCTGCTGGTTGGTCACCTCCCCTGTGGCGCGTCGTTCTGAGGGACACGAACACCGCGCCGAGAGCGGCGATCATCGCTACCAGGGCGATGGTCACCGCCGCCCACCATGCCGGGGGCGCCGGGGTGGCCGACGACGACGCGGCCGGGACCACGTTCGCCGCGACACCGCCATGGCCGTGTTCGCTCGTCGCGGCGGCGTCGAGGGCGAGTACCGGAGCTGGGTGCTCCGGTTCCTGCTCGCCCTCGACCGGCTCGTCGATCCACCGCTGCACCTGGCCGTCGTCATAGGTCTGCACGACCTTGAAGACCAGCCGGTCGGTCTTGGGCAGTGGGCCCGCCGCGATCCGGAACTGCTGGTACTCGCCCGGCTTGACGCCCGCGTCCGGCGACGCCGCGCGCCACTCGATCTGGCTGACCACTTCGGACACCTCGGTCCCGTGGCCGGCCGAGATCGGCGCCGACAGCTTCGTTCTGGTGACCTCGTAGTCCCACCCTGGCTGGGCGAGGACGGCCACCTTCGCGATCGGCGCGTCCGTCGGGAACGCCACCTTCACAGACACCGTGCTCGCGGTGTCGCTCTCCGTCGGAACCCGGAACGCGATCTCCGCGGTATCGCCCTGTGCCACCGTGTCAGCGTGGACGCTCACGTGTGCGACGGCGACCGAGCCGCCTGCCACGACGAGTGCCACCGCGGCGGTCAGGACGACCCCGAACCGGGCGAGCAACCGAGACATGCTCTCCGTTCTCCTTCCGCTAGATTGCGCCGAGTCCGGCGGTACCGGCCGGGAGCACCCGGAAGATGCCCCACATACCGGCCGCCGCCCACGGTTGGCGCATGTCGCCGTACAGGTAGTCGCCGGTCGCGCGGGTGGTGCCACCCGCACCGCCGACCAGCTCGATCTCGGTCGTCTCACCCGCGGTGAACGACCGCGACGCGAGCAGCTGCGACCGTTGGTCGCTGCCGCCGTTCCACATGTTCGGCTCCTGCGGGAACACATGCCCACCGACCGCGAACACATGGAACTGGTCGGAGGCCCCGAGACCCAACCGGATCACGACCGGATCTCCCGCGAAGGCGCGGAGGATCGGTGTCGCCGGATCACCGAACCGTGTCGAGCTGAACGCGAGCTCCCATTCGGGATCCGGGTTCGGCGGCGACGACGTCAACCCCAACCGCGTCGTGAGCGGCGCGCTGGAGTAGTTGATCTGGTTGAACACCGGGGCGTTCGCGACCGGCCGGTTGAAGATCGGGAACTGGCTGTTGACTCCCGTACCGGCGATCACATCCTGGTACTCGTTGATGCTGCGCGAGTACTTCTGGTCGTTCGAGCCCATGCTGATCGCGAACTCACGGAAGCTCCCGCTCGCCGCGCGGATGATCGCCTGGGTGCTCGTCCTGGTCGCCCCGAGGGCGGCCCCGCTCGCACTGTCGAACCAGGTCGACCCGGTCGGCTCGACGATCACCTGACCGTAGGCGCCGTGCCGCATGGACGCCGTGCTCCCCAGGTTCTGGAAGATCGACGTGCCGAGCAGCTTGTCCGCCGCGAACCGGTAGGTGAACGTCTGTCCCGCCGCGACAGTCGTGTCGGGGTTGAGCCCGACCGCACTGCCCGCCGAGGTCTGCGGGTTGTACAACAGCTTCCCCAGATCGAACCCGGCTCTTGTACCGCCGTACTGCGTGCCGGCGGCGATCTGGTTTCGCAGCGTCACTTCGAGACAGTCACCCTGGTTCACCCTCAGTACCAACGGTTCCGGCCGTTTGGTGCCGGCCTTGATGGCAGCCATGTCGGACGTCAACGAGTACATGATGCCGTTGGTGTCGGCCTGTGGGGCCGTCGGCAGTGTCTGGTTGAAGACCGACACGTCGTAGCTGCGCACCGGAGCCGTGCTGGCGCACGGGCTTGCCGTCGACGTGGGTGGGGTGGCCGACGGGCTCGGCGGGTTCGGCCCAGGTGTCGTCTGGGTGTTCCCCGTCGCCGGCGTCAGTACCGGGAACCCGGCACCGGTCGGTGGAGCGGTCCGGTCCGGCAGCGGTTGCAGGTCCGTTCTTCGCCTGTCGTGCACGCGGAAGATGCCCCACGCGCCCGACTCGAAGGCGAAGTTACGGGTGCTGTAGTACAGATAGTCACCCGCCATCCGTTGTGGACCACCCGCGCCTCCGTCGAGCACGTAGTCGAACCGTTCCGAGATACCGGTGGTCGCGGCGTCGACCAGTTCGCCGTCGGCGTTGAACCGCTCCCGGGAGAACCGGTGACCCTGGAACCTCAGTGCTTCGACCCGTTCACTCAACCCGATCGTGCGAATCACGACCGGATCCCCGGCATAGGCGCGGAACAGCGGTGTGGTCGGGTCGCCGTACTTGACGGAGGAGAACACGTACGGATCGACGGTTGTCACCGTCGCGACCACTGTGTTGGCCGCGGTCGGATCATTGACCCGGCTGGTCGCGTTGCGACAGACCTGTTCGCCGTTGAACTCCTGTTTTTGTAGGGCTCCTGGTGGTGTTCGTTCCCCGATGGGCGCCGCTCTCAGGTTGATGGAGCCCTCCTCGCACTCCTGTCCAGCGTTGCGATCGATCCGTCCGACGACGGCTGGGTCGGCTCTCAGTTCAGGTCTACCGCGGCGACCGTTGCCGAGGAAGATCATGTACTCCCGGAACGAACTGCGCACACCTCCTCCGACGAGGTTGCTGGTGCGGATGTCGACGATCGTGCCGCTGCGGACCTGTGCGCCGGTCCTCGGGTCGTGGTACGTCGAGCCGCGTGGTTCGATGATGTGGGCGCCGAACAGACCATGTGCCCAGGACACGATCCCGTTCACGTGGTCGTGCCAGAACACGGTGCCACTGTCCACATCGGAGTACCAACGGTACTGCACGAACTCGACCGACACCGGGTCGCCGACGGCGTGTGCCGAGGTGAGTGCCCGGTCGAAGGTCAGCGTGGTGCCGTTGATCGCGGTGATCTTCCGGATCTCGATGTTGGCCTTCCCGCTGCCCACGGCGATGAAGATGCCGACTTCCAGGTCAGTCACGTTCGACACGGTGACCTGGGTGGCGTTGGCCGCGCTCGCCGCGGTCATCGTGCGGGCCTCGACCGAGTTCGGGTACACCGACTGCTCGTAGGAGAAGCCGGTGATCACACCGTCGGAGCTCTGCGGGTCGAACTGCACGAAGTGCGTGTGCATGTTGACCTTCGGCTGCTGCTCCAGTGTCATCTCGTTGGTCAGCGTGAGCGCCACGCAGTCGCCGACGTTCGACCGGATCGCCAGTGGATCGGGGGCTTTCACCCCGTTCCTGGCATCCGCGATGACCTGGTCCTTGTCCTCGTTGAGTACGAAGACCGTGCCGCCGTCATCTCGTTCCCGCAGTGTCTGCTGGACCGGGACGCCGATCCCGGTGACGTTGTACGTCTTCACCGGCGCGTTCTGCGGGCAGATGCCGTCCGGTCGGGTCGACGAGCCGGTCTCGCCGAGCCAGGCGGCTCCGGTATGGCCGGCTCCGGAGAACGGTGGTCGCATGCCGAGGTGAGGTCTCAGCATCGGCCACGCCGGCCGGCCGTTGTTGGGATTGAACAGGATCGGATTTCGCTGGTCCGGTGTGGCCGATTGGTAGTTCGGCCACACCTGCGTGGTCTCGCGTTCCCCGTTGTACAGCGGTGAAGCTGTCGTACCTGCTTTCTCCCAGTCCCACACGGTCGCGTCGTTGTTGTGGTTCCGCTGGCCGCGTGGCGGCAGCTGGCGTTCGACGAGATCGGACACCAGCACCTGGCTGGCGGTCGGTGTGCCCGACCCGATCACGGTCCTGCCCTCGATGGTCCTGCCGATCAGACCCTGCGAGGTCACCGCGGTCGGTGGTGTCGCCCTGCCGGGAATCACCGCCAGGTCCGGCTGTCTGGTGTCGAACACCCGCCAGAAGGACCACATGCCCGCGATGTAGTGGTGGGCGATGTGGCAGTGCCACAGGAAGTCACCCGCCGCCTGCTGGCATCCGCCCGCGCCGCACTCGATCCTGTTGTCGTAGCTCTCGGCCGGGCCGAGGGTCTGCGAGTCCAACATGGTCGACGAGGCGTTGTTGGGCGGGTTCTTCTGCAACCCGCTTGCGAAGTTGTTCGCCACCGCGTTCGGGTTGGTCGGCCAGCGGTCGCCGCCGCCGTGCAGGTGGTGCACGTGCAGCGTCTCGCCACCGGCGTGCGCCAGCCTGATCTTGGTCGGCTCACCCAGGTACGAGCGCGGCATCGGGGTCGCCGGGTCGCCGTTGGCGTACGAACCGTAGGCCAGCGACTCGGCGGCGTGCACCGTCTCGTCCGTCTGGAGACCGCGCTGCGCCTGCAACTCGAGCCGTCGGTAGTGCGACTCGCTGCGGTAGTTCAGCGCCCGGGAGTTCGGCCGGTAGCTGAGCGTGCCGTACCCGCAGTTGGCGATCAGGGCCTCGTCCCGCATCGCGTGCGGATCTCCGACGCCGAGTCCGTCCGTCGCGGGGACACAGCTGATCGGCGTGCCGCTCTCCCGTGGTGGCCGGCGCACGTTGAACATCTCGTCGCCGACCTCGTGGTACAGGATGTTGAACTCGCGGAACGACGTGCCGCTTCCCGGCCGGATGATGGCGGCGAAGCTGTTGAACGTCCGGTCGTTCGTGCGGTCCTGGCCGGTGTCGGGGTCCAGCCAGGTCGATCCGGCCGGCTCGGCCACGAGCGCGCCGAACAGGCCGTGCAGGGTCAGCTGGGTGGAGTCACCGCCGCTGCGGAACACCCTGACTCCCTCGCCCATGAGCGGGTCGAGGAAGTAGCGGTAGGTGTGGCTGGCCCCTGGTGGCACCATCACGTTGGTCGGGTTGTTGCCGACCGCCTGCCCGCCGTCGCCCGTCGCGGCGTCGTAGGAGACGCCGGCGATGTCGACGGACACCGAGGGCACCCCACCGGGCTGGGTGACGATCGGGTTCGCGGTGAAACCGGGACCACCGCGCGGTGCCTGGGTCAGCTGGTTGGTGAGGTTGATCTGGACGCACTCACCGAGCCGGGCACGCAGGATCAGCGGCTGGATGGCGTCCTGCCGCAGACCGCTGGACACCTTCGCGCCGCTGCCGTCGGAACCGACCGCCGCGTTGGCCTTGAGCGCGGCTTCCTGTGCCCGTACCTCGTTCAGCTTCTCGGCCTGTACGTACATGAAACCGAACGGGTCGTGGTCGCCGAACCGGTTGAGCGTGATGTCGATGTTGATGGCCAGTACGTTGAAGGTGCGTGTCGGCACTCCGCTGCCCCCGCACCCTCCGACGTGCGCGGCCGGTTCCACATCCTCCTGTGCGCTGGCCGACGGCGCGGTGAACCCCGCCGGTACCAGGAACGTCCCGGCGACCAGCACCAGCACGGCCGCCATCGTCGTGAACGCCGCGAGCGGACCACGGTTCGCTCGCCGAGGTAGGACGAGATGGTCGTCGCGCGCGCCGACCATCGCCAGCATCGCCAGGCCGGCGACGAGCACGACCGGCTGCGCCGCGGCGGCGTTCAGCAGGCCGTGGCTGACGAGGCTGGCCACGTCCGTGCCGGCCAACTGGTGCGCGCCGTGCGCCTCGGTGCCGGCCACGCCCGCCAGCTCGTGCAACGGCGTCAGCATCGCGGCGAGTGGCGCGAACAGCGGCACGAAGTACAGCGACAGCAGCGCCGCCGTGCTCAGTGGCGCGGAACGCCCGCCCGTGATGCCGAGCCGCGACGCGGTGCGGCCGGCCAGCCACACGGCCGCGCCGGCCACGGGCACGGTCAGCAGCGCGTCCAGCAGGAAGCTCAGGACGTGGCCTGACTGGGCGCCGGACAGCATCGACCCGGCGTGTCGCGACAGCGTGACAGCCAACGCGACGACCACCGCGAGAACAACGCCGCCTTCCTGCCCCGTCGGGGAGGAAAACGGCGTGTTTGGCTCACGTCTGTTTGGGGTATGGCTGCTACCAGGTCTGGCGCCGCTCGAAGTTGACACAACACCCCTAGGGGTATTGTGACGGAACAATTTCATAGAATTCACCTCTCCAATCTGCCGATGGACGCAGGTATGCCATCGGCAAGACTTGATCCCACACGTCGGTAGATTTTTGGTCAGGGATTGTGCGAATGGTTCGGCGGAGCGCTCACGCCGTCCATGGGAATGGCGAGCCGGTGCGTTGTGTCGCCGTGCGTCCATTCGAGCCAGGCCGGGGATTCGGTCAGCTCCTCGGTGGGGAGGTCGAAGAACAACAGGCCGTTGACGGCGTTACGCGGGGCGAGGCGGGGGAGGTCACCGAACGTGTCCGAGCGCGGCGTCCTGGCCTTGCCCTCCGCGCCGGCACGGAGCGTGAACTCCTCGTCCGGACGGAACGGCCGCGTGTCCTCACTCGTGTTGACGACTGTCACTGTTATTGCCAGGCGCTGGTTACCGTCCTCCGGCATGCCGGGCATCATCGCCGGCGGCATCTTGTACCCCGGCGCGTCCTTGGCCATGTCGTGATCCATGTTGGTCCAGTCCGCGGCGGTGACCTGGGCGGTCAGACTGTCCACAATGGCTTGGTCGGCCACGGTGGCCGCGTCCGGTGAGGCGGTCAGCCTGGTGACGCCAATTGTGCCGGCGGCGAATGCTGCCACTACGACGATGACGACCCTCGTGCTTGGTCGGGGCATTTGAATGCGCACCTCGATATTTGGCAACGGGTAATCACCCTGAACAGGCTACTCAGAATGACGAGTGCCCGAACGGGGAGTAACGTAGGGGGCAGGGATAACGCGAGAGCAGGGTTCTTTGAGAATAGATCACGCTGGGATAAATCGGGAGAGGCAGAACCCCCTAGGGGAATGCACTACTTAGGGGACCACACCTAAGTAGAAGAGATTTTGGAAATCCTTCGCAGGTGACGCGTGCGCCCGGCACGTGTCACTCGGTGCCGGCATGGATGTTCAAGCCCCTCCGGGGTACCCGTGCGGCATCTCAACTTGGAATGGCATGGACATGAAGCCCGTCGTTGCTCACCGGCTGCCGCGCGACCTCTACGTCGCGGCTGGCGCCAGGGCGGCGTCCGTTCTCTGCAACGTGGTCGCCGTTACTGCACTGCTGCTCGACTTCCATGATCGCGGCGCGGGAACGTGGGCGGTGGCGGGGGTGTTAGCCGCGGGCGCTTTACCGATCGTGCTTCTCGCTCCGGTCGTCGGTCCGGTCGTGGACCGGTGGGACAGTCGTCGGTTGATCGTGTTGAGCAGCCTGTGGCAGGCGGTGGTCTGTGCACTGCTGGCCTTCGTCGAAGAGCCGAGGATGATGCTCGCCCTGGTCGCCATGAACGCGTGCGGCACGGCGGTGACCAACCCGCTGTTCCTCGCGTTGACCAGCGTCATGGTGTCCAACGGGCAGTTGGCGCCCGCCAACAGCGTGCAGCAGGGTGCGGTCACCATCGCCACGATGGTCGGCCCTCCGATCGGCGGCCTGCTCACCGGCATCACCGGCGGCGCACGGGTTCCACTGTTGCTGGACGCGCTGATCTTCGTGGCGATCGCGGGTTCGAGCGTGTTGATCGGCACGCGTCGCCGACCGTCGCCGGATGTCCCGAAACCGAACGGCCGTGCGGGCATGGCGATGCTGTTCACCGACCGGATCCTCGCCGCGATGGTGTCGCTCGCGGTCCTGTTGGCGCTGGTGGTCCACCTGATCTACGTGGCGCAGGTGTACCTGGTCCGGGACACGTTCGGAGCGAGCGCACTGGCGTTCGGCATGCTCCAGGCGACACACACGGTGGGGCTGCTGATCGGCGCCGTGGTGGCGAGCAGGTTCAACACGGTGCGCCGAATCGTGCTCGGCGCACCGATCGCCGCCGCGGTGATGTCGGTCGCGATCGTCCTCATTGGACTCGGATGGTCCCTGTCGGCCACGTTCATGCTCTACGTGGTGGCTGGGGTGTGCATGAGCCTGGTGTCCGTCTCGATGGGCACCTTGTTGCTGCTGCGCACACCCGAACCGTCGATCGGTCGCGTGACGGCCGGCTACACCGGGATCCACCGGGCCGCCGGCCTGATCGCGTACGGTTTCGGTGGGCTCGTGGTCGGGCTGTTGCGGCCGGAGGTGGTGTACGTGCTGTCCGGTACCGCGGCGTTGGTCGTCGTGTGCGTGCTGGTGCCGACGTTCCGCCGGGCCTGGCGGCTCTGCTGACGGTGGCTTCGCGGGGCCGGACGGGCGCGAAACGTCCGGCCCCGCGAAGCGTATCCCCGCCCGAGTCGAGCTGCTCTGTACGGGCAGGGCGTTTTCTACCGTGGCACGAAGAACTCGCGGCAGAACGAGTTGGCCGACTCGTCGTCCTTGCGCCGGACGTACGCGGCGATGATGATGATGCTCTTGCCGGTGTTCCCGGCCAGGGCCGCCTCGACCGTGCCGAGGTCGTACTCGGCGTGGAAGGCCGGCTCGCCCGCGTCGTCCAGGTAGGTGTTGATCCAGCTCTCGCCCCAGTCGGCCGGTTCACCCGCGCCCGTGATGCGCAGGGAGAACCTGTCCCCGTGGTCGGTGAGCGTGAACCCCTTGATCCACTTGGTGTTCTGGTTGGTGTTGACCCATTCACCGGTCAGGAACGCGAGGCCTCGCCGGACCTCGCCATCGGCCGGTTCAGCCGAGGAGAGGTGGAAGAACTCGCGCGAGAACTGGCTCAGTCGCTCGTCCTGGAACGACGTGTAGGTCTGGATCACCAGGATGCCCAGCTTCACGTTGGCGGCGATCTCGACCGAGGTCGTGCCGAGCTCGTACCGGGCGTGGAAGCCGGCCACCATGTTCGTGCCGGTGAAGACGTACGGGTTCGCCTCGACCTCGCCCCAGTCGACGAGTTCGTCCGCTGAGCCGTACAGCCGCGCGAAAATCGCGCCGTTCCGTTCGGTCACCTCTACTTTGGCGATGTGGTCGGTGTCCCGCTTGGCGTTGATCCACGTGCCGAGCAGCGGGGTGATGTCGGCTTTCGCGTCCACCATTGCCTTCGCGTCGGCTCGCATCGTCTGTGCGATCGCCTGTCCCATCAGATCCTCCCGGCGGTTTCGGGCCACGTGAAGCGCGTTCTCATCGGACAAGTGTCGTCTGTTCGCGTGCTTCTCGCAGCCTGATCTTCGGCAGAATTTCGGTGCCGAAGAATTCGAGGGCCGGCAGGTCCGGTCGCGCCTGGAACATGAACTGCGTGACGCCGAGCTCCCGGTAGCAGAAGATCGCCTCGACGATCTCGACGGGACCGCCGACCAACGAGATCGACATCGGGCCCATGTAGGGCACCAACCCGGTCCACAGGTAGGGCGTGAGCCAGCTCGACTTGTTCTCGGCCAACCGGAAGGTCTCGGTGAAACCCACCGACTCCGTGGTCTTCCCCCGCCATTCCGCGATCGCGGCCTTGCCGCGGTCGCCGGCGTTCTCGATCACCGCTCTACCGGCCCGCAGCGCGTCGTCGCGGGTGGGGCCGAGGATCAGGTTGGTGATCAGCCCGACCTCGGTGCCGGCCGCCAGCACGGGTTCGATCTTCGGCCGCAGTGTCTCCGGCGCTTCGACGACCCGCAACAGGCAGTCCGCGTGGGTGATCGCGAGTTGCCGTGCCTGGTCGGAGCTGCCTGAGATGTACACCTGGGGCCGGTGCCGGTCCGGCGAGACGAACGGCTGGTTGACCCGGGCGCCCTCGACGCTGACGAACCTTCCGTTGAAGTTGACCGGGAACTCGCTTCGCCACAGCGCGTGGCAGATCGTCCAGAACTCGTCGGTGTGCCGGTAGCGTTCGTCGTGGGTGGAGAAGTCGCCGTAGAAACGCAGTTCGTCCGAGCCCTGGCCGGACACCACGTTGACCGCGACCCGGCCATTGGTGAACGCGGACAACGCGTTGATCTGTTGGACGAAGTGCGTTGGCGAGATGACCGTCGGGCGCGACGCGGGCATGAGGTTGACTCGCTCGGTGGCCAGCCCGAACACGGTGGCCAGGACGATCGGGTCCGCGCGCTGGAAACCGATCGGCAACAGCACCGAGTCCAGGCCCAGCTCCTCGGCCCGGACACAGAAGTCGCGCTGTTGGCCAAGGTTCGCGAACTGGTCGATCTCCGACCGCACCCGGGAGCCTCTGCGCTGGTCGTTGACGCTGGTGGCCGGCAGACTCCAGTGGAAGCGCAACTTTCGGCCGGCCGTTGGCATTCCTCACCCCCGACGAGTGTTTCTGGTAAGAAGGCTAGTTTCGCTCGATCGGGCTGGCCATGGCGGATTCTGCCTAAGACCGGCCGATCCCCTAGGGGTTGCTCGCCGTTGTTGTGCGTGCCCGCGAAAGCTGGGGTAGCGTCGCCTCGTGACGGCTTGAACACGGAGAGAAACTGGGTGTAATCCCCAGGCTCGCTAGTCGTCGCTGACAACTTCACATCTTTCGCGTGTGCGTGATTGGGTGAGCACGTGCCGCGCGTTGCCAATACCTGACTCCCTTACGTTGTAGGAGAGATCATTGACGCGCGCACGTCACCACAGGATTGTGGACCGCGAGTTAAACGTTCCAGTGCCAGATCGACCGTCAGCTCCCGACAGTCCCGTCGGGTGGCGCTTCGTCGTGCCACTGCGCGTATTCCGCCAGCCCGGCTCGTTCCGGCCAGAAGTCGTTGACCGGCACCGAAATGTCCGGATACCCGACGGCGAGCCCGCACACGACAAGGCGATCCGCGCCGAGAGCCAGCTCCGCGCGGATGGCGTCCGGGTAACCCGCCACGCTGAACTGCGGGCAGCTGCCGAGGCCGCAGGCGACCAGGGACAGCATGACGTTCTGCAGGAAGAAGCCCATCTCGAGGAACTGACCCGGCATGGCGTCGACGGGCAGATGGAAGATCATCTCGACGGGAGCGCCGTAGAACCCGAGGTTGTCGCGCTGGTGTGCGCGGCGCGAAGCGCGGTCGTTCCCACCGTGTCCTTTGGCGAGCAGCACACCGACGATGGCCTCCCGCGCCCTGGCGTCGATCGTCTCGTCCGTACGGGCCGATCGGTACTCGTAGTCCGGTCGGGGTGCGACGCCGTTGTCGAACTCCGCGCACAGCCGGCGGGCGAGTGCGTCCTTGTGGCGCCCCGTCACGACCGCCACCTGCCACGGCTGCCCGTTGCGGGTCGACGGGGCGTGCGCCGACGCGCGCAGGACGTTCTCGAGGAGATCCCGGGCCACCGGCTTTTCGAGAAAAGCGCGCTTACAGTGTCGTCCATTGAGGACAGACTGAAAAGTTGTCCACGGAGTGGTGTCCATGACAAAGGATTGTCGCAATGATGAGAAATTTGTCCAGTCCTCAGCAGCGGTCGACCGGTACGGCGCAGCGGAGCTGTGCGGTCGTGGCGACACTGACCACGGCCGTGTGGAAAGGGCGCAGAGATTTACGCGCACTGCGTGGCTTCGTCGACGGCCTGGAGGTTCGCGTCGACCTCACCGGGGATTCCGGGGTCGACCTGTTGCGTGGTCTCTTCGAGGGCGAGCTGATCTACAGCCTGCGCAGCGCGGAGTCCGGGGGCGCGTTCGTCGGAAGCGCGGCCGAGCGGCGGCGTTGCCTCCTCGCCGCGGCTCGGTCGTATGACGTCGTCGAACTGGAGGCCGACCGGGACCTCACGCCGGACGTGCTGGCGGTCATCCCGCCGCATCGCCGGCGGATCTCGTGGTACGGCAAGGCACGTGACCCCGCGGGACTGCGCGCGACCTTCGACCGCATGGCGAACACGCCAGCGCGCCTGTACCTGCTGGCACCCGAGGCGGAGACGATCGAGCAGGCCATGGCCCCGACGCGGTTCCTCGCGAAACTTGGCCGGTCCGACGTCACAGCCTTCGCCACCGGGAACCTCGGGGTGACCAGCCGGGTGCTGGCGCCGTGGTTCGGTGCGCCCGTCGTGTTCGGCGGACTCGGTCGCGACCTCGCCTGGGGCGTGCCACCCGTGGAGCACCTGCTGGCCGACTATCCGTTCCCGGAGCTGCCGCCCGTCGAGCACGTGTTCGGCATCGTGAGCCGGCCGATGCGGGCATCCCGCTCACCTCGCCTGCACAACGCCTCGTACCGTGCACTCGGCCTCCCCGCGCTGTACCTGCCCTTGCCCGCCACGGAGTTCCCCAACTCGTGGCAGGCAATGTGCACGGGGTTCGAACAACTCGGGCTCACGTTCGGCGGGGCGACCGTCGTCGCGCCGTTCAAGGAGGACGCGCTGGCGCTGGCCGACGCCGCGAGCGTGGAGGCACGGCGCACGGGTGCGGCCAACCTGCTGGTGCGCGAGGAGAGGGGCTGGCGGGCGTACACGACCGACCCGGTCGGGATCGTCGGCGCGCTGCGTGCCGCCGGCGTGGAGTTGGCCGGCCGCAAGGCCGCCGTGGTCGGTTGCGGCGGTGCTGGGCGCGGAGCCGCCGACGGCCTGTTGCGGGCCGGTCTCGTCCCCACCATCATCAACCGCGGGCCGGCACGCGGTAGCTACGCCGCGGAGTTGCTCGGCGTCCCCTACCTGCCCCTGGCCAAGTTCGCGCCGGAGAAGTACTCGCTCATCGTGCACGCCACGCCCATGCGTGACGAGCCGCCGTTCGCGGTCGACCGGCTCGCCGACGGCACCGTGGTCGTCGACCTCACCTATGGACCCGACGAGACCGGGCTCGCGGCCGCCGCGCGTGCCCGCGGCCTGGTCGTCGTCGACGGCTGGCGAGTGCTCGAGGTCGAGGTCGACCAACAGTTCCGCCTGCTGACCGGCAGGTCCATCCCCGGCCCGATCGAGTCGCTCGATCATGCCGCCATCCCCGCCGTACCACCGCAAAGGGAGTTCGTCAGATGACCGCTCACATCGATCGAGAGGCGGCCCAGTCAGCCATGTTCGAAGAGTTGTCGGACCTGGCCGACACGTTCGCCAGGCGCGCCGACGGCTACGACCGGACCGCCACGTTCCCGGCGGAGGACTTCGACGACCTGTTCGCCGCCGGCCTGCACGCACCGACCGTGCCGCGCTCCCACGGTGGACTGGGTCTCGGGCCGGTGGGAGGCGACACGCTCGCGCTGTGGCTGATGACCAAGCGGCTCGCGTCGGCGGACCTCTCCCTCGCGCGCTGCTGGGAGGGGCACACGAACTCGTTGGTGCTCATCGACGCGCTCGGCTCCGAGGCACAGAAGTCGCGGTGGTTCGACGGTGTGGTGCACCGCGGCGAGAAATGGGTGGCGTGGAGCGGCGAGCCACGTTCACCCAAACCCGGCGAGGTCAGGCGCTTCGGCACGACCGTGCGGCGTGAGGGCGACGGCTGGGTCGTCGACGGCACCAAGGTGTTCGCGACCAGTGCCACCGGTGCCGACTGGGCGATCCTGCTGGTCGACATGGCCGGCCCCGGCGGCGCACGGAACAGCACCTCCGACGGCGGCGCCGGCGTGCTGATGCTCGCCTGCGAGCTCGCCGACCCGTCGGTGTCCGTCGACAGCTCGTGGTGGGACCCGATCGGCATGCGCGCCACGGTCAGTCACCTGGTCCGCTTCGACAACACCTTCATCCCGGACTCGCAACGCATCGGCGAGGCGGGGGACTACCTCCGTCAGGGGTGGCAGACGGCGTTCATCCCGCACTACGCCGCGAGCTTCCTCGGCGCGGCGGAGGCGGCCTACCAGTACGCCCTCGAGTACGTCATGCGCCAGCACAAGGGCACCGACGCCTATGTGCAGCAACGGGTGGGGGCGATGGCCGTCGCGGTGGAGACCGGGCAGCTGTGGCTGAAGCACGTCGCGGACCTGTGGGACTCGGGGCGCACGGACGAAGCGCGGATGGCCGGTTCCCGGGCACGGCACCTGGTGGAGCATCTGGCTCTGGACACCGTGGACCACTGCGTGCGGGCCTGCGGCGCCCGCTGCCTCGTCCGGCCCAGCCCGGTCGAGCGGATACAGCGGGACCTGATGTTCTACGTGCGACACGACAACGACGATCACATTCTCGCCACCATCGGCCGGAACGCGCTGGGCGAACCACATGACCAGTCGTTCTACAAGCCCTGAAAATTACCTGAGGGGCACCGCATACTAGGGAGTTCTGGCTATTTCCGGTCTGGGAGCGTGACGACACCATTTGGATGGGCCGACGCGTACACGGCGGGGCGGCCTGATCGCATCGAATGAGACTCTCCCAGACCGGGGCCGAACGTGCGGACCCGGTGTGGCTCACCCAAGGGTCTCACCTCGGCGCATCGGGTCCACGTCCCGTCGTGCACGGCGAGTGGGGAGAGCGTGCCCCGCTCGCCTGTGGTGACCGGGTGCTCTCCCCACTCGCAGCTGACCGTCCACTGTGGGGAGTTGCCCCGCGAGAGCCTGGATGGGCCGGGCGTGTGCGCGCGGCCCATCCAGCCTCGCGTCAACGCATGCTGATCTGTGTGTCCACTGTGACCTCGTCGAACTCCGTGGTACGCACGTGGAGGTCGAGGGTCCAGGTGCCCGCCGTCGGGACGATGACGTCCTTTGCGACGAACTGGCCCGGCCCCGTTCTGGAAAGTGACACCGGCAGCGGGTCGATGCCGGACTCCGGCAGTTGCAGCTGCGCCCGCACCTCGGGCACGTTCCGGTTGATCCCGCGCTCGTCCCGGACGTTCAGCACGATCTGGTTGTTGCCGGTGCGTGCCGGGTCGACCCACACCTGGACGTCGCCGGAGTCGGGAAGTGCGAGCGCCTCGAGGTACGGGCCCGTCGGGGCGGCCGCGGCGGTCGGGCCGTGATCGTGGCCGCCCGGTGGGATCGACACCAGCGCCGCGGTGAGCCCGAGCACGACGACGGCGATCCCGGCTTCCCACGCCACGGATCGACGGAGACCGGCGAGCGAGTCCTGCCGTGCCTGCCGGGCGGCTGCCTTGCGGGGTGCCACCGGCACCGACAGCCGCCTGCGGACGAACGTGCGCGACAGCGAGGCCAGCCACAGCAGCAGGCCGAACACGGCGATCTTGAAGATCAGCAGCGTGAAGTACTGCGTGCCAGGGCCGAACTCGGCGAGTTCGCGCCAGGCCTGGAGCAGGCCCGTCACGCCGAGCACCACCACCGCCGTCGCGGCCGTGCGGGAGAACCGCGTCACGGCGACCGTGGCCTCGTCCTCGCGTCCGCCCTTGCCGAGAGCGCACGACGCGAGCACGGCCAGTCCGCCGAGCCAGACCGACATCGCCGTCAGGTGTGCGGCGTCGACGAGCAGCGCGACGCTCGACAGCAGGCCGGCGGCCGCGTGTCCCGTTCCGCTCCAGGTCAACGTGAGCGCGTACCCGAGCACGGCCATGAGCACGATCTGCTTGCGCGACATGGCTTTCAACCGTGTCAACAGAAACGCGGCCAGGCAGAGCAACGCGATCCGCACCAGCAGCAGGATGCCGAAGGTCGTCTGGGCCGTGTCAGCCAGCAGGGCCGGGTCCACGACGTCGATGAGTGACGTGCCGGCCACGTTCGGGCCCTGCAGCAGGAACACCGCGACCGCCGAGAAGACCGACGCGGCCCACGCCCACGTGATCAACCTGCGTACCCGGCGGTCAGCCAGCCCTGGCCGCCAGCACACGACGACGAAGAACGCGCCCCCGACCACGAGGGCCAGGCTCGCGAAGGACAACAGCCGAAACAGCCAGAACGCGACCTCGACCGGGCCGTCCGAGCCGGTCTGCGCGCCCGCGTCGGCCAGTGGGGCCGCTCGCGCGTCGCCGACGCTGAACACGAACGCGCCGTGGATCGGGTGGGAGTCCGCGGACACGACCCGCCAGTTGACGACGTACACCCCGTCGCCGAGCGAGTCCGGCAGCGGCATGCTGACCCGCGTCCCGTCACCGGGCACGCCGCTGGCCGACGGTTTCGCGATCGTGTCCCCGTTTCCGTCGAGCAGGCTGAACCCGTCACGCACCGGGTTGACCGACTCGGTGAACCGGAGCACCACCTCCTCGGGCGCCGTGTCGAGGTGCGTGCCGTTGGCAGGCGTGGACTCGATCAGTTCGGCGTGTGCCCAGGCTTCGGTGTTGGGTAGGAGTAGCAGGCCCACGGTCATCGCGGTGACGGCGAGGGCTCGCATGAGGCGGCTTCGCATGTGGCATCCTCTGGTGATCATTCGTCGAGCAGGCCCAGGTCGTGTGCGGCGACCAGCGCCGCCGCCCTGCTGTGCACTCGCAGCTTCTTGAACAGGTTGCTCTGCAGGTTCTCGACCGTGCGGATGGAGATGCCGAGCATCCGCGCGGTCTGCTTGGTCGCGTGCCCCCGGCTGATGGAGCCCAGGATCTCCTTCTCCCGGGGCGTGAGCGTGAGTTCCCACCGCCGCCAGCCCTCGGCGGCGTCGGGACGTGTCGGCCCGAACAGGGCCCGGATGTAGGTCGAGTTCGCGAGCACGTAACCCTGACCGGCCGCACGGACGGCGGGCACCAGCAGGTCGTCGACCTGGGCGGCGGGCACGGTCGCGATGCCGGACGCCAACGCCTTGGTGACCTGGGAATGCTTGAGCTCACGGCTGTCGACCACGACGTGGCGGGCGCGGTGTTGGCCGTCCGCCGCGGGCCACTCGGACTGTCGTGGGTCCACCAGGACGGTGATCGGCGCGTCGCCGTCCGTTTCCGCCTGTGGCTCCGCGTTGTCGTTCACCACCGGGACGTGGTGTTCGCCAAGGAGTTGGCGAACGTGGTCGGCGAGGCGGCCTGCTGGGGCGACGAGCACGACGCTGAGGCTTCGCCGCCGCTTGGCGTTGGGTGGCATGGAACGTTGCAACGGCACCGCGGGAGCCCGCAGGCCGAGGCGGACGGCGCTTGCCGCGGCGTGGGCCTGGGTGTGCACGTCGAGCTTGCTGAAGATCCGCTTCTTGTGGTGTTCCACCGTGTGCAGGCTGATGCCGAGTTCGGCCGCGACCTGTTTGGGTGGGAAGCCGGAGCTGATCAGGTAGAGCACCTGGAGTTCACGTTCGGTGAGTGTTTGCCTGTCAGGTCCGGCCTGGCGGGCCACCTCGACGGGCAGCGCCGGGGTTTTCACCGCGTCGAGCAGAGCGTCCAGTCCACTCGTGTACGAGACCATGGCGCTGACGCCGACCTCGTAGGCGCGGATGACGTAGGGGCCCGGGAGCGCGTCGTGCACACCCACCATGCGCATCCGGCGGCCCGTCTGCAGCAGGAGCTTGACCAACCGTTCGTTGCTCCATCGTGGCGCGTCGGCCTCGAACACGACGACCGTCGGTCTTCGAATTCTGCAGAGCTGGATCAGTTCCGGTCCGGACGGTGCCGTGCCGGCGATCATGATCCCCGGCTCGCGCACGAGATGTTTGGCGAGCATCTCGCGAACCAACCGGTTCTCGTGTTGTAGGACTACGCTTACAGAAGGGGCGTCAGCCATGTCCAATACCTCGGTTCATGGATTTGAACCGGTACGCATGGCACCGAGCCGCGCCCCCCGCGGGCACCACTCCGGTTCCCACTAACCTGTGCGACTCCGTCCCCAGGTTATGTTCGCACACACGTGTACGCCGGGGACAGATCAAAGGCGAAGGACAATCGCCATTTTCCCTTAGGGGTCAACCGTTACATAGGGGCCGGAGTGTTATGGAAAGAGTCAGCCAGGCCTCGGCGCCATGGCCGATGACGCCGAGACCTGACTCCGGACGCACGCGGTTCCCTGCAAAACCGCATGCGGTGTCTACAGTGGATTCATGATTACCATTCGGGGAATGTCATAGTGACAGGCCCACTGCGACCCGTCACGGTGTCGTGGGCGCCCAGTGCTTCCACGGTCAGCGTGCGCGTACTCCCTGGCATGACGCCGCCGTCGAGGCGTGACCCAGCCCGAATCGTCTGTCGCCAAGTCCCACACGGCTGTGGCACTAGCGACGAAATGTTCTGGCGCCGATTATTCCTGGGAGCCGACGGCGCCTGCGTCACGGAATTCTCCTTCAGAACGGAAGACCTGCACTGTTCAATACGCGGCCCACCCACTCGAGGTTCGATAGCAAGTTCGTATGTTTAGCCCAGTGATTTCTGGTCACTGCGGCCAGTCAGCGGGAAAGACTGCCCCAGACGGCGCAACCAAGAGCCCCGACCAGGCCCCACCGACACCCCAACCCCCGCGAGTCTCGCTTCTGGCCCCCGCGAGTCGCGCGTTCGGCACCCCCGAGTGTCGTTTTCGTGTACACGCGAGCGTTCCCGAAGCCAGCACCCCTCATCCCGATCAGCAACCCGCGCGATGACGCTCTCGCGTTCGGCGTTCCTCGAGTTGTGGCACGCCCGGGCGTTCCCGAAAACGCAACTCGCGGGGGCTGAACGCGCGACTCGCGGGGGCCGAACGCGCGACTCGCGAGTTGGGGGGTTAGGCGATGCCGGCGGTGATCAGTTGTTGCCAGATCTCTGCCTGGTCGACGGCCGCTACGCCGAGCTTTTCCGCTTTGGTGAGTTTGCTGGCGCCGACGTCGGCGCCGGTGATGAGTAGGTCGGTGTTCGCGGAGACCGACGAGGCCGTCGTCGCGCCGGCTTTTTCGCACAGGCGTTGGAAGGTGGGGCGGGGGACCTTCTCGCCGGAGCGTGGGTCGCTGATCGTGCCGGTGATCACGACGGTCTTGCCGGCCAGTGGTGCGTCGGACGCGACGACGGGTGGGAGGTCCTCCTCGCGTACGTCCAGCGAGACGCCGCGTTCGCGCAGCAGTTCCAGTTCGGGGCGCAGCCGGGTGAGGTGCTCGATCAGGGAGGCGGCGACCCTCGGGCCGATGTCCTCGACCGCGACCAGTCGTTCCTCGCCCGCGTCGGCCACCTCCTCCAGCGAACCGAAGCCCGCGCGGCACAGCCGGGCCGCGGTGCCCTCGGACGCCATCGGGATCGCGAGGCCGATCAGGGCGCGGCGCAGCCCAACGTCGCGGCTCGCGTCGATGGACTCGATCATGCGGGTGGCCGAGACGTCGCCGATGCGGTCGAACTCCAGCAGCTGTTCCTTGGTGAGGCGGTAGAAGTCCGACGGGCGTTCGAGGAGCCCCGCCTCGGCGAGCCGTTCGATCCACACCCCGCCGACCGCCTCGATGTCCGCGGCCGCACGGGACGCCCAGTGGATCAGCCTGCGCACGGTCTGGGCGGGGCAGGCCACGTTGGTGCAGAACAGTTCGCGGCTGTTGCCCTGCTCGGTCAGATGGTGGCCGCACGACGGGCACGTGGTGGGCGGCACGATCTCCAGCTCCGCGCCCGTGCGCTTGGACTCGTCGAGCACGCCGGCGACGAACGGGATCACGTCCCCGGCGCGGCGGACCAGCACCGTGTCCCCGATCCTGATGCCGCGGGCGCGGATCACCTCCTGGTTGGCGAGCGTCGCCTTCGTGACCGTGGTGCCGCCGACGAACACCGGCTCCAGGTGCGCGACCGGGGCGATCTTGCCCGTCTTGCCGACGTCCCAGACCACATCGGACAGTACGGTCGTCTTCTCCTCGGCGGCGAACTTGAACGCCAGCGCGCCGCGGGGCGAGTTCGACCTGGTGCCGGCGGCCGCGTAGGCGTCGCGGTTGGCCAGCCGCAGCACCGCGCCGTCCAGGTCGTAGTCCAGGTCGTTGCGGCCCTGCTCGATGGCCGAGATCACGGCCAGCGCGGCGTCGGCGTCGGCGCAGTGGCGCATGTCGGCGACGGTGAACCCGAGCGTGCGCAGCCCGTCCTCCACGTCGGCGGCGGCGCCGCCCGTCGAGGTGTCGAGGTCGAAGGCGAAGAACCGCAGGCGCCGCTCGGCGACCGTGGCGGGGTCCTTCGCGCGCAGGGTGCCGGCTGCGGCGCCGCGCGGGTTGATCAGCGGCCGGTCCGGGTGCGCTGCGTTGTAGGCGGCGAACGTGGAGCGCAGCATCACCGCCTCGCCCCGCACCTCGACCCGGCCCGGCGCGCTGACCCGCTCCGGTATCCCGTCGGTGAGCGCCCGCACCAGGAACGTGACGTCCTCGCCGGTGGTGCCGTCCCCTCGGGTGACCGCCCGCGCCAGCCGGCCGTCCTCGTAGACCACCGCCAGCGACAGCCCGTCCAGCTTCGGCATGACCACCACCGGCTGGCCGGGGAAGCGGCCGAAGAACGCCGCGACCTGCTCGGGCCGGTTCGCCTTCTCCAGCGACAGCATCGGCCGCGAGTGCCGGACCGGCGCGTGCAGCACGGCCGGCGCCCCCACCTGGTCGAGCGGGTTCGGATCGGGCGTCAACTCCGGGTTCGCTGCGATCAGTCCCCGCAGCTCGTCCTCGATCGCGTCGTACTCGGCGTCCGCCACGACCGGCGAGCCCCGGTAGTACGCGTCACGCAGCGCCACGACCTGGTCGGCGAGTTCCTGGATCCGTTCGGCAGCGTTCACAGCGCACAAGTTACCCGCGCCCACCGACAAAAATCTTGAGCGATGCTCAGCCCTGCCGGGTCAGCACGTCGAACGCGTGACGGCGGTGTTCGGCGAACAGCGCGAGGGCGGCGTCCGCGTCCCGGGCGAGCAGGGCGGCGACGAGCGCGCGGTGTTCGTCCGGGATGAGGGCGAGGTAGCCGTCGGAGCTGACGCCGACGCGGGTCAACAGGAACAGGTGCACCTGCGACCGGATGGCCCGCCAGGCCTGCTCGAGACGCTGGTGCCGGGCGGCGGCGTAGACGGCGTCGTGGAACGCGATGTCGAGGCGCACCATCTCGTGTTCCTCCTCGGCGCGGTTCATGCGCCGGGCCGCGTGCACGACGGCCGCGAGGTCCTCGTCCGATGCGTTGGCGACCACCTGCTGGACGGCGAGGTGCTCCAGCGCGCCACGCAGACTGTCCAGTTCGGACACGTCCCGCTGGGACAGCGTCGTCACGGTCGCCCCGCGATGCCACTCGCTGCGGACGAGGCCCTCGCGTTCCAGCCGGAGCAGCGCCTCACGCACCGGGCCGCGGCTCACCCCCAGTGCCTCGGACAGCTCCACCTCGCGGAGTTGCGCACCGGGTGGGTAGACCCCGTCGAAGATCGCGTCCCGCACGCGGTCGGCGACCTCGTCGGCGAGGCCCCGGCGGCGTGCGGGCGCGAGCTTGCCCTGTGCGGTCATGTCGTAATGTTAACATTGCGACATAATATGAAGGAGAACCTATGGCTATCCCGCGCTTCCACCTGGCCATGCCGGTCGACGACCTGGCCGCGGCCCGTCATTTCTACGGCGAGGTGCTCGGTCTCGCGCAGGGCCGCAGCGCGGACACGTGGGTGGACTGGAACCTGCACGGCCACCAGTTCGTCACGCATCTGGCGCCGGCACGCGCGCAGCGGATCCACAACCCGGTCGACGGCCACGACGTGCCGGTGCCGCACTTCGGCCTGATCCTGCCGATCCCGGAGTTCCACAAGCTGGCCGACCGGCTACGCGCGGCGGGCACGGAGTTCGTCATCGAGCCGTACGTGCGCTTCGAGGGGCAGCCGGGGGAGCAGTGGACGATGTTCCTGCTCGACCCCGCCGGGAACGCCTTGGAGTTCAAGGCGTTCGCCGACGACGGTCAGGTGTTCGCGCGCTGAGCTCAGCTGGGCACCGCGAAGATGTGCGTCATGGCCGAGTCGTGCTCCGGCAGGCCCGTGCCGGAGGCGCCGGTCTCGTCGGTCAGGTTGTCGGCCTGGCCCTGGATGGCGCCGGTCGGGCCGGACACGTACTCGGCTCGGACGTAGGCGTAGATCCGGTCGCAGCCCGGGGTTAGCGTGACCGTCGTGTAGAGCGGCACGACCTTGTGGTGCGTCTGCCGGGACACGGTCACGCTCGTCTGGGCGGCGGGCGCGGAAGCGCAGACGGTGTTGCCGCTCATCTGGTTCGCGAACAGGGTGAAGCGGGTGCCGGACGTCGTGCTGGAGTGCCCGCACGCGGTCGGGTAGCAGGACATGTACTCGACGTCCGCGATGACCGCGACCTGGGTATGGCCGGATCCGATGGTGCGGTCGAGAATCGGCGTGTAGACGGTGTCCGCGACCACCGTGTTGCCGTTGGGCAGCGAGGTCTGCATGGCCAGTCCGTTCGCGTCCTCCGCCACGCGGAGCGACGCGAACCTCAGCGTCCCGCTCACCGTCAACGAGGACGTCGTCTCGAACAGTGAGGTGGTGCGGAGGTAGATGGTGCACGTCAGGGTGCCGGTCGAGGTCGCCGAGACCAGGAAGCGGTTGACGATCGTGATGTCACCCCGGCCGGGGTTCGCGTTGGCGGCGGGATCGATGTTCTCGCCCAGCACGACGTTGCTCGAACCCGCGCCGGCACAGCGCACCTCGTTATCGACCAGGTTGACGTGTGCGGAGTCGTACGCCCGTAGTGTCGAGTAGACGTACGCGGTCTGCCCGGCCGTCACCGCGGCCTGGATCTGGCCGAGCGGCACGACCTTGTGCGTCTTCTTGCTGGCGGCGGGAATGCCGGTGATCACCTGTGGTCCAAAGACGACGGACGTCGCCGCCGAAGCCGGTGGCGCGACCCCCACGAACGCGGCGCCGGCGATCGCCGTCAGCCCGACGAACCTCTTCCAGGGCAGCACTGTACGCAACGAAACCCCCAATTCTCCTGCGGCGACAACCGCTTTTCCGTGATCCGACGTTGACACGCTGGCACGGTGTCTGTCAACGTTCAATGTGACACATGAGGGGAGAGATGTCACTCGACGCTTGGCCTGTGTCCATTGTGGACGACACGGTCGCATGTGGACAGACGTGGGTCGGGTCAGCGGGCCGCCACGGGATCCTCGACGAGTGCGAGAACCTTGCTGGCCATGAAACGTGCCGTCCGCACCGGCGTGCCGGTGCGGGTGACCTCCACGACCTCGACCACCCCGCGCCCGATGCTGACCTCCACCCGCCGCCCGGCCCGGGTCGCCACGACCTCGTAGACGCGGGTGGTGTCACCCGCGTCGACCACGATCTCGACGCGGTCGCCCTTCATGGTTCCAGCTTACCGAACTCGCGTTCGATTTCCAATCGTCGGGGACTGCCATACTTGCGCGCATGCGACACGGCATCGTCCTGTTCACCAGCGATCGTGGCATCACCCCGGCCGCCGCGGCGAAAGCGGCGGAGGAGGCCGGCTTCGACACCTTCTACGTGCCCGAACACACGCACATCCCGGTCAAGCGGACCGCACCTCACCCCGGAACGGGCGACGCGACACTGCCCGACGACCGGTACCTGCGCACGCTCGACCCGTGGGTCAGCCTGGCGACCGCGGCGACGGTGACCACCCGCATCCGGCTGGCGACGGCCGTGGCGCTGCCGGTCGAGTCCGACCCCATCACGCTGGCCAAGTCGATCGCGACACTCGACCACCTGTCCGGCGGCCGTGTCACGCTCGGCGCCGGTTTCGGTTGGAACACCGACGAACTGGCCGACCACCACGTGCCGGCCGGCCGGCGCCGCACGGTGCTGCGGGAGTACGTCGAGGCGATGCGTGCACTGTGGACAGAGGAGGAAGCCGCCTACGCGGGGGAGTTCGTGAACTTCGGCGCGTCGTGGGCCTACCCGAAACCGGTGCAGCGGCACATCCCGCTCGTGATCGGAGCGGGCGGCGGGCCGAAGACGCTGTCGTGGATCGCGGCCAACGCGGACGGCTGGCTCACCACACCGCGCGAACAGGACGTGACCGGGAAGATCGCCCAGCTGCGCGAGCAGTGGGCGGCGGCGGGGCGGGCCGGCTCGCCCCAGGTACACGTGCTCGCCACCACGAAGCCGACCGCCGAACTGCTGGCCACCTGGCAGGAAGCGGGCGTGACGGACGCGGTCTGGGGCCTACCGGACCGGTCGAGGGACGAGGTCGAGGCGTTCGTCGGCCGACTCGCGGGCCGTCTCGGCCGGTAGTTCCGGCCACCCGTCTTTCGCCGACCGGTGCGGCACGCTAGAAACAACACCCGCTGTTGATGTTGTTTCGACGAGGGAGAGACAGTGACCAGTACGGCGGAGAACTCGACCGCGCCGGAGTTCGACATCGCCCGGGCACCCGGCTGTCCGTTCGATCCGGCACCGGCCATGCGGGCACGGCAGAAGGACGGCCCGCTGACGCGGGTGCGGTTGTGGGACGGCAGCTCGCCGTGGCTGGTGACCGGCCACGCCGCGCACCGCGCGCTGCTCGCCGAACAGCGGGTCAGCGTCGACCACTCCCGCCAGGGCATGCCGAGGACCACCCAGGGCTCGCCGGACACCATGACCGACGACGAGATGCAGCAGCTGATGGCGATGCTGCAGGACAGTTCCGTACCCGGGCTGAGCTTCATCCTGATGGACGACCCGGAGCACGCCCGGCTGCGCCGGATGGTCACCGGCACGTTCGGTATCCGGCGGATGGAGGCCATGCGGCCGGCCGTGCAACGGATCGTGGACTCGTTCCTCGACGAGATGCTGGCGGGCCCGAACCCGGTGGACCTGGTCGAGGCGTTCGCGCTTCCCGTGCCGTCGCTGGTGATCTGCGAGTTGCTCGGCGTGCCCTACAGCGAACACGAGTTCTTCCAGCTGCACAGCAAGGCCATCATCAACCGGACCTCGACCACCCTGCAGCGCATGGAGGCGCAGATCAAGCTGGGTGAGTACCTGGACAGCCTGATCGACGAGAAGCTCACCAACCCCGGCGAGGACCTGCTGTCGGCACTGGCGGAACGCGTCAAGGCAGGCGAGCTGGACCGCAAAGAGGCCGTGTCGATGGGCGTGCTGATGCTGTTCGCCGGGCACGAGACCACCGCGAACATGATCGCGCTCGGCACACTGGCCCTTTTGGAGCACCCCGAGCAGCTCGCGATGCTGCGGGACACCGACGATCCGAAGCTGGTCGCGTCGGCGGTGGAGGAGCTGCTGCGCTACCTGACCATCACCCACGGCGGGCTGCTGCGCGTGGCCGTTGCGGACTTCGAGCTCGCCGGCCAGACCATCCGCGAGGGCGAAGGCCTCATCGTCGTCAACGAGACCGCCAACCGCGACCCGGCCGTCTTCGCGGACCCGGACCGGTTCGACATCAGCCGCGACGCGCGTCAGCAGGTGTCCTTCGGCTACGGCCCGCACGCGTGCGTTGGCCAGCCACTCGCCAGGATGGAACTGCAGGTCGCCTACCCCGCCCTCCTGCGCCGGATCCCCACCCTGCGGCTGGCCACCGACCTGGACAAGATCTCCTTCAAGCACGACGGGTTCATCTACGGCGTCTACGACCTCCCGGTGACGTGGTGACGTGACCCCCTGCTCACCCGACGGCCACCCACAGGCCAGGTGGGGGCGGTAGACATCGTCCATGACCAACGAGCATGACCGGCGGCGGTTCCTCAGCGGTGCGATGGCCGTCGCCGGTGCGGCGGCCCTCGGCACGCTGCCGGCCGGTACCGCACGGGCCAGTACCCCGGGTGGCTATCCGTTCGGACTCGGCGTCGCCAGCGGTGACCCGACCGCGTCCGGCGTCGTGCTGTGGACACGTCTGGTGCCACGGCTGTTCGAGCCCGGTGGCGGCATGCCGGCCACCCCGGTGACCGTCGACTGGCAGATCGCCGCGGATCCGCACTTCCGGCGGGTCGTGCGCGACGGCACCGCATGGGCGTTGCCGTCGCTCGGCCACTCGGTGCACGTGGAGGTCGATGGGCTGCGCCCGGACGGGGAGTGGTACTACCGCTTCCGGCACGGCCGGCACCTCTCCCCGGTCGGGCGCACCAGGACCGCGCCGGCTGACGGCATGGGCCGACTCGCCCTCGCGGTCGCGTCCTGCCAGGCATGGGACAACGGGTTCTACCCGTCCTATCGGCACATGGCGGACGAGGACCTCGACCTCGTCCTGCACCTCGGCGACTACGTGTACGAGGGCGGCGTCCCCGCGGACGGCGGCTACCGGCACACCCCGACCCCGGACGTCCTGCGCGCCGCGCCGAGGGACCTGGCGCGCTGGCGGATGCAGTACGAGCTGTACAAGAGTGATCCCGACCTGCAGGCCGCGCACGCGCGGTTCCCGTGGACGGTCACCTGGGACGACCACCACGTGTGTCAACCAACAACACAATAGCACGTCTCTACCAGCGGGAACCCGTCCGGCGCACAGTGTCTGGGGGCATGGACGACAGTTGCTGTCGTGGGGTGCTCGTAAGACGCCCCACGTCCCCTTCCAATTGAGTTCGGCGCGCATCAGGCCACACAGCAAATGCGCAGTTTGCGCACGCGCTGGCCGACCCCATGTACGCTGGTCGGAGGCAAGATCGGCTCCAAACCTTTGGTGGGATCAGATGCAGTCTCCCGGCGCACCGAGCGATGCGGGCCGCCGACGCTGCCAGGGATGCGGAAGTGTGCTCGCGGCGGACAATAGTGCGCGCCTGTGCAGCAGGTGTCACAGGGAACAACGCGATCAGCTACGCACACCGCCGGTCCAGCTCAGAGACGAATTTTTCGAAACGGACGAATTCCGGGCAGCCTTCGCGAGTCAGCACATCGGAAAGGTCTTCAAAGCCTACAGAAATCACCCGCGCCATCTGCAGCTGTTCGGTAAGGCGCTAAACCAGGAACTCCTAGGGCGGTGGCTGGGACTCACTCAGGCGCAGATAAGCAAGCTCGAAAACGGCAAGCCCGAGCAGAACCTTGAAACGCTCCGCAACTATGCCAAGATCCTACATTTGCCGCAGCACTTGCTATGGTTCGATCTTCCTGGGCAAAGTCGACTACAGTCGGCGCTACGCTCAAATACGGCCAACGGCACGATCATTCCGGCGACCACTGACGATATCTTGGTTGCCAATACCGGAATGAATACGCTCGAACTACTTCGCCGTGTTCGCGCTTCCGCGATCGACTCATCAACGGTGGACGCGCTCAATATCACTGTTGAACAGCTGTGTTGCGACTATTCACACGCAGACGCCCGCGAGTTGATGACCGTCGGAAAGCAGTGGCTAGGAAAGGTCACTGACCTTCTTGGAAATCACCTAACACTCGCGCAGCATCGGGACATTCTCAACAACGCTGGAATGCTAGCTTTGCTGGTGGGATGCCTCGAATACGACCTCGGTGACGCTTCGTCAGCTGAAGCAACTCGGCGCATGGCAATGGAACTGGGTAAGGAGTCTGGCGATTCCGGAATCGTGGGCTGGTCTCACGAGATGCTCGCGTGGTTCCATTTGACAGCAGGGAACCACCGCGCTGTCATCCCGGCGGCACAAGCGGGAATCGTTGCAGCACCATCGCATTCTGTCGCAGTGCAGCTCTACGGCCAGCAGGCGAAGGCATACGCGCGCATGGGTATGCCGGAAAAAGTACATGAAGCGCTTGAAAGCGGTAGGGAGTTGCTGGACAAATTGCCGTACCCCGACCGACCGGAACATCATTTTGTAGTTGACCCGGACAAGTGGGACTTTTACGCGATGGATACCTATCGAATTGTTGGTGAAGACCAACTAGCACAGCGTAACGCCGATGAGGTTATCCGACGAAGTGTCAATCCGGAGGGCGTAATTGTCTCCCCCATGCGCAGGGCTGAAGCACAGCTGACTTTGGCGGTCATAGCAGCCCGACAGGGCGACATCGACGAAGCAACCTCGCTTGGCATTCGAGCCTTGCAAGACGGTCGACAGAGTCGCCCCTCGCTATTGATGGTCGCTGGCGAGCTTGAACACGAACTGCACACATACGGCAAAGACACAGGTGCGGATTTCTGCGACCTGCTTAGCGAAGTCAAACGAGCCAAGCCGCCCTCCGATTAGGAAGGCGCGAAGCATCAAGCGATTCGGCGACTAGACAAGAAGTATCTGTTGCGTTCCGCCGTCGTCGCGTATTAGAACATCCTTATTGTCGATCTTTACGGTTCGATACAGCAGTTCGCCGTATCCAATGAGACGCCTGATGGCTTCGGTCAGGGTGACGCCCTCATGTTCCACAAAGGCGCGAAGGGCTCGTTCAGTCTCCGGTCCGACGTTCACTGTGATGCGGGTCGCTGACATAACTTCCAGCTTCTCGATTCAGCCGGGGTTTGTTCAGGGGGATAGGTGAAGTCTCGTCGCCCGACCCCTGGGTGGTGAAAGGGTTTCCAGCCCTCTCCGGGGCCGGGCCGCCGAGAACGTCGTTAGCTAAATTACATCCCTACGGCATCGTCTTGTGCTCGCGGGCAGTCCTGGGTATGTCCATGAAGGGTCTGTGTCATTGCGACCCAGCCAACTTGCCTGCTTCATTCAGGCCTTGTTGAGCTTGGTCGGCCGCTTCCTTGTCGCCAGATGCCACAGCCGCATCCCGCTTCTCTTCTGCTGCTTTCACCAGGCCCTTGATCGTGGTCCTTTGCTCTTCTGGCAATGTAATCTCCTTTGGTTAGGACGGTCCTGCCTGACCTGCGTCAGGGGACGGGGGCAGGCCAGGCAGGACCGCACAAGGGCGCGCGCAAATGGGCAGCGCACGCCCGGATTAGGGAACCGCACCCCTTCCGGCTGAAGCCGCCACTTGCCCCGTCGCCGATCGACATTTCAGCTACCGACGACGAGTCCCGGTTTGATGTTTCTACCGGTTGAAGGGTCGACTAACCCCGGCCCAGGGAACTGCGGCCCCCTACCGGACACCCGAAACCCAGGAGGAATCTGGAGGAAGGGTGCCCGGAGCATCATTCGGGGGATGTCTCATGGATGGCGGCGGTTTGATCGCCCCATGGTGTCTGTGGTTCGCGCGAGCTGCTTTGTACTGGATCCCGGGCCGATTGCTCCGTCGGAATGGGATCTCGGGTATCGGCGGAGCGGCGAATAGCGCGAGCTTGCAGCCTTTCACCGAGTTCGATCAGGCGTGCGCCGAGACCGTGTTCCTGGGCTGGTGCGGTTGGTTCGTCGCTCATGGCATCAGCGTTCAGCGCGCGAACAACGTAAGCGGCAACCTTCGTGTTCAAGGTCGAGAGGTCACCCATCAGCGTCAACTCGTCGTGCCAGGATTCCGATGCGCTCACGGTGTCTTCCGTCCCATTCCCGCTTTCGGTGAGAGGACAAAGCTCCGATACCCATGCCGCGAAACTGAGCAAGGGCACGCTTTTGTCTGACATTTTGGGCTCATGGTCGGCACTTCCCATAGGTTCGTCCTCATCTAGTACTTGTCGTACGGACGCCATTCAATGCATGTTGGGCGGGTGCGTGTTATCAGCCACTCGCGTAAAGCGTCACGCGCCTTATCGATAGGTATGGCGGCCGTACGGGGGAACACCGCGCCTGTTGCTCCGTTGAAGATCAGATCTACTTCGGGGAGTGGACGTTTCGGGTTGTACGAGTTCGCGATCGGCAGTTTCGCGTCGTCATGATCCATATAGTTCAGTGCCGCGAAACCCGTGGATGGCCGCACTGTGATCCGGAGTTGATGGTTGGGGAATGGCCCGTCTTTGGTGACGCGGTATTCGACGTCGCCGACCAATAGTGTTGTTTCCCAGATGACGTGTTCAGTGTCCAGGATTTCATCAATCAGGGTGACGGATGCCTGCATTCCGTGCGCGACGCATGCCACGCCGGTGGTGAGCGACGCCGTGAGGATCAGGCGGTCAGGTTCGTCGTGCTGCTGGGCCATCGTCGGGGTTACCTACTCGGAACAGTCGGGAAGAGCCAAGGCTGAGACGTCCCGGGCCGGTGTGGTCCGGTGTCCCGTCCTCACCGTCACCGCATGCGACGGTCGGGTCTATATCGATGTCGGCATGCCGCATGCCGTGCCGGAATATCGCCTGATGAGAGTCCTCTTCGGTTCGGCCACGTCACCCATTTGCGGTAATCCGGCCCACGTTCCCCCCACGAAATCACCCATATTCCCCGGACAGAATATTTCTACTGCTCGACATTCTTTTCCGGAATATGATCCCAAGGTGAACCGCGGCTGACCTGCGGCTATGCCCGCGAGTAATTTTCTATCCTTAAACCTGCATAGTCGCCACCGCGCGATCCGGCCTTACTTAAGACGCGACCCGCAAACCTGCGAGCCGCAGTCAACAGTAAGGATCCAATCAGCAATGAAGAACACAACTTCTACATCGAGCTTGCTTTCCATTCCGGAAGTCGCGTGGCTTCTGGGTGTCGACAACTCCCAGGTGTGCCGCGCCATCCGGACCGGATTACTGCCGGTTGTGCGGTGCCGGGGCAGGGTGTTGGTTCCGGCGCACGCATTCGCCCACCTCGCCAGTAGCGGCGACTCCCGCGTTCCTGTCGGGGGTGAGGCGTGATGAACAACCCCAGCAATTCAGATGTTGTTCTCGGGGTGGTCGCGGGCTGGCTCGATCGGTTCGAGCGGGTGCCGGATGACGTGTTGTGGGAGATCGCGACCCGCGACGGTGCGTGTATGCAGTTGTCCCGGTCGGACATCGAGCCGGTGTGGACCCAGAACGAAGCGACTGACCGGGAGCTGGCCGCGCAGATCTGTGCGAACTGTCCGGTCCAGTGGGAATGCCTGGAACTCCAGTTGCGGACCTCCGGTGATCAGACTCTGGGTGTGTGGGGCGCGCTGCCCGCTGAGGATGTCCGTGCGCTGTATCCGGTGTGGCGGTCCCGACGTCGCCAGCGCGGCACACTGCCCGGTGATCAGAACGGTGACGGGTTTAGTGGTCAGGACGGGGGTCAGCGATGACCTTTGATCTGACGGTGGAACAGGTCATGGCTGGTGCCGGTGTGCTGGTCGTCCTGTTGTGGGTGTGGCGTGCGGGTGCGCGTCGCGCCAAGGCCGCCGCTCACGCGGCGCGGTCAGGAGCCCGGTTGCTGTCCCTGACCGGGCGGGTGTTGTTGGGAGCCGGGGTGATCGTGGGTGTGCAGTGGTTGGTGATCACCCATCCGGCAACCAACGGGTGGGCGGTGCTGGCGGCTTTGGGTCTGCCCGCGTTGTTCTCCTCCTACACGCTCACTCGTGCGTTGACGGTGACCACAGTGGACATGCCGCGTAAGCGGGGTGATCGCCGATGATCACCCCCACTGAAGTCACGCAGCGTCCGGTGCGGTCCGGTCCGCAGGACGCGCGGCACGTGCCGCTGACCCGTGGGCAGCGGTTGGCGCAGGACGCGGCCGAGGCTGCGGAGGTTCGCGCGTACGAGACGCATCCGGACGTAGTTGGGTTGCGGATCGAGCGCGTTCGGTCGCAGGTGGATCGGTTGTGTTGGGCCGGGATCGTGCTGGGGTTGGCGTTCACGATGACCAACGTTCAGGTGTTCGCCGCTGGCGGGGCTGCGGTGTGGTCGTTGCCGTGGTTGGCGGCGTGGGTGCTGGACCCCACGGTGTCGCTGGTTCTGCTCGCGATCCTGCGGGCTGAACAGGTGACCGCGCGGTATCAGGTGCGCACCGGTGAGTGGGTGCGTGGGGCGAAGTGGTTCACCCTTGCGGCCACGTACGTGATGAACACGTGGTCGTCGTGGGTGGCCGGGAGCGCGGCCGGGGTGGTGCTGCACTCCGTTCCGCCGTTGCTGGTGTTCGTCGCGGCCGAAGCCGTGACCGACCTGCGGGACAAGCTCACGGACGCGGTGACAGCCGCTGTGCGGGCTGCTGACGCGCGCTCAGCGAGCGGTGCGGGCGCGAGTGACGCCACGGCCGTTCATGGCGTTCACGGGTCAACCAGCTCGGCGAGCGGTCAGCAGCCGGCGCGGCGGCGGACGTTCGCCGAGTATCGGGCGGTTGCGTGTCGGGCCTGGTCACCGAGTGTGGAGATCACTCCGGCGTGGGTGCGGCAGGTCACCGGTTGTTCGCGTGGTCTGTCGTCCCGGTTGGCGGCCGTGCTGGTCGCCGACGTCGCCGAGTACGGCCACCCCACGAGTGGCGCGGATGGGGAGGGACGGCCATGAACGGCCATGAACGCCCCGTGAACCCCGTGAACCCCGTGAACGCTGTGAACGCTGTGAACGGCGCGGGTGGTCGTGAACGCACGGCGTTGGAACCGAAGGTGTTCGACGCTGAGTTCGTCACCGACGACGAACCCGACCGTGCTGGTACCGACCGGGCGCGCGGAGAACACCGGTTGTCGTGGTGGTCAACGCGGTGGACCGTTCTGGTGCGCGTGGTGGTGATGCTGGCCGGTCGGGTGTGGCAATCGGGTCCGGTGGTGCGGGCGCGGTCGGTGGCCGGGTATCGGGCGCGGAAGGCTCCGGCGGATGCGTTGCGGCTGGTGTGGTTCGTGCTGCGGGGGCACTGGCGGTGGCTGGTCAAGTTCTGGAGTTGGGCCACCTATGCCGATCTCCGCGCAGATGCCCGCAACGCCCGACTCGCCGGTGATGTCGAGGCGCGGCGGACAGCTCAGGAGTTGATCCGGGCGGACGCGAAAGCCCGCTGGGCGCGTGTCGGCATCGTCCTACATCGTGTGACGGTCACCGTTCGGGTACTCGCACCGCTGGCGGTCCTGCTGTGGATCGTGGGTGTGTGGATGGACCGTGCGGACATGTGGTCGTGGCTCGCGGCTATCTACACCGGACTTGACACGGTGTGGACGGTGCTCGCCGTCGTGGTGCCGATGATGCTCTACACGGCACCGCTCGTGTGGGCCGTGGCCGCCGCGTTCGAAGGCAGGGACAAGACACCCGGGGTCGGGTGGCTCATCACCCCGGATCGGGACGACGCCGATTCCTGGATCGATGAGCGGATGATCTCGAAAGCGTTGGCACATCTGGGAATCCGCCCGCTGAACGCGTTCTTCAAGGACGGTGGACAACTCACCTACACCATCACGGCACGCACGGACGGAGACGGCACCTACGCACAGGTCCGGTTGCCGCTGGGGGTGACGGCCGACATGGTGGCCGCGCAACGCCCCAAGTTGGCCGCCAACCTGGGCAGGGCAGCCCTGGAGACCTGGCCCACGAAGGGTGAGGAAGACGGCATCCTTGACCTGTGGGTAGCCGACAAAGGCACCCTCAGCGGTGGTGCGGGTGAATGGCCGCTGCTCCACGAAGGACAGGTGGACCTGTTCGACGGTGTCCCGTTCGGACTGACCCAACGCGGTCTGATCGTCAACGCGCCGTTGATCGGGGCCAACTGGTTGATCGGTGGCCGACCGGGACAGGGCAAGTCCTCAGCCCTGCGCACCCTCCTGTTGGGTGCGTCGCTCGACCCCACGGCGGAGTTGTGGGTGTTCGTGATGGGCGAGTCACCCGACTTCGACCCCTTTGCGCCACGGTTGTCCCGCTACTGGATGGGGATGGATGACGCGGTGGCCGAAGCCGCGTTGACCGCGCTTGCTGACCTGACCGAGGAGATGGAACGGCGCGGTAGGACACTGGGCGAACAGCCGGGACGGCCACCCAAGGTTTCCCGCAAACTCGCCAACCAGCGTGACCTGGGACTGCACCCGTTGGTGTGTGCGATCGACGAGTGTCACGAGCTGTTCCAACACCCGAAGTACGGCAAGCGTGCCGCTGAGCTGGCAGTTAGGTTGATCAAACGCGGCCGAAAGTACGGGATCGTGCTCCTGTTGGCCACTCAATCGCCCACAAAGGACAGTATTCCGCGGGAGGTCACCCGCAACGTCTCATGTGGAGTGTCGTTCTCCGTCGCCGACCAGGTCGCCAACGACGGACTGTTGGGGTCTGGCAAGTATCGGGCGGGCATCCGGGCCACCGACCTGAGGATGAACACCGACCGGGGCACCTGCGTCGCGGTCGGAGTCACCGACAACGTGTTCGAACTGATCCGCACGTTCTACGTGCCGTTCGAAGACGGCATAGACGACGTGACACCGATCATCGATCGCGCCGTGGCACTCGTGGAGGAGGCCGGACGCGCGATCGACGTAGCCGACCGGGCGCAGATCGAAGCCGCGCCGGTCGATCACCTCGCCGACATCGCCACAGTGTTGGACGGGGAACCACGCATGCGGACACAGGTCGTGGTGACGCGGCTGGCCGCACTCAACCCCACCGTCTACGAAGGATGGTCACCCACCGACCTGACCGCCGTACTCGCCGAGTACCGCATCACCCCCGGCAAGAGCAACGGCGTGATGGTCGTCCGTGCCGAACACGTCACCAACGCACTCAACCACCGCACCACCCACCCACAAGGCGGAGAGCCAACCGGGGAGACACCGGGGACACGGGGAGTTCTCCCCACAGCCTCCCCACCGCTGAGTCCCCCTGCTGACCTGGAGAAAGACGACTCGGGGAGGCACCAACAGGGCCAGCCGACAAGTCCGCCACACCCCCGAAATCGACGAGTGCCGCCACAGGTGCCGGACTCCCTCCCCAACACGGATGGGCCTGACACGGACGGGGGTGGTGGTCACGGCGACTAACCCGCCACCGAACGCCCACAGCCCATCCCGGAACCGAGGAAGCGATGATGATCAGCAAGACGTGGTGGGACCCGATCAGGAGGACTCACGGCACGACCAACGACGGGCGGTCTCCACCCCCGCACACGAGGACGGGACCACCGGTGTCAGCGACAGTGTGCGGGTACCGCTCCCGCGCGAGGGCGACGCCCGGCCGGACGGCACCGTGGAGCGGTCGCAGACAGCCGTACGGCGGACGAAGGACCGTAGGCGGTCTGGTTCCTCAGCCGGCACCGGTACGGACGCACAGACGGACTCACGGGGTTCTGCGCAAGCTGACCGGTTTTCGGCCATACTCACGGCGGGTCCAGATGGCACGGTGTGGGTGACCGTCGAGGGGGCAGATTTCGCGCAACTGGCCGCCCGGATCAGTGCGGTGTGCGATGTGCTGAACCGGACGCGGCCACCCCGGTAGCCGACTCGTTTAACCGGGTGAGTGGTTGCGCTGCTGGCCCATCATGACAAGAGAACCCCTCCGCCCGCATGGCGGAGGGGTTCTCTTGTCTCCTGGCTAACCGAGGTTCAGTCGTCGCCGTGTACTGACTCCGTAGGTTCTACTGGTGTCCAGTCGAGTAGATCGGTGATCTCTATCGTCTCACCGGTAACGGCCCGGTCGTACCATTCGGCTATTTCCGGCATCGCTTCTCGCCACCCCTCCGGCAGACGCCAGCGACCCGACACCCCGCCGTCAGGTCGCTTCTGCGCCGCGAACGCGAACCCCAAATCCAGCCACCGAAGACGCCGGTCTTCCGGCGTCATTGCCGCTAGCTCTTCCTGCCAAGTCCGGTCAGTCGGAACCCATTGCACACCCCCGGGGTCGGCGGGAAGAGCCCTCAATGTGTCGATATCGGCCAGAATCTTGTTTCCGTCATTCGTGATCCGTCGTCGGTCTTCCGGCGACTCCGCCCGCGCTACCCCCGACATCAACTTGCCGTATTCCCGTTCCAACTTCGCTATTTCATTCGCATGGTTCGTTGGCGGCAACACAACACGCTCACGAACCGGAACCAATGCAAAGATCTTGTAGAAAGCCCGTACGGCCAACGGCTCCACTTCTTCCGCTCGCATCGAGAGGCCGTGTTTACCCGATGGGCAGCGCCAATACTGATATTCGTACACCGCCGTTGTTCCATCCTTGCGGGTCCGTTCTTGGTGGGCGAGATGGTGCCACAGCGGTTCAGCGCATTCCGGACAGATCAGGACGCCGGAGAAGTCGTAAGGCTGGTTGCTGCCTCGCGTCTTCCGGTTCGCCTTTTCTTCCAGTCGTGCGGATATTTCCGCCTGTTCGGCAGGCTCGAAAATTCCTAGCTCGACAAGGTCCGGGTTTTCCAGTAAGCGACGAAGAGGAGACCACTTCCATGTGTATCCCTTGAGTTCGACCGTTGCGGGATCTTCTCCCCGACGTTCCGCCGACAACTGCAACTGCCGATCCCGTGGGGACACGACCTTGTTCTGTGTCAACCACTCGCACATCTCGGTAAGACTCTTCCCTGTCCGTGCCATCTTGGAAAGCTTGTGAAGAATCTTTACCGCGTACGGATCCAGTCCAAGAATCCAGCCGCCACCTGGCAACTCGACCGGCATAGTGCCGTAGATGTGTCCTTCCCCCGACCAGCGACCTGTCTCTTTAAGAGCTGCTTTCGACGCGCGGAAACGCTCTCTCATCCGTTCGCGTTCCATCCGGGCGAACGCGGCAATCAGCGTGATCAGGAACTCAGACATGGAGTTGCTGGAATCGATACCCTCCGCAATACAGATCAGCCGCTTACCCCGTGCGCGGCACCACTCCAGCAACGTCAGCGCGTCCTTGACGTTCCTAACAAGCCGGTCCAGCTTGGAGACAACAAGCGTCTTCCATGGGCGAGGAGGGGCGTCCGACAACCACGCTTTCAGACCTTCCCGCTTGAACGGGTCCAGATCACCCGAAACATGGAGATCCTCCACCGTGTCAACAATCGGAACGCCGTACGCGGTCACCCAACGGTGCGTGTCCCCGATTTGGGTCTCGTTAGACAGGGACTCATCGGAATAGTGCGACTGGCGGGTGTAGCAAACCGCCCCGTCATTGTCCGGCGTGAACGGGATAACCGGGGCCTTGTCGCTGAGTTGCTTCCGGAACTTACGCCGTGTTTTGCGGGCTGGTGATGCGCTCATCGGTTACACCTCTTCTGGCCGTGCGTTTGCGCCACCGTCCGGGATGCCGCAGTAGCCAATATCGCCGAATTGCTCGGTGACGTACACGACCACGGCCTGACGACCGCACGTGCACAGCTCACCCGGTTCTGCCGGACGCTCGCTAGACTCGTATCCGCTGGTCAACCGTCTGCCTCTTCGCTAGGGAGTGTAGTTGGTTGACTCACTTGGTGGGACCACGAGGTCCAGAACGACTACGCCAACACACAGTCGCAGTACGAGGGCGACATCGGGGCGTTGCGGGCCGCCGCCTACCAGGCGTGGTACGAACACCAGCCCGTGCGTGCCCCCGCCAGGCCCGGTCCGAACGGGCCGAGGGTGTACCGCAGGCTGCGCTGGGGCCGCCTCGCGCAGCTCGACGTGCTCGACGGCCGGCAGTACCGGTCGGTGCCCCCGTGCGGATGGGGCGAGGCCGACGCGTGCACCGCGGCATACGACCCGTCGGTGACGATGCTCGGCACCGAGCAGGAACGGTGGCTCTACAGTGGACTTGCCGCGTCGACCGCGCGCTGGAACCTGTTGGGCAACAACGTGATGCTCGGCCGGCTCGACCACGACGGCGCGTCGGGCGACCGCTTGTGGCACGACGCGTGGGACGGCTTCCCCGCCGCCCGCAACCGGTTGACCGAGGCGTGGGTGCGGCACGGCGTGCGCAACCCGGTCGCGCTGACCGGCGACTGGCACTCGACGTTCGCCAACGACATCCTGCGCGACTTCGACGACCCGTCCTCGCGTGTGGTGGCGTCGGAACTGGTCGGCACCTCGATCTCCAGCAACGGCGACGGCGAGGTCTACGGCCCGTACTACGGTCCGATGATCAAGTTCAACCCACACATCCGGTACTTCGACGGCGACCGCCGCGGATACCTGCGATGCGTCGTCGAACGCGACAGCCTCCGCGCGGACCTTCGTGTGGTGAGCACGGTGAGCAGGCCGGACGCCCCGGAGTCGACCCACGCGTCGTTCGTCGTCGAGGACCGCCGCCCAGGCCCGCAGGTGGTGTAGCTGGGACAATGGGGGCATGGCACAGGTCGCGGTGATCACTGGGGCGGGTTCTGGCATCGGGCGGGCGGTGGCCGTCGAACTCGGCAAGGCGGGCTTCGCGGTGGCGCTGGCCGGCAGGCGGGAGGACAAGCTCCAGGAGACCGCGGCACTGGTCGGCGGCGACACGCTCGTCGTCCCCGCGGACGTGGCGAAGGCAGACGACGTCCAGGCCCTGTTCGAGCGGGTCCACGCCACACACGGCCGGCTGGACCTGCTGTTCAACAACGCCGGCATGAACAGGCCGGGAGACGTGGGTGAGCTGAGCCTCGAGGACTGGCAGCGGGTGCTCGACGTCAACCTGACCGGCTCGTTCCTCTGTGCGCAGGCCGCGTTCCGGCTGATGCGTGACCAGGACCCGCAAGGCGGGCGGATCATCAACAACGGGTCGATCTCCGCGACCAGTCCACGCCCGGCGAGCCCCGCGTACACGGCCACCAAACACGCGATCACCGGCCTGACGAAGTCGATCTCCCTGGACGGCAGGCGCTTCGGCATCGCGTGTGGACAGATCGACATCGGCAACGCCGCGACGGACATGGGTGGCCGGATGGCACAGGGCGTGCCGCAGGCGAACGGGACTGTCGCGGCCGAACCGGTCTTCGACGTCCAGCACGTCGCGGAGGCCGTCCGGTACATGGCGAGCCTGCCGCTCGACACGAACGTCCAGTTCATGACGATCATGGCAACGTCGATGCCGTTCATCGGCAGGGGTTGAAATACCGCCGGTTGCCAGTGGATTTCCCACTATCGGACCATTGTGGTCGAAAGCGCGCGGATCGAGTATCGAAAGGACGGGTGTTCTTTCGGCTGGGGTGGTGACTCTTCGCGTGGTGGAAACATCGGCAGAGACAAGGCGACCGACGAGGACCGGTGTCGCGGTGGCGGCCAGCATCGTCGCCGGCATCGTGCTCTCGATCCTGTGGTCCTACGAGTTCGTCGACAGCGTGATCGGTGACAACGTGGCGAACACACTCCTTGGCGGCGACGCGAAAGCCGAGCCGATCACCGGCTCCTTCGCCGGCCTGGTGTTCGCTTTCGTCTCCGGTTTCGCGGGCACCTTCACCGCATGCAACATCGCGATGGCCGCCTCGATCGGCCCGATGAGCCAGGCGAGCGGGAGCACGGATGCCATGCGTGCACTGCTCCGTCCGCTGGGTGCCTTCACCATCGGCATGGTCTCGGTGTCGGCGGTCTACGGCTTCGTCGGCGTCCTGTTGGGCGACAACCTGCCGCAACTGTCCAAAGAGATGGTCGGTACCGTGCCCGTGCGGTTGATCCAGTCGTCGGTCGTGTTCGGTGTGGTCGGCATCATCTTCATCTACCTGGGGTTGGCCGCCCTCGGCGTCGTGAAGGACGTGTTCGCCGGCCGGCCGACGGCGCGGGTGGTGTTCCTCGGCGCCCTGGTCGGTGCTTTCCTCATCGGCCGGCCTTATCCGATGTTCGTCAAGCTGTTCGAGTGGGCGTCGGCCTCCGGCAACCCGTTGTACGGAGCCGCGACGTTCGCACTGCAGTCCCTCGGCAACGTGTTGCTCGTGTCGTTGCTGTTCGCGGCGCTGATTCTCGGTACGAGAGGCCGGTTCCTGCGCTGGTTCGCCGCCAACCCCCGCCGAATGAGCCTGGTCAGCGGAACCATGCTGCTCGCTCTCGGCGTGTTCACGGTCGTCTACTGGGATCTCCGAGTTCCGTCGATCTTCGGCATCGGCTGGTTCCCGGAGATGCCGTACAACTGAGTCCTGCCCGAACGAACAACGGAGTCTGCCCCGCTGTCGCGTCGCCCGCACGTATCATCGGCCTGGTGGCACACCGTGGGGGACACCGTTAGCGGCATCCGGCCCGTGCCGGCGCTACTCACCGAGAACGCCGTGCGGTATGGCGAAAAGCTCGCCTTCGCCGACGACCGGCGACAGGTGAGCTGGGCCGGCCTGGCGCGACGAACCGCTCAACTGGCCGCCGGCCTCGACGTCGACCGCGGCGCGCGGGTGGCTTTCTGCCTGGACGGTGGCGTGGAACTCGTCGAAGGAATCCTCGCCACCACCAGGGCCGCGGCGATCGGTGTGCCACTGAACCCACGTGCCACCGACACCGAACTGGCGGCCCTGCTGGCCGACTGCGACCCGGCCCTGGTGGTCACCGACCAGCGGAACCTGCCGCGCGTCACCCGACTGGCCCCCACCGCGCGGGTGATCGACGACCTCACCGGACCCGAGCCCCCACGCGACGACCTCGGACTGGACGAGCCCGCCTGGCTGCTCTACACCTCAGGCACGACCGGCACTCCGAGGGCCGCGGTGTTCAGCCAGCGGTCCGCACTCTGGTCCCCGGTCGCCTGCTACCGACCGCTGCTGAAACTCTCGCCGGAGGATCGCCTGCTCTGGCCGTTGCCGCTGGCACACACCTACGCCCACTCGCTGTGCGTGCTGGGCACCACGGTAGCCGGGGCGAGCGCGCGGATCACCACGGAACCGGCCGCGCTCAAGCATGTGATCGGTGAGTACGCACCGACCGTCCTGGCCGGGGTTCCGCTCATCTACCAGCAACTCCTCGACGCGGGCCTCACCACGGTGCCGTCCCTGCGCCTGTGCGTCACCGCCGGCGCACCGAGCGCTCCGGAACTGCGGGAGCGTGTGGAGACACAGCTCGGCGCCCCACTGCTCGACGGATACGGCTGCACCGAGACGTGCGGCAAGATCGCCATGGAGACACTCGACGGGCCGAGGGTGCGGGGCAGCAGCGGCCCGCCACTGCCCGGCATGGAGGTCCGGCTGGTCGACCCGGAAACCGGCGAAGACACCCCGGAAGGCGAGATCTGGGTGCGTGGTCCGGGCGTCATGCTCGGCTACCACAATGGGTTCGAGGCGCTCACAGACGGCTGGTACCACACCGGTGATCTCGGCCGGTTCGGCGAACACGGCTGCCTGACCGTCACAGGACGGGTGAACGACCGAATCGTCCGCGGCGGCGAGAACGTCGACCCGGCGGAGGTCGAGCGGGTGCTGGTCGGCCTGCCCGGTGTGCGGGACGCGGCCGTGGTGGCGAGAGCGCATCCGCTGCTCGGTGAGGTGCCGGTGGCGTTCGTGGTGCCGGCAAAGGAAAACCTCGACCCGGTCGCGGTGAGAAGGGCGTGCGCGGAGGTCCTGTCCGCACACAAGGTGCCCGACGACATCCTGTTCACACCGGCCATTCCCCGCACGGCCGCCGGCAAACCACGCCGGGCGGTGCTGCGTGAGGCACTCGCCGAACGCCCACCCGAGCCGGAGTTCGCCAACCAAACCCGAGCCGCACTGCTCAACCTGGTACGCAAGGAAACCGCCGCGATTCACGAGGGGGAGGCAGACCCAGCCACCGCGTTCGCAGACCTGGGCCTGACCTCGATGGGCGCGATGACCCTCTGGCAACGACTCAGCCAACGCACCGGCCTACGCCTACCCGCGACGCTGGTCTGGGACCACCCAACCCCAGCCGCGGTGGCGGCATACCTCGAAACCCGCCTGAACAGCAGGACACCCACGACAGTTCACCCACCCAACCCGAGCGAAAGTCCCACTCGTGCGCCCGGGGGCCCCCCGGTTTCCACGCTATCGGGGACCACCGACACTGAAGCGGGTGCCGAGGGGGTTGTCCACAGCCGGGAAACTGTGAGTCGGAGCGAATGGGCCATTCGTATCTCCGGGGGCCCCCCAATTTCGACGCTACCGGAGGGCACCGACAGTGATGCGTCTGCGGAGCGGGTTGCCCACAGCCGGGAACGTGTGAACCCGAGCGAATGGGCCGTTCGTGTCCCTGGGGGTCCCCCGATTTCCACAGTATCGGAGGGCACCGACAGTAACGCGGGTGCCGCGGGCGTTGCGCACAGCCGGGAACCGGTGAGTCCGAGCGAAAGTCCCACTCGCGCGCCCGGGGGCCCCCCGGTTTCCACGCTATCGGGGACCACCGACACTGATGTGGGTATCGAGGGGGTTGTCCACAGCCGGGAAACTGTGACTCGGAGCGAATGGGCCGTTCGTATCCCGGGGGGTCCCCCGATTTCGACGCTACCGGAGGGCACCGACAGGGATGTGGGTGTCGAGGGGGTTGTCCACAGCCGAGATCCTGTGAGTCGGAGCGAATGGGCCGTTGGTATCCCTGGGGGTCCCCCGATTTCCAATCTACCGGAGGCCACCGACAATTCTGTGGCGATCGTGGCCGCTGCCTGTCGTTATCCCGGTGGGGTGCGTTCGCCCGAGGATCTTTGGCGGTTGGTTGTCGATGGCGTGGACGCGACCGGGGAGTTCCCGGACGACCGGGGTTGGGACATGGCCGCGCTCTACGACCCCGACCCGGACCACATTGGCACCACCTACACCCGGCGCGGTGGCTTCCTTTACGACGCGGCGGATTTCGATCCGGTGTTCTTCGGTATCTCGCCGCGTGAGGCGTTGGCCACCGATCCGCAGCAGCGCCTGCTGCTCGAGGTCGCGTGGGAAACCCTGGAACGGGCCGGGATTCCCGCGCCGGACGTGCGCGGCACCAGCACCGGGGTGTTCGTCGGGCTGATGCACGCCGGTTACGGCAACCGGATGGCGCCGCACGAGTTGGAGTCGCAGATCGGCATCGGCTCGGCGGCCAGTGTGGCGTCCGGGCGGCTCTCGTACGTCCTGGACCTGCGCGGCCCGACCATGACGGTGGACACGGCCTGTTCGTCCTCTTTGGTCGCGATGGACCTGGCCGCGTCGGCGCTGCGGGCGGGGGAGTGCACCCTCGCGCTGGCCGGCGGGGTGACGATCATGTCCAGCCCCAACCCGTTCATCGCGTTCAGCCGGCAGCGCGGCCTGTCGCCGGACGGTCGGTGTCGGTCGTTCGCGGCCGGCGCGGACGGCACCGCCTGGGGTGAGGGCGTTGGCCTGGTACTGCTGGAAAAGCTGTCGGACGCCCGGCGCAACGGCCACCCGGTACTGGCCGTGTTGCGCGGGTCGGCGGTGAACTCCGACGGCGCGTCGAACGGGCTCACCGCCCCCAACGGTGCGGCACAGCGGGAACTGATCCGGCTGACGCTCGCAAAGGCGGGACTGCGTCCGTCCGATGTGGACGTCATCGAGGGGCACGGCACGGGTACCGCGCTCGGCGACCCCATCGAGGCCAACGCCGTGCTCGCCACCTACGGGCAGGGCCGCGACCCCGCCGATCCCGTCTGGCTCGGCTCGGTCAAGTCGAACCTCGGGCACACCCAGAGCGCCGCCGGGGTGGCGGGTGTCATCAAGATGATCGAAGCGATGCGGCACGGCGTCCTGCCCCGGTCGCTGTACGCCGAAGAGCCGTCGTCGCATGTGGACTGGTCGACCGGCGCGGTGGGACTGCTGGACCGGGCACGGCCTTGGTCGGCACGGGAACGGCCACGCCGGGCGGCGATCTCGTCGTTCGGCATCGGCGGCACCAACGCACACGTGATCATCGAGGAACCCCCGGCGGACTCGCCGACGGGCGGCACACGCCAGTTCACCACAGCCCCGTTGCTGGTCAGCGGCAGCGACGAGGCCGGTCTGCGTGCCCACGCCGACCTTCTGGCCACCGCGCTGGCCAACGCGAACGCGCTGGATGCCGCGTACTCGCTCGCGACCACCAGGACACCGCTGTCCCGGCGTGCGGCCGTGACGACCGACGACCCTCTCACCGGCTTGCGTGACCTGGCCGCGGGCATCGACAACCCGGCGGTGCGTACCGGCACGGCACGCAACGACGTCCGGCTCGCCCTGCTCTGCGCGGGACAGGGCACGCAACGGCTGGGAATGGGTCGCGCATTGGCGGCCTTCCCCGTTTTCGACCGGACGTTCAACGAGGTGTGCGAGGAATTCACGCCGTTCCTCGACCGGCCGCTGCGCGAGGCCATCGCCGATCCGGAGTTGATCAACCGCACCGACTTCGCACAACCCGCGCTGTTCGCCTTCGAGGTCGCCGTGCACGCATTGCTCGCCGAGTGCGGGGTGTGGCCGGACTACCTGGTCGGCCACTCGATCGGTGAGCTGGCCGCCGCCCACCTCGCCGGCGTGTTCTCCCGCGCCGACGCCGTGCGGCTCGTCGCCGCGCGTGGCCGGCTGATGGCCGCCCTGCCACCCGGCGGTGCGATGGTCGCCGTGCGCGCGTCGCTGGCCGACGTGTCGAGCCGGCTCTCCGACGTGTCCGGTCGGGTCGCGATCTCGGCGGTCAACGGACCGAACTCGGTCGTGCTGTCCGGTGACGAGAACGCGGTGACCGAACTGGCCGCCGCCCTTGGGGGTTCCGCCACCCGGTTGCGGGTGAGCCACGCGTTCCACTCGCCACTGCTCGACCCGATGCTGGACGAGTTCCGCGAGGTCGCCGAAACCTTGTCCTACCAACGACCGTCCGTGCCCGTGGTGTCCACTGTGACCGGTCAACCCGAACCGGACCTGATGGCCACCGCGGAGTACTGGGTGCGGCAGGTACGCGACACGGTCCGGTTCGGCGACGCGGTGGGGTGGCTCGCGGACGCGGGTGTGACCGCGTTCGTCGAAGCGGGCCCTGTGCCGGCGCTGAGCGTGCTCGCCGAGGAAAGTGTTGCGGCGGAAGCGGTGTGCACGTCGTGTGCGGACGATGTGCTCGCGGCGCTGGCGGCGCTGCACGTCCACGGCGTGCCGGTCGACTGGCACGCGGCGTATGCCGGCAGCGGCGCTCGGCGTCTCCCGCTACCCACCTACCCGTTCCAGCGGCAGCGCTACTGGCTGGACACCGTCCGGCACCCTGTCCCGACTGGACATCCGCTGGTGGGAGAGCCGCGACCGGACGCCGACGGCCCCGAGGTGCGGCACTCCGGCGTTCTGTCCACCGCCCGCCAGCCCTGGCTCGCCGACCACATGATCGGCGACCGGGTACTGGTGCCCGCCACGGTGTTCACCGAGCTGGCTTTCCACGCGTCCGGCGCCGACCACTTGGCGGAGCTGACGTTCCACACACCGCTGACGCTGTCCGAGCCGGTCGAGATCCAGGTGGTCACGCGGGACAGTTCGATCACGGTCTGGGGCCGCCCGGCGGATGGCACGGAAGCGTGGACCAAGCACGCCACCGCGACGACCGCTCCGGCCGCCGCGCCGCCCGATCCCATGACCTGGCCGCCCGTCGGCGCGGAGGAGATCGCCGTCGACTACGCGCGACTCGCCGCCCAGGGCCACCACTACGGGTCCGCTTTTCGTGCGGTGACCGCACTGTGGCGGCGCGGCCACGACCTGTTCGCCGAGCTGACACTGCCGCCTCAGGAAGCGGTGACGGCCGGCTCGTACACGCTGCACCCCGCGCTGCTCGACGCGGCACTGCATGCCGCGCTGCTGGCCGACGGACCGGGGGAGCCGCGGGTTCCGTTGGCCTGCAACGGCCTGACGGTGTACGCGAGGGGTGCCACCGCCGCCCGAGTCCACCTCGTGCGGCTCGGCGAGGACGAGGTTCGCGTCACGCTCACCGACCAGGCGGGCCGGCCGCTGGCCACGATCGAATCCCTGGTCACCCGGGCGATCCCGACCCGCGCCCCGATGTACAGAGTGGACTGGCGGCCAGCGCAGGTCGGCGAAACGGCCCCGCAGTACGAAGTACTCGACGTGACAGAACTCGACGTGCCGGACACCGACCTGCCCAGTCGGGTCCGAGTGCTCGTCACGGCCACGCTGGCGCGCGTGCGTGACTGGGTCGCCGGCACGCGGCCGGGTCGACTCGTGGTGCTCACCCACAACGCCACCGGCGACGATCCGGACCTCGCCGAGGCCGCGGTGGCCGGGCTCGTGCGCAGTGCCCAGTCCGAGCATCCCGGCCGGATCGTGTTGGTCGACGGTCCTCGGCCGGCGCTGGAGGAGGCGCTGCGGACAGGCGAACCCCAGGTCGCCATCCGCGACGGGGTCGTCGTGGTGCCCCGACTCACCACTGTGGACCCGACAGCCGGTCCCACGCTCGCAATCGATCCACAAGGGACTGTCATGGTCATGGGCGGCACCGGCGCGCTCGGCGCGAGCCTTGCCCGGTACCTCGTGGCCGAACACGGGGTCCAGCACCTGCTGCTGGTCAGCCGAAGCGGCCGGACCCCGGACTGGGCGGCCGACCTGCCGGTGACGGCGGTCGCGTGCGACGCGAGCGACCGGGCAGCCGTCCACGCTCTGGTGGCGTCCTGCCAGCCGCCGTTGACCGCGGTGTTCCACCTCGCCGGAGTGGTGGCCGACGGCGTGGTGGACGGCATGACGCCGGACCGCGTGGCGACCGTCCTCGGGCCGAAGGCCGATGCCGCGTGGTACCTGCACGAGGCGACCAAGGACCTCGGGCTGGCCGCGTTCGTGCTGTACTCCTCGGCGGCCGGCGTGCTCGGCCGGCCGGGACAGTCGAACTACGCGGCAGCCAACGGTTTCCTCGACGCGCTGGCCCGGCACCGCGTCGCGTCCGGCCTGCCCGCGCAGGCACTGGCCTGGGGACCATGGTCCACAGTAGACGACGAAGGCATGGCCGGCCGCGTCGCGCGGCACCACCTCGAAGGCGGGATCAAGCCGGTCACCGAACAGGAAGGCGTCGCGCTGCTCGACGCCGCGCTGCGCACACCGGAGCCGGTGCTGGTGCCGATCCCGCTCGACCTCAAGAACCTGGACGGACCGCCGATTCTCGCGGACCTGTTGCCCAAGCGTCCGAACCAGACCGAGCCGTCCGCGCCACCCGCCGCGGACAGACCCGGCGCATGGCGCGACCGTCTCGCCACCGTGCCCACCCACGAGCGCGAAGCCGTACTGACCGAACTGATCCGTGCCGAGTTGGCCTTGGTGCTGGGCTTCCCGGACACGTCGACGTTCCCAGCCGACCGCTCGTTCCCCGAACTCGGCTTCGACTCGCTGAGTGGGCTGCAGGCACGCAACCGGCTCAGCGCGTTCACGCGTGTGCGGCTCGCGGCGACGGTCCTGCTCGACCACCCGACGCTGCCGGCACTGACCGCACACGTCCACGCGGCCCTGCGTGACGCACTGCCGGAGCCCGAGCCGGCACCGCCGTCCTACGGGTTCAGCGCCGTGTACCACCGCGTGCTGCGCGAGCAGGGACCGTTCGAGGCAATGGCGTTGCGACACTTCGCTTCCTACGCGATGCCGACCTTCGGCCTGGCCGACCGTGCCCGGTATGCCGTCGAGCCGGTCCAACTCGCCGACGGCGACGACACCACGCTGGTGTTCGTCCCGGACTACCTCACGCCCTACCACCGCGTCCCCAGCGGCCTGGCCAAGCAGTTCGACGGCGAACGCGACCTGGTCCTGTTGGAACACCCCGGTTTCGGCGAGCGCCGCGCGGTGCCGGACAGCGTGACCACGCTCGTGCGGACGCACGCCGACGCGGTGCGTGCCCTCGGAAGACCGGTCGTGCTGGTCGGTTTCTGCGCCGGCGGTGCGATCGCCCACGCCGTGGCCCACGACCTCGCCGCATCGGGGCGACCACCGGCCGGCCTCGTCCTGCTCGACTCCCATGTGGGCGTGCTTCGCCGCGACGACCCGCGCGGGCTGGCCCTGATGGCCGCCGGCGCCGCCCTGCCGGAGGACACGCAGCTCGACGACTCGCTGCTGATCGCCGGCGGCGGGTACGCCCGGCTGCTCGCGGACTGGGAGCCCGAACCGGCACCGGTCCGCACGCTGCTCGTACGTTGTGCGCCGACCGACCACATGCGACGGACCGACCCCGACCGGGACTGGCGTCCACAATGGCCGCTGCCGCACGACACCGCGGACGTCCCCGGTGACCACTACTCCCTTGTCCACCACGACGCCGGCACGACGGCAGCGGCGATCCGCGCCTGGCTGGGAACAGGAGACGTCGCATGAACCCGGACTACGACCTGATCGTCGTGGGCGGCGGCCCGGCCGGCTCGACCGCAGCGACGGCCGTGGCCATGCGGGGACACCGGGTTCTGTTGCTGGAGCGGGAGGTCTTCCCGAGGTACCAGATCGGCGAGTCGCTGCTGCCCGCCACCGTGCAGGGACTGTGCCGCATCCTCGGTGTCGCCGACGAGGTCGACCGGGCCGGCTTCACGGTCAAACGCGGCGGCACGCTGCGCTGGGGCCGCGATCCGAAGCCGTGGCAGTTCTCCTTCTCGATGACACCGCGCCTGCCGGAGCCCACCTCGACCGCCTTTCAGGTGGAACGCGCCCGCTTCGACGAGATCCTGCTGCGCAACGCCGGTCGCGCCGGGGTCGACGTGCGCGAGGGCAGCGCGGTTCGCCGGGTCGTCGCCGACGGCGAGCGGGTGCGTGGCGTCGAGTACACCGACCCCAGCGGCACAACCCGGACGGCGCACGCCACGTTCGTCATCGACGCGTCCGGGAACACCAGCCGGATCCACGGCCAGGTCGGGGACGCGCGTGTGTACTCCGACTTCTTCCGCAACCTGGCCGTGTTCGGCTACTTCGCGGGCGGACAGCGGCTCCCGGAACCCAACAGCGGCAACATCTTCTGCGCCGCGTTCGACGCCGGCTGGCTCTGGTACATCCCACTGCGCGACGACCTGACCAGCGTCGGCGCGGTGATCGCACCGGAGCACAACCCGGCCGTCCAGCGCGATGCCCGTGCGGCCTGGCAGGACATGATCCACGCCTGCCCGGAGGTCAGCGAGCTGGTGGCGGGCGTGCCCGTCGCGACCGAGCCGCCGTACGACAAGGTGCGAGTGCGCAAGGACTACTCGTACTGGAAGAACTCCTTCTGGACGCCCGGCATGGCGCTGGTGGGCGACGCCGCGTGCTTCGTGGACCCGGTGCTGTCGTCGGGCGTGCATCTGGCGACCTACGGCGCCCTGCTGGCGGCGCGTTCGGTGAACGCCAGCCTGGAGGGCAAGGTGCCCGAGAACCGTGGCTTCGCCGAGTTCGAAACGCGCTACCGGCGTGAGTACGGTGTGTTCTACGAGTTCCTCGTTGCCTTCTACGACATGGAACGCAACGACCAGTCGTACTTCTGGCAGGCGAAGAAGGTCACGAAGGTGGACGCGGGCGAGGCGGCCGCGTTCGCCGAACTGGCTGGCGGCCTGGTCTCCGGCGACGCCGCGGTGGACCCGTCACAGCTCGGCGCCCGCTGGGGTGCGGCCTCGGCGGAACTGGACAACGCGGTCGACCGCCTGGCCACGACGGACGACCGCGTCAACCCCCTGCTGGCGTCCCGCGTCGTCGGCGAAACCTTCCGCACCGGCAACGACCTCACAGATCAGGCCCTGTACGGCGACCCGGTCGTCCACAACGGACTCTCAGTCACCGAGGACGGCCTGTCCTGGACCGAGGCTTGACGGCGCTTGCCCCCAGGTCAGCACCAGTAGCGTACGTAGCTGAAGTACTGGCGTAGCGCCCAACCGCTGCCCAGGTAACCGCCGCTCGAGGTGTAGAAGTTGCCCTCGATCCAACCCGTGTGGCTGGGGGAAAAGCCGCTGTTCAACAGGTCTCCGGTGATGAGATATCCACGAACGTTCCCGCCTGGCGCGTCGCGGTATGTGCCGTCAACCCCGGTGAACACGTACTGGTATGTCGGGAATTCGCACCTGGCGGTGGTGGCGGCTGATGCCGTTCCCGTGGTGACGAGCCCCATTGTCACCATCAGGGATATCGCGAAGGTCATGATACGTCGAAGCAATGTTCGTCCTTTCATGAATGCGTGCCCGACCTTCTCGCTTTTACGCAATCATGAGCAAGGGGCCACCCATGAGAATCACCCCGGTGGGTTACCGCAAAACGTTTTACCGGTGATCAGGACGGCCAGTTCCGGAGGGTGACGTCCAGTGCGTCGAGGAGTCTGTCCCATGAGGCCTCCACGTCGCCCGAGTAGTCGAAGCCGCCCGACCGCTCCAGGCTCACGAAGCCGTGGAAGGCGCTGTGCAGCAACCGCACCGCGTGGTTCTCCTCGCGTTCCGGTAGGTCGTAGCCGCGCAGGATGGCTCGGGTCATCTCCGAGTGCCGGCCCGCGGCGCTGGTGGCCGCGGTTTCCGGATCGAGTCGCAGCTGTCCGGCCGCATAGCGCCCCGGGTGTTGCTTCGCGTAGTCCCGGTACGCGGTGGCGAACGCGATCAGCGCCTGCTTCCCGGCCCGGCCGGCCAGTGCTTCGGCGACCCGGTCGGCCAGCTCGGCCAGCGCCAGCAGTGCCACTCGAACCCGCAGGTCGTGGGCGTTGCGGATGTGCGAGTACAGGCTCGCGTCCTTCACCCCGAACCGGCGCGCGAGGGCGGAGACGGTCACGTTCTCGAAGCCGACATCGTCGGCCAGTTCGGCGGCTGCCTCGGTCAGACGCTCAGCCGTCACTCCCACGCGTGCCATCTGCCTAGGATACATAACCATTTGCCTAGAGGTATTAGTCTGGTGCCTATGAGGTCGGTATCAGAGCGCGACATCCGCTCGTCGTTCGTGAACTGCAGCAAAGGGGAGGCGAAGCGGTTGGCCATACCCAGGGACCTGGCCGAGTGGCCGTGGGACGACCTGGACTTCCTCGGCTGGCGCGACCCCGCGGCGCCGGAGCGGGCCTATCTCGTCATGGAGGCCGGCGACGGGTTGGTGGGCATCGTGTTGCGGCGGGCCACGCCGCCGGCCGGGCGGATGCGGCGCAGCATGTGCTCGCTGTGCCTGACCACCCATACCGGCGACGGTGTGTCGCTCATGACGGCACGCAAGGCCGGGCGCGGCGGGCAGTCGGGCAACTCGGTGGGCGCCTACATGTGCACCGACCTTGCCTGCTCGCTTTATCTGCGGGGGAAGAGGGACGCCGGGCCGGGCGGGCGGATCCACGAGTCGTTGGCGTTGCCGGAGAAGGTCGAGCGGACCATGGCCAACCTCGCCGGGTTCGTGGACAAGGTGATAGAGGACAAGATCAGCGCAACCTGGAAGTAGCCGTCCGGCGCGGATTGCACTAGTTATGGCAGTGATCCAAACCGGATCCTCAGGTATTCTATTTTGACTGTCATTTTGCGCCCCCCGCGCCGGAGAGGACGAGATGATCAACGACTTCGGCCGGCAGCGCAACGTGATCATCGTTGGCACGGGTCTGGGTGGCGTGGCCACGGCCATCCGACTTCTCCAGTTCGCCCGGGAGCCGGTGCGGATTCTGTTACTCGAAAAGCGTCCCGAATATCGGCACGCCGGGTCGGCATATCATGCGGAAAGCAACCACTGGCATCACGTCTTCAATATTCAGGCCGGTCGGATGTCGGCGTTCCGGGAAGACGTCGACGACTTCGTGAACTGGGCCAACCACGAGGCGGACCGCACGGGCTGGTCGGCCGAATGGCGTGACTTCACGTTCACCGAGTCCGGGCCCGCGCCACGGCGAATCTATCCCGACTATCTCGCCGACCGCCTCGCCCAGGCCGCACGCGAGGCGTTGCCTGGCGTCACGTTGGTCGAGGCCGACGGTGAGGTCGTCGATCTGGAGGTGTCCGGCGAACGGATGGAGGTCGTCGTCGAGAACCTTTCGCTGCCTTTCGGTGAACAGGCCACCGAAAGGGCGGTTCTCGAGGCCGACCATGTCATTCTCGCGACCGGACTGGAGCGGAAATATCCGTCTTTCGCGGCCGGCGTGCTCGACCACCCCGCGTTCGTGCGGCACCCGTATTCGGCGGACGGACTCGAGCGAATCCTCGGCCTTCCGCGCGACGCCGCCGTGGCCGTCGTCGGTTCGCTGCTCAGTGCGTACGACTCGGCCACGCTGCTCCTGCGTCGCGGCCACACCGGCAAGATCCACCTGATCTCGCGCTCCGGCCTGACGCTGCGGACCTACCCACCCGATCACCAGCACCGCGTCTTCCAACTGCCGCCGCCGCGACTCGGCCCCTACGTCGGACAGGAGGAGTTCGTTCGGAGCCTGCGGCGCGAATGGGAGCAGGCCTGCGCGATCGTCGTCCGCGATCATCCCGACGTGTCGGCGGCGGTGGTGACGGAACGGGTTTCCAAGGCGTGGGAGCCGTATCTGCCGGACATCATCGCCGGCATCCCGTCCGCCGATCTCCGTGCCATGCTCGACCGCTACGGAAGCCTGCTGGCCGTGCTGCGCGTGGGCGTCATGGCCTACACGGCCGGCACGGTCGACGCGGCGATGGTCAAAGGAGGTCAGGTCGAGGTCGTCGCCGGCAAGGTCGAGGAGATCCGCGACGCCGGCGCGGACGCGCTGGCCGTGCTCGTCTCCGGGCAGCGGTCGACTCAGCGCATCGAAGCGGATCTCGTGATCTCCAACTTCGGCCGGGAGTCGAACTACGAGCGTGCCGACTCCAGGCTGTGGGCGAACCTCCTGCGGAAGGGAATCGCCTGCCCGCACCGGCGCACCGGGCGTGGCGTCGAGGTGGACGACCGCGGCAACCTGGTCGGCTCGGCAGGTGTCCCGTCCGGGCCGATCTCGGTGGTGGGCAGCCCGCGCGAGGGCGACGAGATCGTCCGGAACGGTAGGACGGGTGCGTTCACGTTCAACCTCGCCGCGATCAAGAACCATTCGGTGGAGGTGGCGGCGACCGTGCTGTGCCAGCTCGAGTCCTGCTACGACGAGGCCGCGACGGTCGTCGACGCACTGGAGCTGACCGAGGCGTTCGCGCACGCGACCACGCTCGACGTGCACCGCATGACCGCCCGTCGCCGCGACGACCGCCAGACGTTCGGCGCCCGCCTCGACGACAGCCTCCGCACGATTCACGACATCACGGCTCGAGAAGGCGGATCTCCCGTGACCGACCGCGCATTGCGGTTCGTCATCAGCAAAGCCGCCGCGACGAGGTTGAAGGACCTGTCCGTGACGCCGCGAGATCTCCGCGCGCACCTGGGCATCGAGCGCCGCTGAGCGACGACGCATACGAGGAGATGCGTGCGCGCTGACCCAACTGCGAGCCTGGCGGCATGGCTGACACCGCGGGCGCTCGTGAGATCTTCGGGGTCCTGCTCGTCGATTCGGCATCGACGAGCGTGCGCGGAACCTGCAACCACACCAAGGAACCCGTCCCCGGCGCCGTGCTGGTCGCCGAACACCTCGGCCCGGAACTCTACGACGCCATCGTCGCCTCGTCCGCCGTGATCTGCGCCGGCGGCGGACGGACCGGCCACATGGAATCCCTCTGCCGCGCACGGGGAATTCCGGTACTGCGTGTCGACCGGCCCGAGCTGGACCGCCTCACCGGCCCGGTCACGGTCCGGACCGACCGCCAGTCGATAACCCTCGGCGACGTCGAGACCCCGACGCGGGCCCAGCGGTCCCTCGACGTCACACCCGGCGACCTCGGCTCGATCTGCGTGGTCATCGCCGACGCGACCGACATCGAGGCGACGAACGCGATCAGTCCCCGGATCGAGGAGCTGACCAGGTTCTTCCTGCGTGAGGAGTTCGCGTGTCTCTTCGCGGGCCTGAGCCCACTCGACGCACTGAGGGCGGGCCCCCGCGAGGCCGAGGAGTACGGCATCGCCGTCGGATCGGAACTGTGCACGATCGCCAAGGAACTCCTTCCCGGCCAACGTCTCGTGATGCGCCTGCTCGACCTCCGGTCGGACGACGCCGCCCAGATCACGACCGGCGTCGAGGTAGGACCCGAACCGAACCCCGACCTCGGCCTGCACGGCGCGCGGTGGTTGCTGAGGGAACCCCACTACCCGCTGGCGTTCCGGGCACTCCGCGCCCACGTGCGGGAACGCCTCGGCCCGGACGCGGACCGCCTGAGCTTCGCGGTCCCGTTCATCAACGACCACGAGGAGTTCGTCCGCCTGCGGCTACATCTCGACCTGCCCGACGACGTCCCGCTGTCGGTCTTCGTCGAGACACCCGCCGCCGTGTACTCCGCGTCGGCCTTCTGCTCAGCCGGCGCCAGCGAACTGTACGTCGGCACCAAGGACCTCGTGCAGTTCTACCTCGCCGCGGACCGCAGCAACCACCTCGTGGCCTCCTCCTACCAAACCCGCCACCCGGCCATCATGGCCGGACTGCGCCAGGTCGTCACCTCGGCCCGCCGCGCCGGCACCCCGGTCCACGTGTTCGCACTGGCCGCCGACATGGCCCACTACGTCCACAACATCCCGGCGAACGGCTTCATGATGTGCACCGGAGAGGTGCGGCAACTGGCCCGCCCGAGCGCCGCTTAGCGCTGTGCCGAGCAGGGCTCCGGTGACGTCGGGGTGCACGAGTGTCCCTTTCGCTCGGACTCGTCGTCGAAAGTTGTCCACAGGGCCCCGCGACCAGGGGTTTTGTCTCTGCCGGTTGGTACGATGGCCTCGGGGTGGCCCCCCGGGTATGGGTGGGGGATGCCTACGCAACCATCTGTGTTGGCGTTGATCATGAACGGCTCGTTCGGGGGCGAGGGCTGTTCTGAGGGGTGCCGTTCGGGATTCGCGCCTCGGGGACGTTGTTTGGCCGGTCTCTCGGCATGGCACGGTCGAAGTCCGCTTCGCGGGCGGTTCGAGCCGGTGGCCGGTTTCCGGATGCGTTGAAGGGCACCCTCGGGACATCAGCCACCCGGCGGGCGGCACAACCCTGCTCGCCCATCCGGAGAAACAGGACTTTGACGGAGCCCTGCGGTATGGGTGGGGATGCCTGCGCAACCATCTGTGTTGGCGTTGATCATGAACGGCTCGTTCGGGGGCGAGGGCTGTCCTGAGCGTGCCGTTCGGGACGCGCGCCTCGGGGACGTTGTTTGGCCGGTCTCTCGGCACGGAACGGTCGAAGCCTGCTTCGCGGGCGGTTCGAGCCAGTGTCCTGCCCTGAAGGGCACCCTCGGGACGTTCAACGTCCTCAAGGGCACCCTCGAGACATCAGCCACCCGGCGGGCGGCGCAACCCTGCTCGCCCGTCCGGAGAAACAGGACTGTGACGGCTCAGGCATCCCCCACACATACCGCGGGTCTGGGTTGGCGTTGATCATGAACGCGAAACGATGCCAGCCGCGGCCGGTCCGTTCGCTGTTCAGTTGAGTGCTAGTTCGATTACCGGTACGAGGACGTTCGGGCGTTGGGTGGGGAGGTGGAGCACCAGCGCGCCCGGTGGGCCGGCGGCCTGGAGGTGCGGGAGGTTGCCGTCCTCGTCGACGGTGCTCAGTTGGACCTCGGCGCCGTCGTGGAGGAAGGACGCGTAGTTCGCCGAGACGCCCGGGAACACGAGGGAGCCCGCCGGCCAGCTGAAGACGTGCACGAACAGGCGGTCGCCCGCGCGGGTGAGGCGGCAGTCGGGAGGGGGAGTGAGGTCCGGGGCCCCGGAGGCGCCGTGGATGGCGTCGGTGTGGAGCGCCGTCCACTCACCGATCGCGGCGAGCAGTTCCCGTGCCCGGGGTTCGAACGCGCCCCGACCGTCCGGGCCGACGTTGAGGAGCAGGTTGCCGTCCTTCGACACGCTGTCGACGAGAACGCGGACGATCTGGCCCGCGTCCAGCCACTGCTGGAACTCCGGTGCGTAGCCCCACGAACCGTTGAGCGTGCGGCACGCCTCCCACGGCACGCCCCGGCCGTGGTGCGGCGAGGCCTCCTCCGCGGTGGCGAAGTCCTCGCTGCCCGGGAGGTCCAGGCGGTCGTTGAGCAGCGTGTGCGGGCTCAGCGACCGCACCATGGCGACGAGCTCCTCCGCCTTCCAGTCCGCGCTGCCCTTGCCGACCGTCACCCGGTGGTCGTCGGCGTAGGAGAAGTCCAGCCACAGCACGTCCGGTTGGTGTGCGGTCAGCAGCTCCCGCACCTGGCCGTGCAGGTACTCGACGTACCGGTCCATGTCTCGGCCGGTGTTGTCCACATTGTCCGTCCATTGTGGATGCCAGCCGTCGATGGTGAAGTCGGGGTGGTGCCAGTCCAGAAGGGAGTGGTACAGGCCGACGCGCAGCCCCTCGGCGCGGAACGCCGCCACGAACTCGGCCACCAGGTCCCGGCCCGCTGGCGTGTTGGTGGACTTGTACTTGGTCAGCGCCGAGTCCCACAGGCAGAACCCGTCGTGGTGTTTGGTGGTCAGCACGGCGTACCGCATGCCGGCCGCTTTCGCGTCGCGGGCCCACTGTGCCGGGTCGAAACGGTCGGCACGGAAGTTGTCGAAATAGCGCTGGTACTCGTCGTCGGTCAGGCGTTCCCGCTGCTTCACCCACTCGTGCCGCGCGGCGAGCGAGTAGAGTCCGAAGTGGACGAACAGCCCGAACCGGGCCGACGTGAACCACGTTGTCATGTCAGGGCCTCTCGCGAGAAGCGGAGCGTCAGTACCTGGAACGGGCGCAGCTCGACCGGGATCTCGCCGGCCGCGCCCACGATGACCTCGGGTGCCGGCACCGGTCGCTCCAGCAGATCGACCACCTGTGCCGTGGCGAACGGGAAGCCGGGCCACACCCGTGCCGCCGCCCGGCCACCGAGCGACTCGTAGAGCCGGACGACGACGTCACCGGACCGGTCGTCCGCGAGCTTGACCGCCTCGACGACGACCGCCGGGTTGTCCACGGTCACGAGCGCCGGGGGTGGCCCCGCGTCACCCCCGGCGCCGGTGGTCACTCGCAGCGGCAGGTTGAGCGCGTAGCCCTCCGCGACCGCGTCGGCGACGGTCGCCGACGGCAGCAGCGCGTACGTCAGCTGGTGTGGCCCCTGGTCGGCGTGCGGGTCGGGGGAGTGCGGGGCGCGGACCAGGCTCAACCGGACCGTGGTGGTCGTGCCGCCGTCCGACCGCGTCGTGCGGCCGACGTCGTGGCCGTAGGTCGAGTCGTTGAGCACGGCCACGCCGAAACCCGGCTCGCCGACGTGCAGCCACCGGTGGGCATAGATCTCGAACTTCGCCGCGTCCCAGCTGGTGTTCGCGTGCGTCGGCCGGAAGACGTGCCCGAACTGGATTTCCGCCGCACTGCGGTCGGCGTGCACGTCCACCGGGAACGCCGCCTTCAGGATCTTCTCCGACTCGTGCCAGTCGATCTCGGTGACGAAGTCGACGCGACGGCTGCCCGCGCGCAGGCGGATCGTCTGCGTGACCTGGGAGTCGCCGAAGGAGCGTTCGATCCTGATCCCGCCGAGCAGCGGGCCGGGCTCGACCACCGTGATCGAGTCGGCCGCGGTCAGGTCGACGTGCCGGCGGCGGTAGTGCGCGTCGATGTCCCAGGCGTCCCACTCGTTCGGCAGGTCGTCGTGCAGCTGCAACAGGTTTCCCCGGTGGCCGGGTGGCAGCAGCTCCCGGCCGGTGGTCAGGTCGAGCACCGAGATGAGCAGGCCGTCGTCGTCGAGGAACACCCGCACGAGGCCGTTGTCCAACGAATGGCTGCTCACCAGCACCTCATCGAGATGCCCGGTGCCGCGACCCAGCGGCGCCATGCCCATGGCCGGCGTCGTCGCGTACACCGCCACGTCGCCGGTGTCGAGCTTCTGCACGTCCTGCGTCGGCGTGGCGAGTTCCCGGGGGACCACGACCACCTCGGCTCGGGGGAACGGGCCCGCGTTGCACACCGAGGGCGCGGTCGCCACCGCGGCCATGGACGCGGTGATGATCCGCTCCAGACCGTCGCGCACCCGTGCGTAGTTCTCTTCCGCCTCGCGGTGGACCCAGGCGATGGAGCTGCCGGGCAGGATGTCGTGGAACTGTTGCAGCAGCACGATCTTCCACAGCCGGTCGAGCTCGTCGTACGGGTACTCGACACCACTGTGGACGGTCGCGGTCGCCGCCCACAGCTCGGCCTCCCGCAGCAGGTGCTCGCTGCGCCGGTTGCCGGCCTTCGTCCTGGCCTGTGTGGTGTAGGTGGCGCGGTGCAGTTCCAGGTACAGCTCGCCGGACCAGACCGGGGCGTCCGGGTATTCCTCTTCCGCCGCACGGAAGAACGCGTCGGGTGGCTCGATCACGACCTTGGGCGAACCCTCGAGGTCACGCAGCCGGCGAGCCTTCTCCATCATCTCCCGCGTGGGACCGCCGCCGCCGTCGCCGTATCCGAACGGCACCAGCGACCGGGTGCCGCGGCCCTTGTCGGCGTAGTTGCGGACCGCGTGCGCCAGCTCCTTGCCCTCGAACGTGGCGGTGTAGGTGTCCACGGGCGGGAAGTGGGTGAAGATCCGGGTGCCGTCGATGCCCTCCCACCAGAACGTGTGGTGCGGCAGCTTGTTCGTCTGGTTCCACGACAGCTTCTGCGTCAACAGCCACCGCATCCCAGCCAGCTTGGCCAGTTGCGGGAACGCGGCGGTGTAGCCGAAGGAGTCCGGCAGCCACACACCGTCGCACGACACACCGAACTCGTCGGCGAAGAACCGGCTGCCGTGGATCAGTTGGCGGGCCAGTGCCTCGCCACCGGGCAGGTTCGCGTCGGACTCGACCCACATGCCGCCGACGGGCACCCACTGCCCGGCCTTCACCGCGGCGGTGATGCGCTCGAAGACCTCCGGGTGATGCTCCTTGACCCACGCGTACTGCTGGGCCTGCGAGCAGGCGAACACGAACTCGGGATACTCGCGGGCCAGCGCGGTGACGTTGGCGAAGGTCCTGGAGGTCTTGCGGATCGTCTCCCGGACCGGCCACAGCCACGCGCTGTCGATGTGCGCGTGCCCGACCGCGTGCAGTGTGTGCGCGCTCGCGTGCGCCGGCCGCGACAGGGCAGGGGCGAGCACCTTGCGGGCGTCCGTCGCGGTGCCCGACACGTCGTGCATGTCCAGTGTGTCCAGTGCGCGTTCCAGCGTGCGCAGGATCTCGTGCCGCCTCGGGTCGTGCACGTCCAGTTCGGACATCAGCTCGGCGAGCACCTCGATGTCCAGCGTGAGGTGCCAGACCTCCTCGTCGAGCACCGCGAGGTCGGCGCGTGCCAATCGGTACAGCGGCGTCTTGCCCGCCGTTGTCTTGTCCCCCAACGGGGTCGGCACGAAGCCGCCCGCCAGGATGTCCGGGTTGGCCGCCGCCTCGACCAGCAGCGTGATCTCCTCACCGGAGACCGGGACGTAGTGGTTGAGCGGCGCGATTCCCTTGATCGGCCGGCCTTCGCGGTCGTAGACGAGGCCTTCCGCCTGGTTGCCCGGCCAGTCACCGACGAACCCGAGGTCGACGACGGCCTCCACCCGGCGACCCGCCCAGTCCCGTGGCACCGAGCCGGTCAACCGGAACCAGCTCGTCGACCACGGCGCCCCCCACGCCATGCCGACCTCGAACGGCCCGTAGTCGGCGCCGAGCGCCTCGGTCACCGGCACCGGTTCGTCCGGCACGTGCCAGACCTCGACGTCGAGCGGCACGGCCGCGGCGTACCGGGCCGGCCGGATCCGCTGGTCCAGCGCCCGTCTGAGTCGGGCCTCCACCACCTGTCTGTCGTCATGCACGGTTGTTCTCCCTCAAGTAAGCCAGCTCGGGGATCTTCCGCAGGTACCCGTCGAGGAGCCGCCGTGCGACGGTCACCGAGTCGACGAGGGGGTGCAGGGCCAGCGCTTTGAGCGCGGCCGTCGGATCGGCGTGGACGGCGGCGTCGATAACGGCGCGCTCGACCGTTTTGATACCGCAGACGAGTGACTGCGCGTAGTCCGGGAGCTGGTCGATCACCACGGGCCGCGCGCCGCCGGCGTCGACGACGCACGGTACCTCGACCACCGCTTCGCTGTCCAAGATGGACAGCGTGGTTCGGTTGCGCACGTTGAGGATCAACGTGGTCCGCTCGTCGTGGGCAATTGCCCGCATGATGGCGAGCGCCACCTTCTCGTAGCCACCCGAGGTGAGATCGTCCGAGTCCCGGTCGCCTGCGCCCGCCGCCTCCCGGCTCTCCGCCCCGTAGGTGACCTCACGCTCGATCCGCGCGGACTCCCACGCCGCGAGCGCGTTGTTCGGCTCGGCGCGCACCGACTCGTAGAAGCGGCGCTGCTGCTCGGTCAGGACCGCGCCGCGGCTGTACCGGGCCTCCCGGGCGGCGGTGACCGCGTCGCGGGTGAAGTAGTAGTAGTGCAGGTACTCGTTGGGGATGGCGCCGAGCGTGCGCAACCAGTCCGCGCCGAACAACTTGCCTTCCTCGAAGGACACCAGCGCCTCGGGGTCGGCCAGCAGCCGAGGCAGCAGGTCGCGCCCACCCACGTGCACCCCACGCAGCCACCCGAGGTGGTTGAGACCGGCGTAGTCGAACCACGCCGTGGCCGGGTCGACGCCGAGCGCGCGGGCGACCCGCCTGCCGAGCCCGACCGGGGAGTCGCAGATGCCGATGACCCGGTCACCGAGGTGGTGGGACATCGCCTCGGTCACCATGCCGGCGGGGTTGGTGAAGTTGATGACCCACGCCTCGGGCGCGAGCGCGGCCACCCGCCGCGCGATCCGCACCGCGACGGGCACCGTGCGCAGACCGTAGGCGATCCCACCCGCGCCGACGGTCTCCTGCCCGAGCACGCCCTCACCGAGCGCGACCTGCTCGTCGACCACCCGGCCCTCCAACCCGCCGACCCGGATGGCGGAGAAGACGAAGGTGGCGCCGGTGAGCGCCTCGTCGAGGTCGGTGGTCATCGTGACGCGCGGCGGGTCGACAGTGTCCTCGGCCTGCTGGGCGAGGACGTGCCCGATCGCATCGAGCCGACCGGCGTCGAGGTCGTGCAACACCAGGTCGGTCACCCGCCCCGGCTCGCGATCGGCCAGCAACGCCTGATGGACGAGCGGAACCCGGAACCCGCCGCCACCCAGAATCACGAGCCTCATGGCGTGATCACCTCCATGCCCTGGGGGCGGCCGCGCGGGTGGAGTCCGCTGGGCGCGTAGCGCCCGGCGGGTTTGTGCTGTTCCAAGGGTGCCCCTGGCGACGCTGAACGTCCCGAGGGTGCCCTTCAGGACATCCGGGAGCCGGCCCGACTTGCGCAGTCATCGGTGGATCAGGGCTCAACGTCTCGAAGGGCATCGTGCTGACCGCGCGCGGTTCTGTGGATCCGGCGGGCGAAGTCCGCTTCGCTGGCGGTTTCCGCGCGCTGGCGCTGTCCCGAAAGACGCTTTCGGGTCGTTGAATGTCATCAGCGCGTCTTTCGAGACATCGGCGATGCCCCGAACGCGTCTTTCGGGACCCAGCGGGTGCGCGTCGGGCGCTGCGCGCCCGACGCCCGCGAAGTGTCTGACCAGGCCCGCAACTCTCTCGCAAGGTTCGACATCGCGACAAGATCATCGGTGGATCCGTCCTGAAGGTGGCCTTCAGGACACCGGCCCCGGTGCACGACTGTCCCATTCGCTCGGACTCGTCGGACAAAGTTGTCCACAGGGCCCGCTGACCAGCGGTTCTGTCGGTGCCCCCCAGTAGAATGGGACCGGGGCCGCCCCCCGGGATCGGGTGGGGGGTGGGTATGTACTGGGTGGCGATCATGAGTTTCATGTTTCGACCACCTCGACGTCCGCTGCTCGTAGTGCTTCGCCGGTTGCGCTGTGGATCGGGCCGTTGGTGACCACCACGTCGACGTCCTCCGGGCCGCAGACCTTCGCGATGCCCGTGCCCGGGAACTTGCTCGCGTCGGCGAGCAGCACCACCTGGTCGGCGGCGGCGATCATGGCGCGTTTGAGTGGCACCTCGACCGCGGTCGTGTCCATCACGTGGCCGTCCGGGCGTACGCCGCTCGTGCCGAGGATCAGCCGGTCGGCGTGCACCTGACGCAGGTTGTCCTCGGTCAGGAAGCCGACCAGTGAGTGGTAGCTGCGCCGGACGATCCCGCCCAGCAGCACGATCTGGATGTCCGCGTCGTCCTTGAGCTCCTCGTAGACCATGAGGTTGCTCGTGATCACGGTCAGCGAGCGGCCGTGCAGGGTGCGCGCGAAACGGTGCGCTGTGGTCCCGATGTCCAGCAGGACCGCCTCGCCGTCCCTGATCAGGTCGGCGGCCGCGCTGGCGATCGAGTCCTTCTCCTCGACACGTTGCATCGCCACTTCGGCGAACGGGTCGTCGGTGTCCGCGGCGGCCACCGCTCCGCCGTGCACACGGCTGAGCCGGCCCTCCTTGTCCAGTTGGACGAGGTCGCGGCGAATGGTCGCCTGGCTGACGCCCAACCGCTCGGCGAGGGAGCTCACCGCGGCAGGGCCGTCCCGGCGGAGCGTGCGCAAGATCAACTCACGGCGTCCTTCGGGAAACATGATGCGGACAGTATCAGTCAAGAACGCGCATGGCCATGCTCATCTGAGCGTGACTATTGCAAAATCGGACTCTAGGGCGCACGATTTTGCGCAACCCTGCGCGGCCCAGTAGGAAGGAGCAGCATGGACACTTTGGACACCGACGTCTTCCTCTCCGGGCTGCTCTTCCTCGACCTCGCCTTCACCGACTTCGAGCACCCGCCAACGCCCGGCGTGGAGGTGTGGACCGGCGGCATGGGCACCGGTCCTGGTGGCATCGCCAACTTCGCGGTCGCGCTCAGCCGGCTGGGTCTGCGCACCTCGCTCGCCGCCGCGTTCGGCGCGGACTTCGCGGGCGACTACTGCTGGCACGTGCTGGCCGACGACGAGTCCGTCGACCTCTCGCGGTCGCGCCGCTTCCCCGGCTGGGCGACCCCGGTGACCGTCGCGCTCGCCTACGCGGGCGACCGTGCGCTGGTCACCCACGGCCAGGCGCCGCCATGCCATGTGGACGAGCTGATCGGTGAGCCGCCGGTCAGCCGTGCCGCGGTGGTCCACATCGGACTGGAACCGACGGCGTGGCTGGACAAGGCACGCAACGCGGGAAGTCTGGTGTTCGCCGACGTGGGCTGGGATCCGTCCGAGGAGTGGTCACCCGCGCTGCTGGAGCAGGTCGCGCAGTGCCACGCGTTCATGCCCAACGCCTACGAGGCCATGAGCTACACCCGCACCGACAGCCCCCGCGCCGCGCTCGCGAAGCTCGCCGACCTCGTGCCGCTGGCCGTGGTCACGTGCGGCGCCACCGGCGCGATCGCCGTGGACGGCACGACGGGGGAGACCGCCACGGTCAGCGGGCTCGACGTCGAGGTCGTCGACCCGACCGGCGCCGGCGACGTGTTCGGCGCGAGCCTTGTGGCGGCCACACTGGCCGGCTGGCCGCTCGCCGAACGGCTGCGTTTCGCCAACCTGGCCGCCGGCCTTTCCGCACGCAAGCTCGGCGGCGCACCCGCGGCGCCCGGCTGGCCCGACATCGCGCAGTGGTGGCACACGGCCCGCGCCGACGCCGACCTGCGGCGCGACTACGCCTTCCTCGATCGCGTCATCCCCGAAGGGTAGGAGTCCCCATGGAACTGTCCCGTCGACGTTTCCTCCAACTCAGCACGTTCGGCATCGCCGCCGGCGCCGCCGCCGCGTGCTCGACCTCCACGTCCGGTGGCTCGGGAGGCGGCGCCAATGCCATGGACATGTGGTACTGGACCGACGGACTGAGTGAGAAGGTCGTCGGCGACGCCGCCAAGAAGTTCACCCAGGTGAGCCTCAAGGCACAGCAGATCGGCGGCAACTTCAAGGAGAAGCTGGTCACCACCATGGCCAGCGGCAGCGACTTCATCCCGGACATCACCGGGATCAAGGGCGAGGACTTCGCCTCCTTCACCCCGCAGGCGGACCGCTTCCAGAACCTGCTCGACCTCGGCGCGGACAAGATCGCCGGCGAGTATCTGGAGTGGAAGTGGAAGAAGGGGATGACCAAGGACGGCAAGATGATCGGCTTCCCGATCGACATCGGGCCGACCGCGCTGTTCTACCGGCGGGACATGTTCGAGAAGGCCGGGCTGCCCACCGAACCGGACCAGGTCACGGCGCAGATGTCCACATGGGAGGACTACTTCACGGCCGGCACGCAGCTGAAGGGCGCGGTCCCCGGCGCGTTCATGGTCTCCGAGGCCTGGGCGATCTTCAACATCGCGGTCGGCCAGGGCGATACCCGCTACGTCGACGAGAACGAGAAGTTCGTCGCCGACCAGGACCACATCCGCAAGGCCTGGGACCTGGCCACACAGACGATCAAGCTCGGCATCGACGCGAAGTCCCAGGCCAACACACCGGACTGGAACGCGGGCCTGACGAACGGCAACCTGTCGAGCCTGACCGGTGCGGCATGGGTGGCCATCGACATCAAGACGGCCGCGGCGAGCTCCACCGGCCTGTGGGGCGTTGCGCAGGGGCCCGGCGGGACCGCGAACATCGGCGGCTCGTTCCTCGCCATCACCAAGGAGTGCGAGAAGCCGGACGTGGCGTTCGAGATCATCAAGTGGATCCTCAGCCCGGACAACCAGGCCAGGGGCTTCACGGACTCCGCGCTCTTCCCGTCGACACCGGCGACCTACAAGATGTCCGCGCTGACCAACCCTGACCCGTTCTTCGCCGACCAGGTCACGATCGACGTGCTCGGCCCGGCCGCCGAGGAGATCCCGGTCCAGTACGAGAGCCCGCACGACCAGGAGATCTCCGCACCGTTCCAGACCGAGCTGACCAATGTGGAGTCTCAGGGCAAGGACCCCGACCAGGCCTGGTCGGACGCGGTCGCCGAGGCCAAGAAGATCGCCGAGCGGGTCGGGGTGAGCTGAGTGGCGGCGGTGCGCATGACCCCGGTCCGGCGGCCACCCGAGGAGGTGGACAAGGCCACCCCTCGGCGGGCCGCCGGCCGCCGCCGCGTCCTGGCGCACTGGCCGCAGTACCTGGCGATCTCGCCGTTCTACGTGATCTTCGGGGTGTTCGGGCTGTTCCCGGTCCTGTTCTCGCTGTTCCTCGCCTTCCAGCGGTGGGACGGCCTCGGCGAGATGCAGTTCGTCGGCCTGCAGCAGTTCCGCTTCCTCATGGAGGACGGCACGTTCTGGCTGTCCATGCGGAACACGTTCATCATCTGGTTCATCTCGACGGTGCCGATGCTGTTCATGGCGCTGGTGATCGCGGCCATGCTGAACTCGACCATCCGGTTCACCGCCTTCTACCGGGTGGCGTACTTCATCCCGAACGTGACGTCCCTGGTCGCGATGGCGATCTTCTTCGGCGCGGTGTTCAGCAAGAACTTCGGTCTGGTGAACGCGGTCCTGCGCGGTATCGGCCTGCCGACGGTCTCGTGGCTGACCGAACCGCTCGGCATGAAGATCGCCGTGGCGACCGTGATCACGTGGCAGTGGACCGGCTACAACGCGATCATCTATCTGGCCGGGCTGCAGACGATCCCCACCGAGCTGTACGAGGCGGCCAAAGTGGACGGTGCGGGGCCAGTCCAGATCTTCTTCCGCATCACCATTCCGATGCTGCGCCCCATCATCCTGTTCACGGTCATCGTGTCGACCGTCGGCGGTATGCAGACCTTCACCGAGCCGCAGGTGCTGTTCGGCACCAACACGACGCTGAACCCCAACACGGGTGGCCCAGGCCAGGGAGGCCTGACCATGGTTCTGTACTTCTACCATCAGGCCTTCGACAACCGTAACTTCGGCTACGGCGCGGCGATCGCCTGGCTGGTGTTCCTCGTGATCATGCTGTTCGTCGCCATCAACTGGCGCATCGTCGCGAGGAGGCAGAAATGAGGTCCGTGCGGACACGTGGCGTGCTGCTCCATGTGATCCTGCTCCTCGGCGTCCTGGTGTCGATCTTCCCGTTCTACTGGATGATCGTCATGGCGACCAACAACACCAGCGCGATCTACCAGTACCCGCCGAAGTTGACGATCGGCGGTGAGTTCTTCACCAACCTCCAGCACGTCTTCGAACGCATCGACTTCGTCGCCGCGATGGGGAACACGATCGTCGTCGCGACCGTCACCACGCTGCTCGTGCTGTTCTTCGACTCGTTGGCCGCCTTCACCTTCGCCAAGTTCGACTTCCCCGGCCGACGTGTCCTCTTCGGACTGTTGATCGGCATCTTCATGCTGCCCGCACAGCTCTCGCTGATCCCGCAGTTCGTGATCATGGCGAAGATCGGCTGGGTCGGCGAGCTGCAGGCGTTGATCGTGCCGGCGGCGGCCAACGCGTTCGGTATCTTCTGGATGCGCCAGTACATCTCGAACGCGGTGCCGGACGAACTGCTCGACGCCGCGCGCCTGGACGGCTGCAACTTCTTCCGCCAGTACTGGCATGTCGCGTTGCCCACGATCCGGCCGGGCCTGGCATTCCTGGGGATCTACACGTTCATCCTGGCGTGGAACGACTACGTGTGGCCGCTGATCGTGCTGGTCAACCCCGACCGGCTGACGTTGCAGGTGGCGCTGTCGCAGCTGAACCGCTCCTACGGCAACGACTACAGCATGATCATGGCCGGTGGCCTGCTCGCCGTGCTGCCGCTGGTGATCATGTTCGTGCTGTTCGCCCGCAACTTCATCGCGGACGCCGTGAAGGGCGCCGTCCGCGGCTGAACAGTAAGGAGGCGTTCCGGGCCGTGGCCCGGAACGCCCTACCCCGCCCCTGCGGTGGTCAGATCGAGCAGATGACGTACACCTGCAGCTGCCAGTTCTCGTTGACGGTGCCGTTCTCGCCGGCGATGGCGCCGCCCGAGCGGTTGCTCGGTGGGAACATGGAGCTCAGCGCGAGCCGGCCGTCGAGGTTGGTGTCCGAGCCGAATGTCTGTGCTCCCAGGCCGTGCGCGAAGGTGCTGCCGTTCTCGCAGGCCTTGCTGACGCTTCGCGACGGGTTGGAGCCTGGGACGAGTTGGGCCTGATCGATCCTCTTCGTGGCCGCTGGGTTGGCGCAGATGGCGAAGCCGTCCATGGACCAGTTCGGCGTCATGTTGGGGCGGGCGGTGGCCCGGACCGTGACGCTCCTCGGGGCGAGCGTGATGCCGGGGATGATGTCGTGGACGAGTACGGTGCCGTTTCCGCTGGGGCTGATCTCGAACCCGGTGCCGTACATCTGCATGCCGGTCGGACACCGTGAGTCCGTTTCCTTACTCCGCACGGTGTTGGGTCCGTCGGAATCCGGGACGACCTGGAGGCCGGCGGTGAATGTCCCGCAGATCGCCCACGCGGTCACGTTCCACGCCCCCGTGACCGCACCGAGCGCGGCGGCCCGGACCCGGAACGCGGTCGGTGGGTTGCCCACCGGGACGACCGCCTGCAGTGCGACGTTGCCCGCGCCGCCTCCAGTGATGGAGCCGCCTCCGCCGTAGGCGAACTCGCCCTGGTCGCACGGGACGGAGAGTTCCTTGACCGACTGGGTGTTGTTCGCGGACTGTCGGGACTCGACCTCGGGGTTGGCCACCGCGTGTGCGGGGGCCACCGGCAACGCGATGGCCGAGGTCGTGATCAACCCGGCTGCCAGCGTGGCCCCCAGCAGTAACAACCTGCTTCGTTTCATGCCGTGACTCCTGTCTTTCGATGAAACTCGCGGCGCTGACTGTGCTGGCCACCCGGCCCGGACGGCGGAATTCCGGACATGAATTTGGAACGCGCCCAATTACCGCTGCGTGCCGGGGGTAAATTGGCCGCGGTGTCCGGGCTGTCCGAGAATCGGTCCGGCCCGGACGGGAAGGCACTGGGGCCATGACCGATACGGGACGTACGGCGATCGTCCGGTTCGTCGACGAGCTGAAGAGGCTGCGGCGGCGGGCGGGAGAGCCCTCGCTCAACCGGGTCGCGGCGTTGACCGCGGACCTGTCGCACCCGTTGCCCCGCAGCACGATCAGCGACAAGCTCAACGCCAGATCCTTGCCGGAATGGGAGTTCGTCACGTCGTTCGTGACCGCCTGTGCCACGCACGCCGAACAGTCCGGCACCTCCTTGCCCCCGGGCGCGGTCGACCTGAGCCGGTGGGCCAACGCGCACCTGAAGATGCTTCGTGCGGTGGACAGCGCGCACACCGCCGGGCGGCTCGCCGTGTCCGCGCGGGCCGAGCTCGACCGCCACGCCCCGGAAGCCACGGTGGCGCCACGACAACTGCCCGCGGCACCACGGGACTTCGCCGGCCGGGACGCGGAACTGGCGGTGCTGGACCGGATCGCGGACGGGACCGCCGCACCCGGCGGCACGGTGGTGGTCTCCGCGATCGGCGGAACCGCCGGCATCGGCAAGACCACGCTCGCCGTGTTCTGGGCTCGCACGGCAGCCGACCGTTTCCCGGACGGGCACCTCTACGTCAACCTGCGTGGCTACGGCCCCGGCACACCGCTGACCCCGGCCGAGGCCGTGCGTGGCCTCCTCGACGCGTTCGCCGTGCCAGGAAAGGAGATCCCAGCGACCCTCGACGGGCAGACCGGCCTGTACCGCAGCCTGCTCGCGGGCAAGCGGATGCTGGTGCTGCTCGACAACGCCCGCGACGCCGAACAGGTCCGGCCGCTGCTGCCCGGCTCGGCGGGCTGCCTCGCGCTGGTGACGAGCCGGGACCGGCTCGCCAGCCTCGTCGCGGTGGAGGGCGCCCACCCGCTGCGGCTGGACGTACTCACCCCGGCCGAGGCACGCACCATGCTCGCGGACCGCGTCGGAGCCCAGCGCGTCCTGGCCGAACCCGAAGCGGTGGACCGAATCGTCGCCGCGTGCGCCGGGTTGCCCCTGGTCCTGGCGATCGTCGCCGCGCGGGCGGCCACGCACCCCGACTTCTCCCTCACCGACCTGGCCGAGGAACTGACCAGCGCCCACGGCCTCGACGCGTTCACCGGCGGCGACCGGACGGTCGACGTGCGAGCCGTGTTCTCCTGGTCCTACCGGGGCCTCGACCCCGCCGCCGCCCGGCTCTTCCGGCTGCTGGGCCGCCACCCGGGGCCGGACATCGGCACACCAGCCGCGGCCAGCCTGGCCGGCGTCCCGGTCCGCGAGGTGCGCGCACAGCTGCGCGCGCTCGCCGACGCGCACCTGCTGTCCGAACACCGGCCGGGCCGGTTCGCCTGCCACGACCTGCTCCGCGTCTACGCGGGGGAGCTGGCCGAGGAGCAGGACAGCGCCGAGGAACGTCAGGCTGCCACGCACCGGATGCTGGACCACTACCTGCGCACCGCGAACCGCGCGGCCCACCTGCTGGACCCGTACCGAACAGTGCTCGAGCCACCCGAACCAGCGGACGGCGCGACACCCGCGGACCTGCCGGACACCGAGCACGCGCTGGCGTGGTTCACCGCCGAACACCGTGTACTCATGGCCGTGGTGGCCCAGGAGGACATCGGCTTCGACGCACACATCCACCGGTTGGCACGAACGCTGTCGGCCTACCTGTACCGCGCCGGCTACTGGCACGACTGGGTGTCCGCCGAGGAGGCCGCGTTACGTGCCGCCCAGCGCAGCGGGGACCGGCGAGAGCAGGCCTACGCCCACCGCGGCCTGGCCCGCGTGTACCTGAGACTGGACCGCGAGGACGCGGCACTCGCCCAACTCCGGCAGGCGCTGGACCGGTACGCCGACCTGGGCGACCAGATCGGACAGGCACACACCCAGCTCAACCTCGCCGAGGCCTTCGACCAGTTCGGCCAGCACCCGATGGCGTTGCGGCACGCCCGGCTCGCGCTGGACGGCTACCGCGCCGCCGACCATTCGGCCGGGCAGGCGAAGGCGCTCAACAGCATCGGTTGGACCCTCAGCCAGCAGGGCCAGCACCGCGACGCGGTCGACTACTGTCAGCAGGCCCTCGACCTGCAACGGGAACTGGGCGACCGCGACGGCACGGCGGACACATTGGACAGTCTCGGCCACGCGTATCACCAGCTGCGGGACTACGAGCAGGCCAGAACCTTCTACCAGCAGGCGGCCGAGGAGTTCCGGGAGACCGGCAACCGACCCGAGGAAGGCCTCACGCTCGATCACCTCGGCGACGTGGCGGCGGACGCGGGCGATCTGCCCACGGCACGGGCCCACTGGCGCCGCGCGGTGGAGCTGCTCGACCGGGTGGGCCCGGCAGAGCACGTGGACGCCATTCGCGCCAAACTGGCTCGCAGCGAGGAAAGCCCAGCCGTCGTACGGACCAGCGACCGCGGCAGGTGATCCCCCGACTGCCCGCCACGGCTGTGCGTGGATGGCGGTGCGCTGCTGGCGGTCGGTCGCGCTGAACATTGAGGTGTTGCTGGATGCCGGAGTTCGTCATGACTCCATTTTCGACGGAGGTGGGTGCTGGGCGCACCCTCGAGTCCGAGCGAAAGTCCCATTCGCTCGGACTCGTACCGGGGGGCAAAGGTGTGGGGCGGCCCAGTCGGCGATTCCAGCGCGTCCAGCAGTTCGAGTTGGCCGTGCAGAGTGTCCTTCGGCGACGAGCGAAGAAAGGCCCGGAGCTGGTTCGCGACCCCCGGCGGAGTAGTCAGATCGTCCAGGTGTCGCTGGACAGTGCCGAGGTCGAGGGCGGGTTCGGCAGGTCGTTGACAGCCCACACGATGCGGAGCAGTTCGTTGGTCATGACCGCCGCTGCCCATCCGACCTCCACCGGATCGCCACGGCGGTGCACCGCCAGCACGTGGCGCCATGGTGCGGCGTAGTGAGCCTTGATCGGCGCGGGAGTGCGTTACCGGGCTGGCCCCGCAACTCGGCAAGCATCTCGTCGACGACGCGCCGGTGCGCCGCGGTGGGGAACCGGTCCTCGACAGGCACAAGCACGTCAGGGCAGGCAGCGTGCGGTCCCCGGCCAAGTCAGGCTGAACCGAATCCGCCACGCTCCGTGACCAATGGTCGTCGTGTGAACTAGCCCGGAGGGCTGATCCTTCTCCAGGTTTCGGGGCCGCGGCGGATACGCTGACCTCTGTTCATGTGGCACCGGGGAACCGGTTCGAGAGGCGGGGTTAGACATGCCGGACGCCGATGGCAGTCCCAGACCGCGACGGTCGTCGGTGGGTGTGTCGTTGGCTGGTCTTCGGCTCGACGAGCTGCTGGGTGAGTTGCAGGATCGGCTTGCCGAGATTGGGAAGACGCGGGACCGGTTGCAGGGTCTGCTGGACGCGGTCGTCGCGGTGGGTGCCGGGCTGGAGTTGGCTGGCACGTTGCAGCGGATCGTGCAGACCGCGGTGGAGTTGGTGGATGCCCGTTACGGTGCGTTGGGTGTGCTGGGTGATCAGGAGGGACTGTCGGAGTTCGTCTACGTCGGTATCGATCACGAGACGCGGGCGGCGATGGGGCACCTGCCGGAGGGCAAGGGCCTGCTCGGTCACCTGATCGAGCACCCGTACCCCATCCGGTTGCCGGACCTCACCGAGCACCCTTCCTCGGTCGGGTTCCCGGCCAACCACCCGCCGATGCGGAGCTTTCTGGGCACGCCGGTACGTGTCCGTGACGAGATCTTCGGCAACCTCTATCTGACCGAGAAGAAGGGTGAGGCGGAGTTCAACGACGACGACGTCGTGGTGTTGGAGGCGTTGGCGGCCGCGGCGGGTGTGGCGGTGGAGAACGCGCGGTTGTTCGAGCAGGCGCGGTTGCGGGAGCGCTGGCAGCACGCCTCGGGCGAGGTCAACGCGTTGCTGTTGGGAGGCGCGGAGAGCGAGGAGGCCTTCGAGCTGATCGCCCGCCGCACCTGTGAGTTGTCCGGGTCGGAGACCGCGTTGATCCTGCTCGCGGACGACCCGGGCGACACGCTGCGCGTCGAGGCAGGCGCTGGGGTGCGGGGCGAGGAGATGGTGGGCAGGCGGGTCTCTGCGCGGATTCCGGCGATCGCACCGGTCGTCTCCGACCGGCAGCCCACGGTGTACGCGGACTTCGCGGAGGTGCTCGGGGCGGAGGCGGACCTGTTCGGTGAGTTCGGGCCGGCGGACGCGGTGCCGTTCGGGTCGGCGACCGGCGCCATCGGGGTGTTGTTGGCGTTGCGGAACAAGGGTGAGCATCAGTTCGGGCAGGAGCAGCTGCCGATGTTGGCGTCGTTCGCGGCGCAGGCGGCGTTGGCGTTGGAGCTGGCCGACAAGCAGCGGCAGCAACGCATGCTGGACCTGCTCGCGGACCGGGACCGGATCGCCGGTGACCTGCACGACCACGTGATCCAACGGCTCTTCGCGGCCGGGATGAGCCTGCAGGCCATCGTGGGCCGGATCAGCGACACCGAGGCGCGTGGCCGGGTCACCCGGGTGGTGGGTGAGTTGGACGAGACCATGCGGGACATCCGCACGTCGATCTTCGATCTGCACACCGCCGGCGAGGAGAACGCCTCCAGCCTGCGGCGGCAGATGCTGGACCTGGTGGCCGAGGCCAGCGCGAACACCGAGATGTCGCCGTCGGTGCGGATCTCCGGCGCCGTGGACACCCTCGTGCCGCCCCACATCGCCGAACACGCGCTCGCCGCGTTGCGGGAAGGCGTGAGCAACGCGGTGCGCCACGCCCACGCCACCGACATCGTGGTCACCGTCGAGGCGGGCACCGACCTGGTCATCGGCGTGACCGACAACGGGGTGGGCATGCCGCCGGACGTGGCCCGCAGCGGCCTGCTCAACCTGGAACGCCGGGCCAGGGAATGCGACGGCTCGGTGACCGTGTCGCCGAACGGAACCAGTGGCACCCGCCTGGTGTGGCGGGTTCCGTTGCCGCCGCTGTGAGGGTCACCGCCCCGGCTTGCGGGCCCGCAGCTCGGCGGCGAGGGCCGCGGCCTGGGTGCGGCGTTGCATACCGAGCTTGTTGAGCAGGTGGGACACGTAGTTCTTGATGGTCTTCTCGGCCAGGTGGAGCTGTTCGCCGATCTGGCGGTTGGTGAGGCCCTGGCCGATGAGATCGAAGACGGCGCGTTCCTGCTCGGTGAGTTTGTTGAGGGGGTCCTGGGTCTCGCGTGCCGTGCGGATCCGGTTCATCAGGGCGGCCGTGGTCTTGGGGTCGAGCAGGGAGCCGCCGGCGCCGACGGTGCGGATGGCGTTGAGCAGGTCGAGCCCGAGTACCTGTTTGAGCACGAACCCGGACGCGCCGGCCATGATCGCGTCGAACAGGGCCTCGTCGTCGGCGTAGGAGGTGAGCATCAGGCAGTTCAGGTCGGGCATCATCGACTTGAGGTCGCGGCACAGCTCGATGCCGTTGCCGTCGGGCATGCGCACGTCCAGCACGGCCACGTCCGGTGTGACCTGTGGTGCGCGGGCCATTGCCTCGGCGACACCGGAGGCCTCGCCGACGACCTCGAGGTCCTCGGTGGTGTTGATCAGGTCGGCGATGCCCCTGCGCACGATCTCGTGATCGTCCACCAGTAGAACTCGAACCGTCACCGGGGCCTCCTCATCCGTGATGAGGTTCAGGTTATGCCCAACGCGGCGCGGACCTGACGCGCGATCTCGACGTCCTCCCGGGCTGGGATGACGAGGGTGCGGACGGCGGCGCCCGGAGCGGTGATGTCCAGGTGACCGGCTTCGTTGGCGTCGGCCGTGATGCCGACCCCGAGGAACGCGAGTCCCTCGGCCGCGGCGGCACGCACCGCGGGCTGGTGCTCGCCGACGCCGCCGGTGAAGACGAGCACGTCGAGCCCGCCGAGTGCCGCCGTCATGGCCGCGATCTCCCGCCGCAGCCGGTGCACGTACACCTCCCACGGCAGCGAGCCTGGCGTGACGTCCCGGAGGTCGCCGCTGCCACCGGTCAGCCCGGCCAGCCCACTGTGGTGCTCCAGCACGTCGGACAGCTCGCGGGCGTCCACCCGGTCAAGTAGCCACAGCACGAGCCCCGGGTCGAGATCACCCGAACGAGTGGCCATGACGAGGCCGGCGAGCGGCGTGAACCCCATGGTCGTGTCCACCGAGCGCTCGCCGCGGATGGCGGCGAGCGAGGCGCCCGAGCCGAGATGGCAGCTGACGATCCGCTGGTCCTGGCCGACCACCTCGCCGACCCGGCGCGCGATGTTGGCGTGTGACAGGCCGTGGAAACCGTAGCGGCGCAACGACCACCGCTCGTTCCACTCACGCGGCAGGGCGTAGGTCGCCGCCGCGTCGGGCAGGTCGTGGTGGAAGGTGGTGTCGAAGCACGCGACCGCCGGCACGTCGGGCAGGACGGCGCTCACCGTGTCGATGCCCGCGACACCGCGTGGCTGGTGCAGTGGCGCCAGCTCGCCCAGCGCCGCGATCCGGTCGCGCACCGACTGGTCCAGCCGGACCGGGCCGGTGAACTCGCTGCCGCCGTGCACGATGCGGTGGCCGACCGCGTCGATCCGGTCCAGCCGGTCGGCGAAACCCTTGATGTCCTCGGTCTCGCCGGACCAGTCGTCGAGGGTGACCGCGTCGACGACCTCGTCCGTGCCGTCCAGCAGGGCCAGCTTGAGGCTGGACGAGCCCGCGTTCACGACCAGCACCCGCGCCATCAGAAAGGCCACGCCCAGTCACGGACCTCGGGCAGGTCCTCGCCATGCGTGCGGGTCCACTGGCGGTGGCGGGCCCGCAGGTCCTGCATCTGTTGGCGCAGCAGCGCGGTGCGGGCACCCAGACCGGGCACCCGGTCCAGCACGTCGATGACCAGCCGGAACCGGTCGAGGTCGTTGAGCACCAGCATGTCGAACGGGGTCGTCGTGGTGCCTTCCTCCTTGTAGCCGCGCACGTGGATGTTGTCGTGGTTGACGCGTCGGTAGGTGAGGCGGTGGATCAGCCACGGGTAGCCGTGGTAGGCGAAGATCACCGGTTTGTCGGTGGTGAACAGCGCGTCGAACTCGGGATCGCTCATCCCGTGGGGATGTTCGGTGTCGGGTTGCAGGCGCATCAGGTCGACCACGTTGACCACCCGTACGGTCAGGTCCGGCAGCTGCTCGCGGAGGATCGAGGTGGCGGCCATGACCTCCAGCGTGGGCGCGTCGCCGGCACAGGCCAGCACGACGTCCGGTTCACCGCCGTTCTCGTTCCCGGCCCAGTCCCAGATGCCCGCGCCACGGGTGGCGTGCAGGACCGCCTCGTCCATCGGCAACCAGTCGGGTGTCTCGTTCTTGCCGGCGACCACGACGTTGACGTAGTCACGGCTGCGCAGGCAGTGGTCGGCCACGGACAGGAGGGTGTTGGTGTCCGGTGGCAGGTAGACGCGGATGACCTCGGCCTTCTTGTTCATCACGTGGTCGACGAAGCCGGGGTCCTGGTGGGAGAAGCCGTTGTGGTCCTGGCGCCACACGTGGGAGGTCAGCAGGTAGTTCAGCGAAGCGACCGGCCGCCGCCACGGCAGGCTCTTGCTGGTCTTGAGCCATTTGGCGTGCTGGTTGAACATCGAGTCGATGATGTGGATGAAGGCCTCGTAGCAGGAGAACAGGCCGTGCCGGCCGGTCAGCAGGTAGCCCTCCAGGAACCCCTGGCACAGGTGTTCGGACAGCACCTCCACCACCCGGCCGTCCGGCGCGAGATGCTCGTCGACCGGGAGTACTTCCCCCTGCCACTGCTTGTTCGTCACCTCGTACACCGCGTCGAGCCGGTTGGACGCGGTCTCGTCCGGGCCGAACAGGCGGAAGTTCGTCATGTTGCCCGCCACCACGTCCCGCAGGAACCGGCCGAGCACGCGGGTCGGCTCGGACGTCGTGCCGCCGTGCTTGCCGACCTCGGCCGCGTAGGAACGGAAGTCGGGCAGGTCGAGCGGACGCAGGAGCAGGCCGCCGTTGGCGTGCGGGTTCGCGCCCATCCTGCGGTCGCCGTCCGGCGCCTGCGCCAACAGCTCCGGCCGCGGTCGGCCGCGGGAGTCGAACAGCTCCTCGGGGCGGTAGGACCGCAGCCATTCCTCGAGCTGGGCGAGGTGCCCGGGGTTGTCGCGTACCGCGGCGAGCGGCACCTGGTGGGACCGCCACGTGCCCGTGACCTGCACACCGTCCACTTCGGCCGGGCCGGTCCAGCCCTTCGGCGAGCGCAGCACGATCACCGGCCACCGGGGCCGCCGGCGATCCCCTGACCTGGCCCGCAGCTGGATCGCGGCGATCTCGTCGAGCGCGCCGTCGAGGGCGGCCGCCATGTCCTGGTGCATCCGGTCCGGGTTCTCGCCGCTGACGTAGCGGGGCGCGTAGCCGTAGCCGCGGAGCAGCGCGTCCAGCTCCTCTTCCGGGATACGGGCCAGCACTGTCGGGTTCGCGATCTTGTAGCCGTTGAGGTGCAGGATCGGCAGCACCGCGCCGTCATGCGCGGGATCGAGGAACTTGTTGGCGTGCCAGCTGGCCGCGAGCGGCCCGGTCTCCGCCTCACCGTCCCCGACCACGCAGGCCACGACGAGGTCCGGGTTGTCGAACGCGGCGCCGTAGGCGTGCGCAAGGGAGTAACCCAACTCGCCGCCCTCGTGGATCGAGCCGGGGACCTCCGGGGCGACGTGGCTGGGCACGCCACCGGGGAAGGAGAACTGCCGGAACAGCTCCCGCATGCCCTGCTCGTCGCGCGACACGCCGGGGTGACACTCCGAGTAGCTGCCTTCCAGCCAGGTGTTCGCGAACAGCGCCGGACCGCCGTGACCTGGGCCGATCACGTACATCATGTTCAGCGCGCGTGCCCGGATCACCCGGTTGAGGTGGGCGTACACGAAGTTCAGGCCGGGCGTGGTGCCCCAGTGGCCCAGCAGGCGCGGCTTGATGTGCTCCCGTCGCAACGGCTCGCGCAGCAGCGGGTTGTCCAGCAGGTAGATCTGGCCGACGGACAGGTAGTTCGCCGCCCGCCAGTACGCGTCGAGCACCCGCAGTTCGTCCTGGTCGAGCGGGGCGGTCATGGTCTGGGTCACCGTTCGTCTCCCTGTCGTTCTCGCTCGGGGTGTCGGGTGCCCAGCCCGGGCGAGGGCTATTCAGTTCGGCTCGATTCTGTGAGCCCGGCGGTCGCCCGGTCCGGAGTCCAAGGTCCCCTTTCGGCGGTGCGTTGGTCCCTCCGCGGTTCGGGCAGGGACGAAAGACCCTGTCGACAAGGGAACGAGGACGCTGTCGCCGCGGTCGCCGGCGGGCCACGCTGGACACGGGGTCGCAGAAAGGGACGCCATGACTGGGTGGACGCTCAACGAGAAGAACCTGGTCGCCACGGCCGCGGCGGCGGCACCCTCGGTCCACAACACGCAGCCGTGGGTGCTGGAGTTCCATGAGGACCACGAGGTGAGGCTGTACGAGCGGCTCGACCGGCCGCTGCCACACCACGATCCGCTGGGCCGCGACCGGCTCATCTCCTGTGGCGCCGCGCTCGAACACGTTCGGCTCGCCATGCGGATCCTCGGTTGGCTACCCCAGATCGCGCTGCGGCACGACGGCGCCCGCGTGACGACCACCGGCCGAGCCGAACCGTCTACAGTGGATCGTCGGCGGCACGGTGCGATCGTGGCCCGGCACAGCCATCGCAGGCCGTTCGCGGCGCGACCAGTGGCCGCCGCCCTGCGCGCGGAACTGCTCACCGCGCACCACACCGACGGCGTCGGCGTGCGCCGCCTGTATGACGACGAGACCCCGGCGCTTGCCCGACTGCTCCACCACGCCGCGCTCGCGCTCCGCGCCGACGATGCCTACCAGCGCGAGCTGGCGGCCTGGACCGCGCCCGTGCGCGACCCGCTGCCGGGAGCCGGCGTGTCCTCGGCCATCCGCCGCACCTCGACGCTGCCGTGGGGAGGCCTGGTTCGGCGCACCACGATGGTCCCCGACGTTCCGACCCTCACCGGACGGCTACGCGGCGAGCTGATCCTGCTGCTCGAGACCCCGGACGACGGACCGTTCGACCACGTCCGCGCCGGCACGGCAGCCGAGCAGATCTGGCTCGCCGCGGTGGACACCGGTCTCGCCGGCGCACTGTCGACCCAGCCGTTCCAGCTGCACGAGGTCCGCGCCGGATTGGTGGAAGCCCTGTCGTTGAGCGGGTTTCCGCAACTGATGCTCCGGTTCGGCCACCAGGTGTGAAGAGCACCCGGTGGCGATCGCGGTGGGGGTGGACGACGCCAGCGCCCGCCCCCACCGCGGCGTTCAACGGCTGCTGCGCAGGAAGTCCAGGATCGGCTGGGTCTGGCCGACGATGGAGTGCGCGACATCGGGTAGCAGGGTCACCGTGGCGTGCGGCACGGCGCGGTTGACGCGCCTGGCCGTGTCGTGGGAGTCGAACATCGCGTCGCGGCCGCCGATGATCACCAGGACCGGCATCGTCAGCTTCCGCAGGGCCTCGTCTCCGAACACGGGAAGGCGGTCCCGGCGGGGTAGGAAGTGCGTGAACATCACCGCCAGGTACTCGGCGATCTCCGGCATCGTCCGTGGATCGACGCCCGCGACCGCCTTGATCGACCGGAGCATGCCCCATCGCCCGAACGGTTTGTACAGCAGGGCTTTGAAGAGGAACCCGACCTTCTGGCGTCCGATGCCGCCCGGGCACAGCAGTGCGAGGCTCTCGACCCGGCCTGGTCGCCGCGTCGCGTAGTCGAGCGCCAGCCATCCGCCGAGCGACGCGCCGGCGATCGCGGTGCGTTCGAGTTCGAGATGGTCGAGGACGTCGTCCAGCCACAGCGCGTAGGCGGTGGAGTCCAACGGTGGGCGCGACGGTGCCGAGAGCCCCGGTTCGCCGATCATGTCGACGGCGTGGACGCGGAAGTGCCGCGCCCACGCGGTGATGTCACCCATCCACATCGTCGCGTTCGAGCCCGAGCCGTGGAGCAGCAGGAGCGGTGGCGCCTCGGCGGGGCCGGACACCAGCACGAACGTATCGCCCTCGCGCGTCGGCACCCGGCGGCGCTCGGCCGGGACAGGCCAGCTCGCGAGCGTCTGCTCGTAGCGGCGCAGGATCTCCCGTTCGCCTGCCTCGGTCTTGTAGATCATGAATCGAGCACCGCCTGCAGGTATTCGAGGACGTGTCTGGTGTCGCCCAACCCGCCGACCACGATGACCTTCATGCGTGCTCGTCCTTCGTCGTAGACCGTCTGCACGCGTAAGGGCTGGTCGCTGGGGCCCGTGCGCATGGCCGTGAGAAGGGTGCTGACGCGGTGGGCCGTCTCCGGGCTGACCACGTCGATCTCGACGATGCTCGACACGTCGACGTGCCGGTGCCGGCCGACCTCGGGCGGATCCACGACGGGCGAGCCGACGAACGCCTCGAGGTTCTCCCGCGAGATGCGGTACTGCTTCCCGATGCGGACCGCCGGCAGCCGTCCGTCACGCACATAGCCGCGGACGGTGCGCACATGCAGTCCGAGCTGCTCAGCCACCTCTTCCACTGAGTAGAGCTGTTTGGTCACATCGTTACTCTAACAGCCCCATGTGAGATGCTTTTAGGTAAGGATGGGTAATGATCTAGAGATACTCGCGCGACGCGTCCACCAGCCAGTCGGCCAGGTACCGCGCGAACGAGCCGCGCACCATCAGCCGGTACACCGGCGCGTCCGATGTCTGCCACAGGATGACCTGGGTCCTCGCCACCGTGGTCTGGGCGCAGTGGCCCTCAGAGAACGCGCGCGGGTGCAGGTCGAGGGTGCAGCCCTTCTCCAGCACGTCACGGGCGTGCGGGCCGCTCAGCTCGATCGTCGTGCGGTTCGCGGACACGTCGACGCCGCCCGGCAGGTCGGGGCCCGGGCCCACCACGAGCCATTCCGTGGGGCCCAGCCACAGCACCGCGCGTTCACCCCACTGCGCGACCGACCCCGGCTCCGGGCGAGGGAAGTCAGCCGTGCCCTGCACGTTCACCGCGGGAACGGACGGGATCTCCACCAGCCGCACTCCAACGCCAGAGGCCAGCGGGTGGTCGAACAGTGGGCTCAGACGCAAGAGCGCGCCGCTCACGGCGTCCCCTCGCAGGCTCGGTGACGCCGTTCGTCGGCCCGCGGTGTCCATGGGACGTTCCGCAAGCTCCGCGACCGAACCGTCACGGCGGGCGCCTTCCTTGTCGTAGAACACCGGCTCGGTGATCGTCGCTTCGATCAGATGGTCGCCCACTGGGGCCACGACGGTCTCGCCGATGCGGTCGCGGCCGCCCTTGACCAGTGCCAGTGCGAAACCGCGGGCCAGTGCGGCACTGCGGTAGCTGGACGTCACATGTCCCAGCATCGGCACGGGCGGGGTCAGCGGGACACCCGGCGCGACGAGCTGCGCGCCCTCGGGCAGGACGACCTCCGGATCCGTGGGCAGCAGGCCCACCAGGTGCTTGCGGTCGGGCCGGGCGGTGTCGGGGCGACGCAGGGAGCGCCTGCCCACGAAGTCCTTGCGCGTCGACACGATCCACGACATGCCGAGGTCGTGCGGCGTGACCGTGCCGTCGGTGTCCTGCCCGACGATCGGGAAGCCCTTCTCGGCACGCAGCACGTGCATGGTTTCCGTGCCGTACGGCGTGATGTCGTCCTCCTCACCCGCCGCCAGCACGGCACGCCACACCGCCAACCCGTACCAGGACGCGACGTTGACCTCGTAGGCCAGCTCGCCCGAGAACGAGATCCGCGCGATGCGGGCCGGGATCCCGTTGTGCAGCACGGTGTCCCGGAACGTCATGAACGGGAAGGCCTCAGTGGACACGTCCAGGGACGGAGCCAGCCGCCCCACCACCGCACGCGATCGGGGGCCAACCACGGCCACCGTCGACCACTGTTCGGTGACGGAGGTGAACGTGACGTCCAGCGACGGCCACTCGGTCTGCGCCCACTCCTCGAACCAGTCCAGCACCTTCGCCGCGCCGCCGGTCGTCGTGGTGACGTAGAACCGGTCCTCGGCCAGCCGCATCGTCACGCCGTCGTCGAACACCATGCCGTCGGCGCCGCACATCAGCCCGTACCGGCACGCGCCGACGGTGAGCTTCTTGAACGCGTTGGTGTACATACGGTTCAGGAACTCGCCCGCGTCCGCGCCGACCACCTCGATCTTGCCGAGCGTCGACGCGTCCTGCACACCGACACCGGTTCTGGCTGCGCGGCACTCGCGCAGCACGGCGGCGTCCATGTCCTCGCCCGCACGTGGGTAGAACCGCGGCCGCCGCCACTGCCCGACGTCCTCGAACACCGCGCCCGCCGCGACATGCCACGAGTGGATCGGGGTGGTGCGCACGGGGTCGTGCAGCGCACCCCGGTTCCGGCCGGCCATCAGCGCGAACGACACCGGCGCGTACGGCGCGCGGAACGTCGTCGTGCCCAGTTCGCCGGGGGAGTCGAGGCCCAGCGCGGTGGCGATCACCCCCAGCGCCGGCACGTTCGACGTCCGACCCTGGTCGGCGCCGGTGCCGATCGTGGTGTAGCGCTTGACATGCTCCGGTGACCGCAGCCCGGCGCCGGTGGCCCGCAGCACGTCCGCGACGGTCGCGTCCCGTTGCAGGTCGACGAAACACCGGTCGGGGTCACCGGACGCGTGCCACACCGGCCGCGGTGGCGTGACCTCCCGCGGCCGTACCGCCGGCAGCGCCAGTTCGGTGGACGGACAACCCACCAGCTCAGCCGCTTCCACACCGGCGGCGGCGCCCTGTGCCAGCGCTTCCGCCAGCCCGTACACGCCGTTCGCAGCGCCGACCACGCGGTTGGCCTGCACCGACTGGTCCGGCACGAACGCCGCGAGCCGGTCGTCCCACCGCAGCGTGCCCCGCGACTGGCTGTGCAGGTGCACCACCGGGTTCCACCCACCCGAGACCGCCAGCAGGTCACACGGAAGCTCACCGTCCTTCGTGGACACGCCGACGATCCGAGTGGTACCCAGTGCCCGCCGCACGACCCAGCCGGCCCGCACCTCGATGCCCGCCGAGACCGCCCGCTCCACCAGATCGGCAGGCGGTGTGGGGCGAGCGTCCAGAATGGACACGACCTGCGCACCCGCGGCGGCGAGGTCGAACGCCGTCTCGTAGGCGCTGTCGTTGGTGGTCTGGACGACGACCTCCTGGCCGGGAAGCACGGCGTACCGGTTGACGTACGTCCGCACGGCCGACGCCGACATGACGCCGGGCAGGTCGTTGTCTTCGAACACGAGCGGTCGTTCGTGTGCCCCGGTGGCCAGCACGACCCGCCGCGCACGCACGTGCCACAACCGCCGCTTCTGCGCCACCAGCACGTAGTTGCTGTCGTAGTAACCGAACGCGGTCGCCCGGGTCAGCACCCGCACCTCGGGCCGGGTGCCGAGCTCGGCCTCCGCCGTCGCCACCCACGGCAACACCTCGCGGTCCGACAGCAGGCTGCCGCCGAGCGACGGCTGGTCGTCCACGAGCATGACCCGTGCCCCACCCGAGGACGCCGCCAACGCGGCCGCCAGCCCCGCCGGACCGCCGCCGACCACCAGGACGTCGGTGTGCACGTACTTCTTGTCGTGCACCTGCTCGTCCAGCGGTTCCAGGCGCCCGACCCCACTGAGTGTCGAGGCGGTCAACCCGTCCACCAGCTCGACCGTGGTCGCGGTCAACGACGGCTCGCCGTCGACCTGCACCAGGGCGTTGGGCTCCTCGACGCCCGCGGTCACGATCCCACGTGGACGGTGCCGGTACGGCGACGGCCCGACGGTCAGCACGCCGTCGGCGAGCATGGCCGAGGCGAGGGTGTCACCCGCGAACCCGGTGCGTTCGACGCCGTCGAGCGTGTACCGAAGCGGTGTGGTGCGGTCGATCCGACCACCGGTGGACAACCTCATCGCGTTCCCTCGAACTCACTGGTGCCGGTGTGCCGGACCGTGTTGAACCAGCGGCGGCAGCCGTCGGCGTGGACCCACCGCTCGGCGAACAGACCCTTCGGGTTGTCCCGGAAGAACAGGTACTCCGCCCAGTCCTGATCGGACAGTGACTCCGGGTCCGCCGGGTACGCGACGTGCGCCTGCCCGCCGTAACGGAACTCGGTCTCCTCGCGCTCGCCGCACCACGGGCATCGAATCAGCAGCATGATTCCCTCGCTCAGTGCGCGACGGCGGCGGCGCCGTGCTCGTCGATCAGGGCTCCGCTCGTGAAGCGCGTCAGGCTGAACGGCTCGTTCAACGGATGCGGCTCGCCGGTCGCGATCGTGTGCGCGAACACCCACCCGACACCGGGAGTCGCCTTGAACCCGCCTGTGCCCCAACCACAGTTGACGAACAGGTTCTCCAGCGGGGTGAGCCCGATGATCGGCGACGCGTCCGGGGTGACGTCCACGATCCCGCCCCACGTGCGGATCAGGTGCGCGCCCGCGAAGATCGGGAACAGCTCCAGCGCGGCGGCCATCTGGTCCTCGATGACGTGCACCGAACCCCGTTGCCCGTAGGAGTTGTAGGTGTCGATGCCCGCGCCCATGACCAGTTCGCCCTTGTGTGCCTGGCTGACGTACACGTGCACGTGGTTCGACATCACCACGGTCGGGTGGATCGGCTCCAGCAGCTCGGACACCAACGCCTGCAACGGATGGCTCTGCAGCGGCAGCCGGATGCCCACGGTGTCGGCGAGCACGCTGGAGTGGCCGGCGGCGGCCAGCCCGACGCGACCCGCGCGGATCGGCCCCCGGTTCGTGTCGACACCCACGACCCGGTCACCGTCACGCAGGAACCCGGTGACCTCACAGTGCTGGATCAGGTCGATCCCGTACGCGTCGGCCTGCCGGGCGAACGCCCACGCCACGTGGTCGTGCTTGGCGATGCCCGCCCTCGGCTGCCAGGTGCCCCCGAGCACGGGGTAGCGGGTGTCGGGGGAGGTGTTGAGGATCGGGCAGATCTTCGCGACCTCTTCCGGTGTCAGCCACTCACCGTCGACGCCGTTGAGCTTGTTGGCGTTCACGCGGCGGACCGAGTCACGCACGTCCTGGAGCGTGTGCGCGAGGTTGAGGACACCGCGTTGGCTGAACAGGACGTCGTAGTCCAGATCGTCCTCGAGCGTCTCCCAGAGCTTGAGCGCGTGCTCGTAGATCGCGGCGCTCTCGTCCCACAGGTAGTTGGACCGGATGATGGTGGTGTTGCGGGCCATGTTGCCGCCGGCCAGCCAGCCGCGCTCGAGCACGGCCACGTTGCTGATCCCGTGGTAGCGGGCCAGGTAGTAGGCGGTGGCCAGACCGTGTCCGCCGCCGCCGACGATGACGACGTCGTAACGGCGCTTGGGCTCCGGGTTGGCCCAGAGGAAGTCCGGGTGCTCGGGCAGGTGCCGCTGGTTCATCGGTGGTCCTTCGCCAGGTAGGTGTCCGTCGTCGGGTGGGGGTCCTTCGACAGGTGGGGATAGAGCGGGAAGCGGGCGGCCAGGGCCCGGACGCGGTGGCCGAGCCCGGCCAGGGTCGCGGCGGAGCCGTCACCGGCCAACGCGACGGCGATGATGTCGGCGACCTCACCGAACGCGTCGGCGTCCAAGCCC
>NZ_DASUVO010000170.1:0-2356 GCF_036378875.1 Actinophytocola sp.
CCGCGCACTCTCCGCCAAGGTGACCGGCTTCATGCTCAAGGACGCACCAGCCGCACAACTCGCCGACGCCATCCGCAACGTCGCCGCCGGCCGACGCGTCGTCGACAGCCAACTCGCCATGGCCGCATGGGACAGCGCGGAATGCCCGCTGACCCCGCGGGAGATCGAGGTACTGCGCCTCACCGCCGAGGGCATGCAGGCCGTCGACATCGCGGGCCGGCTCTTCCTGTCGGTTGGCACGGTGCGTAACTACCTGACTACAATCATCAGCAAGCTGACCGCCCGCAACCGCGTCGACGCCATTCGCATCGCCCGGGACGCCGGCTGGCTCTGAACACCCAACTGTCCTCAGTGGACATAAGGCGGATGCCGGACGCACCTTGTGCGTCTCTCGCATCTCCCTGGACTCACGGCCGCCGCGCGCTCGCGGCGAGGGACGCCGTGGTGGGCGCGGTGGTACAACCGACGCAGTCCACAACCGTGTGCTGCGTGCGCACACGCCGAGGAGCGAGAAGTTGCGACCCGATGCCGGCGCGCCACCCCCGGATCACAGCCTCCCACTGTGGTCGTTTCGCGACGACGTGGCCATCGAGACGGGCAGGGACGGCGGCCTGACCGTCCTGACCCGATGGGGTGAGGTGCGCCTGGAAGACCCGGCGCCGGGCGTCGTGGACTTCCTCCAGCGTATGACCTACGGGCCGGTCGCGCTCGGCAACGCGGTCGACCTCGATGTTCGCGAGCTGCAGGAGAACCTCGCGCGGCTGCCGGGGTGCGTGGTCCACTCGCTCGGCCGCCCCGGCTCCTCGTCCCCGCTGCTGTCGGTCGTCCCGGTCTCGCCGAAGGGGTTGTTCGAGCTGCCGGACGGGAACGCGCTGGCCAGCACGACACGCATCCGCCTGTCCCGCTTCGCGTTCGTCCGCGACAAGGACGACGAGCTGCTGGTCGAGTCGCCGCTCGCGCACCACCACGTGGTGCTGCACCGCCCGCTCGCGTCGCAGGTGGTCGGCTCGCTTGGCCGCGCCACGACCAGCGCGGAGGTCGCGGCGGGTGTCAACCTGTCCAAGCCCATGGTCGTCGAGATCGTCGCCTACCTCGTCGGCGCCGGCATGGTGCTGCTCGGCGACGAGCACGGGTTCGGCGAGGACACCGACCCGAAGCTGCTCGCCTGGGCCCCGCACGACCTGCTGTTCCACTCGCGCAGCCGGCTGGGCCGCCACGACAACCCGGCCGGCGCGGCGTACAACCACGTCGCCACGTTGCCGCCGCTGCCGGTGGTCAAACCACTGCCGGAGGGCAGGCGGTTCCCGCTGTACCGCCCGGACCTCACCGCCCCGGCCACGTCCGAGATGTCGCTGTCCGACGCGATCGAGCACCGGCACTCCGTGCGCACGTTCGCGGACAAGGGCCCGAGCGCCGAGCAGATCGGCGAGCTGCTGTACCGCACGGCGCGGATCCGCTCGCAGCGCGAGGTCGCGGGCTCGGCGGACGTGCCGTACACGGTGTCCGAACGCCCGTACCCGAGCGCGGGCTCGCTCTACGAGCTGGACCTGTACCTCACGGTCGACCGCTGTGACGATCTACCGCGCGGGATCTACCACTACGACCCGGCCGACCACGCGCTGACGCTGATCAACGAGCGTGAGTCCGACGTCGAGGAGTTGCTCGCCGGCGCCACAGTACTCATCGGATCCTCCAAACCCCCGCTGCTCATCACGATGACGGCCAGGATGGGCCGACTGTCCTGGGTGTACGACAGCATCGCCTACGCCACCACTCTCAAGCACGTCGGCGTGCTGCAGCAGACCCTGTACCTCGTCGCCACGATGCTGGGACTCGCGCCGTGCGCGCTGGCCATGGGGGACAGCGAACTGGCCGCGAGCGCGTTCGGTCTCGACTGGCCGGCGGAGGTCAGTGTGGGTGAGTTCGTGGTGGGAGTTCCCGGCGACGCGTGATACAACGGGAGGTATATCGGCCCGGAGGGGGACGCCGGAATGATCAAAGTGCTGCTGGCCGAGGACATGCACATGGTCCGGGGAGCCCTTGTCGCGTTGCTCAACCTCGAGCCCGACATCGAGGTGGTCGCGGAAGTCGCCAACGGCAACGAGATCGTGCCCACCGCCCTGAAACACCGGCCTGACGTGGCGGTTCTGGACATCGACCTGCCCGGCAAGGATGGCCTCACCGCGGTTTCCGAGCTCCACGAGGCACTGCCCGGCATCCGCACGCTGATCCTCACCGGACTGTCCAGACCAGGCAACCTCCGCCGCGCACTCTCCGCCAAGGTGACCGGCTTCATGCTCAAGGACGCACCAGCCGCACAACTCGCCGACGCCATCCGCAACGTCGCCGCCGGCCG